>WYAZ01000152.1 GCA_011526105.1 Deltaproteobacteria bacterium | reverse complement strand
GAACCATCTTGGCTTTGACCGCCTCGGAGTACCCGACCATGATCATATCTCGCTGCTCGCCCCACACTGTTCAGACCGCCCGCCCAAGCACCGGCGAGGATCCGACAACTTCCCTGACACAGGGGGCACCACGGTTCTTACACGGTCGCGTTTGGGCAGACGACCTCTTCGTGGGTCGTGGGAGGCCGGTATTTGCTGATCGGAAGGGAGGACAACCACCCCGACGAATCGGACCCACGGGTGCGCGAAGTCTATCCCTGGCAATACAACCCGTAGCGCACGCTCGGTGCTTCCCAATCGGGACTATTCGGGAATCGTGTAGAACACCTCGACCACGTCACCCTGGCCAGGCGTCTTGCCGGGCGAATAGCGCAGCGTCGCGCCGTCTTCGCTGATCGTGAAGTCGACTCCATTCTCGAGCTCCACACCGTTCACCTTCACCACCACGCCGGGAGGATAGGTGGCCGGTGGGTCGAGGGCGACCGTGGGGACAATGACCAGATCGCTTGCGATGCGCTTCAGCGTCTGGCTGAAGGACTCCTGACAGATCGAATCCACCAAGCAGCCGACGCGAACCTCGGGATCACTGCTGGGAATGCAGCCGGTGCTGGTTATGTCCCCCCCCGTGGCGCTCGCGATGGCGGCCTCGAGTGCGGACGCGAAGGCCATGTATCGGCTCCCTGCGAGGGCGGAACAACAGTCGGGTGCATTGTAGTAGGAGCACCAATGGCAGTCTCGCCAGTAGACGTAGTCTCTCTGCACGCACTGGCCTGAAGTGCCGCAGACCTCACCGGAACCGCCCGGGCACTCGCTCTCCCGCATGCAGCTGTTCAGGCTGCCCTGAGCCGGACCGTACATCTCGCAGGCTCCACCGCAGCGACCGCCCCCTAGCTTGCAGCGACCGGCCGTGGCGCCGTTGGGCGTTTGTTCTGCGCCGACGATGGCCGAGATTCGAACTCTGCTCAGAGGCTTGAGGTTTGCGAGCGCGGCGATTGCCTCGTTGATGTCTCGTCCGAGGGATTGGTCGTCCTCGTCGGAGAGGATGACCACCACGAGATTGGCCGCCGGCCGCAGGAAGCCCTCATTGCACCCGCCGGGCGCCATACGCTCGAGCGCCTTGATCGTGGCGGAGATGCCTTCTTCTGTTCCGGAACCGCAGGAACCCACGCGCACGTTCGCCTGGAACGTGGAGATCTGCTCTTGAGGTGACATTTCGGATGTGATGAGGCGCTTCGCCTGGTCCGGTCCCATGAGGCATCCATGTCCGATGGGGATCTGACGGCACTCGGCCCGCACCTGGTTTTGGAAGACGAAGGGCGCCGCGTTGGAGAAGCCAGACCGAGTGATGCCGGCCCACTGAGCCTCGTTGTTGCTCGTGTCTCTGCTCGTCAGGTCGGTCGTCACGACCGCGATGCGATAGTCCGCCTTGGCCTTCGTGAGTTCGTCAATGAAGGCTGCGAAGTTGATCGCCAGATTCTCCTGCTCCTCTTCCATCGAAGGCGAGTTATCGACGACGAAGAGGATGTCCGCCGGCACCGGCTTGCCCGGCTCGACGATGATCTGATTCTCGGTCACCCGCTCCGGCAGCACCTCGAGGAACGTGTAGCTGGGGCAGCCGACGAGGCCGGCGAGCAAGAGGCCAGCGCCCGCGACGAGGAGTCCTGAAGAACGCAGATCCTTGAACATCTGCGGGATCTTCCCCGCGAGGGTGATGGAAATCAAGCTTCGGACCGGGGTGCGCCATTTGGACCTTTCAGAAGAGCGCGGACCCCACTAAAAGACGGCACGATGCTCGACTTTCGACAGGTCGGAGAACAGCTGGACCAGTACCGACGCGCCCTGGGTAGGAGACCCGCCTTCAATGTGGGTGTGCTCGACCGCGTGCAGTCCCTCTACGCCGAACGCAGCCAGGCGCTGACCGCGCTCCAGAACCTTCAGGCGGACAAGAACCGGCTGAACGACGCGATGAAGGGGATCATGAAGTCCGGCACCGAGGCCGAGAAGACCGAGGCGCGCGCGCGCGGCAAGCAGATCTCCGAAGAGACCAAGACGCTCGAAGAGCGGGCGAGGGTGATCGAGAGCGAGCTCGAAGCGCTCATGCTCGACATCCCGAACGCACCGCACGACTCGGTTCCGGACGGCAAAGACGCCGACGCCAACGCGGTGGTTCGCACCCACGGCGAGAAGCCTCGCTTCGACTTCGAGCCGAAGGACCACGTAGACCTCGGCGTCGATCGACTGGGCCTCATGGACTTCGAACGCGCCGCGAAGATCACCGGCACGCGCTTTGTCGTCGAGTACGGGGCGCTCGCCCAGATGGAGCGCGCGCTCACGAGCTTCATGCTCGACCTCCACACCCGCGAGCACGGCTACACCGAGGTCTCGGTGCCGTATCTCGTGAACCGCACCGCGCTCACCGGCACCGCGCAGCTGCCCAAGTTCGAGGCCGACCTGTTCAAGGTGCCGTACAACGAGACCACCGACTACTTCTTGGTGCCCACCGCAGAAGTGCCGGTGACCAACCTCTACAACGACACCATCCTCACCCCCGAGGACGGCGCCTTGCCGCACACCTACGCCTGTTACACCGCGTGTTTTCGCAGCGAGGCCGGGGCGGCCGGCAAAGACACGCGCGGCATGATTCGGCAGCACCAGTTCAACAAGGTTGAGCTCGTGCGTTTTGCCGAACCCGAGCATTCGTTCGATGAGCTCGAGAAGCTGGTCTCGCACGCCGAAGAGGTGCTGAAGCGCCTCGGGCTTCACTACCGCGTCATGCTCCTCTGCGCCGGCGACATGAGCGCGAATGCGGTCAAGTGCTACGACATCGAGGTGTGGCTGCCCGGCCAAGATGCGTATCGCGAGATCTCGAGCTGCTCGAACTTTGGCGACTTTCAGTCGCGTCGCGCGAAGATCCGTTACAAACGCGACAAGGCCGAAAAGCCCCGGCTCGTGCATACGCTCAACGGCTCGGGCCTCGCGGTGGGTCGCACGCTCGTCGCGATCCTCGAGCAGTACCAAGATGCCGACGGCGGGGTGCGCGTGCCCAAGGCGCTGCAGCCGTACATGGGCGGCCTCGACCGCATTGCGCCCAAGAGAGGCTGAAGCTTCCGAAGCTCAGCGACCGCGGTAGGCTGAGTCGTGGTCGAGGTGGAGCGAGAGCACCCGCAGGTACACGCCATCTCGATACGCGAGCGCTCGATACTTCTGGGTGAGCCTGAACGAGTGGGCGGGCTTGCCATTCGGGGCTGCGATGTGAGCGATCACCTCCCACCGCGAGCCGCGGTGCGCGATGAAGGTGTTCCAGTCCATGCCCCGGATCTTCTTCAGGGCCTGCACCACGCGAGTGAGTTCGGTCTTGTCCAGGTTCAGGAAGTCGTCGAGGAACACCGGGCTGTTGAGATCGAGGACGATCCTAGCCGACATTCTTCTTCTTACGTGGCTTCGCAGAAGCCCGCTTCGTCAGCGCATCGAGGTCCGAGCTCTTCGATTCCGTCTCGCCAGCCCAAGCGAGGGCGGTGCGAATCTTGTCCTGATCCCGCACCGTCCAGTGCGTCTTCGAGACCACCACGACCGGCACGAGGACGATGGAGCCGTCGTCTCGACGTTCTTCGCGGAAATACTGGCCGGCTCGTTCCTTGCCGAGCGAGATCTGGCCGCTCTTGCCGACCCGCTTGATTTCGCTACCGCTGAGTTCTCCCGAGGCCATGCCGTCATGCCATCATGCGGGCATCTTGCGCGTCAAGGGGCCCCTTTGCTGGGGATGACCCGGGCCCAGCCGGCAGGATCTAAATCTTCAGCCCGCGGACCGTGCCATCCGCATCGAACGACACATCGAGCGCCGAAGGATGCGCCCCAAAGCCTGGCATCACCATGATGCCGCCCGAGAACACGCGCACAAATCCCGCCGCCGCCGCGACGTCCACATCGTCGACCTCAAACTGAAAGCCGGTGGGCGCGCCACGCAGCTTGGGGTCGTGCGAGAGCGAAAAGGGCGTCTTCGCCACGCAGAGCGGCAGGTTCCCAAAACCGCGCTTCTCGAGCTCACCGAGCTTCTTCTTGGCGCTGCCTTTGAAAGAGATTCCGGCGCCGCCGTAGACCTTCTTGACCACGGTGTCGAGCTTGGCCTCGAGCTTCATGTCCAAGGAGTAGAGCGGCTTGAAGCTCGGCTTCTCGCTCTCGAGCACGGAGAGCACCGCCTCGCCCAGCGCCCGGCCACCCTCGGCCCCGCCCTTGGCGAAGACCTCCGATACTGCACACGCGCTGGCGCCGAAGCTCTTGGCCAACGACTCCAGCATCTCGAGCTCGGCTTTGCTGTCGGAGGGGAAGCGGTTCACCGCAACCACCACCGGCAACCCGAATTGACGCACGTTCTCGACGTGTCGCTTCAGGTTCGCGGCGCCGTCGGCGAGCGCGGGCAGGTTCTCGTCCTCGAGCTCTTTGGGCAGCGGCTTGCCGGGCACCAGCCTCGGGACCAGCGCCGAGTTCGACTTGAGCGCCCTCACCGTCGCGACGACGACCACCGCGGACGGTGAGCGCCCCAGAGCCGGCGCGACCAGGTGACAGAACTTCTCGAAGCCGAGGTCGCTGCCAAAGCCGGCCTCGGTGACCACGATGTCCGCGAGCTTGAGCGCCATCTCGTCCGAGGCCACCGAGTTGTGACCGGTCGCGAGGTTGCCGAAGGGCCCGGTGTGCGCGAAGAGCGGCGTGCCGGCCGCGGTCTGGATGAGGTTCGGGTTCATGGCGTCGCGGAGCAAGAGCACCATCGAGGGCACGGCGCCGAGCTCGCCAGCGGTGATGGGCGTGCCATCGGTGCGGGTGCCGATGACCAGCCGTGCGAGCCGCTCGGAGAGGCCTTCGAGCGATCGACTCGCGGCGACGGTGGCCATGACCTCCGAGGCGGCGGTGATCGCAAAGCTCGCCTCGCGCGGGGTGCCGTTGATGCTCCCACCGAGACCGGTGACGACCGAACGCAGGCTGCGGTCGGTCACGTCGAGTACGCGCTGCCATGCGACTCCGTGGGGTCCGAAGCCGAGCTGATTGCCGTGGAAGACGTGCGCGTCGAGGAGCGCCGCGAGCAGGTTGTGCGCCGCGGTGATCGCGTGGAAGTCGCCCGTGAAGTGAAGGTTCAGCTCCTCGCCCGGCACCGCGCGCGCCATGCCGCCGCCGGCCCCGCCGCCCTTTACGCCGAAGACCGGCCCCAGGGAGGGCTCGCGGATGTTCACGATCGTGCGCTTGCCGAGGGAGGCGAGGGCGTCACCGAGGCCGATGGTGGTGACGGTCTTGCCTTCGCCCGCGGGGGTGGGGTTGATCGCGGTGACGAGCACCAAGCGGCCATCCGGCGCGCCCTGCAGCCGCTTCAGGGTGTCGAGCCGGACCTTGGCCTTGTTGTGGCCGTAGGGCTCGAGCTCTTCCGGACGGAGGCCGAGGCTGCTTTGGATCTCTTCGATGGAGCGGATCATGGACCCGCTCATAGCAGTGCTCGGCGAAAGGATCTACAGCAGCCCCTCGAGATGCGGCCGCAGCGTGTGCGGCGTCATGTCCGGGAGGTTCTTATCGACCGTCTTGGACACGAGCTGGTTCATCGGGGCCGAGAAGCGGCTCGTGAGCGTACCGAGAAAGCTCGGCTCCGCGATGACGAGCAGCGCATCGAAGGAGCCTTCCATTCGGGCCTTCTCGAGCTTGGTAGCGATCTCTTTGGCGAAGACCTCCGCCTCGTGGGCGTGCGGGTCCACCGGCTTGCCCATGGCGTTTCGGCCCTTGCCCATGCGCTCGAAGCTCCCGCCCGCCTTGTCCGTGAGCAGTTCGCTCACTTTTTCGCGTGACTTGGGGTGAGAGAACTCCTCCATCAACGAAGGGTTGGGCTTGATCCCGACGTTTTCGAAGAGCTTGGCTTCGGCGCGGTTGGCCACGAGGATCCAGGTGCGTTTCATGTTCCAGATAGGTTTCAAGAACCGGGCCAGGCCACCGATTTCGCCACCCTACGCGCGTTGACGCAGATCCTGCCGTTGCCCGCGGCTCAGCCGACCGATATGTATCGAGCCATGAGCCAAGCGACCGTGGGGCAGTACATGTCCGTGCACACACACTCCATCCCGCCGACGGAGACCCTTCGGACCGCACGCGACCTCATGCAGGCGCACGGGATTCGGCATCTGCCGGTCATTCGCGGCGGCAAGCTCGTGGGTCTCTTGTCGCTCTCCGATCTCTACGTGCTCGAGAGCAGCCTCGGTCTCGATCCCGAGCGATCCCGCGTCGCCGACGCGCTGCAGGACGAGGTGTACGCGGTGCCGCGCGAGACCTCGCTGCTCGAGGTCGCGCGCTCGATGCGCGATCGGCGCATCGGCACTGCGGTGATCGTCGAAGGCGAGAAGGTCATCGGGCTCTTCACGGCTACGGATGCGGTGCGCGCGCTGGCGGAGACGCTCGAGGCTCAGGCTTGAGCGCTCGCCTGATCGCAGGCCAAGCGGGCCTGCGTCGTCCCAAGGCGGAGGATGAACGACTGACCCGCGAGCGCTGCTACATCCACACGCTGGTGGGGCGGGGTGAACCGGGCGCGGTCTCCATCGCGCTCGCTCGGGTCGAGCCCGGCGTGACCACGGAGCTGCATCGGCTACGAGGCACCGACGAGCGCTATCTCGTCATCTCGGGGCGTGGCCGTATGGTCGTGGGCGAAAGCGAGATGGAGATTGGCGCCAAGGACGTGGTGCTCATCCCGGCGGACGTCGCGCAGTGCGTGGAGAGCCTGGGACCAGCGGACCTCGAGTTCTACTGCGTGTGTTCCCCGCCGTTTACGCCGGAGTGTTACGAGCCCCTGGAGTGAACGCCGCCCGCGTTCGGTGAGCTCTGGTCTGAGGCTCGCTCAGGCGACTTCCAGCAGGAGTCCTTTCAAGTACTCGCCCTCGGGGTGGAAGAGGCTCACCGGGTGGTCGGCCGGCTGTGAGAGCCGAGCGAGGACCCGGACGCTTCGGCCTACGTCGATGGCGGCCGCGGTGACCGCGCCTTCGAAGCTGGTTCGGTCCACGGCCTGGGAGCACGAGAAAGTGAACAAGAGCCCTCCCGGCTCGATGCGTTCGAGCGCCATGCGATTCAGCTTCCGATAGGCCTGAATCCCGCGATGACGCGCCTTGTGTGTCTTGGCGAACGCCGGCGGGTCGACGATCCAGAGATCGAACCCGCGTGACGCATCCGACTCGATGAACTGAAAGACGTCGCGCGTGTGACTCTGATGCCGCTCGCGGCCTGCGCCCATCAGCGACAGGTTGTGTTCGAGGCTCTTCATCGCGGGCTCGGATGCGTCCACCGAGGCCACGAGTTCGGCCCCGCCCGCGAGCGCGGCCAAGCTGAAGCCTCCGTTGTAGCAGAAGAGGTTGAGAACTCGCCGGCCTCGGGCATGCGCGCCGACCATGGCCCGGTGCTCTCGCTGATCGAGAAACAGACCCGTCTTCTGCCCCTGTACCCAGTCTACGGAGAGCGCGATCCCGTGCTCGAGCACGGAAGCATTCGGAGCGGAGCGTTTGAGCAAGTACTCGCCGAGGTCCGTCTTCTTGTCCGCGTCCGGGTCCTTTCGGCGATGATGGATCGCCTGGATTCGGTCGGGCAGGAGCTCGCCGATCATCTCCGCGAGATCGTGACGGCGGCGGTGCATTCCGAAGTCGTGTGCGTGCATCACCGCGGTGTTGCCGTACACGTCGATGATGAGGCCCGGAAGGCCGTCGCCCTCGCCATGGATCCACCGGAACGCTCCCGTCTCGGGGTCATCGACGAGGCCGAGCCGCGCCCGCAGGCGCAGCGCGTTCTCCAGCGCTGCTCTCCACCAAGCGCGATCCGGAGTTCCCGTCCCAAAGCTCAGCATTCGCACCGCGATGGAGCCCTTGGCGTAGTGGCCGAAGCCGAGCACTTCGGCCTTCGGGCCGATGAGCTTCACGAGGTCGCCGGGCTCTGGCGAGCCTTCGACCTCTTGAATTGCGCCCGAGAAGACCCAAGGGTGTCGGCGGCCGAGGGACGAGAGGCGGTCCCGGCGGAGCTGAAGGACCGCGCTTACGTTGGCTTCGAAGCTCATGCGAGTGGCCTCATACCGGCACGATTCGGGAAACGGAAGATATACTGCCTCTCGGCGGTCCGGTTAGGCTCCCACCATGACTCGGTGGGCCGCACTCTTTGTTCTCGGAGGTCTGAGTGCGGCCGCCAGCCCGGTGGGGGCCGAGAGCCCATACCGACTGAAGCTCGAGGTCGACGCGCCCTTGTACGGACTCGGCCTCGCCGGTCTGAGTCTGGCGTTCGTCGAGCTTCCCGCAGCTTCGTGTCTCCCGAACTGCACGCCGCCGGACAGCTTGAACGCCTTGGATCGTCTCGTGCTCGGGAACTACTCCCCTACCGCGCACCAGACCGCAGACGTGGTCGTGATGTCGCTCGTGCTCTTGCCTCTGGCGCTCAACTTGATCGACAGCGGTGGCGACGGCTGGATCGCGGACACGATCGTGCATCTCGAGGCGGTGCTGCTCACCCAGGCGGTCACGCAGGTCGTGAAGGCCGCCGTCCGTCGCCCGGCGCCCATCGTCTACGATGCGTCCGTGCCTCTCGAAGAACGTCAGGGCGCGGACGCCAATCGCGCCTTCTTCTCTGGCCACACTTCGACCGCGTTTGCTGCCGCGACCAGCTACGCGGTGACGTACTGGCTACGCCACCCGGATGACCCTTGGAGGTGGGTGGTCTTGGTCGCCGCGGAGGCGCTGGCGCTCGGGGTGGGGCTGCTCAAGATCGGCGCCGGGTATCACTACTGGACCGATATCGGGGCTGGAGCCCTGGTCGGCAGTTCTCTTGGGCTCTTGGTGCCGCTGGCCCACACCTTTTAGTGCGAGGCGAGGAGAAAACTGATTAGGCGCACCGGGTTTCGAACCTGGGACCTCTACCGTGTCAAGGTAGCGCTCTACCCCTGAGCTATGCGCCTTTACGAGGGCTGGTGTCTATCGGCGGGCCGCGGGCCTGTCAACCGTCTTCCGCTAGAGCGTAATCTTGTAGCGGCTGGTCCGGTTGGGCTCCACGTTGATTCTCATGGTCTTCTCCTTCTTGGTCTCCGGGTGCACGGCCCGGATGAACATACAGCCGGCGGGGATCCTCACCTTGGCCAAGGGCGTCTCTCCCAGGAGCTTGTCGTCGAGGTAGATGACTGAATAGGGCTCGCTGCTGATCGTCACGTTGCCAAAGTGCCCCTCGAGGCGCTGGCAACCGGCGGGGCCGGTTCGCACGATGGGGGCTGCCCCGCCTTCCTCAGGGACCGGTTTCGCACTCGAGCCTCCGCGCGATGAGCGACTCCCGGAGGAGCGGGTTCCGGCCGAGCTGGCGGCCGCGAGCATGGGGCGCTTGATCTCATCACAGTGGATCTCGGCGACTGCGATGGCGTGCTGCTTCACCTTGATCACCTCCGGTTCGGACTTGCAGCGGTAGCCCGACAGACGCCCTTCGACTCGGAATTCTCCCTGAGGGTGCTGCAGGGTCGAGTTACCCGTGCCAACCTTCTTGTTCTGGATGTGCACCTCGACCTGGTCGGCGATGGAACCTGCGACCTTGATTCGAACCTCGCCTTTGAACGGCTCCAGGTGGGCGTCGACCTTTAGGCCATCACTGGACTCGCTCATCACGATCTCCTGCGTGAACTCACGGTGACCTTCGAGCCGCAGCTGGATCTTGTACTTCTTGCCGAACTGTAGCTCCGTCAACGAGGCGATGGGCGTCCGCGCGACCTCACCCCCCTCGAGCTTCACGGGATCGTCGTTGACGACAACCTCGGCTCCGGACGGTGTCGAGCTGATGGAGATCTTGCCGGTCTTGGTATTGACCGGAGCGGCCTGCTGGCTCGCGAGCGGCTGGTCAAACTCCGATGGAGCCTGCAGCAGCTTGAACAGGAACGCGCTCGCGAGTCCGATGACCACCAGCGCTACGCCCAGCACGATCTTCGGCGCGAGCCCTCGATCCGGCGCGAGCGGGGGCACCCCCATCGAACCGGTGGGGTACGGGAGGCCCGAGAATGGCATCCCGGTTTGACCGGAATGCGTGACGGGCATGCCGGGATGGAAGCCGCTCCTCTGTGGGTACGGCATCATGCCCGCGGGCGTGCCCTGTGACGGATGAGGAAGCCCGGGCATGGAGACACCCATGCTGGAGGTGGACGGTGCGTTGCCGTAGATGACGCGGCGCCCCTTCGCCGTGGGGCCTCTGGGCAGACCCTGTTCGGTGGGCTCCTCGTCGGCGAAGCTCGCGAGGAAGTCTTCCGCTTCGGCGAGCTGACAGACCTCCTGCTTCTCCTCGATCTTGTCCTTGAACAGGGACCGCATGTACGAGGCGATGTCGGAGCTGCCTGACTGCTCGGCCTCTTCTCGGAGGTAGTTCTCGAGCGCGATCGCGAGGTCTTGAGCGGTTTGGTAGCGGTCGGTGACCTCCTTCTCGAGCGCCTTGAGAATGATGCGTTCGAGCTCGGGACTCACACCCTCGGCGACCTGCGAAGGCGGCGTGATGCGCCGCTTCGTGATCATCTCCAAGATCATGAGCTCGGACTCGTGCTTGAACAGGCGCTTCCCCGTGCAGAGCTCGTAAAGCACGATGCCGAGCGCGAAAATGTCGGAGCGCATGTCGAGCGGATTGCCCAAACACTGCTCCGGGCTCATGTAGCTGAACTTGCCCTTCAGCATGCCGGTCTTGGTGTGCTGAGACTTTGTGGCCGCCTTCGCGATACCGAAGTCGACGACTTTGACCTCGCCCTCGTAGGTCACGAGGATGTTCTGCGGCGAGATGTCGCGGTGGACGAGCTCGTGTGCCACGCCGTCCGGGCCCTTCAGGTGGTGGGCGTAGTTGAGGGCGCGGGAGGCGTCCGCGATGATGCGGGCGGCGAACTGCGCCGAGAGCGGCTTTCGGCGTTTGACGCCGCGCCAAGCGATCGCCGCGAGGTTCTCACCCGCGATGTATTCCATCGCGATGAAGTAGGTGCGCTCGGCTTCGCCGAGGTCGTAGACCTGGACGATGTTCGGATGGGTGAGCTGAACGCTCATCCGAGCTTCGTCGAGGAACATCTTGACGAAGGTCTCTTCCTCGCCGAGGTGGCTCAGGATCTTCTTGATGACGACGAAGCGATTGAAGCCGGCGAGGCCGGTCTGACGCGCAAGCCAGATCTCCGCCATGCCGCCGGTGGCGAGTTTCTTGATGAGGGTGTACCGGCCAAACTTCTTGACCGGGCCTATCCCTAGGCGATCGATGTCGCTCTTGTTCACTTGAACCCTGGCTTCGTTCCGGCCAAGCTACGGGCCTTGCTGCATTCTACGGACATAATTCGGGTTCCACAAACCATGGCTCGATCGCTGGGATCATGCCTGGTGATCCTCCTCCTCAGCGAGGCGGGTCTCGCACAGGCGGGGCCGGCCCTACCTTCCTTGGCCGCCAAAGTCGGAGCACAGGATGCGCCCATCGTTGAAGCCTCTCGCCTGGCGCGATTCTCCTCGAAGGTTCAACGGACGAAAGGCGGAGCCGGTGTGGTGAAGGTCCTGCACCTCGGGGACTCCCACGTTGCCGCAGATCTCATTACAAAGACGATCCGCGCCGAACTGCAGGGTCTTCTCGGTGACGCGGGTAGGGGATTTACGGCTATCGACCAATCTGAAAAGGGTGGCGGTCGTGGCCTCGGGAGCACGGCGGGATGGAAGCGCGACCGCATCGTGGACAAGGGCCGCGAGGGCATCGCGTTCGGCTTCGGCGGGTCCAGCCTCGAGTCTGTGAAGAAGGGGGCGAAGCTCGAGTACCGCGCGAGCCCCGAGGATCGAAGTGTGGAGCTCTACTTCGAGGCCGGACCGGGTCGTGGCCGCGTGGAGATCTACTTCGGCAAGGCACGCATCGCGGAGCTCGACACCGCGAACGACACCGCCGTATCGCGGACCCACAAGGTCTCGCTGCCCGAGGCGCGCGCGAGTAAAGACACCCTCCGCATCGTCGCGCCGAGCGCACCGGTTCGTCTGTTTGGTCTCACGTTCGAGACCGGCAAAGCTGGCATTCTCTACTCCGTCATCGGCCCGGTGGGTGCCGATGCCAAAGTCTATCTCGACCTCGAGCGCAAGAGCTTCACCGACCAACTGCAAGCCGCGTCGCCGGACCTCGTCGTGTTGATGGTCGGCGGCAACGATGCACTCAAGGTTCGCAAGAAGTGGCGAACCATCGAAGAGGTCCGACGGCACCACGAAGAGCTGCTCTCGCTCCTGTCGAGCACCTTGCCCAACGCGGACATCCTCCTCTGGACCCCCATGGATGCGGGCGAAAAGAAGAAGGGGGCGGTGGCGACCTTGCCCTTCATCGCCGAAGTGGCCGCGCTCCAAAGAGAGGTCGCAAAGTCGCAGAAGGTCGCGGTCTACGACGCGCTCGGCTCCATGGGCGGCGTGGGATCGATCGCAAAGTGGGCGAAGGAAGGCATCATGAACGCGGACCTCGTGCATCCCAAGAGCAAGGCAGCGGAGCTCCTCGGGCTGCTCTTCGTGCGTTCTTTCGTGGCCGCGCTGCAGATCTGAGCGCTCAAGGCGAGCGCTGCACCCGCGACAGCGCGGCGGAGGTCGTCTCGACCGGGTGTTCGAGGGCCCATTGCTCGAGCGCGCGCAGCTTCGCGACCAAAGGCTCGCGCGTCGGCTCCTGCCCGGAGGCCATCTCCAGCGCGAACCCGCCCAAGATGCTCCGAGGGTAGAGCACGTTGCGCAGCTCGAGCCTTCGGACATCGCCCTCACGGATCGTCCACCGTTGCTCCACCACGGAGAAGCGGGGATCGTCCTCGAGTTCGTAGCGCTCTTCGAGTAGCACGGGCGGCTCGAAGTCCGTCACGACGTAGGTCTGCGTCCCACGTTCGTAGGTTTCCACCACCTTGGCGCCCACCCGCGGCGGGCCATCCCAGAGAGCGGAGACGAGACGCCCGTAGCCCGGGACCTCGCCTGCGATGCGCGCGACCGCCTCCGGGTCCAAGATGGCGGCGAGGAGCGAGTTGGGGGCGGCCTCGGTCGTGATGCTGGCCTCGAAGACGTGTTTACGCATGCCTCGGCCCCCGACGAGCGCGAGGAACAGCACGCTGAGGCCGACGGAGAGCCCGAGCGCGACCAAGATCAGTCGCAACACCGAGGGGCGTGGTTCGGGCCGCTCCATGCCGGTCTCCGGGTTAGTCCCGGGCTCGTGCGAATCCACACCGAGACAGCTGCCACGAGGGGAGGAGGGCGGTCGAGGATTCTTTCCGGAGCGTCGCGCTTTACGCCGGAGATCGTGAGTTGTAAGGACTCCCGGCATGAACCGAACTCGGCGCGGTGCTTTCTCCGGATCACTTGTCCTCGCTCTCAGCCTGTTGGCCACCGCCTGCGGCGGGGATGCGTTGACCCGCGCGGAGTCACTCCCGCTTCGCACGTATCCCGCCGACCGCGACTTCCGGCTCAGCCTCATCATGACGAGCTGCTCGGATGCGTGCTCGGACTACGAAGCAAGCGAGTGTTCGGTGGACGTGAACACCGAAGACCGCGTGATCGAAGTGGACGCGTCGGTGGGCTACTCGGAGCGCGACGGTGTCGACCGAGCGACCTGCGCGCTCACCTGCGGCAAGCCGGTGGTTGCCCACTGCGATGTCTCTGCGGTACCCGCCGGCACGTACACGGTCGTCTCCGGGACCTTCAGCGCCACCATCGACGTCCGCTGAGCCCCAGCGCTTGGCCTCGCCCCCATACCCCCGGTAGAACCGAATCATGGCGGACCACTCCGGCTCCGATGGGTCTGGCCCGTCGGATGCGGCCGCGCGTGATGCGCTGCTCGGCCGAGCTGCACCCTCTGCTCAGGACAACCCAAGTGCGCTCCGCATTCTGGGCGGCTATCAGGTGCTCGCCTCCATCGGGCGTGGCGGCATGGGGGAGATCTTGCTCGCGCAGTATCGGAGCAAAGGCCAAGCTCGCTTGGCGGCGCTCAAGGTCCTCGCCAGCGAGGACGAAGACCTCGTCAAGATGTTCATGGACGAGGCCGCGCTCATGGCGCGCATCCGGAGTCCGCACGTGCTCGAGGTCTTCGAGTTTGGTCGGGACGCGGGCGAGTTCTTTCTCGCGATGGAGTATCTCCAAGGTCGTCCGCTCGTGCGGCTGATGATCGATAGCTACCAGAATCTCGGAGGCATCGACTACGGCATCGTGGCTGCGATTGGGGCGGGGGCGGCGGAGGGCCTGGCCGATGCACACGAGGCGACCGGCGCCGACGGCAAGCCGCTACAGATCGTACACCGCGACGTCAGCCCTCAGAACATCTTCGTGACCTACGAGGGCTTGGCCAAGGTCATCGACTTTGGGGTCGCGCGCGCGAGGGAGCGCCTCACGAAGACCGCGGTGGGCCACGTGAAGGGCAAGGCCGCGTACATGTCGCCGGAGCAGGTCGATGGTCGGGAGGAGATCGACGGGCGCTCCGATGTCTTCGCGCTCGGGATCTGCCTGTGGGAGATGACCGCGGGTCGTCGGCTCTTCAAGCGTGACAGCGACTACGAGACGATGATGGCGGTCAGCGAGGGGCCGGTCGTCTCTCCTACGAAGATGCGTCGTCACCCCGACCCAGAGCTCGATCGCATCCTCTTCTCCGCCCTGACGCGCTCCCCCAAGCGGCGAACTCAGAGCGCTCGGGAGTTCGCGCAGGAGCTACGTGCGTATGCCGCGTCGAAGGGGCTCGCCGATCCGAAGCGAGCCATCGCTGAGCTGATGGAGCGACTCTACGGCGAGGAGGCGGCTCGCGAACGTGAGCTGCTCGCGGCGTTTTCGAAGCGGCTGGCCGAGCCCACGCTCGGCGAGGTCGAGGCGCTGCGTACGCTCTCGGGCATCTCGCCGCGCCCCGAGCCGGACCCGGTCCAGGAGGTGACACTCATCGGTCGCCCCGAAGACATGGTCGCGCTCGACGCGTTTCGTGCGCCGATGGACGAGGAGGAGCAGACCATCCTCAACGTTCGGCCGCCTCGCGCGCGTGCGATGAGCGCGCTTCCGAGGCTGTCGGTCGAAGAGCGAGCGGTGGTGGTCGAGCGGGCGGTGCAGTCGCTGAACGAGCAATACCAGCGGGAGAAGCTGCTTCGCCGCGTGGGACATCCGGTCAAGAGAGGTCGGCGTCCGCTCTCGCGCGGCGTCCGAGGGCTGGGGCTTTGGCTCGGACGAATCGCGCTCCTCCTCATGGTCCTGCTCGGCGCGGGCTCCATCGCGCTGCTCGCGTCGAAGACCCATCACGAGGAGGCGGCGATCTCGCGCCCAGCGCCCGCGCAGCCCACGGTCGAGACTGAACGGCTCGCGCCGCGCCCGCGGCCGGTGCGTGAGGCGATGCGTGCCCTGGCCGAGCAGGGGGTGCGCTTCGAGGTCGGAACGGGCATCTACCGAGTAGTGGATCAGCGCGGCGGCCCGCCGGTCCCCATCGCATGGGATGCGACCTTTGCTCCAGTGTCCGCGCACGGTTTGGACGGCGCGTTCTTTCGCTCCGTGGAACCGGGAACGGTCTACGCGAGCTTCATCGGACGAGTGGACGGCGGCGCGGTCCAGGTGGAGGCGCTATCGGTCAACGACTGCCCCGCGGCCTTGGAGGCGACGGCCGAAGGGGTGCAGGTCCGATACGGTCAGCACAGCGTGCTCGTCGCGGTTCGTCCGGTGCAGCTCTATTCCGCGCGCTTCAGCCTGCCGCGCTTCGCCGATCGCGTGGAACTCCTGCCGCTCGCGCTCTCCTTCGGTCGGCGAGACCCGGACGCGAGCACCGTCCACTGCGACAGCGGTCTCGGAGGCAACGAGCTTCGGTTCGAGCGGGTCCCCGCCGGCGAGTACGAGCTCGTCTTCACCGGCGAAGGGCAGAGCGAGCGTCGCGCCGTGCGGGTTCCCGTCGAGGAGAAGAAGCCCAAGCGGCGTCGTCGCGCTCCGGTGAGCGTGCCCCCCGGTTAAATCGACTTCACTCGGTGGGGTGGGGGCCCGGATCGGGGCACCCAATCCCGCCCGGAGCCGATAACCGGTCGCGTGGAGATCCTAGCGCATGGGAAGGTCGCACGGGGTGGCCCGGGGTTGGGCCGAGCTCGTCCCGAGGTGGTCCATGAGGCAAAGGGCGTAGGCCCGGCGTCGAATGACGGCTTCGACCCAGCCGCCCTCGGGCCCGCTCACAGCGCCAGTGGGAAGTCGAAGGCGGCTGTCGTGACCGGGCCCTACGCGTCGCTGGCCAAGCGCGGCGACTTCTCCGGCACGGTACTGACCGCGAGCGGGGAGATATTTGTCTCCGTGCGTGTGGCCAAGACCAAGCCCGGCACCGAACGACCCATGGTCTATCTCGCCGGCTTGGCCGCGACGAGAGACCGCTCCGAGCCGCTGGCCGACAAGCTCCGCGACGATGGCGGCAAGACGATCATCGCGATCCTCCTCGAGGGACAAGGCGAGACGCTGCTTCGCGACCTCGAGAAACACGGAGGCCAAAGCATCTCGAACGACATCTCGGACACGGAGCAGGTCAAGGTCGTCCTCGAGGTGCTCGACGCCCTGGGCGTCCACGCGCCGGTCGATATCCTCGGGTTGAGCTACGGCGGAGCGATCGCCGCGGCCACGAAGCGCGAGGCTCCGGATCGAATCCGCGAGACCCTGCTCGTCGCGCCGCACGTGCGGAGCCAGGCCAAGGAGCTCATGGGGGTCGCGGCGTGGCAGCTGGCCAACAGCCCTTGGAACCCCTTCGGCCACTCGATGTACCGTACTGCGGCGAAGGCCACGTTGGCGAAGGCCTTCGGCGGACTCGAGCTCTTCAAGGATCATCCTGGAGCGTTCTCCGAGGCCTTGTTTCGACTCTCGATGGGCATCGACAAGAACGAACTCGCGGATGTCACCCAGGGCATGGAGAACCTGCACATCCTGGTCGCTGGCAAAGACAGAGCCTCGCCGCTCGTTCACAATCAGGCTGCGATCGACGCTGCGGATGGAGGCTCGCTCACCGTCGCGCCCGAGGCCGTCGAAGACGAACACGATCTGGTGGGTGAGAGCCCCGAGCTCGTTGTTCGCTGGGTGACGGAACGTCTGAACCCTGAGCGGCTTGAGAAGCTGCCCCCCGCCGACACGTGAGAACCCCGGTTTCGGCTCGCGTGGGTATCGAGGCCCGTCACGACGTGGGGCCCATGCTCCGACGGATGCTCGAAGGAGCGACAAGCCTCGCCGGAAGCGCGGCAGAGTGCGACGAGTCGGCGTTGGCGGAGGTGTTTCACTCGTTTGCGGCAGAGCTCGATGACCGAGCCGCCCTGGACGCCGCCCACGTCCGAGAGAGCGTCACGAGAACGCTTCCCAAGGGGGTTGAGCTCGAGGCGCTGAAGCGCGAACGCGCGGGGTTCGTGGTGACCTCCTCCTTCGTTTTGAGGCTCGACGATCTTCGCCAACTCCCGATCATCCGAGTCGCCTTCGAGCCCGGTCTTCTCCGTCAGGCTCCGTTCGGCGATCTGAGAATCGTCGACCTCGAGCAGGCGATTCTGGTGGAGGGCATGCCGCCGCCCCTCACGCTCAACCCAGAGGTCGCGCATGCGGCGGGCGCAGCCGCACATGCGATCGCGCTCACCCTCGACGTTCGGCTTCCGCTCCTCGAGAGCAATCACTCGGAGGTCGTGGAAGGGGCAGGTCTGTGCTGGCGCTTCGACCTCGCACGGCTGGCCGCTCGATCCGAGAGCGACCAGTCGTGGATCCGCGCTCGCTTCGCCGCGCCAAGCTGAGAGCGAAGGGCGGCGAGGCCTCGTCGGTATGGTTCGGGCCCTGGCGTCGCGCCCGTTGACCTCGACGGCCTCGCTTCGTACTTGGTAGAGGTGAGTTCGCGCGTTCGACACGCACCTGCCGCCGTCGAGTGGCCAACCCGTGAGGAAGCCGCCGCCTCACTCCTGTTTTCGCCCATCCAGCTCGGGGCGCTCCACCTTCCGCATCGAACCTGGGTCCCGGCCATGGTGCCGTGGCGTGCGAGCTCAGAGGGCTTCGTCACAAGGGAGGTCCTCGACTGGTACGGGCGCTTCGCCGAGGGTCGACCGGCGGTGCTCGTGGTCGAGGCCACCGGCATTCGCGACGTACCGAGCGGACCGCTGCTCCGCATCGGACACGACCGTTACCTCGAGGGTCTCGAAGAGCTCGTGAGCGTCGTGCGCGCTCGAAGCCACGGAGAGACCCGTGTCCTCATTCAGTGCATCGACTTCTTGGCGATCAAGAGAAGGCCCGAGCCCGAGAAGTTCTTCGCGCGGTTTCTCGCAGTGACGGATCATCATCGCCACGCGCTCGCCGACTGCCTAGGTCGCCCTGAGCTCCGCGACGGTGAGGACGGCGTCATTCGAAACGTGCTCGCCGGTGCGTCTGTGGAGATCCTGGCAGAGGTGCTCGACGCTCGGGAACTCGAGGCTCTAAGGATGGGCTTTCGAGAGCGGGTGACGGATCTCGAGCAGCCTCACATCCGCGAGTTGCCGCGAGTGCTGCCCGCGCTCTTTGCCCAGGCCGCGCGCCGCGCGGAGCGAGCAGGCTTCGACGGTGTTGAGCTTCACTACGCCCACGCGTACACGATGGCTTCGTTTCTCTCGCGTCTCAACGACCGCGACGACGGCTATGGAGGCACCCTCGAAGGACGTGTGCGCCTTCCGCTCGAAGTGCATCGGGCGGTGCGAGAGGGCGTGTCCTCGAGCTTCGTGGTGGGCTGCCGCTTTCTCGGGGACGAAG
This sequence comes from Deltaproteobacteria bacterium, assembly GCA_011526105.1. Taxonomy (GTDB): domain Bacteria; phylum Myxococcota; class Kuafuiibacteriia; order Kuafuiibacteriales; family Kuafuiibacteriaceae; genus WYAZ01. The sequence goes on along the minus strand of WYAZ01000152.1, from coordinate 65,672 downwards.
TGATCGAAGGCGGAAGTTCCATCGAAGACGCCACTGCGTTCGCGCTGCGATTTGCCGAGGCCGGCTTTGACTTCCTCTCCGTGAGCAAGGGCGGGAAGTTCGAGGACGCGAAGGCACCCAAGATCGGCCAGGCCGCGTACCCGTACACCGGACCCAGCGGACACGAGTGCATGCCTACGATCTACGCGAGCGGGGAGGGGCCTTTTGGTCGAAACCTGCCGCTGTCGGCGGCGCTCCGGCGAGCGCTTCGAACGCGGGGCTTCCAGACTCCGGTGATCGCCGCGGGCGGCATTCAGACGTTCGAGCTCGCGGAGGCTGCGCTTCTTCGAGGTGACTGTGATCTCGTGGCCTCGGCCCGCGGGAGCCTCGCCGATCCGGATTGGTTCCTGAAAGCTCGGCTGGGGCTCGGGCGCGAGGTGCGGCGTTGTCAGTTCACGAACTATTGCGAGGGTCTCGACCAGCAGCACAAGGAGGTGACCTGCCGCCTCTGGGACCACCGAAAAGACGCTGAACCGGGTGCGCCTCGGTCAAAGGACGGACGTCGCTGGCTTCTGGCGCCTTCCTGGTCGCCGCCTGAGACCGATTCGCCTTGACCTCCCGGGTTATTCCGCGTTCGGTGCCGGGGCCGGGAGGGACCATGGCCAATCAAGAAGTCGACTACGTGAAGCTCCTCAAAGACTCGTTCGAGACCGGGACCAAATCCGAGAATCTGGTGCCGCTGCTCGTGGCGTCGCTGTTGTCCACGGTGACCCTCATCTTCTGCCCCCCGTTCATCTTCGCGATGTTCCGAATGGCCCTTCGAGCCACGAAGGGGGAGAAGATCGAGATCAACCAGGTGTGGCCGGGGGTCGAGGCCGCCATCCGCGCGTTTGTCCTTTTCTTCATCATCGGCATTGGGGTCTTCGTCGGCTCCCTCCTCCTCGTCATTCCAGGGCTCATCTTCGCGTTCTTCACGGGGCTCGCACCGTACGTCATGGCGGCCGAGGATGCCTCGCCGATCGAGGCGATCAAGCGCAGCATCGAGATCGTCAAGGCGAGCTGGGTGGTGGTGCTCGTCGGAAGCCTGATCGGCGCAGTGATCGTCGGTCTGGGCTCGGTCGTTCCCGTCGTCGGCAGCATCCTCTTGATGCCGTTCGCAGTCCTGTTCATGGCCAACATCTATGGTCGGGTACACGCTCTTCCGGCGGGGGCTCAGTCCGGCCAGCTTCAACCTGGCGCCTGACTCCCTCCAGAGGGAAGATCGCTCTTTCTCGTTCGTATGAGGTATCGCTCACCATGAAGACCACAATCAGCCACACACTCGGCATCTTCCTCGCGCTCGGCCTCGCGGCCTGCGGCGACGACGGCGGGACCCAGCCCGGTATTGACGTCGGACCGGGCGTCAAAGACTCGGGCTTCGTCACCTTCGACTCCGGAAGTCCCCTCGCCGACAGCGGTGTGCCCGTCGACACCGGCGTGGTGGTGACAGATACGGGTGTCGTCGACACCGGGGTGATCACCAACTGCGATCAGAACCCCAACGGGTGTGTGCCGAACCAGCTCCGTAGTGCTGCGCCGGCCTGCACCTGCTTGGCCGGCTGCGAGCCTGGCTACAATTGGACGGGCGCGGTGTGTGAAGCGAACGTGCCGACCGATGCGGGCGTCGACCCAGACGGCGCTGCACCGACCGATTCTGGTACGCCGGAGGACGCCGGCACTCCGACGGATGCCGGGGACGTCGACGGTGGAACACCCGCAGATGTCGGTCCTGCCGACACCGGCACGCCAGACACCGGCACGCCAGACACCGGCGCCCCAGACACCGGCGTCGCCGATGTCGGCAACCAGCCCGACGCTGGCTTTGGCTTCGGCGCGAATGAGAACGAAGCCTGCAACCCGCAGGCAAACGACTGCCGTCAACGTCCGGGCCTGGTGTGTCAGAACACCGATCCGCAGAACCCGGGCAGCACCACGGGCATCTGCCTCGCCAGCTGCGACGTGGGGGCGAACCAGCCCAACGGGACGAACGCGGCGTGCACGGGCGTCGGTCTAGACTGCGCGGACGCGTTCGACCTCGGGCCCACCAACGGCCGCTGCGTGAACACGGTCGGCGCCTTCGAGGTCTTGGACGGCACCATCGAGCTCGGGGTGTGTGACCCCACCCCCGGCAACCTGTTCTTCGTTCCTTCGGACGGAAACTTCGCCGGTTCCCCCGGCGTGTGTTGGCCGCTCTGCCTCGCTCGGGCCTCGAGCACGAACCCCGATCTCGATCCGCCGACCTGCGTTGCTCAAGGGCCGTACCCGTCGTGCAACGATGAGATCGCGGTCGGTGGTGATCCCGCGGATCCCACCTCCAACGTGTACGGCTTGTGCAACGCGGTCAGCACCCGCAACGGGCCTTGCGGCGCCGATCGCGGACTGCAGTGCCCCGGCACGGACCTCTGTCTGTTCAACGTATGCCGCGAGAGCCTCGGCACCACCTGCACCGGCGCTCCGGCTTGTGCGACCGCAGGTCAGGCTTGCGTGCAGCTTGGCCAGACCGCGGTGTGTCATCAGCCCTGCGGCATCAACACCGGTACCCCGGCCTGCCCGAGCGGTCAGACATGCGCGTTGTTCTCCGTGGCCGGACAGCCCCTCGAGAGCTGCCGTCTCAGCTCGGGCGCCCTGGCCGCCAACGGTGACTGCTCGGATGTCCTCGGCATTGGCACGAACAATACGGACTGCGGGCCGGGCACGGTTTGCCAGGAGGAGCCGTCCGCGTGCAACAACGACGGGGAGTGCCCGTTCGGGCAGTTCTGCAACGCAAACATCTGTCGGGGCTACGGCGCGGCGAGCTGTCTCGCCTACTGCAATCCCACGAGTCCGACGACGTGCCAGGCCGCCGAGACCTGCACGGCGTATGACACGGTGCCCCCCTTCGACGCCTACGGGCTCTGTCTCTAGAGCTCAGAGCTCGAGCTTCTGGGTCCGGACGCGTGCCGGATCCAGGAGCTGCAGCGCCCCTTCATCCGGAGGGGCCAGAGCCCCTGCGAAGCCCACGTAGATAGACACGGTGGACTCCATTCGCTCGAGGACTTCGGGGAGCAGCGCATGTTCCCTCGGGTACATGGCCTCGTTCTCATCGAGGAAGCGGGCTACGAAAGACTGCTCGCCTTGGCGGATGAGCGCGTCCACTCGGAAGAGGTCCTCACCAATCTCGACGCTCTCCCCTACGGACACCAGCTCCGCCCCTTCGGGCAGCGAGGTGAGGGCCGCCCGCGCAGCGGCCAGCTTGAAGCTGAGCAGCCCCAGCTCCTCGTCGTCGGATGCATCGGCCAGCGCCTCCGCCAGACTCAGATGCTTGTTGCCCTCGGGATCGTTGAAGCGACACCTTCGGTAGCCGGACTGAAGCGGATCGATCTTCCGCCAAGGAACGATCAGGTCTTCGGTGGTGTCGTCATCGAACTCGAAGGCTTCGGCGAGGCTCCGGAGCAGCGCCTTCTCTTCATCGGCGAGGGGCTCACCGAAGAACTCGGCCGCGAGCTGGAGCCCCAGCGCCTGGAGCTGAGCACTTCGCAGCGTGCGGGCGACCCTTGCGCGGGTCTCGGAGAACAGGGGTGCGTCCTCCTCAATCCCGGGGATCCGCTCTTGAACGCGGTCCCACTCGATGCCCGAGAGCGCGGACTCGGTCTCGATCGCCCGGGCTATCCGGTCGAGATCACCCTGGCTGACGACCCCGTCCGCCATCGAAGCCATGAGCAGGAGATCGATGAGCGCCTCCTTCTGCCGGGTCTCCCCCGCGCCCCGAAATAGGGTATCAAAGAGCCGCACTGCGGCGGGAGAATAGCCAGGGCCAGACTGGTTGGCCAGGGCACCGGCAAAAACGCTTGGGGGGGAACGGGCATCTGGGGTACCTCCGAGGCCCGTGAGCAAGGTCTCCAAGAAACAGCGCGAGAAGGATGACCGCGAGGCCCTGAAGGCACTGGCCCGGCCCAAGGGGGATGCGCTCGGGCAAGCCCGGCGCCAGCTCCTGACTGCGGCCAAGGTCGCGCTCGGCGTGGTTGTGGTGAGCTGGGCGCTCGCGTTCGGCTTCTACAGCGGCCTCGATTCCGTGATCCCTCTGTGGGTGGCGGGCGTGCTCACGCTGGCGGTCGCGATCGCCGCCTTTCTCGTTCGGCGCAACCTGACGAAGTCGGAGGAGATGGGCGCGCTGCTCACCGGTGATGAGATGAGCGACGAAGAGCGCTCTGTGCGCCTCGGCAAGCTCGAAGCGAAGGTCGAAAAGGGCGACTCGGCCGCCATCCTCGCCAAGGCCCAGCTCGAGATGCAGGACGATCCCCGCGCGGCCCTCGTGACGCTGGAGAAGGTCGATCTCGAGAAAGCCCAGAAGCTGATCGCCCTCCAGGTGAGGGCGATGCGCGGCACCATTCACCTGCAGCTTCACGAGGTAGGTAAGGCTCGTGAGCTCGCCGACCAGATGGATCTCGCGAAGGCGCCCGATCCCAAGACCCGCGCCGGATTCGCCGCGGTCGTCGCCGAGGCCTGGGCGCGCTCGGGCAACCCGATCGAAGCCGGCGAGCTCCTCGACAAGTACAACGAGGACGAAAAGGATCTCGCGGACGTTCGACTTCAGCTCCTCCGCGCTCGGGCCTTCACCTGCGCCCATCGGCAGAACATCCAGGGCATGAAGAAGGCGCTCAAGTCGCTGCAGGAGATCTCGCCGCAGCTCGCCGCCATGTTCGTGGGACAGAAGCGCATTCACCCCTTGCTCGAGCAGGAAGCGATGCGCTTGCTTCAGAAGTCCGGCCTCGCCCCCAAGGCGAAGGTCCAGTTCGCGCGTCGTTAGAACTCTACCTCGAAAGATCGGTCAAAGCGTCGAGCGCTCGATCCATCTCGGCCACCGTGGTGTAGGGTGCCGGTCCCAGACGAAGGAGCGTGCCTCGGGCGTCGGTGTGAATCCCGCGCGCCGCGAGCCCAGCTTGCAGGCGCTGGGCGTCCTCGGTCTCGAACGCCACGAAGGCTCCGCGGTCTTCCGGAGCCCGCGGGCTCGCGAGTTGGAGCCCCTTGGCTCCGAGATGACGAGCCTCCGCGCCTCGCAAGAGATGTTCGGTCTGCCGCACGGACTGGGCCCTCAGGACCGAGGCCGACAGACCCAGGGCATCGAAGTGCTCGAAGGTGCGGAGCGCTCGATACAAAGGGGTTGGATCGAACGTGGAGCCAAAGAAACGATCGCCCCCGTCTCCGTAGCGGACGCGGTGATCACTCGAAGCGAGGCGTGCGAAGTCGGAGAACCAGCCGGTGGAGCGTGGCCGGAAGCGCTCGGCCTCGGCGGGAAGAAGCATGAAGCAGGCACCCTCACCCAACTGCGCGTATTTGTAGCCGCCGGCGGTGACGAAGACCGTGCCCGGCCAGAGGTCGACCGCGAGCGGCACCGCATTAAAGGCGTGGTAGCAGTCCACGAGAACCGGGATACGGAGTGAACTCGCGGTCTCGAGGATCTCCGGCAGTGCGCGGAGCAGTCGCGCGTTCGTGTAGAAGACCATCGAGAGCGCCGCCCACGCGGGCCGGTGCTCGTGCAGCGCAGCTTGAAAGCGTTGGGCGAAGCTCGAGGCGTCGCGATCATGCTCTGGGCTCACGGGCACGCGGACGACGTGGGTGCCGTCCTCGCCCAGTCGGTCGAGCTGACGCCGCAGGCTGTGGAACTCTTGGTCGGTGGTGAGCACGGTGGCGTTTGGAGGGAAGCAGCTCGCGAGGCGGTACACCAACTCGTGCGTGTTCGGTGCGATCGCGAGGTCTGTCGCGCGTGTAGTTCCGAGGCGCTTTGCGACCTGGGCGCGGAACGCGGGGATAATCTCAGAGAACACGCGACTCCACTTGCCGTCCACGAGCCGGGCGGCGTCGTCCCAAGCTTCGAGCTGGGCATCCCGGGAGACATCCGGCCACGCCTGGTGCGAGTGCGCGGTCAGGAGCACCTCGCTCGGCCGATGGGCGAGAAACCGAGAGTAGTGGGGCCGAAGACGGTGGGCGAGGGCATCGATCGCCGCCGCCTCGCTCACGAAAGCAAGCCCTCGAGCACGCGGACGGCAAGCGGATGGTAGCGTGGCCGAGCGCGCTTGAAGATCGCGCGCGCGAGCGCCCGGCCGGAGTCGCCACCTGCTTCGAGCCCGAGGTAGAGCGGCCTCAGGTACTTGAGGCGGCCGACCGAGAGCAGCGTCTCTTCGATGGCGGGGTGGGCGGACTCATCCCCGGAGTGCGCCGCTCGTGTCAGATAGCCCACGCGGATCTCGGCGTTCCCGTTCTTCGAAAGGTGAAAGGCAGAGTCGAGCGCGTGCAGCGTCTGCTTTGGCAGGCGTTTGGGCAGAGACTCGATGAGCACCTGCCAGTCGAGGGGGCTCAGGCCCTCGAGCTCTCGCTCGGGGAGGTCCCCCGCCTCCACTCGTTTGCCGAGCGCGCGGACCGCATCGAGCCGTGGCGAGCTTGGCTGCGGTGCGTCCGGGGGCATGCCCGGAGCCTCGAGCCAGCGCGGCAGGTCCAAGCTGTTCTCGATGCCAGGGAGTTCATCACGCAATAGGGCTACGAAGTCTTCGCTGATGATCGATTGAAAGCGGAAGGTCTCGATGTACTTGCGCAGGAAGCGATCGAAGGCTTTTCGACCCACGTTCTCTTCGATGAGGCGCAGCAGCAGGTACCCCTTTTCATAGGGCACCAAGCTGAACACGACGTCAGGATCCTGGCCTTCGAGCTTCGTGTGGAGCTGGGTAAGAGGGGAGTCTGCGCCGAAGCGCTCGATGTCATCGAGCAAGCCTGCGTAGCCAAGGGCCGCGTGGAGCTCCGCGCGCTCTTTGCCCTCGAGCGCCTCGAGGATTCGACGCTCCGCGTAGACGGTGAAGCCTTCGTTGAGCCAGAAATGCTCGAGCGTCGCGTTGGTGATCAGGTTGCCGGTCCAAGAGTGCGCGAGCTCATGGGCGAGCACGTTGACCAGCGAACGATCGCCGGTGAGCAGCGTGGGCGTGACGAAGGTGAGTCGTGGGTTCTCCATGCCGCCATAGGGGAATGAAGGCGGCATCAGGAGGATATCGAAGCGTTCCCACTCGTAGGGGCCGAAGAGCCGCTCGGCCTCTCGAATCATCGCCTCCACCTCTTTGAACTCGGTGGCGGCGGCCGAGAGCTGCGAGGGCTCGGCGTACACCGCGGAACGCCGTCCGAGCTCTTGCCGTTCGAGGTCGCCCACCGCGAAGGCAAACAGGTACGGCGGGATCGGCTGACGCATCTCGAAGGTGACCTGATGCCGGCCTGCGCGCATGGCTTTGGCGACCTGAGCCGCCGCCATGACCGGGTTGAGGCCCACGTCGACGTCGATCTCTGCCCGAAAGGTGATGCGAACCCCAGGCGAGTCTTGGCAGGGCATCAGCGAGCGAGCGTGGATGGCTTGGCACTGCGTGTAGACGAACGGTTTGTTTCCGCCCGCGGTCTGCGCCGGCGAGAGCCACTGCAGCGCGCTGGCTTCGTTGCTGCTGCGGTATCGAACGATCAGCCGGTCGGACTCCGTGAAGACGCGGAGACGCTGGCCTTTGATCGGATCGGCCTCACCGAGTTCGAAACGGCAAGCTTGCCCCTGCGCGTCCGAGACGCCCTCGATCTCGAGATTTCTGGAGTCGAGGTCGAGCACACCACCGGCGGGACGCGAGAGGTCGAGCGTCGCCCGCGCGACGACCTGATGGGCCTCGAAGTCGATGATGAATGAGAGGTCCATGTGCTGGACCCGTGCCTGGTCGTCGTCCCAATGGGAATGGGGATCCAATCGCGCCACGGGATCTGGTTAGCGGGTTCGGGTCCGTTTCACAACCGCTTGTCAGGCCGAAACGAAGCAGACAGTGTGCGGCGCATGCGACAGCTACGCGGGACCGAGCTCAAGCGCTTCGTAAAGGGCCTGAAGGCCCCAGCGGGTGCTCTGGTGGTCGTGCTGCACGACGTGGAGGATCCGGTGAACGTGGGCTCCGCGTTCAGAATCGCCGACGCGGCCGGGGTGGCGCGGCTCGAGCTGGCCGGCATCACCCCCAGCCCTCCCCACAAGCTCATCTCCAAGATCGGCCGGGGGAAGGAGACGCGCGTGGCGCATGGGCACACCAAGGAGGTCACCGAGGTCCTTTCGCGCCTGAAGGCCGAGGGGTTTCGCATCGTCGCGGTGGAGCTCACCGATCAATCGGTGCCCTACGATGAGGTGGCCTACCCGGAGAAGGTCGCGCTGGTCCTCGGGCACGAAGACCACGGCATGACCAAGAAGGCGCTCGAGCTCTGCGACGAAGCGGTCTACGTGCCCATGTACGGCAAGGGCGCGTCTCTCAACGTCCACGTGGCGATGGGGGTCGTGTGTTTCGAGGTCATGCGCCGCTGGCGTGGCGCTAACCGTTTCGCATGAACACGCTGTACGGGATGCAGCTCGGCGTCGTGCTCTGGGTGCGGTAGATCTTGATGGTGAAATCCGAGCCATCTTCTCGCCCCAGGCTCCCGTCGTGGCGATAGCTCCGGTTCGACGGGCAGTTCTCCCCGGTGAAGAAGCACTCGTTCTGATGGTCTTCGGTGCCAAAGCGATAGATGCAGAACTGGATGCCGGGGTCCGCGCTGTTGAGGGTGATGCGAACGTCGAAGTCATCCGAGAAGATCTGGCTCGAGTCTTTGGCGTGAAAGCGAATGATGTCGATGTCGCCCGCGGTGGGGATGATGCCGGTGAAGGTTCGATTGTCTCCGTCGTCGTCGAGCTGCCCAAGGTAGATGCTCTCGGCGCAGAACTCGCCCGGATCTTGGCCGATCTCTTGGCACTCGCAGCCGTTGGCGGCCTGCAAGTCGGAGTCATAGAAGCCGGTGTTGCAGGCGCCGATCGCGCAGACTCCGGCAGCGCACGATGGGGTCCCGTTGCTGATCGGACAGCCGAGATCGCAGGAGGCCCCGGTGGCCTGGAGCTGAACCTCGAAAGACGGGGTATTGGGGTCGTTTGACTCCACCGAGAGCGTGGCGGCGAAGCTGGCTTCGACCTCGGAGCGGAACTCGACCTCGAAGCCCAGTCTCTGGCCGTTGGTGAGGGTGGCGGGCACCGCCGGAAGACTCCTGAAGGTGAACAGGTCCGAAGAGCCCACCAGGAAGTTTACGTCCGAGATGATGAGCTCACCGTAGCCGATGTTCTGGATCTCCATCGCCCGCGGCACCGTCCAGCCACGCGGCACCGCGCCAAAGTCCATGGCGACCGGGTTCACCTGGATCTGGGGCTCGGTGACGAGTCCGCTGATCGGAACGTCCTCGATCACCGCGAGCGGATCGTTGGTGGCCATGCGCAGGTTGCCCATCACGGGACCTACGATCTGGCCATCGAGTGTGATGAGCGCCTCCACGCTCTCGAGCGGAGCGATGGCGGCCACGGTCGCGCTCCGTGGCAGTCGGAAGGTGAGGTTCTGCCCGGTGAGCTCGAAGTTCTGGACCACGAGCTCCTCGGTGCCTTGGTTGATGAGCTCGAGCGTGCGCATGCCCATGGTGCCCACCGGCAGATCGCCGAAGCTGATCCCGTTGTCGGGCCGAAGGAGCAGCGCCGGCCGAGCGATGCTCGTGCCGAGGATGGCTACGTGAACCGGCTCGGCCAAAGGGTCGGCGGAGCGAATGATCAGCTCCCCTTCAGTGAAGCGCTCGTCAGTGGGCGTGTACGCGATCTCGAGGTTCCAGGACTCTCCCGGGAGGATGGCGTTCTCGGGGAGATTGCGGATCTCGATGTCTTCGAGCGTGGTGCGCACGGACTCGAGGACCAGACCGATGTTGCCGAAGCCGACGTTGTGGATCTCGACCGGCAGCACCTTCTCTTCGTCCGGCAGCACCGGCCCAAAGACCAAGCGATCGGGCATGACCACCATCTCGGCCTCACCCACGAGCCGCCGCACGAGAGGAAGCGCGAGCTCGCCGGGCGCGAGTCGGTCTTCGGACTCGTTCGCGGAGGCGTCCGTGTACGTCACGAGCACGTCCACGTCCCCGAGCCGCGGGTCGCCGTCCGGCTTGAAGGTGACCTGGATCTCGAAGACGTTCGGGCGCTTCAGCACGAAGGGCGTGGGCTCGGAGGTGACGATCTCGAAGTCGGTGCGGTCGCGATCGGAGACGACGACGCGCCTTATCGCGACGTCGCGATTGCCGACGATGTTGATCGTGGCGACCAACGTGGTCTCGCAGCCCGGCTCGACGCAGGTGAAGGTGAGCCACCGCGGAGAAGCCGCGAGGCCCGGCTCGGGGTCCGCATAGACCACGTTGGGTGGGGGCGGCTCCCCGCCGCAAGCGGCGAGCAGCGCGAAGAGCGGCGGGAGCAAAGCCGTTTTCGAGGTGGGTCTCATGGCTGCTAGCGAACCGAGTACTGGCCGTTGATGCGGTCGATGTCTGCGACGTACTGAAACTCGCCCTTGCTGCCCAAGCGAGCGGCCTTCTCGGCGATGACCCGGCCGTTGGCGTAGACGGTGATGGTCGCGGCGGCCCCACTTCGATCGAGGCAGAGGCTCGAGATGACGTCCGCGATCTGTCCGGAGCCGATGCCCACAGGCACGCCCAGCAGGGCAGTGATGAGCACGTCCACGCTGATGCCCAAGATGGAGGCCACGAGCTGGGTGGGCACGGACTCACAGTCTTCGATGTAAGTCAGGATCACGCGGAAGCGACCGTCCTGCGTGGCATCCGGCAACACGATGCGCTCCGGCTCCTCCGAGGTGCCAAACGCGACCCAGCTCGGATTGCCGAATGTGCCCCAGCTTGGATTGCGGGTGGTCTTGTCGACGATGAGACCAAACGGGTTCTCGAGCGTCATGTCGACGTTGCGGAGGTCGGAGCCGAACCAACCGTCGTCTCCGTTCTCAAAGGTCATGTCGACCTTGAGGACCTGCGCGCCCGCGAGGTCGCTGGCCTCGGCGCTCACCGGGATGGTCACGGTGGGGCGATTGGGGTCGTTCGTCTCGAGGATGAGCAGACCCGCGAGCGCGCCGGGGGCGGTGGCGGTCACGAAGACGCGGATCTCCGTGTACTGGCCAGGCTCGACCTCCGGAACCTGCACCGGTAGGGCGGAGAAGTCGGTGGTGAAGGCGGTGCCGCCCCAGCTGTAGCTGACCCGCAGCGGTGAGCCGCCCTGGTTCACGAGGGTCAGGGGCTGACTCACGGTCTGGCCGAGCGGCACGGTGCCGAACTCGATGCGCTCGGGGGAGAAGCTGATCTTTGGTGGGGTCTGAGACGTTCCGCGAATGGGAATGCGCACCGTGCCGTTCGTCATCTGGTTGGTCTTGACCACCAACTCCGCGTTGTTCACGCCGAGCTCGCGGGGGTGATACCGAACGTTGACGGTGTGACCGGCCGAGGGGTCGACCATCACCGGGACCAAAGTGATGAGCTCGGTGAGTTCGGGGCTGAAGCTGAAGGCGCTGGTGGCGGTGGGTTCGAGCTCGATGCTCTCGATGACGAGCTGCGCGGTGCCGCTGCCGAGGTTCGAGATCTGGACCGGGCGTTGCGCGGTGCGTCCCACCGCGACGTAGCCGAAGTCCAAGACCTCAGGTGAGGCCTTCACGTTGGTGACCCCCCGGAAGCGCGCGCGGACCGGGATCTTGATCTCGGCGAACTCGGAGTCGTCCGAGAGCAGCACCAGGTTGTCTTTGAAGTCGCCGAGCTGACCGGGGGTGGGGGTGAAGTACACGCCGATCTCGACATCGCGGAACGGGAAGAGCTCCAGCGGGAACTCGCTGGGATTACACATGGGGCAGAAGAAAGAGGCGCCGTCTTCGGACTCGAAGAAGGCCTCATACAGAGTCAGCGTGCAATCGCCGATGTTGCGGAGCACGAGCCGACGCTCCGAGGTGGCCGGACCCACCTGGCCGAAGTCCACGAGGGGTGGCCCGGGCTGGAGGATGGGGCGTCCGCCATCGACCGCCGAACACGAAACCGCGTCTCTTGGAATGCACTCACCGAGCTCGCAGACCTCGCCGCCGGTGCAGTCGGCATCGCTCCGACAGCGCTCGCGAATGATGGTGGAGGTCTCGTCCCCACACGAGAGCAGGGCGCCGCTTCCCAGGAGGAAGAGGAGGCCGAAGCATGCTGTTGATTTCGCTGTCATCTCTTATGGCCCGCTCTTCCTTGTTACCTTCCTGGCAGCAGCGCCGCCAGATCCCCCAGTTGACCGACCCCGGCCAATTTTCTAGCAACTGTCTCTCCGCGTTACGAATACCCTCGATACTGGCGTCACCGCGGATCTGGACCGGCGCTCCCTGAAGTTGGGCTGATCCCGCGCACTTGCTCATGGTGAAACGCGAGGATAAGCAGGACTTGGTTTGCGCGGTGTTCACCCGAGACCGAGCCGGGGCGGGTTCGGGTTTGTGTTCCTCTTGGTTCTTGGCCTCGGCTCGAACGCGAGTGCGCAGGCGCCTGGACCCATGTCGCTGGGCCACAACCACCTCGGCGGCGTCACCGACTGCGAGAAGTGCCACGAGGGCGGCAGCGGCGTGCCGAACAAGAAGTGCCTGGGCTGTCACGACCACCGAGACTTGAGACAACAGATCGAGGCGGGCAAAGGCTTTCACGCCTCCAAAGAGGTCGAGAAGGACGCGTGCAAGACCTGTCATGCGGAGCACGTCGAACAGCCCGCCGGCTCGGGGAGGGGTCGTCGAACGACGGTGGATTGGCGGCCGTTTGGCGGGAGTCGCAACTTCGAACACCAGCTCACCGGCTGGGCTCTGCAGGGCGCGCACCGCTTCCAGAAGTGCGAGCAGTGCCACGACAAGAAGTCCAAGAAGACCAACCTCCCCATCTTCCTAGGGCTGCGCGGCGAATGCACGAGCTGCCACAAGAACCCGCACGTGTTCACGGACGTCCGCCTCACGGACTGCACGATTTGCCACGGCTTCGAGAACCGGAAGGTCAAGAACCTCGGGGCGACCAAGTTCGATCACGACAAGACGAAGTACCCGCTCGAAGGCCTGCACAAGCAGGTGGAGTGTAAGAGCTGCCACAAAGACACCGAGAAGTTCGAGGTCACCGATCGCGACTGGAAGGACTGCAAAGGCTGTCACCAGGACTCACACAAGTCGGTGATCTCGGCGAAGAACGACTGCGCCAAGTGCCACAAGAACGACGTCAAGTTCGAGCGCACCAAGTTTGATCATGCTGCCAACACGAAGTTTGCGCTGCGCGGTCAACACGCGAAGAACAAGTGCGCGGACTGCCACAAGGTCGGCAGCAAACCCGAGGCGCCGTCCATGAAGTGCGAGGGCTGCCACGAGGACATCCACAAGGCGCGCTTCAATCCGGAGCCGTGTCAGGGCTGTCACTCCGAGCTCGGTTGGACCAAAGGCCTGGTCTACGACCACGACAAGAAGACCAAAATGGTCCTGACCGGCAAGCACAAGACCATCAACTGCCAGGACTGCCACCGCGGCGGTCTCGCGACCGGCTTCGAGCGCTTCGAGAAGACGGACTGCGCGAGCTGCCACAAGCACCAAGATGCACACTGCGGGCAGTTCGGCATGGAGAATTGCGAACGCTGCCACGTACAAGGGGGTGACCGCACCTCGCGCTTCGATCACAACGCCACCCGTTTTGCGCTCGAGGGCGCGCACCTCGCCCAGTCCTGCGAGCGCTGTCACCGGCCGGCGGAGCTCGGCGCGAGCGCGGCCTGCACGACCGCGGTCAAATACACCGGCCTCGACCCGCAGTGCGCGGGGTGTCACGAGGACATCCACGAGGGCAGCCTCGGGGCCGACTGCGCCAAGTGTCACACCGGAGGGCGCGACTTCGAGTCGCTCGCCTTCGACCACAACAGACACGCTCAGTTCCCGCTCACCGGCTTTCACCAGCTCGTGACCTGCGAGAATTGCCACCCGGCGCGAAAGTACAAGCTCGGCGAGACGCGCTGCGAGTCTTGCCACCTCGAAGACGACGCCCACGCAGGAGAGCTCGGCGACGACTGCGGGAAGTGCCACGAGACCACGGGCGGGGCGCCTAAGTTCGACCATGACGTGCACACCTCCTTCTTGCTCGAAGGGGTACACGAACGCATCGAGTGCCAGCGCTGCCACTATCTGCCGCCGCCCGAAGAACGCTCGGGCATCAGCGCGATGCAGGCTTCGGGCTTGCCGATCGATCTGCACTATCGCGTCTCGGGGAAGGCCTGCGTGAGCTGTCACCCCGACCCGCACCTGGTCCGGCCGTTGGTCGACGCCAACCAGACCGGCACCAACCTCGCTCCGCTGGATTGCGGGTCTTGCCACAGCTACGACAAGTGGCAGGAGCCGCCCAAGAACGGCTACCACGAGCGCGTGGGTTTTGCGCTCGAGGGCTCGCACACCGTGCTGGCGTGCTCCCTCTGTCACAACGGGCCCGCGTCTTTGGCTGGCCGCGGTGAGCAATGCAACAACTGCCACACCGCGGATGACATCCATGCGGGCTCGTTCGGGAACGACTGTGGGCGTTGCCACGAGCAGGTCAGCTGGCTGCCTTCGAGCTTCACCCACAACGACGTGGGTTACGTGCTGCAAGGCATTCACCGCATGCTCGACTGTCGGCAGTGTCATCTCGGCGGGAACTACTTCGTGGGCAGGGACTGCTGGAACTGCCACCTCTCGGACTTCCGCGCTTCGATCTGGCACTCCTCGCTCGAACTTCCGGACCCCAACGGCAACCAGCGAGTGGGTAGCTACATCGACGTGGCCCCGGCCAGCTTCGACTGCAGCGAGTGCCACAACCAGTTCGACTTCAACGTCTCGACCTACGATCAACCCAAGTCGAGGAGGACCGAATGAGGTGGGTCCTCGCATTCCTGCTCGGCTTCGCGCTTCTCCTCGCGCCGGCGTACGAGCTCGCGGCTCAACCCTCGGCGCAAGAGACCGAGCAGCCCAAGAAGAAGAGGAAGAAGCGAAAGAACGGCAAGAAGGCCAAGAAGACCCCGGACGCGGCGGAAACGGCGGCCGGGGCTGTCATCGACGCCGAGGAGCAGGCGCTCGAGGACGAGCCCGAGGTCGCGAGCGGCCCCGAACGCAAGAAGTCGAAGGTCACCCCCGGCACCGCTTCACGTTGGTCGAACCCCGGCGCCATGGAGCCCATCGAGTCCGAGCTGCCGATCCAGTCGGAGCTCCCCGAACGCGCCAAACCGAAGAGCGTCGGGGTCGAGACGCCCGGTCAGACTTGGTACGACGTCGAGAACCAGTTCTCCGCCCACGTGGGTCTTTATGTCTCGCATCTCGAAACGGTGCGGCAAGATGCGCGCAGCATCGATCTTCTGCGCGCGAAGGCGGCCTTCGACTACGACCGCATCGTGGGCACGGACCTTGGCGCCCACGTCGACCTCAACTACTGGCCGAAGCTCTCCGCCGGCACGCTGCGGCCGACAGCATATCGCGTGAACGCGGCCTATCTCTCGTGGGGTTTCATGGACTTTCGGCGACCCGAGGGACCGGACTTCGGCGTCGCGGTGGGGCGAGTGGCGGTCCCCGAAGCGGGTGGGGCCATCGCCGACGGCGCGGCGTTTCGCTATCGCTTCGCTCCCGGGATCAAGGCCGGGGTCTTTGGCGGCTTCGCGGGCAACCCGTATCGCTACAACTGGTCGGCCCAACAGACCGAAGACTTCAGCACCCACTACTTCACGGTGGGCGGCTTCGGCAGCCTGCAGCGCGGGCCCTTCTTCGCCAATGCGGCCGCGGTGCTCTTTTTGGCCAATGGCGTCGACGCCCGTCAGCTCGACGGCACCATCGTCCAAAGAAATGGCCTCGATCGCTTCTACACCTTCGTGGATCTCGCCTACGTCGTCGCCGAGGAGCTGACTCTGTTCTTGAACGGCTGGCTCGACTTCGGGAGCTCGAACGCGCTGCTCAGCCAGCAGATTATTCAGAACCTCGAGCTCGTGACCTCGTGGCGCCCCAATCGAGACCTCGACTTCCGATTGAGCCTGGGGCGTTTCTCCACCGTCATCTACGGGGAGTCCTTCGTCGGCACGTTTGGGCCAGTGAATCCGAACGTCGAAGCGCCTGTCATCGTGGACGAAAACGGACTGGCCATCGTGCCCTTCGATGGGACCTTGCAGCGCGCCATCTACAACAACGCGAGGCTCCGCGCCGGATTTCGCGTGATTCCAGAGCTCGAACCCTTCATCCTCTTCGATCTCTACCTGCGGGACACCGCAGATCTCCCCGGCCTTCAGCCGTTCACCACGCTCAGGCTGCTGCCGCAAGGCGGCTTGCGCTATCGCAACGCGGAGATCGTGGATGCCGAAGTCCGCGCCGGAGGTATCATCGACGAGCAGGCGCAGAACAACGTGATGCTCGCGCTCTCGGTAGGACGCGGGCTCTACGGCCTTCGCCTAGACCTCGACGGTCGAGCCTTTCTCGGCGACATCAACAGCTACGACGGCGGGCTGATGCTCAGCTACACCTTGCCGCGCGCCTGGCTGCCCGGTCGGCTGTTGCTCCGAAGCATGTTCCGCTACTACCGCGAGAACGTGGCGCTCGAGCGGCCCAACCTCGACCTGAACGAGATCCTCACGACCGAGATCCTTCCCATCGTGCCGACGCAGGAGAGCTTCTACGGCATGGTCGGCATCGACTGGAGGCTCTGATGCCGGTCATCCCGGTGAGCAGCCTCGAAGACCCCCGCCTTCGCGACTACTGCGACATCAAAGACGCCGATCTGGTGAAGAAGCGCGGCATCTTCATCGTGGAGAGCCCGCTCACGGTGCGGCGTTTTGCCGAGGGTTCGAGATTCGCGCTGCGCTCGGTTTTTCTCTCGGAGCGCCAGACGGAGCTCATCACACACTTAGGGGCGGTGCTCCCTGCCGACAAGCCGATCTACACTGCTACGCCCGCGCTCATGAGTGAGGTCGTAGGGCTCCCGATTCACCGCGCTTGCCTCGCGGTCGGGGAGTGTGGTCCCGAGCTCGGGCTCCCGGCGCTGCTCGAAGCGGACACGAGTGGTCTGGTGGTGGTGATGGAGGCCCTCTCGAACGCGGAGAACGTGGGCTCGATCTTTCGAAACGCGGCCGCGTTCGGCGTCGGCGCGGTCGTGCTCGATGGCTCGACCTGCGATCCGCTCTATCGCCGTTCGATTCGGGTCTCCGTCGGGACCGCTCTCACCGTACCCTTCACGCGCGTGAGCAGCGTGCTCGATGCGCTCGACACCCTGCGCGCGGCGGGCTACCTCACGTTGGCGCTGACTCCGGATGCGTCCGCTTCCACCCTCGCGGCGGTGGCAGGCGGGCTTTCGGCCAAGGGGAAGGTCGCGGTGTTCGTCGGGGCCGAAGGGCCCGGCCTCACGGAAGCCGTCCTCCGCGAGGCCGACCTCCGGGCGCGCATCCCCATGTCATCGGGGGTCGATTCCATCAACGTGGCGGCGGCGGCGGCGGTCGCGTTCTACCGGCTTCAAGAGGCGAGGGTGCCCGAGCTCGGGCGATGAAAAACTGACGCTTCGGTGGCAGTTGGCGTGCGGCCCTGGTCGAGGATCCGCGACCTTGGCAACTTTCCCGCCTGGAACGGGTTTCGCTAGATAGCTCCCGAGGGAGCCGGGTGTCGGACCTGGTCGTACCTCGCGGGCAAACTGGTGCTATGAACAGACTCGGGACAAGGATTCGTCATGGCACGGTCTGAAGAGGCGATCGTCGAGGAAGATCTCGTACCCGGCACCACCGTCGGAGAGTACGTCGTGGGCGAGAAGCTCGGTGAGGGCGCGTTCGGCAAGGTCTTCCGCGCGGTCCACCCCCTGATTGGTAAGCTCGCCGCCATCAAGGTGCTGTCGACGCGCTACGCGGCCGACCCCCAAGTGGTCTCGCGTTTCGTCTCCGAGGCCCGCGCGGTCAATCAGATCGCGCACAAGAACATCATCGACATCTTCTCCTTCGGTCGCCTGCCGGACGGTCGTCACTACTTCATCATGGAGCTTCTCGAAGGGGCGCCGCTGGACGAGCTGCTGCAGCACCGAGGGCACCTCACCCCGGAGGAGGCCATTCCGCTGCTCCGCGGTTTGGGCCGCGCGCTCGACGCCGCTCACGCCAAGGGCATCGTGCACCGCGACCTGAAGCCGGCGAACGTCTTCATCTGTCACGACGAGGATGGACCGGGCACACCCAAGCTCCTGGACTTCGGCATCGCGAAGCTCTTCACCGAAGAGCGTCCCACCGAACACAAGACCCGCACCGGGGCGCCGATCGGAACGCCGTACTACATGTCGCCCGAGCAGTGTCAGGCCGCGGCGATCGACCATCGCACAGACATCTACGCGTTCGGGGTCATGTGTTTTCAACTCCTCTCCGGGCGGCTTCCCTTCACCGGCGAGAACTACGTCGAGATCCTCGTCAAACACATACAGACCGAGCCGCCGAGGCTCTCCTCGGTGGCAGAAAGCCTCTCCCCCGCGTTCGACGAGCCGATCCTGGCCATGATGGCGAAGGATCCCGATTCGCGCCCTGCGAGTTTGGCCCTCGCGGTGCAGAGCCTCGAGAAGGCGGCCGAGGCTGCGGGGCTGGCGGTCTCGCTCGGCCTCTCCGGGAGCGGTCCGCTCATCCCGCCCACCGACAGCCAGGTGGAGCGCTTGGAGGCCGCGATGAATCACCCGGGCCTCGCCTCCACGTATCTTTCGCATCGTGACTCCATCGACGCCAAGCCGAAGAAGATGAGCCCCATCGCGATGGTCTTCGCTTTTGTAGCGGTGGCGGCGTTGCTCGGAGGCGGTCTGTCGGCGTGGCAGCGCTCCGCCAAGACCGCGGCCTCGCCCCGGGCGGCGGTGGTGACTCCGCCCGCGCAAGTCGCGCTGCCCACCTCCGAGATCCCGCCCCCGGAGGTCGTGCCGCCGCCGCCCGAGCTCGTGAAGCTGCGCTTCGAAGGCTCCCCCGAGGGGGCACGCGTGCTCGACGAGTCGGGCGCGGAGCTGGGCACCTTGCCGTTTGAGCTCGAGCGCGAAGCCAGCGCTGAGCCTCTGGTCGTCCGCATCGAAGCCGAGCGCCATCAGTCGCAGTCGCAGACGCTGTCGCTCGAGCGCGACATCACGCTTCAGGTCGCGCTCCAAGCCGAAAAGCAGCCTCGGCGAGAAACCAGTCGCGTGCGGCGCGCGCCTCGGAAACCGCATCGAGATGACATCGAGGAGGCCTTTTGACCATGACCAGCGCACTCATTGGACGAACCGCTCCGTGGCTCTCGCTCATCCTCTTTGCGGCTTGTGCAGATCTGCCGCCGTTTGAACGCGGCGTCTGTGGAAACGGCGTCGTGGAACCCGAGCTCGGCGAAGACTGTGACCTCTTCGCCGATGAAGGACTCGCTTGTGGGGTGCCCGAAGACGCGACCAAGGCCTGTCGCTTCACCTGCGTCGATGGTGGTGCTGCGTGTCCCGCGGGTTGGGCCTGCGGAGGGGACGGGCAGTGCCGCTTCGCCTCGGGTTTGTTCGAGGGTCACGCGATCTCCGGGCGTTTCCTCGGAGAAGTCGAGCACCTCTCGAGCGGTGACTTCGACGGAGACGGTACGAAGGACCTCTTCGCGCTCACGCAAGGCGCGCTCTCGGTGCGATTTGGCGGGGGCCAGGTTCCGGTCGCCTTTGATCTCCCTTTCCCCAGCGTCGGCGCGCCGGCGGTGGCCGATCTCGACGGCGATGGACGCACGGATGTCGTCGTTCCTCAGTACGAGGGCTTGGTTGTGTTCCGGGGTGAGACCGATCAGACGCTGCACCCGGTGCCGAGCCCCTTTCTCGTGGGCGATCTGAACGGGCTCTCCATGCGGGTGGTGCCAGTGCTCGCCCGCAACCTCGCCGCGGAGGGCCTGCTGTTGGTCGTCACGACCGCCGAGCGCTTCTGTGCCACCTTGAAGGCCGAGATCCATGCCTGTTCTGGTGCCTCCGGCCTTGCGCTCGATGTGCCGCTCCTCGCGCCTCGGCCCGGGGCGAAGTTTGGTGTCGCGCACGATCGCTTCCTCGACGGCGATGAGGTGAGGGAGTTTGTGTTTGGCGTCGTCGAAGGTGAGCCTCGCGTCTATGTCATCGAGGTCGCGCCCTGCTCCATCGAAGGTTCCGGGTGCGTCGATGGTGCGCGTCGGTTGGTGCCGCATCCTCCGATTCAGCTCGGGCCCGGCCTCGGGGCGGGGGTGCTGAACGTCGTGCGGACCACCGGACGAGTGATGCTCGCGGACCACAATGGTGACGGTCGTCGGGATCTCTTGATCGGGGTTCGCTACACCGGTTCCTTGCCGCCGGAGCTCGTGGGCAACGGCGAGCAGCCCCGCGACGGTGTGCTGATCTCTTATGCTTCGGACCTCGGCTTCGCCGCTCCAGTGCTCGAGCTGTCCTTCAACTGGCTCGCGCTTCGCAACCGAGACAACGGCTTCGATGCCCTGGGGAGCAGCTGGCCGCTGGCCGCCGGGGACCTGAACCAGGACGGCTTTGCCGACTACGTCGGTTCAGAGGCGGTCTTTTTGTCGGACGGCGTGGGGATGCTGCCCATCAGCGCGCCGGCGCTCGACAGCTGGTCGGAAGCGGTCGTCGCCGATCTCAACCGCGATGGGCTGCTCGACGTCGCTGCCGCCTTCGATTCGCTCGAGGGGCTCGAGTTCCTCCAGGGCACCGGCCACCCGTCGATGAACTCGAGCCTCATCGGCACTCGCGGAAAGGCTCGGGTCCTGAGGGTCGGCGACTTCGACGGCGACCTGGTGAGCGATCTCGCCTTCGTCGACCGCATTCAGGCGCCGGGCTCCGACGAAGAGACCAGCCCCGAGACCCGCATCAAGATCTCGTTTGGCAATCTTCAGGGGCCGCCCGAAGATCCCATCGACATCGGTCCGCTCGATGGGATCAACGAGATGGTCCCGGCGTATCTCGCCAACGGCGATCTCATCACCGACCTGCTCGTGAGCGCGGCGAGCCCCTCGAGTGGACTCACCAGCATGGCCGTGCTGACGGGCACCACACGCCGGCGGATGTTCTCGACCCTCGCGCCACCGCCCGACGAGCTGAGCGAGAACGGATCGCAACCCGACACAAATCCCACGCTGGGTGTGCGGGTGGGGCTCTTCAACTCCACGAACCCCGCCTGGGACATCCTTGCGGTTCGCAAGAAGGACCAATGGCTCCTCTCCGGCGCGGGCGACGCCTCGTTTCCCGCTCAGGGGATGAGCCGCATCGACCTCCGGACGAGTTGTCCTTCGCTGTCGCCCCCGCTCGATCCCACTTGTGCGGTGGTGACCACCGGCCGACTGCGCAGCACGGACACCGTCGACTCCGTCGTGGCCTTCGAGAACCTGAAGTTCTGCGGAAGCTCCGAGGAGGGGGCGCGCCTGACCGTCATGCGTCTCGACCCGGCGATGGGCGCCGAGGAGGTACGATGCTGGTCGACTTCAGTGTCGGCGCTCGCGGGCGGCATTCCCAGTCAGGCCAGCTTGCTCGACCTGGACGGCAAAGGCAGCCCGGAACTCGTCGTGGTCTATGGGGCGGGAGAGGTCGCGCGTGGTCGGGGTCGCGAGGAGGCGAGCGTCATCGAGAGCCCCACCGCCAAGTCTCAGTCCGGCCTAGCGGTGTACTGGAACCTGGGCGGAGTCGATGAGGGGCCCCCGCTGACCGGCGTGCCGCCGGAGCCGCGCGGCGCGTCGGACGACGAGGATCCCGCGAGCTTTGCTAGCTCCGACGTGGTGGGGGCAGGCGCCTACAGCGAGGAAGGCAACGTCGAGCGCGATCCGGCGATCGGGCCCGCGATCGGCACCGGGCTGGTGCCGGGTTTCTTGGCCACGAGTCCCATCGAAGGCGACGTCGATCCCGAGGCTGAGCTTTTGGTCCTCACCACCGACGGCCTCTTCATCATGGACTTCTCCGGCAACCCCGAGGTCCCCTTGCTGAAGCCGGTGCGCTGGGGGACCTACGGTCGTCGAGATCGGATTCACACGACCGACCTCGACGGCGACGGTCTCCTCGACATCGTGATCGCTCGTGGTGCCGAGTACGAGGTCCTCATGTCCGTGCCCAACACCCGCGCTTTTGGGGGGCTTCAATGAGACTTGCCGCCCTGGCCGCTGCTTTCGTCTTCTTCGCCGCCACCGCCGACGCATCCGAAGAAGAGGATCTCGAACAAGCCAAAGCCGCCTTCGAAGGAGGGAAGACCGCCTACACGGCCGGCAACTACGAGGCAGCGATCGCCGCCTTCGCGCAGGCGGACCGCCTCGCGCCGCGCCCCGCGATCGTCTTCTCGCTCGCACAGGCCTATCGGCTTCAATACTTCGTCGACAAGCAGCCGCCGCGCCTCAAGCGGGCGGTGGAGCTCTATCGGCGCTACCTGGCCGAGGAGCCCGACGGACCGCGCCGCGAAGACTCCGTGACTCACCTCGCCATGCTGGAGCCGGTGCTGCTTCAGGTAGAGGCGGAGCATGGTCGCGCCGCGATGGTCGAGCAGAGCCGCTCGGAGACCCAGCTCATGGTCTCGACCAGCGTGAAGGACGCACGTATCTCGATCGACGGAAGCGAGCCTGTCTTGGCCCCGGTGATTCGCACCGTGACGCCGGGGCCGCACCAAATCAAGGTGACCGCGGCCGGTTACTTCGGTCGGGAACTCGAGAAGCTCGCGGTCGAAGGTCGGCTGGTCGTCATCGACGCGGAGCTCGAAGAACGTCCCGCGCAGCTCGCGCTCGCGGTGCCCGACGGGTCCGAGGTGATGATCGGGGGCCGCCTGGTCGGTGAGGCGCCGCTCGGCGGCCCCATCCCGTTGCCCGCGGGGAGGCACTTCGTGAGTATCTCGAAGAACGGGGCCTATCCCATGGCCGAGGAGCTGGTGGTCGAGCGCGGACAGGAGCTCCAGGTCAAGGTGGACCTCGACACCACCGTTCAGCGCACGACCGCATATGTTGTTCTCGGGACTTCGGGCGCGCTGCTCGTGGGTGGCGCAGTCACAACGCTCTTGGCGGTGCTCGCGGAAGGGAGCGCGAGGGACGTCCGCGCTCGGCTCGACGCGGGCGAGAACCTGCTGCCGGCCGATCTCGATGCCTACGATCGAGCGGTCAACCGACGCGACACCTTCACGACCGCGAGTGTGGGCTTGTTCGCCGGTGGTGCAGCCGCGGCGCTGGCCGGAGTGTTGCTGTACGCGTTTGATCACCCGCGCGCCGAGTCCGCACCGGGCTTTCAAGTTGGGCCCGCGGCGGGGCCGGGTGGGCTCGGGGTCTCAGGTCGTTTCTGAGCTCGATGAGCGGGGCCGCTGTCCACTTGGTGGCGTGGAAGTGGCCTCAGACCGATCAGCGGGCTTCGCGAGGCCCAGCGGTCATCACCACTCAGCCTTCCTCATCCGGTGGCCCGGTCTCGGCGCGTACCGACCACCAAGGCCGCTTGGCCTTTTCTCCCAACTTGGTGTTCCTCTCCGCTCTGGGGGTGTCTAGGAGGAGTCCGGCCGAGGCGCGAGCTTCGGCACGTTCGAGCAGCGGCGAACCGCGTTCGAGCGTCTCCACTTCGAGCGTGGTGACGAGAGAATGCATGAGTTTCACGAGCGTTTGCGCCGCATCAGCCGCCCCGTGCGCTTCGAGATGCGCCCCGAGGGAGAGCAACTCGTCGATGGCGGCCCGGAGGCTGCGGTCGTCGATGGCGGCGGTGATCGCGGCCTCGAGCATTGGCTTCACACTTTCCGAAAGCCGAATGACCTCACCGTCTTGCACCAAGCACTCGAGGATGACCCGTGCGATGGGGTGAGGCCCAGCTCCACTCAAGCAACACGAAGCTCACACGCACGCAATCAAGGGTCAACGCTTGACGGGCCCTCGCATTGCCGGAACTATCGCGCGATGGGACTACGCGGCATTCTTCAGGGCATCACTCAGGTCGAGACGAAGGCAGGCGGCGCCGAGCTCACCGACTCCAGCGTCGAGCTGATCGCGCAATCGTACTTGACCACCAAGGGCGAGAACGTCCCTCGCGCGGTCCTGAATCGCGTGTCCGGGATCGTGCTTCTCGAGTCGACGTTTCCGGGTGATGTGAAGCGACTACACGACGCGGTCGACGCACTCGTCGGGAAGGCGGAGCTCCCCTTCGGCGCCGAGACTCATGTGCAGGAGTACCGCACAAGGGCGGTTCGCGACGGACTTCAAGGCGCGGGCGTCGCGCTCGAGCGCATGCTA
Organism: Deltaproteobacteria bacterium; assembly: GCA_011526105.1. Lineage (GTDB taxonomy): Bacteria > Myxococcota > Kuafuiibacteriia > Kuafuiibacteriales > Kuafuiibacteriaceae > WYAZ01. The sequence continues at coordinate 41,607 of WYAZ01000152.1, read as the reverse complement.
CAGACGCCCAAGATCGCGAGCAAGCTGCGCGAGGCTTATGGATACGAGGCAAGCGTCGCGATCAAAGGGGCTCTCGCTCATCTCCCTCGCATCGAGAACCTAGATGGTGCGCAGGCGCTCGAGCCCGCCCCCGGCTACGCACTCGAAACCAAGACGCGCCGCGAGTGGGCGAAAGAGGGTTTCGATGAGCTCGCCAAGCTGGTCACCAAGCTCGAGGCCGGCTCGACTTACCGCGCGGCTCTCGACGGGTTGATGAAGCAGCTCGAGTCGGCGCTCTCGAGCTCCGCGAAGTAGTCCTGCGTACGGCGCCAGTCCCTGCTGGCGATCGCGCACATCGCGCCATATCTCCGTCATCCGCTTCCTCGGCGTCCTTCATCCCGCCTGGCCCAGGAGGGAGGCTACACAGAACTCGTGACGTACGTGTCTCAGAGTTGTTGACACGCCCGGCGCCACTGTCTTCGGCGAGGAGCATGCGGTAGGGTCCCGGCTCCATGGGGGCCTTCGGCGCACGCATACACGCGGCGTTTCACAAGCCGGGGACACGGATCTACCGCATCGTTCAGGGCGGGATCTGGGCGCTCATCATCCTCTCCATCGGCTTGCTCGTGGCCGAGGCCCTGCTCGCCGACGAGGACCACACACGTCCGACTTTGCGTCTGCTCGACCAGGTCGTGCTTGCGATCTTCGCGCTCGAGTTGCTCTTGCGCGTGGGCAGCTTCTATCCGCCCGAACTTCAGGTGTTCCATCACCCGCCGATGGGCCGGCTTCGTGCGCACTTGCGTGCCCGGCTGAGCTTCATGCTCAGGCCCATGATCCTGATCGACATCCTTGCCGTGCTGGCGTTCTTCCCGGAGTTACGAGGGCTGCGCGCCCTGCGGCTGCTGCGTCTCTTCCGCACGAGCCGGGTCTTCCGCTACCGCAACCCGTTTGCCATCGTGCTGCGGGCGCTCGAGGACAACGGCCTGCTGTTCGCATTCGCGTTCAGCGTCCTGGCAGTGGCCACCATACTCGGCGGCACGAGCATGTACCTGGTCGAGGCTCGGATTAATCCAGGGATCAACTCGATGTTCGACGGCATGTGGTGGGCGCTCGTGACGCTGACCACGGTCGGTTTCGGCGACATCACCCCGGTCACGCCGCTGGGCCGGATCGTCGGCGCTGTGTTGATGGTGTCCGGGATGTTCACGCTGGCGTTGTTTGCCGGCATCGTGGGCTCGAGCCTGGTGAGCGGGATGCTGAGCATCCGTGAGGAGCAGTTTCGCATGAGCGACTACGTCAACCACATTGTGGTGTGCGGGTTCGACGAGAGCACGCACCTGCTGCTCGATGCGCTGAGGCGCGAGCTCGATCTCGCGAGCACTCGCGTCGTGCTGTTCGATGAGCACGAGCGGCCCAGGGAGCTTCCGCCGGATTTCCTGTGGGTCCAGGGCGATCCGTCGAAGGAGAGCGAGTTAGACAAGGTCCGCCTCACGCATGCTAGGGGCGTGATCGTTTCGGGGGCGCGCGACATGACCCCTCAGGCGGCCGATGCGCGCACAATCCTGATCCTGTTTACGGTCCGCTCCTTCCTCAAGCGCAACGGGGCCGAGCTTCGGCACCGGCAGTCCCCGCTGTACCTCGTGGCGGAGATCCTCGATTCGGAGAACGTAGATCATGCGCTCACGGCCGGCGCGAACGAAGTGATTGAGACGCGCAAGATCGGTTTCTCGATGATCGCGCACGCCGTCAGCCATCACGGCACCGCGGCCACGATGAGTCGCGTCCTGATCTCCGGCGAGCACAACGTTTACATCGGGCAGACTCCAGGCAGTCTGGAACCGCGCTCGTTCGGCGAACTGCTGAGCCAGATGCAGTTGACCAAGCGCGGTGGCCTCGTCGTCGGTGTCCGCACCCCGTCCGGCGTGGAGGTGATCAACCCGCCCAAGAGCTACGTCGTGCAGCCCGGGACGTTGCTCATCTACCTAGCGAAGACGGCGCTCCTCGAGCCTCCGGAATGAGACGTGGCTCGAAGCGAGGCCGACAGGTCCGCACTCGGCTCGCTTCTCCACTCGAGCTCAACCGTGCTCGGGCTCGCCGAGGTGTACGATCGCATCGCCACGATTGACCAAGGGCTTGGTCGAGAGGCCGATCACGACTCCGTCCTCGGGGGCCTTCAGGACAGCCTCTCCTTCGCCGAGCAGATCAGAGAGCGTGGCTATCGCCTGCCCCTCTTTGACCAGGTCTCCCAGGCCCACCCGAAGCTGGCAGAATCCGCTTCGGCGCGCGCGAACCCAGGTGCTGTCTCGGGCGATGACGGAAGGCTTCGGCCCGGACAGACCGTCGTTTTTCATCATGTGAAGCGCTTCGAGCACGCGGAGCGAGCCTTCCACGCCAATGCGGATCTGTTCACGCTCGATGCGCCCGGCCTCTCCCGCCTCGTAGACGAGACAGTGGATCTCGTTCGCGTTGGCCGCGGCGCGAAGCGAGCCGTCGCGAGCGACCGAGTGCAGCGTGACCGGGGCCCCAAACTGCTCGGCGAGTCGCTTTGTCTCGGGGTCATCGAGGTTGGCCCGGATCTGAGGCAGGTTGGTTCGGCCGCCGGAGCCGGTGTGGAAGTCGATGCCGAAGGTGCACTTCTTCACGATTTCGTCGAGGAAGAGACTCGCGAGCTGTGACGCGAGAGAGCCGCGCTTGCTGCCCGGGAAGCTCCGGTTCAGATCGCGGCCGTCCGGCAAGTAGCGCGACTCGTTGATGAGACCGAAGACATTAACCACCGGCACGAGCAGGACCGTGCCCGACAACGTGGCTGGGTTCAGACGCTTCATCAGACTGCGTATGACCGCCACCCCGACCAGCTCGTCGCCGTGGACGGCAGCGGACAGCCAGATGACCGGGCCCGGTGATGCGCCGCAAAACGCGGCCACCGGGAGTGATAGCCAGGTGCCAGTGGGCAGGCGCGCCACTGGGATTTCGAGTCGCTCCGCAGTCCCGGGCTCGATGGTCCGTCCACCGAGCTCGAGCCCACGAGCGGGCTCAACCTTTGATCCGGGTCTTCGTTTTGCCATGCGATGCGTTCTTCTCGATGTACTGAATGACGGCCGCCGCCACGTCTTTTCCGCTCGCGCTCTCGATGCCCTGCAGACCCGGGGACGAGTTCACCTCGATCACGAGGGGACCGCGCTTCGAGCGAAGGAGGTCCACGCCCGCGACGCGCAGACCGAGGGCTTTGGCGGCTCGTTCCGCCGTCTTTCGCTCCTCCGGAGTCAGGGTGACGCTGGTGGCGGTGCCGCCGCGGTGAAGGTTGGAGCGGAACTCACCCTCGGGCGCCTGACGTTTCATGGCGGCAAACACGCGGCCGCCAATGACGAAGGCGCGGATGTCTGCGCCGCCGGCCTCCTTGATGAACTCTTGGACCAAGATGTTGGCGTCGAGCTGCTTGAAGGCAGCGATGACGGACTCGGCGGCCTTCTGGGTCTCTGCCAGGACCACTCCGACGCCCTGGGTGCCTTCCAGGAGCTTCACGATGAGTGGGGCGCCGCCGACGATTCGGATGATGCCTTGGATGTCTTTTGGGCTCCGAGCAAAGCCGGTGACCGGAAGGCCGATGCCCTCCCGCGCGAGGAGCTGCAGCGAACGGAGCTTGTCCCGGGCCCTCGAGATGGCCTGAGACTCGTTGACGGTGAAGGTGCCCATCATCTCGAACTGCCTCACCACCGCGGTGCCGTAGAAGGTCATCGACGCGCCGATGCGCGGGACGATGGCGTCGAAACGCAACGAATGGTCTCCGACGAGCACCTCAGGGCGCTTGGAGGTGATGTTCATGTAGCAGCGCGAGTAGTCCACGACCTGTACGTCGTGACCTCTCTGCTCCGCCGCCTCCTTGATGCGCCGAGTCGAGTACAAGGTGGACTTGCGAGATAGGATGCCAATTCTCAACGGGGCCTCCCTTTGTCGCCGCTGCGTTTGCGCTTTCTTCCGAGGAACGAGCGACTGGGGTCGACGGTGAAGCGATGCACAATCGCCTGACGACCCAGCAGCATGCGAAAGCCCATGAGATCGCGCGAGGCCAATGTGACCTCGATCGGCCACTCCTGTCCTAGGATCGAAACGCGGGTCTCGATCACCGGCCGAAGCTCCCGATGGCCGCTCGAGCTGGTGACGTGACGAAACTCGATGATGGGTGCGGTCGCGACGATGGCGACCGCGGTGCTTTTTTGGTCGGGGTGGAGCACGAAGCGGGCGAACTCGCGGCCGCGGCGACGGTACTTCTCGAAGTGGACCGCGTGGAGCGAGGAAGTCCGAGCTCCGGTGTCGATCTTGACCTTGAGCTTGGGCACGTCGAAGTCGGGTAAGGCCACCCACTCTCGCCATCCGATGATCGGGAGGGGATCACTCATCCGCGGACGGTCCCTAACACGAGCCAGCGCTGCGGCGCCAGGCGGTCAGGGGGGACGATTCAGGGTCCAGTCGTAGTCGATGAACCGGTCGAGAGCGACACCCTCTACGCCTCCGGTTCGGTACATCTCGATGAACGCCCTAGGGCTACCGTAGCTCGCGGTCCAGTCCGCCTCGAACCAGTCGAAGAGCCTCGAGATCCCCTGCGGGCCTGCCCCCTTCTCCGCGTTGTTGGCGAACGCCCGCGCCAAGCGGTCGAGCTGAGCCTCGAGCTGGTCGGCGCCGAAGGCGTAGGGGGCCTCGTCGTTCAAGTTGGGGCAGCTCCGCGCCGCGCAGTTCAGCGCCACGTGGAGCCGGGCGTCCGGAGGGCCGGCCGGAAAGAGCGCGTCGTGAAGGACGAGCAGCGCGTCGCGCCTCGTGGGCTCGAGCCCGATGGCCGCGTTGTGGCTGGTGTCTCCGCGGATGATGAGGTGCTCGATCTCGTCGAGGCTGAGGTCTTCGACCTCGCCGAAGGTGTAGGCCCCCGCTTTGAAAATGGCGAAGTTCCCTTCTTCGACGCTGTAGCTCGGGTTCGTGGGGATGCGGGTGAGCACTTCGCGAATCACGGTCGCATTGTAGACATTGAACCAGAACGCGAGCTGCTCGGACCGGGACTCGAGCAGCGCGGGCTTCACGTAGGCTAGACATGCGGCGTACTGGTTGAGCGCGAGCGTGGCGTCTGGACTGGCCGCCGCCTTCGCGTAGTCGAAGCTGACGTAGGCGCCGTCTGCGGAGCGCGATGTGAATCGAGCCAGGAGCCCGTCGAACACGACGTGGTCGAGGCGAGTGGCACCCTCGCAGGCTGCGCGCGTGGCCTCGTCGCCCACGACCACTGTGCCGCCGCCTAGACCCTCGCAGGCTCCGTCGGCGCAGGAGATGTAGTTACCGCAGGCGACGAGGCCGGGGCCGATGAGCGCGAGCAGGCCCGATACCAGACACAGCTTCTTCATAGGTTGTACGAAACTCCGAATCCAAAGGAGAGCCCGCGGGAGGCGCTGACCGCCCAAGGGATAAAACCGAAGCTGCCCTCGAGGGCGAGACCTTCCCAGACGGGCGCGTAGACCTTGGCGTTCAGATCGACGAACCCTCGGGTCACGTCGTCGGCGCCGTAGGGCAAAAAGCCTTGGCTGAAGAGGGCGACGATGATGCGGTCGTAGACCGTAACGCCCACCTCCACCGCACACACGAATGTATCGAGGAACGAACGGGGTAGTCCTTCGCCCATGAAGACCTCGGTCCTGAACTGGTGACCCAGCTCGCCAAACACGTAGATGGGGAGATCGGGGATCGAACCGCCCAGCGACAACCAGAGCGTGAAGTCGAGCTGGCCATCCCCTCGGAGTGGGAACTGCTCCCGCACCGCGCGCGGCAGCTCGACCGGACCCGCCGCGTCATACAGCGGGAGCTTGGTCTCGAACCTCAGGGCGTGGTTCAGCAGCCGCAGCGGGCTCGTATACTGGAGCGCGATGCGGGCGTCGCCGCCGCCGGCGGTGAGGAAGCCGTCGCCGCTGGGAAAGGCGTTGCGAAAGACCACGTGGGGCATGAGGAGCTGCAGGTGCAACCGCTCCCACACGCCGATCTCTGCGTATAGCGACGTGGTCGTTCCGAGGAAGTCGGCGCTCGTGACCTGGTTGTCGAGGTCCACGAACTCGTTGGCCACGAAGAAGTTCGATCCCACCTTGACGTAGGCGTGTCCGAGGTCGCGGGTCCAGGGACCCGCCCACGCAGCGCTCGGAAGCAGCATCAGAATGCAGGCGAAGAAGAGCCTCACTTCTTCTGGAAGCCTTGGTTGCGTTGCCAGCGCGTCGTAAGGAGCGAGGTGAAGGGCAAGTTGGTGTGCGGTGTATCCTGTGCGCAGGCGATCTCGACGATGGGATAGAGCGCGAGCCGACGCTCGACGGTCTCCACGCTGTGCGCCATGAACGTGTACGGGATGTCGTAGTAGTGGAGCTGATAGAGGTACTTGCGGCAGTCGTTCGAGACCACCTGCGCCTCGCCCGCGTGATCGCGCAGAGAGACCGGCGTGCACGGATCCGCCTCGAGGCGTGTGAAGGCGTAGAGCCGACGGTCGTAGCTCGGCCAGCCGTTGAGGCTCGGGCAGGTGCATCCGTTGATCTGCGTCTCGCATCCGCCGGGCGCATTGAGGCGGTTCAGGTTCACGCGACTGACGTAGAACTCGTCGCTGAGTCCCTCATAGAGCACGAAGCAACCCCCCGCCTCGAAGTAGGTGCCGCCGTCCGCGAAGAGCGCGTGCGCATAGACGTTGGCGGGTGGTGGTCCGGTGACGCAGTCCCAGCTAGGGAGGTCGAGGTCTGCGGTGTTTGTCTCGGGACAAGGGCTATCGGAGCCCGAGCAGTCATCATCGAGGTTGTCGCCGCAGATCTCGGAAGCGCCCGGGTGACGCCAAGCATCGTCCGGAGCGCAGTCACCCGTGTCGCGTGCGAATCCGGTCCGCAGCTCACAAGGGAGGAGGCACATGAGACTCGACTCCGATGCCTCGCCATACCCATCCGCGTCGTCGTCCGCATAGACCGTGGTGTCGACGCAGGTTGCCTCTTCGCAAGGGTCGGTGCCCAGATCCAAGACGGCGCCCGAGTCGCCACCGTTCACAACACGCCCGTCCGAGCCGACGCTGCCATCGGGGTCACCGGTGGTGGGGTCTTCGGCGCAGGCGAGGGCGCCGAGCAGCAGAGGGGGCAAGAGAGCACAAAGCGGCCTTCTAGAGGGCATCGCTTGAGACTTTATCGCGGTGTACACTCGTGCGGTACCCCCCCTTCCGATGCGTATTCCCTCTCTCTCCCTCGGTGTGATGCTCCTCGCCTTCAGCGCCCATGGCGCTTGTAAGGAACAGGCCACAACAGACGCGGTACGGGGCCTCTTTGGGCGCGCTCCGCTGGGACCCGAGTTCGTGCGTGGGGTGAGCCTTGGGCTGTTCGCGAGCGAAGGAGATCCCGCACGAGCGCGTACGCTGTATCGCGGACTGCTCGAAGAGATCCGGGCGCACGGCGCGACCGATGTCCAGATCGTCGTCCGGCTGGTGCAGGATGACGTGAGCTCGAGCCGGCTCGAGTTCGACCCTCAGCTCTCGCCCAGTCTAGAGCTGGTCCGCGCGGTCGTGCGCGACGCCACTGGTCTCGGCCTTCGGGTGCTGGTCTTCCCCATCGTACACCTTCGGCGGACGCAAGGTCGGCAGTGGCGAGGTCTGCTCGAGCCCGGCGACGAGGCTGCGTGGTGGGGCAGCTACGAGCTCAACCTTCGAGCGCTCGCGCGGATGGCGAAGGAGGAGCGTGTCTTCATGCTCTCGGTTGGGAGTGAGCTGTTGTCGCTCGAGAAGCGGAGCGAGCGATGGCGCGCGCTGATCGCAAAGGTGCGGAGCGACTATGACGGGCTACTCACGTACTCGGCGAACTGGGACCACTTCGAGCCGGTCGAGTTCTGGGACAAACTCGACGTCGTCGGGATCACTGCGTACCAGCCGCTGTCCGAACGCGGGAGGCCGGACGAAGAAGCGCTGATTCGCGGATTCGCGCCCTTCCTCGCCCGGCTCCGAAGCTGGGCCGGGAGAGAGGGGCATCGATATCTCCTCACGGAGGTCGGCTACCCCTCACACGAGTTCGCGGCGGAGCGACCGTGGGACCATGGTGCCTCGGGCAAACCTGATCCCGAGCTGCAGCTCCGCTGCTACCGAGCGCTGTACCGGGTCTTTCGGGACGATGCGCGGCTGCGCGGGCTGTATGTTTGGAACTGGTTTGGTTTCAGCGGCTTGGACGATACGGGATACACCCCCAGAGGCAAGCCGGCGGCAGAGGTCTTGCGCCGCTGGTATCTGCCTCCCGGCGGGTGATAGGTTTTCGCGCTGCCATGAACAAGCCCAGATTTGTGTACTTCCGAGGTGAGTTCGTCCCGTTCGAGCAGGCCAAGGTGAGCGTCATGACGCACGGCCTCAACTACGGAACCGGCTGCTTCGAAGGGATCCGCGCCTATTGGAACCCCCAGAAGAGCGAGCTGTTCATCCTCGAGATGCGGGCCCATTTCGAGCGCCTCAAGAAGTCGGCGCACATGCTGTACATGGATTTCTCGGAGAGCGTGGACGAGCTCTGTCGGCTCGCCCTCGAACTCGTGAAGAAGAACGACTATCGCGAGAACATCTACATCCGCCCCCTCGTGTACATGGGTGATGAGCTCATCGGCGTGCGCTTGCATGACCTGCACCCCGAGCTCGCGATGTTCTGCGTTCCCATGGGCGACTACGTGAAGACGAGCGGGCTCAAGGTCTGCGTCTCGAGCTGGCGGCGCATCGACGACAACGCGGTCCCGGCCCGCGCCAAGATCACGGGGGCGTACATCAACTCGGCGCTGGCCAAGACCGAGGCGGTGAAACGCAACTACGACGAGGCGATCTTCCTGAACCCGGACGGCCACGTCTCCGAGGGCAGCGCCATGAACATCTTCCTCGTGCGGGACGGACAGCTCGTGACCCCCGCGGTGAATCACAACATCCTCGAGGGGGTGACTCGGCGCGCGGTGATGGAACTCGCGCGGCGCGAGCTCGGTCTCGAGACCGAGGAGCGTTCGATCGATCGAACGGAGCTCTACGTCGCGGACGAGGTCTTCTTCTGCGGCACCGGGGCTCAGATCGCGCCCGTGGTCGAGATCGATGACCGGGTCGTCGCCCGCGGCGAAGTGGGGCCGGTGACCCTGAAGCTCATGGAAGCCTATCGGCGGGCCGTCCGCGGCGAGGCCGAGGCGTATCTGTCCTGGGTGACCCCGGTCTACCAGGAGCGAAAGATCGAGCTCCCCGCCATGCCCGCCCACAACGCCTGAGCCCACCCGAAGGGGACGCCTCTAACCCCGCAGAATCGGCGCATTTTCCTCGCCCTCTAGCACGCGTTTGTCCGTCCCCCCTCTGCCCGATACGGAGCCCAGCCCGGATTTCATACGTTCCCGGCGCGGCCTGGCGTGTCTATCCGCATCCACGCCGCGGAACGAGAGAGCCTAAACGTGAACCAGAAGATCGCCTTGTCGCTCACCGCCGCGCTGATCCTGAGCGTCCCCGGCGCCAGTTCGGCGTTTCAGCCCCACGAACACGAGGGGATGGAGCTTCCTCATGGGCTCGTGATCGTCGACGGCGCGCCGGTGCGTCTCGAGCCAGATGTGGAGTGGCGTTCGGCCGAGAGCCTGCCCGCGCTGCGTGACTTCGTGCGGCAAGCCGGCCCACGTTGGCAGGTCCTCTGGGACCGCGATCGCCACGTTCCATCCCGCATCCTGGGGCCCGGCCTCCACCTGCCCGGCACGATCGCATCCGCAAGAAAGGCTGAGCACGAAGTTCGCCGGGTTCTCACCCAGCACCTGGGGTTCCTGGCGCCCGGCGCGACCCTCGACGACTTCGAACTCGTGAGTAATCGCCTCGAGAAGGGGATGCGCACGGTCGCCTTCATCCAGAAGAAGTCCGGTCTCCTCGTTCGCGGGGGACAGCTGAGCGTGCGCATCAAGAATGACCGCCTCTTTGTCATCGCCTCCGAAGCGATTCCCCATGTGGATGTCGGCTCGGTGAGCGCCGACCCCGTCCTGGCCGAACGGGCGGCGGCGGAACTCGTCGCGCGCCGCTACCGTACGACGCCCAAGCTCCGGCAAACGGGTGGGTCGCTCGTTCTGCCGCTCATCCGAGCTGGCTCCGTGGAGACTCGCACCGTCCTCGAGTTCGTGTTCGACACCACCGCTCCGGTGGGTCGTTGGTCGGTCTACGCGGACGCGCGCACGGGCCTTCCGGTCGCGTTCGAGCAGACGCTGCGGTTCGCCACCGGAACCCTTCGCTACAACAGCCCGGAGCGTCGCCCCGGCGCCTCGCGGGTGGACGCGCTCGCTCCTCTCGCGGACGTCAGCACCTCGAGCGGCGCACTTCGAAGTGGCGCCGACGGCACGCTGGCATGGTCCGGCGACGAGCCGATCGAGATCCAAACGCGAGCGGTGGGTCAGCTCGTTCGGGTCATCAATGCCGCTGGGAGTCCCGCGGTCGGCACGATGACCATCGAGCCAGGCGGCGAAGCGGTCTGGAACGAGTCCGCGAACGAGACTGCCGACGCGCAGGTTATCACCTTCGTCTCTTCGCAGATCGTGAAGGACCGTTCGCGTCTCATCGCCCCCACGATGAGCTATCTGAACTCGCAGCTCGAAGCCACGGTCAACCTGAACGACGAATGCAACGCCTACTCCGATGGCATCACGATCAACTTCTTCGCGTCCTCGGCCACCTGCGAGAACACCGGGCGACTTCCCGATGTGATCTTCCACGAGTTCGGCCATTCGTTTCACTACAACGCCATCACCCGCGGCGCTGGGCGCTTCGACACCGCGCTCTCCGAAGGGGCGAGCGACTACCTGTCCGCCACCATCACGAACGACCCAGGGACGGCTCGGGGATTCTTCCGCAACGACCAGCCGCTTCGGCACATCGATCCCGTCGGTACGGAGAACATGTGGCCCCGTGACGTCGGAGAGCCTCACAAGACCGGCATCATCTTCGCCGGCGCGATGTGGGATCTCCGGAAGTCGCTCATAGCAAAGCTCGGCGCCGAGGCCGGCATCGCGCTCACCGACCAGCTCTGGTACTTGACCCTGCAGAACGCCGGCGACATCCCCAGCAGTTTTGCCGAGATCCTGGCCGCGGATGACGATGACGGCGATCTCTCGAACGGCAGTCCGAACTTCTGCGAGATCCACGAGGCCTTTTTGGCCCACGGACTCTCCGATCCTGGCTCGTCAGGCCTGATCTTCAGTCCGCCGGTGTACTCCGGCGCGAGCTTCGCGGTGCCGGTCGAAGGCACCGCCCGCTGCCCGGGATCCGGCGCGACCGACGCGTACCTCGTGCACAGGCCGCGCAGTGCACCCGAGAGCGAGACCCGCGTCCCTCTGACCTTGGGCGCCGCCGGATACGAGGGTGAACTCCCGACCCTCGCGGACGGAGAGGTTCTTCAATACCGAATCGAGATCCAGCTCGAGAACGGCAACACCCTAGCGCTGCCCCACAACGCGGCCGACCCGTACTACGAGCGCTATTTTGGGCCGGTCACTCCGATCTACTGCACCGACTTCGACGACGACCCTTTTGCGAACGGTTGGACCCACGCCCTCCTCTCGGGGAGCGAGCGCGAGGGCGCCGATGACTGGCAGTGGGGACCGACGCTGGGCAAGCTCGGCAGCGGAGACCCCAGCTCGGCCTTCGCGAGCGACTTCGTCATCGGCAACGACCTTGGCCTGGGTGAGAACTGGGACGGCCGCTATCAAGGCCGCAAGTCGAATCAGGCGCTGAGCCCTGCGATCGATGTCTCCGGCTTTGATGGGGTGCGGCTTCAGTATCGGCGCTGGCTCAACGTCGAGGACGGCGAGTCCGATCAAGCGAGCATCTACGCGAACGACATCCCGGTCTGGTCGAACTTCGTCGGGGCCACGCTCGGGCCGATTCACCACGAAGATCGCGAGTGGCGCTTCCATGACGTCGACCTCACGGGTGAAGTCGTGGGCGGATACCTCCAGCTCGCGTTCCGCCTCACCACCGATCGAAGCCTCTCGTTTGGGGGCTGGACCATCGACGACTTTTGCATCGTGGGTACCCGCACCGAGACCCGCGTTCCAGCCTGCGGTGATGGCATCCTCGATGCCGGCGAGGTCTGCGACGATGGCAACCTCGATAGCGGTGACGGATGCGAGGCCACATGCTCGCCCACCCCCGCGGCCGCCATCTGCGGCAACGGGGTGGCCGAAGCCGGTGAGGCCTGCGATGACGGCAACGACGCCCCGGGTGACGGCTGCTTCGCGTGCCAAGCCGAGAGCACGCAAGGCCCGGTGGATCCTGCGCTCGAAGAACCCGCGCCTGACCTCGAGGTCCTCGATGAGGAGGGCTGCACCTGCAGCAGCACCCCCAAGGACGGCGGCCTCGAAGCCTTCTTCTTCGTGTCCTTGGTGCTCGCGCTCGGGCTCAGGCGCCGCCGCCGTTCGTGAAGCGGTAGACCGTCTCCACCAGTCGGCGGAGGCCGCGCTCCTCGAACCTGGGGTTGCTTGGCAGCGCGTCTCGCGACTCGAGCACCTCGATCTCTCCGCGACCAGCGAAGAGCGCGCGCACTTCTTCCTCGGGTACGCGGTACGGGGGACCGCTCATGGCCCCTTCATCGTAGTCCAGAGTCACCAAAAGAAGCGGTGCCCCGGGTGCGAGCAGGGTGCCCAGGTGCTCGACGTAGCGCGCTCGTTCGACCTGCGGCAGTGCGATCAGCGCCGCTCGGTCGAAGAGGCCGCCCGCCAGACCGGTGTGGGTTCGGCGCACGTCGAAGATGTTGGCGGCGAAGAACTCGATGCGTCCGGCAAGAAAGCGCGTTCCCTGAACGCCCTCGAGGGGCTGTACTTCGGGGGTGCGTCCGTCCTCGTCAAAGAAGCTGCGGACCGCGAGTTCGACCAGCTCGACCCCCACGACGGTGTGGCCGCGCGCCTCGAGCCAGCGGAGATCTACGCTCTTGCCTGCGAGCGGGACCAAGATGCGCGAGGTGGGATCCGGAAACACGGCTCGCGCGTACTTCTCGAGCGCCCAATTGACGCGGTCCTCGTGAAAGCCGATGCGGCCTTCGCTCCAGCGGCGCTCCCACTCACTCGATGACATAGGTGAGCCGGACTGCGCTGTAGAAGGAGTTGACGGCGTCACCGTTGGCATCGGCGAGCGCATCACCGGGCAACAGATAGGCGATCTCCCAGTCGAAGAGGAAGCCATAGCCCGGCGTCAGAGTGACGCCGAAGTCGAACTCGGTCCCCCAATAGGTACCCGGCGGACCGCCGTTGAAGTTGATGAGATCGTCCTCGATCTCCGTTCCATCGGCGTTCAGGAGACTGCCGATGGGGTCGACGGCTCGGGTCTGCGTAAACGCAAACATGACCCCCCCACGAAGGTGCAGCCAAGGAAGAGGATCCGCCAGAATCTGGGGGAAGAGGACGACCGCGTTTTGGAGTCCGCCGCGCGTCCAGATCTGATCCACGGGGAAGCTTTGCACACCCAACGCACTCAGGTTGACGGCGCCGATGGCCGCGGCTCTAGCGCTTGCATAGTTGAGTACATTCTCGAACAGGTGCAGGCCCACGTTGGTGTCTTGGGCGACCGTCTGCTGGGTGAGATCGGTGGTTGTCTCCGGGTTGTCGTCGCCGGAGGCCCAGTAGACCTCGAAGCTGAACTCGAAGGGCTTCCACTTCGCAGCGACCTCCGCGAAGCCGCCGTAGCCCAGGATCTTCTGCGCGGTGACTGGCTGGCCTTCGGACAAGAGCGACAGCCCCTCGCTCACCTCGCGGGTGCTCCCAAAGAGCGTTGCGTGGTGGGCGACGAAGCGCAGGTACTCGTTCTCGAGCTCGAAGAAGGCGGTGAATCCGTACAGGCGAGATTCGAAGAGGTCGCCGTAGCGATGGCTGAAGATGAGGCCGGTGAAGAGGCGGTCGACCGGGACGCCCAGGATCCGGGTGTCGTGGTCCTTGTAGAAGGTGATCGCGGCCAGCTGCAGCAGGTCGTCGTCTGCGGCGGGGTCGTCCTCGACGACCTGGCCCCAGAGCCCGGCGAGGAACCAGCCGCGGTCCTGGCTCCTGTCGATGGGTCGCCCCTCCGCGAGGTCGAAGAGGGCGGAGAGCTTGGTGCCCACGGTGACGCCGTCCGTGGAATCGATGTTTCGCGACACGCCCCAGCGGTTGATCCGCGAGCCGTCGTGGGTGAGCACGGTGCGGCCCACCGCCGTGGGCTGACGGCCGGCTCGCAAGAGGCCAAAGGGCAGGATGACGTCGCCGTACGCGACACGCACGTTCAAGGCATCCGCGGGGACGAGCACTAGGCCATAGTTCTCGCGGTCGACGGAGGAGCCTTCGGGGTCCAGGCGACCGACGCTGAAGGTGCCGAGGTTCGGTGACTTGGAGGCGAGCCGAAGCCCGTAGTTGGTCCTTGGGCTGCCGATGAACGAGCCGTTGTCTCCAAAAAGCACCCCATCGAGCACGTCCGCGATGGCGGTGATCTTCACGGTGGAGCCCACCGAGCCCGAGAAGCCCAAGCGAAGCCGCTGCTCGAAGAAGCTCACATCGCTCGCGGTGAGGTCGTTGAGCGACAGCGGTTTCTGGTTCAGCCACTGGATGCGGTACTCGAGATCGAGGTCGTAGCGGACCTCGGACGGATCGAGGATGCTGAGTGTCGCCGGAGCTGCGGGTGCCGACGCATCGATCGCGGTGCCGGCCAGCGTTGCGGTCCGCGTGCTGGTGGCGGCCGCCTCGAGGCCGGCGGGAGCAAGCAGGGGGAGCAGGAGCCCGAGTAGGCGAGGGGATGCTCGAAAAAAGGCGTCCATGGGGCCGGGGATCCCTAAGCCATGGATGGGGACGGCGCAACCCCGAGGAAGCCGGGCGTTGCATCGCGCCTTGGAGAAGCTCTACCGTTCCTCGCTGGTTTATCCTCCGATGCAGGACGTACACGATGACCCGAGCCTCGCTCTGCGCCCGACCACGGCCTTTGTCGATCTCGACGCGCTCAGGCGCAATCTCGAGAGCCTCAAGACCCGGGTGGGCTCGGCTCGGATCCTGGCCATCGTCAAGGCGAACGCCTACGGCCACGGATTGGTCCCGGTCTCGAGGGCGCTTTTGCGCTTCGGCGCTGACGCCCTCGGGGTGGCGTTTCTCGAGGAGGGCATCGCGTTGCGACGTGCGGGCATCCGCGCCCCGGTGGTGGTGCTTGGCGGGATCATCGGCAATCAGATCTCGCACTTCCTCGAGTATGACCTCGACATCACCGCCTCCAGCGTCTTCAAGCTGGAGCAGATCGAGGAGGTCGCACGCTCCATGGACAAGCGGGCGCGGATCCATCTGAAGGTCGATACCGGCATGGAGCGAATCGGGATGCACTGGGATACCGCGTCGCCGCTCTTCTCCGCGGCGGTTCGCTCTCCGCACGTCGAGATCGCAGGCGTGTTCAGTCACCTCGCCCACAGCGACGCCCGCAGCGCAGAGTACACGCGGCTTCAGCTCGAGCGCTTCCTCGAAGCGACCTCCTACTTCGAGCGGGAGAGCTTGCCCATGCCGCCGCGTCACCTCGCGAACTCCGGCGCCATCCTTCAACATCCGGACACGTACTTCGATATGGTCCGTCCTGGGATCGCGCTTTATGGCATCTATCCCTCTGTCGAGGTCGCTCGGAGCGTGCCGCTCGATCCGGTGCTCTCGCTGCATACCCGAGTCGTGTACTTCAAGGTCGTGCGGGCCGGTTCTCCCGTGAGCTACGATGGCACGTGGATTCCAGAGGAGGACACACGCGTGGTGACCTTGCCGGTGGGCTATGGGGACGGCTACAGTCGCGGGCTCTCCAATCGCGCCTCGGTCTTGATCCATGGTCAACACCATCCGGTGGTGGGGCGTGTGACCATGGACGCAACGATGGTCGATATCGGGGAGTCCTCTGCGTACAACGGAGATGAGGTTGTGCTGCTCGGGCGGCAGGGGGAGGCGTCGATTTCCTGCGAAGAGCTCGCGGAACTTCAGGGCACGATTCCCTATGAGGTGCTGACTTCGCTCAACACCCGGGTGCCTCGGGTGTATCTCGAAGGGGGGCGACCCTCGCGACCCGCCGAATCCACCCGCGCGAGCTAGATCCGGCTCTGAATCCGCACGAAGGCCCAGGCCGAAGTGCTGCGTCCCGAGCGTCCCACGATGAGGAAGCCGTCATCGTGGGCGGTCAGCGCGTGCACCTCAGTGATGATCGGGATCCGCAGCATCGAACACGTCTGACGCCACTCCGGCAGGAAGTAGGTCGTGAATCCACCCTGCGTCCCGAGCACGAAGTTGTGTCCGTGCGCGAGCGCGCTGGTGACCGTGGCGATGCCGCTGGGAGGGAGCTGACGCCATCCGTCCCCGGCTTCGAGCTCGAGCAGCACGCCGCCTTCGTTGACGAGCACGATGTCCGGCGTACGGTCTGTTCGTCCGGTACGGATCAGGCTGGGCAGTCCGTCAGCGGTGAGGGGCAGTCCTCCCGGGGCCACGGTCGTCACTTCACCATCTCGGTACCGATACACGCGCGTATCGCTGGCGCACACCGCGAGGGCCTCGGAAGGGCCGAGAGCCAGGGTTCCGCAGTGGTTGACCTGTTCCCCGGAGATGTTGAGCTCTGCGAGCACGGCGCTCCCGCTTCGGGCCAGGCGTGCGAAGTGTCCGGTCGGATCCACCGCGAAGATCTCCGCATCGTCGGCGCTCCCGACGACGCTCGCCCACCGAAAGGCGACCACGCCCTCGAGGTCGACCGAGAAGGCCACGGTCGTGGTGCCGCTCTCGAGATCCAGAGCGAGCACCTCTTGGCTGGAGGTCAGGAGGAGAACCTCGCCGCGCTGGGTCTGAACCCCACCGGTGACCACTCGAGGCATGGAGAACGTCCTCTCGATTCGGCCCGCGCGAATGAGATAGGCGGACGTGCCCGCTCCGGAGATCAGCGCCTGTCCGTCGGACAGTCCAAGCGCGAAGTTCGACAGGCTGGTGAGGGGCTCCGCGTGTTCGAGCTTCAGGCGCGGGCACCGGATCTCCGCGGGCAGACGGAGTGTCGAGAGAGCCTCCGGGCTCTCGCTTCGAGGGCGAAAACCGCGGTCGAGGGCGTCC
Organism: Deltaproteobacteria bacterium; assembly: GCA_011526105.1. Taxonomy (GTDB): domain Bacteria; phylum Myxococcota; class Kuafuiibacteriia; order Kuafuiibacteriales; family Kuafuiibacteriaceae; genus WYAZ01. The sequence continues at coordinate 24,555 of WYAZ01000152.1, read as the reverse complement.
AGCTCCGCAACGAAGTATTCGGGACCCAACTCCGAGAGCGGAACGCCGTCCTCCGACGTGCCGAGTGCACCTTCGGGGAGACCATAGTCCGTGAGCGATCGCGGGAGCACCGCGGCCTCGAGGATTGCGCCCGATTCCGTGGCGGGAAACGTCTGCTCCCATCGGTTTTGGCCCTCGAAGGCAAAGAACTGGGGGCCCGTGTCCGTGGGCCACGAGAAGATGATGCTGCCCATTCCCGACGGAACGGGTGGGCTCTCGAGGAAGAGTGCCGCTTCGCCCGAGCAGCCCACCAGCGCAGCGGTCCCCACCCCGAGGATTCGATGCATGCACGCGAACATCTTCATTCGCCGGCCGCGAGGTCGGTCGGCACGGCGCACCGGAAGCTGAGCGCACCAGCCTCCGTCTCGGGCGCGCTGAGCGCCCCAGCCTGTTCACCACTCTCGATGAGAGACAGCCCGCCGGTCGCACCGTTTTGGATTCGGCGCTGAATCTGATCGATCGAGGCGCGAGCGACGTCCCTGAGACTCCCATCGAAGATGATAGGGAGCGCGAGCTCCAGCAGTTTGGGCACCGCATCCACGCTCCCGACCTGCCCGAGGGACAGCGCCGCGGCGCGCTTCACGCGCGTGCTTCGGCTCGAGAGCAGCTGAAGCAGCGCGGGCTCGGACACGCTACCCGGGGCCTGAGCGAGCGAGCTGGCGAGTTCTTCCGCTGCTTCCCGATCCGATCCCTTTGCCACCCGCAGCAGGTCCTCCGACAGCTGAGGGCCCGGTTCGTCGAGCAGCCTCTGCAGGGCGTAGCGCCGCACACGTGGGGCTGCTTCCTTCGCAGCGACGAGGAGCGCTTCTCGGAAAGTGGTCTCATCGGTTCGCTGACCGAGCAGAAAGAGCGCGTCGATCCGCGTGTCCTCGGAAGCGAACCGCGTTTGTGCGACCCGCTTCATGACCTCCAGCCCCGCGGCGCCCGCGTGTCGGGCTGCGAACAGACGCACGTCGGGGGATGGATCGAGGAGGCCCTTCTCCAGCAAGGCTGCTGTGCCCTGTCGATCCGGGAGGTTCTCGACCATGAGTCGAAGCACGCGCATCCGCACCTGCGTTCGCTTCTCGACCTCGAACTCGCGGTTCCAGAAGTCGAGCATGCCGTCGACGGCGGAGGCGCCCTCGTGCTGCGCGACGATGCCCTCCGTGAGCTTCAGGCGCACTTGCCCGTTCATCTCCGCGCTCAGGCTCTCGAGCAGCCGTTCCCCAGTAACCTCCGGCATCAGCCGCTCGGCCAAGCGCAGGGCGAGGCTGGATGCGTGTGAGATCTGAGCCTCGAGCGCCTCCGTCTCCGTGTTGAGGCCCTCGACCAACATGTACAACCAGCCGTTTGAGACGGAGAGGTAGCCGCTCCGCCCGATCATCATGCGGTCCTGGCGGCTCAAGGCGGCGAGGATGGAGAGCCTGTCACCCTCGAGCACCCACCGACGGTCGAACAGCCGATCTCCGGTGGCGACGGACTCGGCGACGTCAGCTTGCGAGACAGAGGTCCTCGGAAAGAGCGCAAAGCCGCTCGGCAACTCAGGGTGGTGCGGACGTACTTCGACGAGAGTCTCGGGCTTGCGTGCACCCGAAGGGTCGCCGAGGTTGAAGACCACCCGGAAGTCATGCGTGAAGTCTCGCCCGTGGATGACGACGGTGCCGGGCTCTCGCTCTTTCGCGTCATAGATCGGGAGTCGCTCGGCCAGGTGGCGAGCGATCTCTGCGAGGTCGGAGGGGGGTGGGAGCGCGGGTCGGAGTCGAGGGCGGAGCCAGCGCCACGTCCTCACCCCACGCAGCCATCGGCGCAGCCACCACACCCCCTCAGTCTAGCGCCGGGCTGCCGGCAAGGGCGAGTGATGCCCTCATCTCGGCGAGCAGCCCGTACCGAACGCCGCGCTGAGTGGCGTACAGCCGGTCTCTGCCGTAGTGACGCATGATCTCGAGCACGAGCTGAGCCCCGGCGACGATCACGTCGGCTCGACCCTCGGGGATGATGGTCCCGCGAAGGCGCTCCCGCGCGGTCTGTCGGAGTAGGGTCTCGTAGGAGCGGCTCACACTCTCCTCGAAGAGCGGGCTGCCCTCATGGGTGTCGACGAGCTCCTGGATGGAGTCGATCCCGAGCTGCAGGCCGAGCAGGGCCATGATGGTGCCCGAGACCCCGACCATCACGCTTTTGGGATTTGTGGCCGGTGCGTTCACTTCGAGTTGCTCGCGAACGAACGCGGCGGACGCCTCGAGCTCCTCCGTTCGAGGCGGATCGCTCTTGTGGAAGCGCTCCGTGAGGCGGACACTCCCCATCTCGAGAGACACACGAGCCTCGATGTGACCGAGCGTGCCGAGCACCAGTTCGGTGCTGCGCCCACCCGGATCCACGACCAGCACTGGACCGGGCCCGAAGTCGGCGGCGGGCGACATGAAGGCGAGCTCAGCCTCGCGCAGGCCATCGATCAGCTCGATCTCGACGCCGGTCCGCTCGAGGACCCGCTGGATGAATGTGTTGGCGTTGGACGCGCCCCGCATGCCCGCGGTGGCTACGCAGCGAACTCGCTCCACTCCGAGGGCGCGCACGGTGGCGACGCGGGTCGCCAGGGCTTCGAGGGTGCGGCTCATCGGGAGCTCGCCGAGTTGGCCCGAGCGGTCCAGACCCTCTCCGATTCGTGTGACGACGGCGTCCTCGTAGATGACTTGCATCCCGGACGAAGTGACCTCGACCGCAGTGAGCTTCAGGGAGTTGGAGCCGAGGTCGCAGGCCGCAAACTTCACGACGACTTCTTGAGCTCGGCCCGACGGTTTCTCTGGTGGGCCTCTTCCGTCTCGTCGAAGTCCACCGGTCGCTCTTCTCCATAGGAGATGATGTCGATCTGGTCGGGCTTCACCCCTTGGGTGAGAAGGTACTTCTCGACCGCACGCGCGCGGCGCTCACCCAGGTGCAGGTTGTACTCAGTGCTGCCCCGGCTGTCGCAGTGACCTTCGATCTCGAGCTTGATGCTCGGACTGTCCTTCAGGATCTTGGCGTACTTCGACAAGAGGCCCTTGCTGTCCTCCCGGATCGTGGCCTGGTTGTAGTCGAAGTAGACCGTGTGCTCGAGGCCCTCGAGGCCGAGCCGAGCGCTCGCGTCATCGGTCGCGCTCGCGTCCTTGTTCGGATCTTCTTCTTCCTTCTCGTCGCAGCCGGGCGGGGACTCGCCGCGGGCCTGCTGAGCGAGCCGCTCGGCCTCCTGGGCCGCCGCCCGGGCGCCTTCGACGTTCTCCTCGGCGATGAGCTTCTTCGCTTCCCGGAGCTTGGACTCGGCCGCCTGATAAGTGGCCTTCGCGCAGTCGCTGGCTTTGGCGGCGTAGGCGTCAGCGAGGGCCTTTTCGGCCGCGCTCAGCTCCAGATCTGCGGTTTGTGTGCTCGCGCAGGCGGCAAGGAGCGCAGCGGCGAGGAGGAGGGGGCGGATCAACGATACTCTCGGGCTCATGCGCGATTCCTCATCCAGTCCTAGTCCAAATAGGGCGACCACGCCGGGGTAGAGAATCCTCCGTCCGCCGTGAGCTGGGTTTGATGGGTGCCGTCCGTCGCCATGATGAAGACCTGCGACTTCTTGTTGCGCTTGCTGGTGAAGACGATGTGGTTGCCGTCGGGGGAGAAGCTCGGCTCCTCGTTGTCGCCCTGGTCTTGAGTAAGGCGTTTGATCTCTTTGGTGTCCGGGTTCACCGTGAAGATGTCGAACTTGTTTCGCTCGTCGCGGGCGGTGAACGCGATCAGGTCCCCGCGCGGTGACCAGTCGGGCGTCTGATTGTAGTTGCCTCGCTCCGTGATGCGGCGAACGCCAGAGCCGTCCGAGTTCATGACGAAGATGTGCGGGTCGCCCCAGCGCGCAGACACGAAGGCGATGCGCTTGCCGTCGGGCGACCACGAAGGGGAACTGTCGATGGCCCACTCGTTCGTGAGTCGCTGAAGACCCGAACCGTCCGCGTTCATCACGTAGATCTCGCTGTTGCCGTCACGCGAGAGGGTGAGCGCGACTTTGCGACCATCCGGAGACATGCTTCCACCGGTGTTGAGCCCGCGCTCGCCCGAGATCAGCTTCAAGGCCCCGCCGCCGAGCGGCACAGAGTAGAGGTTCGGGTTGTGCTTGATATACGAGGTGAAGAGGAGGGACTTGCCGTTGCGACTCCAAGCGGGCAGCAGGTTGATGGATCCGTTCTTTGTGACTTGGGATCGACTGGCCCCGTCCACCGAGATGGTCCACAGCTCACGTCCGGTCTTGGTCTTTTTCACCGCCGCGACCCGGGTGGTGAAGACGCCTTTGGTGCCCGTCAGGAAGAAGACGACCTCGTTGGCGAAGCGGTGGCCGATCGTTCGGGCCTCGTCTTCGGTGGCGGGGCCCTTGTAGCTCTTCTTGAGCTGCTCGCGGCCGCTGGCCACATCGAAGAGGCGAAGGTCGACTTTCATCTCGCCGCCGGACTGTTCGATGGTGCCCTTGACGAGCCCTTCCGCCCCCACGCTCAGCCAGTCACTGAACTTGATGCTCGCGGCGGTCATGCCTTCTTTGGCCTGGTTCGCGAGGTAGCTCTTGGGGTCGAGGAGCTTGAAGACGGGTGAGATCTCGAAGTCATAGCGCATCGCCTTGGTCATGGCCTGCGCGGGAACCGAGTTCGGGCTATTCGCGTCTCGCACGTCCGCGGTGGCGATGGGATACGGGCGGAAATCGGGATTCCCGATTTCGATCACTGCGCGCGTGCCAGGCGGAGTCTGGGCCTCGGCTCCACCGGACACGAGGAACGTGCAGAGCAAGGCGAGGGTGAGCGGAGTCTGTATTCGCGTAACTTGCATCGGGTCATCCCGGAAACGCCGGCCTCGCGGCGAGTGTTCCGAACATCGGACTACCGACCCCTAGGTCCCATTCACTCGGAGGTCAAGACGCACACAGAACGCTCACGGGCGGAAGACGACCTCGACCCCGTCGTTTTGGAAGCGTTTCGCCTCTGCGGCCGGGGGCGCCGGGAGCTGTACGGTCTTGAGCAGCGAGTCGAGCGCGCTCATGAAGAGCTGATTGGGGTGTTCTTCCACGAACGCGAACTCTCGGATCTTTCCGTTCGGCTCGATGTAGAGGAGCACGCGCGCCTTGAGGAACTTTCGCTGCGAAGCCGGGATGGCCTCGGGCAGACGGTAGTTGGACTGCAGCGCCCGGCCGATCTCGGCCACGTACCCGGCGGCGGCGTTCGTGGTGTCTGTGGTGGTCCCGAACTCGGAGCCGCTCGGGTCACCCTCGGGGTCGTCGGGGGTGACTCTTCGGAGCGCCTCGTCGAGGCGCCGGTCGCTGTCCAGCATGCGTTTGGCAGCGTCCGAGAGCTCGTCCTTGCTCTTCTTGCGCTCGTCTTTGGGGGTCGGCTGAGACTTCTCCTCTTTCGCGAGCGCCACCCCTTCGTCCTTGGGCGGAGGCGGGGGTTCGTAGATGCGAGGCAGGAGCTTGGGGTCCCTCTTCTTCCCGAGTTTGACCAACTGAACCGGGATGGCGCGGTTGAGATCGATGGTCTGTCGCTTGGGCTGAGCATAAAGCGCCGCCGCCCCGATGCCCGCATGGACGAGGAGCGACAAGATCGCGGTCAGCCAGAAGCCTCGATTGCCGCTCCGCTTGCGGGGCCGTTCCTTCGCGAGCGAAGTATTGACGGTGTCTTCGATGCCCACCTAGGGAGCTCCCAATGGATCCGTGACCATGCCCAGGTTCTCGACCCCCGACTCCTTCATGATGGCCATCACGTCGATCACGAAGCCGTACTCGAGCGCGCGGTCGGCGTGCAGAAAGAGGGTCTTGTCCTGCTGGATGCGCGCGTTCGTGGACAGCTTGTCCTTGAGCTCGGCGAACGGGATGGGATTCTCGGCGTTCGTGCCGATGAAGATGCGCTTGTCCTTGGTCAGGGTCAGGACCAGCTTCTGATCGTCGCCCTCGAGGGCTTGGGCCTTGGTTGTGGGGAGTTCGACCTTGACCCCTTGTGCGATGAGCGGCGCCGTCACCATGAAGATGATGAGCAGCACCAGCATGACGTCCACCAAGGGGGTGACGTTGATGTCGCTCACTGGAGCGCCGCGGCGCCCGCCTCCCGAAGACATACCCATGGGTTCCTCCTAGCACGAACGCGCAGGACCGGAAAACGGTCTTGGGGGCCGGTTCACTTGAAGAAGTGCCGACGCACGATGTTGAGAAAGTCCGAGGTGAAGGACTCCATCTCGGTGTCGAGGACGCGGATCTTCGACAAGAAGTAGTTGTAGGCGATGACCGCCGGGATGGCGGCGGCGAGGCCCACAGCGGTGGCGACCAGCGCCTCCGAGATGCCGGGCGCGACGGTCGCCAAGTTGGCGGAGCCCACGCGGCCGATGTCGTTGAAGGCCTTCATGATGCCCCAGACCGTCCCGAAGAGCCCAACGAAGGGCGCGGTGGAGCCCACGGTCGCGAGGAAGGAGGTGAGGCTCTCGAGCGTGGTGAGCTCCGAGTTTCGAGCCCGCCGAAGCGCGCGCTCCACGTTCTCGCTGCCGGTGCCTGCAAGGGAGTCTTCGGTCGACTGCTTCTTCAGACGGGCGAGCTCGATGTATCCGGCACGAAAGACCTGGGCCACCGGCGAGCGGAGGAGCAGCTCCGATTGCTGGTAGATCCCGTCCAGGCGCTTGGCCTGCCAGAAAGCGTCGAGAAAGCCCTCCGACTGGCTCTCGGCGGTGCGGATGATCCACGCCTTGTAGATGATGATCGCCCAGCTCAGCACGGAGGCGATCACGAGGAAGACCAACGCCAGCTCCGCCCCGGGGAGCTTGATCAAGGTGCCCATCAGCTCCGTGAAAGTGTCCTTACCCGAGGCCGGGGTCTCCGTGGCCGCCTGTGCCGCATAGAGCCCGAGGTCGGCGACCGTTCGCGAGAGAGCGACCGAAAACATGGCTTGGCCGGTACCATGGGCCCCCAGGGCTGACAAGGCAGTTGCGCCCGGCGGGCGCGTCGATGCAGGCTCTCCTGGTGCGCCGTTTCCTGCTGCTTCTCTCCGCCGTCTCCTTGGGGCTGAGCTTCGGGTGCGGGGGCGAAGCGGAGACCAGTGAGCTCCGCGGCACCTTCCGCCTGCTCCGAGGTGGTGGCCCCGTCGACTGCGCGAGCCAGGAGGCGGTACGGAAGGTGGAGGTCAGTCTCTTCGACGAGAGCGGGGTGAGCCGCAGGCCCGGCTACCCGAAGGAAGTGAGCTGCGCCGAAGGTCGCTTCAGCATCCCCGCCGTCCCGATCGGGCGTCATCTCCTCGAGCTCGTCGTCTTCGGTCAGGTGGGCACGAGCGAGGACGAGCGCATGTATCAGGTCGAGCGCGTCATCGACTTCCCCCTCGAAAACGATCTCGCGTTCGAACTCGAACCCGAGGTCGCGTTCTTTGAACTGAGCTGGAGCTTCGCGCCGAGCGGCCACCTCGCAGCCTGTGACGCAGAGGTGGCGCGCGTGGACGTCTTCGTGGCGAGTGGCACGAGTCAGGGGGCGGCGTTTTCAGGCTCCTTCGGCTGTCGCGAGACCCCGCAGGTCCTCACCAAAGCCTTTTCGCCTCGCATGTACACGGTGAGGCTCGACGCCAAGTCCGACGAAGGCTTCACCGTCTACAGCGTCACGCAGAATCGCCTGCTCTCGCGCGGCGAGAATCGGTTTGACGCGGTCCTCGAGCCCCTCGGGGGTCAGCTGCGTCTCGATTGGCAGTTCTCCATCGCGGAGGCTTCGCCGGTTCAGAGCTGCGACGGGTCGGAGGTCGCGGTGAGCGCGGTCCAGATCGTCGTGGTCGACACGGCGGGCGGAGATCCGATCGAGGAGTCGGTGGACTGCGGCGTGCTCCGTCCGCATGCGCTCACCGCCTCGCGTTTTTCACGTGGCCGAGCGCTGGTGGCGCGTCTCAGCGCCGAGGGTGCTCACCGCTTCGTCGGCGAGCGAGCCTTTACGATGCCCGAGGGTGATCATGACCTCCCGCTGCTCACGCTGCATGCCGTCGGAGACGTCGAACTCGAGTTTACGACCACCGCCTCCTCGGCCTGTGCCCCCGCGGGTGTCGACCGATACGTGGCCGAACTCCGATGGCCAGGGGGCGAAGTCCGGCACGCCTCGGAAGTCGGGCCCGAAGCGAATGTGGTCCCCTTCGTCGATGTTTCCTACGGCGTGTACGACGTTCGACTCATGGGCTTTTCAGGCGATGAGGAGCTCTGTCGCGTCCAGTCCTCGCGAATGGTCGAGGGGCGAGACAACGTCTGGACGGATTTTGTGCTGTGACCATCGGCGTCTTCGATTCGGGGGTCGGAGGACTCACCGTGCTCCGGGCCGTGCATCGTCGCTTGCCGGAGGTCGGCACCGCCTACCTCGGTGACACCGCGCGGGTGCCGTACGGGACCCGTTCGAAAGAGACCGTCACGCGATACGCGCTGAACGCGGCGCGGCTCCTCGTGGAGCGTGAGTCTCTGGGGGCGCTGGTGGTCGCCTGCAACACGGCGAGCGCGTTGGCGCTCGACGCGCTCAGAGACAAGCTCGACGTTCCGGTCATCGGAGTGGTGGAGCCCACCGCCGCGCGAGCGGTCTCAGAGTCCAAGAACGGTCGCATCGGGATCATCGGCACTCCGGGCACCATCCACTCCGGGGCCTACGAACGGGAGGTCCGCCGACTCAACCCAGAGGCTCAAACTTTCGCGCGCGCCTGTCCCTTGTTTGTGCCGCTCGCGGAAGAGGGCTGGACCTCGGGCGACGATGAGATCGCACGCCTCATCGCCGAGCGTTACCTCGCGCCCTTTCGCGAGGACGGCATCGACACCCTCATCCTCGGCTGCACCCACTATCCGCTGCTCGAAGGGATCATCGAGCAGACCTTGCCAAACGTGGTGCTCGCGGACGCCGCCGAGGCGGTCGCGGCCGCGCTCGAGCTCGAACCGAGCGCGCGACCCGAGAAGACGCCGCTTCGTCGCTACTACGTCACCGACGTGCCCAAGGGCTTTCGACTCGTGGCGGAGCGGTTCCTCGGACGAGAGATCGAGGAGCTTCTCGAGGTCGATCTGGGGTAGAGCCATGAACAATCGGGACGAAGAACCGCTTTGCGCGCGATGCGCCAAAACCCAAAAGACCTGCTGCCAAGCCTCGGAGATCTACGTGACCCCGGGGGACGTTCGCCGAATTCGAGCCGAGCGACCGGGTCTCGACTTCTCGCATGATCGGCGCTCCGATGACCCCGACGTCACCGAGCACGATGATGACCCCGAATGGTACCGTACCTTCAACGACGACGGTTCGCGTCGGGTGCTGCGGCAGCGGCCGAACGGGGACTGCACCTTCCTCGGTCCTGTCGGATGTACCCTCGACCTGGAGGTGCGACCGATCATTTGTCGTCTCTATCCACTCGACTACACCGCGAGCGGGTTCCGCGAGTATCTGGTCCCGCGTTGCCCCACCGGTCTTCTTCGGAGCCAGCAAACGCTGCTCGGTACGCTGGGCATGAGCCCCGAGGGCGGTGACGCGTGGCGCCTTCAGCTCTACGAGGAGATCCAAGAGGAGCCGAATCCGCCGATTGCGCCCGCGGAGCGCGACCGGGGTGCGGGCTGAAGCAGCCTCTCATCCCCTTTCGATACCGTGAACGTTCACGTTCGCGTTCACGTGCGTTCGGACTTGTCCCGAGGATGAAGGGATCGATCAGGGATAGGTGTAAGGGGCCTGCAACCCGAGTGGGATGCCGGTGGCCCAGTAGAGGAGCAGAAACACACTCCACCCCACGATGAACGTGATGGAGTAGGGCAGCATCAGCGAGACCAGGGTCCCGATGCCGGTCGCCTTGTAGTAGCGCTGGGAATAGACCACCACGAGCGGGAAGTACGGCATCAGCGGCGTGATGATGTTCGTGGTGGAGTCGCCCACGCGGTAGGCGGCCTGGGTGAGTTCGGGCGAGATGCCAAGCTGCATCAGCATGGGCACGAAGATGGGCCCCAGCAGCGCCCACTTTGCAGAGGCAGATCCGATCGCCAGGTTGACGGTGGCGGTGAGGCCGATGATCGAAACCACGGTGACCGCACCCGGGACCTTCATGGCCTGCAAGGCTGCTGCGCCCTTGAGCGCGAGCAATGCCCCGAGGTTCGACTGCTTGAAGGCCTCGGTGAAGAGCGCCGCGAAGAACGCGAGCACGATGTAGTAGCCCATGGTGCTCATGGCTTTGGCCATGCCGGCCACCACGTCTTTGTGGCCCTTCACGGTTCCCGCGAAGACGCCGTAGACGATACCGGGCACGAGGAAGAGGAAGAAGATCAGCGGAACGATGGCGCGCATGATCGGCGCCGCGTGGCTGCTGATGGCGCCGCTGGGATCCCGAAGTGGCGAGTTCTCGGGGATGCTGACCGCGGCGAGCAAGCCGAGCATGAGCGCCACGCACAACGCCGAATACAACAGGCCCTTCTTCTCTTCCGGCCGGAGCGCATCGACCGTTTGGAGGTCGGCGACGTCCCCGTCGATGGGCACCGCCTTCAGACGCGGCTCCACGATGCGGTCGGTGATGAACCAGCCGAGCAGAATGACGAGCACACTGGAGGCGGCGGTGAACCACCAGTTGCACAGCGGGTTCACCTCTCGGCCGGGGGCGATGATCTGCGCCGCGGCTTGCGTGAAGCCTTGGAGCAGCGGATCGATCCCGGAAGGGATGAAGTTCGCCGAGAACCCACCCGAGACGCCGGCAAAGGCGGCACCGATACCCGCCAACGGATGCCGACCGGCGGCGTAGAAGATGACCCCCGCGAGGGGGATCACGAGCACGTAGCCGGCGTCGGCCGCGGTGTGGCTCATGATGCCCACGAGGATGATCATGGGAGTCAGCAGCTTCTTTGGGGTCAGGTTCAGGATCGCCTTGAGGCTGGCGGAGACCAGGCCCACGTGCTCGGCCACGCCGACGCCGAGCAACGCCACCAACACAACGCCCAGCGGCGGGAAGTCGGTGAAGGTCTTGACCATCGTGGAGAGAAAGACGGCGAGCGCCGCTCCCGTGAGCTGGTTCTTCACCTCGATGGGTTGGCCCGAGCGCGGGTCGATCTCCGTGAAGCTCACCGAGGCCAAGAGCGCCGAGAGCACCCAGGTGATGCCCAGCGCCAGCACGAACAAGACCGCAGGGTCGGGGAGCTTGTTTCCTACGCGTTCGACGGTGTCGAGGAAGCGATCGACGAATCGCCCGGCGCTTGCGCCCTTGGAGCTCTCACTCATGCGTGGCTTGAAACCACGGGGCCCCCGAGGCGGCAAGGAGATTCGCGGGACCCAAGAGAACTTTACTTCTTCCGTCCGGCCTTGCGTTTGGGCTTCGTGGCCTTCTCGGCGCGGTGCACGACGGTGAGTGCGATGACCTTGCCGCCGCCGATGGGCTTGCTGTCGAGCTCGAGCCTACGCGCGAGGGGAGGGGAGAGCAGACGGAAGAAGACCTTGATCGTCGCGCGCTTCACCGAGGGTGGCAGAGTCATCGAGAGCTCTCGCACCTCGCCGGCGGCGAGCCGCGAATCGCGTTCGAGCTTCGTGGACCAGGGGGCGAGGGTGGGGACGCCCTTGTCGTCCACGTAGACCTTGCCGAACACCGCTTCGGGGGTCTCTTGGCTCGGATTCTCCTTGAAGCTCGAGTACAGGAGCTGATCGTCCTTGTCGTGTCCGAGGACTTGCACCACGAGCAGCCGCGCAGGAAACCCAGACGGCAGAGCGTGGGCGCTCTTGTTCTCGATGCGCACCGCGAGCCGATCTCCTTCGAGCGTGGCGCTGAGCCCGAGCGCGGTCTTCATGAAGGCGATGTCGCCGTCTCGGAAGGCTCGGTGCGGCCCGAGGAAGGCGTGGCTCCGGTGGGTCGTGCGTTCGGGACTGACCACGCCGCTTGGACCATCCAAGGCGGGCATGTGGCAGCTCACGCAGCTCGGCGCGCCTTCGTTCGCCTTCCACTCCATGCCGGTGGTGCAGATGGGGATGCCGGCGGGGTTGCGGAGCTCGTCGTGACACGCAAGGCAGATCGTGCGGCCATCCGTCAGGTGGCCGGCGGGTTCCGCGAAGCCATGCGGGGCCTCCTTGGGGCTCGGTCCGTGCGGACCACGCATCACGCCATCGGCGTCGAAGATCAGCGCGTTGGCGCCGAGGCGCCCGGGACCGGCTTGGACCTCCTTGGTGAGGTGGCAGCTCGCGCAGCCCACCCCGACACGAGCGAGCAAGCCCTCGGGGTCGTCGGTGCCACGGGGGGAGTGACACAGCGCGCAGGTCTTGGCGATGCCCGCCCCCTCCTTCTCCATCCGCATGACTCGAATCGCGCGGTACAGCTCGTCCTTCTCGTGGTGCGCGTGGGCGTGCAGGCTCGTCTTCCACTCCGCGAGGACCTGGGCGTGACAGGCGCCGCAGGTCTCCGGATCATCCAGAGCCGCGAGCGTCGTGTCCTTCGCGCTCTTTCGATCGTTGGTGCTCGTCCGCGCTCCGGCGTCGAGCAGGCTCGCATCGGAGGGAGCGGTCTTGGTCTTAGGACAGCCGAGGCCGACGGTCGTGGCCGCCACCAGGATGAGTGCGCCGTGTTTCAATCGAGCATCCCCTTGGTGGACGCGACTCCACCTTTGCGACGCGGGTTGCGCTCGAGGGCGCGAGCGAGCGCGCGGGCCGTCGCCTTGAAGCAGCCTTCGACGATGTGGTGCCGGTTCGTGCCGCGCTCCTTGACCAGGTGCAGGTTCATGCGGGCCTCGGTCGCAAAGGCTTGGAAGAACACCTCGGCCAACTCGGCATCGAAGTCGCCGATGCGTCCGGGTGTCAACTCCACCCCGAACACGAGGTAGGGACGACCGCCGAGGTCGAGGGCACAGCGAATCAGGGCCTCGTCGAAGGGCATGGCCGCCTCTCCATAACGCTCGATGCCTTCTCGCTCACCTGCCGCCTCGAGCACCGCTCGCCCGAGGCAGAGACCGACGTCCTCGACGGTGTGGTGGGGGTCTACTTCGAGGTCGCCCTCGGCCTCGATCTCGAGATCCAGGAGCCCGTGCTTCGCGAGGGCGGTCAGCATATGATCGAAGAACGGGATGCCGGTGTCGATCTCGGACCGTCCGGTGCCGTCGAGGTCGAGCTCGACGCGAATCCTGGTCTCCTTCGACTTCCGCTCGACCGTGGACCGACGACGCTCGGCCTTCTTGGGCTTCTTCGGCACCGGGGGGATTATCAGGCCGCAGGGCGCCTTCGTCCACCTTTGCGTCAGAGGCTAAGTCCTGGCTCAAACGAGCGATGAAGCGCTGGACGACGTCTCGGGCCAGGTCGCCCAGGCGACGCGCTCGTGTCCGCCATGGTCCCGTCTCACCTCGGGTGCAAGGAAACCGGCCTCGCGCATGAGCGTACTCACCGCCGTCATCTGGGTGGCGCCACCTTCGAGCACGAGGAGACCGCCAGGCAGAAGGTGGACGGGCGCCTCTCTGATGAGGCGTCGGATGGGGTCGAGCCCGTCTGGACCACCCACGAGCGCGAGCTTGGGCTCGTGGGCCAGCACGTCCGCGGCCAGACCCGCGTGCTCCCCCTCCGAGATGTACGGGAGGTTGGCCGCCACGAGCTCGAACCGACGGCCTTTGGCCCCGGCCAAGAGATCACTCTCCACGAACTGCACGCGCGACGTGAGCGCATGCCGCTCGGCGTTGCGTTTGGCGATGGCGAGCGCGGAGGCTGAGACATCGAACGCACAGACCTCCGCTTCGGGGAGCTCCTTGGCCAAGGCCAGCGCGATGCATCCCGAGCCGGTACCCACGTCCGCGATCTTTGTGGCGCCGTGGGCTCGCGCCAGCTCGAGCGCGACCTCGACCAGGGTCTCGGTGTCCGGCCTCGGTATGAGCACGCTCGGGCCGACCTCGAACTCCATGCTCCAGAACTCGCGCCGCCCCGTGATGTAGGCGACCGGCTCGCGCTGCCCGCGCCGACGGACGCGTTCGCGGATCTTCGTCAGCTCTTCCTCGCCGAGCACGCGGTCGAAGTGGGCGTAGAGCATGACGCGCTGGAGGCCCAGCGCATCGGCGATGAGCACCTCCGCGTCGAGCCGGGGGCTCTCGAGGCCGCGTTTCTCAAACCAAGTGCGCGAGGAGTCGAGCACGCGGAGGATGGTCCAGACCTCGTCGCTCACTCGTCGTCGTCCGGCTTCTTGGCGTCCTTGAGGAGCTCTGCTTGGGCTTGTGTGCGGAGGGCGGTGATCAGCGGGTCCAGATCACCACTCATGATTCGTGGCAGGTTGTGGAGGGTGAGGTTGATGCGGTGATCTGAGACGCGGTCTTGCGGGAAGTTGTAGGTCCGGATCTTCTCGGAGCGGTCTCCGCTCCCCACCATGGCCTTCCGCTGCGTGCTCGCCTCGGCCTCGGCCTTCTTGCGCTCCATCTCGTACAGGCGGGCTCTCAAGATCTTCATCGCCTTGGCCTTGTTCTTGTGCTGCGACTTTTCGTCCTGGCACTCGACGATGATGTTGGTTGGGAGGTGCACGATGCGCACCGCGGAGTCGGTGGTGTTGACGGACTGACCGCCGTGGCCGCCGGCGCGCTTCACGTCGATGCGCAGGTCGTTGGGGTCGATCTCGACCTCGACCTCGTCGGCCTCGGGCAAGACCACCACGGTGATGGTCGAGGTGTGGATGCGGCCTTGGGCCTCGGTCTCGGGGACCCTTTGAACGCGATGGACCCCGCCCTCGTACTTCATGGTGGAGAAGACGTCGTCGCCTTCGATGGTCGCGACGATCTCCTTGAAGCCTCCGTGTGCACCAGGGTTGCTTCCCATGATCTCCACCTTCCAGCCCTTGGTGGCGGCGTAGCGCCGGTAGGTCTCGAAGAGCTCGCCCGCGAAGAGCGCGGCCTCATCGCCGCCGGCCCCGGCGCGCAACTCGAGCACGACGCTCTTCTCGTCGAGCGGGTCTTTGGGCAACAGCTCCTGCTCGAGCTGCGAGCGCAGGGACTCGAGCTTAGGGCTGAGCTCCCGCATCTCGACGCGCGCCATCTCCGCCAGCTCGCGATCGTTCGACTCGTCGAGGAGCACCTTGGCCTCATCAAAGGCGGCGCTCGAGGCGCGGTACTCCCGGAAGAGCCGGACCACGCGCTCGAGCTTGGCGCGCTCTTTGGTGATGCGAGTCAGCTCCGGGATGTTGGTGGACAACGCCGGATCCGACATTCGGTGGGTCAGATCCTCGAACCGAACTTCGACCTCTTCGAGCTGCTTGAGCATGGGGTACGAACCGAGCGCGAGCTCAGGAGCTGATGGCGAGTCCGGAGGTCGCCTCGCCGAAGTCGCGGAACACGGTCACGCGGCCGCCCACCGCGGACTCGGCCTTGGCGATGGCCTGGAGTTCTTGCACTTCGCGCGAGGCAAGCCGGGCTTCTGCCGCCAAGGCCGCTCGCATCGCGGCGAGCGCGATCTCGAGCTGGTCATCGTCGGGCTCGCGGGTGGTCAGCTTCTGCATGAGCCTTCCGGGGCCGACCAAGATCTGAACCCACCACTGAGCGGGATGGCGCGAGGCGTAGCGGTTCACTTCGTACGCGATGCCCGCGAGCGGGATCATGAGTGGGACCTTGATGCCGATCATGGCGAGGTGATTCAGGATGGCGATCTCGGAGGCCGCGGGGATGAATGGGAAGACCGCGGCGAACATGAAGATGGAGAGCGTGAGTACGAAGAGCACGAAGCTCGTGCCACATCGCGCATGGAAGGTGGTCCACGCGCGGGCGTTATCGACGCTCAGCTCCTGGGCGTTCTCGTAGGCGTTGATCGCCTTGTGTTCGGCGCCGTGATATTGAAACACGCGGCGGATCTCTGGGATCATCGAGATGCCCGCGATGTAACCCACGAAGATCGCGATCTTGAACATGCCGTCCAAGGCATGAAAGACGAAGCTGTCGAGCCCGAAGTCATCCCCCGCGAGTCGTCCCGCCCCCCAGGCGAGCAAGTGCGGTAGCCCCACGAAGAGACCGATCGCGATGAGAAATGACAGCGCCATGGTCCCCGCCATGGCCGCCTTGGACTTTGGGTCGGGTGCGGCAGCACGTCGGCCCACGGAGTCACCACCGCTGGCCGGGGTCTTGGGCTGACTCTCGTGCGCCTCTCGTTCCGCGCGGATCGCGGTCTCGTCCATCTCGGCTTGATGGGCGGAGAAGTTTAGGGCCTGCAGGCCGTTCCAGAGCGACTCGATGAGCACCAGGGCGCCCCGAAGAAACGGCCAGCGCAGAAATGGCACGCGCTCGAAGAGAGACACCCAAGCGTCCTCGCGGACCACGATGCTCCCGTCTGGGCGTCGGACCGCCACCGCCATCGAACGCGGCGAGCGCATCATGACCCCTTCGATGACTGCTTGGCCGCCCACATAGGGCGTTGCGCTCGGACCGTCCATCGGCAGGCATCCTAGTCAGCCCGGCCGAGGGTTGCCAGGGCTTCGATCAGGCCGGCAGTCTAGGGTTTTCTCGGGTCATCCTCCTGCTGCCGTCGGGAAGTTCGGCGGGAAGCGGGCGTACAACGTCGGCATGAACACCATGCAAGCTCGAACCGCCCTCTCTGGTCTGACCTTGGCGGGCGCCCTCCTCGTCGGGTCGATCGCGGAAGCTGCGGTGACCGTCCGCTACTATAACCGGGACAGCAAGAGCTACGAGATGCCCGCCAAGTGCAGCGGCAGCAGCTACACCGTGAAGTTCAGCGGCAGCACGACCGCGAGCGCGACCATCCAGGGCTCGTCGCCCTGTGTGGTGAAGGCGCCGGGGGGTGAGGTCACCTTGAAGGGCGGCGAGAACATCGAGATCAAGGACGGGAAGATCATCATCAAGTGAGCCCGGCGCGGTCCGCGCCTCACTCGACCGGATGGATGACGATCTCGGTGAAGGATAGCCTTCGCTCGAGCACCTGCTGCGACTCGGCGCAGCCGCTCCCTACGAGTATGTCCGAGGCGCTCAGCGCGTCGACCACGATGACGTAGGTGCCAGAGGGCAGCTCGAGCATCGGGAAGGTGAAGCCATTCTCCCGCTCGTCGTCGTCGAGCGGCTCGGAGGCGAAGGGGCCGTGCAGCGCTTGGCTTCGGTCCGAGCTCGCCCACAGTTCGCTGCAGCGCTTCTCGGGCTCGAAGTAGTACAGCGCGAGTCGATGGGTGGACGCCCCGAGTGCCTCGCTCGCGAAGCGAACCGGGGCGTCTTGTCCGCACGCGACAAAGAACAACGCGAGGATCGAGGCTCTACGCACCATTTCAGAACCTCACCAGCGGGAGTACGCGAACCTCACTGCAGCCCGTGCCCGGCGTGACTTCACAGTCGGGTCCCCCGGTGAGCAGCGCGACGCTCACGATCACCGCGGTCACCATGAGGCCGATCATTCCGAGCGTCACGAGCAGCGTGACCGGATCGCCGGTCGCGTCGCCCGAACGCTCCTCGACCGCGCGCGGCGGCGCGGCGGTGGCCGCGATCGTGCTGCTCTTGGTCTCGCTCGTTTTGGGCTTCGGGCTCCAGGCCTCGGTCAGAGAAGGCGCGGTCTTGGGCGCAAAGCGCATCGGCGTCTCGGCGGATCCGGCGCGAGCCACGACCTGCCCCTTGTGCTTGGCCAAGATCCACAGATCGAAGGGGCGCTCGTCCAGGGAGAAGATCGAGACTGCGGTGGTGCCGCTCTTGGTCAGCTCGATGCGCAGGGCATGAGCCTGACCATCGTACAGGCGGTGTGCTTCCACGGTGGTGTCCTTGGGCAGGGTGGCGATGTCCGCGACCAGGCTCACCCGAGCCCCGGAGACGAGCGGGCCCTCGATCCACCACGCCAGCGCGGGCGGCTCGTTCTTCTCCGTGGGGAGCTTCGAGATCGTCGGCTCCGACTTGGGCGGAGCTGCCTTCGGCCTGCTCGGCCTGCTGGCCTTGCTCGGGGCCGGCTTGGAGGCCACCGGAGCCTCGAGCCGCGCGCGTTCGAGCGCGGCGATGATCTTGGGCGAGGTGTTGCCTCTGGACAGACGCACCCTTGGGTCCAAGGCCACCGCGCTCTCAAAGGCCTCGTTCATACCCGGCTCGTCCGAGAGCTCGGCGCGGGCGCGGCCGAGGGTGACCAGGAGCAGGGCACGAGCGGAGCGGTCGGCCCGCTTGAAGCTCGGGCTCCTCCGACCCTTCTGCAGGATGCGCGACGCTTCTTCGGGCTCGAGGGCGTCGAGCAAGGCTTCGGCCGCCCCGGCGAGCTCGCGGATCTCGGTCGTTGGGTCGGCGAACGCGCGCAGCGGCGAAAAGATCAAGGAGACGCCGAGGAGCCAAGCGGCGATGCCACGGAAGCCGAACGCAAACACCACGACGACCTCAGGGACCGATGACGCGGGTCAGAGTCAGCGCCTTTGGGAGCAGCGCCGAGCCTTCTACGTGGGCCCGCAGGCTCGAGGTCGAAGCTCGCTCGCTCGTGAAGACCGCGATCACTTCATAGGGGGCCGGGCCCGCGTTCTCTGGAAGTGTGGGAGAGACCGGGAGGGGGGTGAGTCTCTCTTTGGCGCCGAACGGGAGGGCTGAGGCCCGGCCGTCGGAGTGGGCTACGAGCGGCTGGACCGCGCCGTCCGCGCTCCTCAGCCAGAGCGAGATGCGTCGCGCTCGTCGGGGTGCGCGGACCGAGATCTCGAGCACGCTCGAAGCTGTACATTGGCCGGCGCAGGAGACGGCGAGCTGCGGCTCGATCTCGGGATCGCTGCCCGGTCCGGGGATCACTCCGAAGAACATCAGCACGTAGAGCGCCAGCGCGATGGCCGCGACCGCAAGTGCCAAGGTCGCGCGCTGCTTGTATGGGCGGGGCTCCTCGGAGAAGGTTCGCTTCAGAACCTGCTCGCGAATGCGCTCTGCGGTGCGCGGCGGGAGACTGGCGCGTTTCGGATCTCCGGACAAAAGCGCCTCGAGCTCTGCTTCGCCGGCTCGCTCCTCGAGGACGCGGGCGCGTCTCAAGTGGTGCAGAAGGTGTCGAACGAGGCGTCGCTCGCCCTCCTTGACCGCCGGCACACTGATGGAGAGCGCGCGGGCTACATCGGCTCGCGGTTCGGCGGAGCGCAGTCGCCGCTCGAGCAGCTCTCGATCGCGGACCGCCAGATGCTCTTCGAGCGATGCGAGCTCGGAGCGCGCCTTCTCGAAGGCCTCGAGCTCGAAGTCCTCGACGTCCCGAGGGGGCGCGGAGAGCTGCTCGTCGGGCAGAGGCAGCTCGACGCGATCGAGGTCGATGACGCTCGACGGCAAAGCTTCCGCTTCTCGGTGGTCCAGAGTGCGCTCGCGGCCCTCCGCCTGAGCCGCGGCGGTCAGACAAAGGCGTGCCGTCTCGAGGAGGAGACTCTCCCCCTGCTTGGGTTCCGCGACCCGGGCGCGGCGTTCCGTGCGAAGCGCCTCGCTCAGAGTGGATACGGTGAGCTTCTCCAGCGAGGCCGCGCGATGGACGCCAAAGACGAGGGCGGGTCGGTCGTCCTCGGTGGTGGCGAAGCCGCGTCGCGCGAGTTGCCACACGAGACGCGTGTGGGCGCCCAGGAAGGCGGAGAGCGCGTCGGTCTCACCGCGTTGAAACCCAGCGACGTCCACGCTGAGTCCGGTAAACCGAGCGCGAGAGCAGGTCAACCGCCCGGCCCAGGCGCGCTCATACGGCTAGGAGCGGGGTCGGGGCCGAACCAACTGCAGAGGGGTTGGGTGCAAGGAGAAGGTGACGACGTCGCCGTAGTGAACCGGGTGCCGCTGGTACGAGCCATCGATGAAGAGACTGGCGGTGTTCACGCGCGATTCGATCACGAGCTTCTCGTCAGACTCGAGCATCTCGCCTGTGAGCTGCAGCGAGCTTCCGGGCGCCGAATAGGGCTCTCTCACGATGAACGCGAACGAGCGCGCGGTGAGTGACATCGGGGTTCCGCCGGCGGATCGAAGTGCGGCGGTGGAGCCCGCCGGCGTCGCGACCCAGATCCCCGAGCTCTGCTGCAGCTCCTCGCCGTGCGGTGTCTGAACTCTGTAGCGAGTCACCATCGCGGGGTTGTCGTGGCAGAAGAGGACGTCGTTGAGGACCGGCTCGGGCAGGGTGGTGCGGCCGACCTGCACGCGGAGCCTTTGGACCGCGATCGGTTTGATCTCGTCCGCGACGAGCGCGTCCAGGGTCTGCGCAAAAGTGGGGGCACGACACGCAGTCAGAAAACCTACCGAGGAGGCGGGAGCCGAGTTGACGCCCAACATCGGGAGTTGATGACGCACGTAGTGGCTCGCGTCGAGCAGCGTGCCGTCTCCTCCCACCGTAATGACGAGGTCAAAGCTGGCGAGACCGGTCTTCGGGGCCCTCGAGCGCTCGACGAAGCGAATGTCGCGGCGTCGAAGCTCACGCCGGACGTGCTTCACCGACAAGAGGTGCTCCTCGTGAGCGAGCCGCATCGTCAAGGTGGAAGGGTGCCCGCTCTCGGCGAGCTTGCGCAGGCGCACGTCGCCCCGGCTCTTGCTCCCCTTGAGCCGCGACAGCGCGCTGCGCTTCAGCACGACCAGGACCTGCGTGATCTTCAAGGGCCGCCCCACAGCATGCGCCCGAGGCGGTGGAGGATGATCTCGGTCTTTGCGTCGTTGATGAGCGGGCGATCACCGGCGGAATCCGCGGGGACCAACATCATCTCGAAGGCGTCTGCGAGGCTCACGACGAAGTTCTCGGCGCCTTCCTCGAACGGGCTCCCGTCCCCGGGGGGCTGGGTCAGCGCGAGCGCGTCCAAGGTGTCACTGGGGAGCTCGACCATCATGGGTACGATGCGCTCGGTGGACAGGCCGGGGATGGGAAAGAACGGCGGGCCCAGCGGCTGCACCGTTCTCGACTCAATCACCGCGCCCGCTTCTTCCCAGAGCTCCCGCGCGGTGCAGGACTCGGGCGACTCCGGAAGCTCGATGAGCCCCGCGACGAGCTCCACCGTCGTGGGCTGCCCGGTCACCAGGTACGCCGCATAACGTACCTGACGGCGAAGCAGCACTCGGGTCTTCGCTGCGTTCTTGCCCCGCGCATACACCGCCACCGCCACCGCGTCTCGGCGATCGATATCGCGATCGGCGTAGTCGACGACGTAGGTCTCGGTGCGGCGACCGTTGTCCATGACCGTCTTTACGCGGTGGCGATGCCGGCGCAGAAAGCCGCTTACGGGCGCGGAGATCTCCGATAGATCCTGCACGAGCTCCACGCTCGTGGGGCTGGGGCGTCCGCTGCCTCTTTTGGTGCCGCTCTTGCTCACCGGGGCCGATCCGTACCCCAGATCCCGGCGCCTTCAAAGCTTCTCGCGGGCTCCTGGGCCTGCTAGGCTCGGACCGGTCGATGGGGCTCGTCGTTGCGAAGGTCAGGCGCGTGTGGGCAGAGTCCTCGCGCTACTCCGGCGTCCTGCTCGAGGTGACGGCGGAAGTCGCCGCTCTTTACCGTCGGCCGGGTCAGTACATCGTCGTTCATGGCGAAGGCGAGCCGACCTTTCTCGCGATCGCCTCTGCCCCCGGCGAGCGCGCCGCCCTCGAGCTGCTGCTCGGGCCCCCCGCCATCGCCGCGCTCGAGCCCCGAGAGAGTGCACAGTGGAGCATCGAGCCCCCGGCGGGGCCTGGGTTCCCGATCGAGTCCGCCCACGGTCGCGATTCGTTCCTGCTGGGCGTCGGCACTGGGGTGGCGCCGCTGCGGGCGCTGATCGAAGCCATGCGCAGGGAGCGGAAGCTCTACCGCGAGATCACGCTATATGCGGGCGCAAGCACCCCCGGAGACCACGTCTATCGCGACTCCGACGCCGCGTGGCGCGCCGACGAGATCGAAGTGCGGAGGGTAGTCTCGCAGCCTTTCGTGCAAGATGTCTTGCGGGCAGACCAACCCTCGCTCGCAAACGCCGAGGCTTTTGTCTGCGGCCACAGCGCGATGGTCGATGGCGTGCGGGAAGTGCTCACCGAACTCGGCCTCGATGAGCGCCGTGTGCATCAGAACTACTGAGGAGCCTTCATGTCGACTGCTTTGCCATCGCCCTTCGAGGCCGCCCGTACCAAGGCCGTCGTCTGCCGACGCCCCGAGATCCGCACGCTCCAGGTGATGGGCCCCGATCGCACCGAGTTCCTCGACGGCATGCTCAGCCAGGACGTGCGCGCGCTGCAGCCCGGCCAGGGCGCTCGGGCCCTCAAGTGCAGCGCGAAGGGACGAATCGAAGCCTATCTCCGGGTTCGTGCCGAAGAAGCGGCGCTCTCGCTCGACGTACGGGCCGAGGTTTCAGACCGGCTGAAGGAGACGTTGCTCGCACACATCGTGATGGAAGACTGCACGGTCCTCGACACGAGTGAGACGCGGGAGGTGTTGAGCTTGCTTGGCCCCAGCTCGTACGCCTGTCTCGAAGCGATCGGCCTCGGAGCGATCAACCCGGAACTCCCCCCGGGCGCCTTCGAGCGTGTCGGCGCCAACATCGTGATCGCCGAGGATGGCTTTGGCCTCCCAGGCTACGAGCTTCATGTGCCTGCTGGGTCGGGTGAGAAGCGGGCGGCCGCGCTCGTGCGCGCGGGGGCGATGCTCGTCGAGGCCGATGTGCTCGAGGTGCTACGCATCGAGGCCGGAGAGCCCAGAGACGGGGCCGAGCTCGATCTCGAGACCCTTCCGATGGAGGCGCGGCTCGAACGAGCGGTCTCATTCACGAAGGGCTGCTACGTCGGCCAAGAGGTCGTGGCGCGCGGGACCAACCTAGGCCAAGTGAACCACCTCTTGGTAGGTCTTCGGCTCGGCGGCGGTCCGCCATCGAAAGACAAGCCCGCCGCGCTCTCTTTGGACGCTCGGCCGGTTGGAGAGATCGAGAGCTTCGGCCAGTCGGCGACGCTGGGTGCGTGCGTAGGGCTCGGATACGTTCGGCGTGAACACGAGGCTGCCGGGACGCTGCTGAGCTACGAGGCGGCGTCGGGCGCAGCCGAGGCGACGGTCCTTGGTCTGCCGATGATTCCTCCCCTAGGGGCATCGAGTTGACAGCCCGAATCGGCGGAATGAGTGTACGCCAGATGCAGCGGACTCATCGACTTCGCGTGGCTCAGCTCGGGTGGAGCTTGGTCATCGCTGCCCTCGTGCTCGCCGCTTGTGCCTCGGGGCCGAAGAGCGACGGGGCCGAACGCCCCTTCATCAAGCTCGCGGCGCGTGGCCTGGGGCTCTGGGTTGTTCCCGGGCCGAACGTGGACGCGCGCGCGGTGGAGGAGCTCGACCTGTATCTTGCCACCGAGCTCCGCCGGCTCTATCAGACCGAGCCCTCGAGGCTTCGAGGCCCTGGCAGCGTGACGCCGCTCCAAACGTCCCACCTCTACGCGCTTGGAGAGGCGCGCGCCGACGACGTGGTGATCATCGAGCCTCGGATGCTGCCTTCGGGTCTCGGCGCCCGAGTCTCGGTCCTCACCGTCGCCGACGAGCAAGTTGTCCTTCGGTTCGAGATCCAGCCGCGCTCCGGGGAAGCGGGGGGCCCAGAGCGTCTCGCGCGTCGCATCGCCGACCGGCTCGGCGCGCAGTTCAACGACCCCGGAGCGGGGGCGCCCCTCGACACCTTCGCCGTCGCCGACCGGCTCGCGCGGCGGGGCGCCTGCGCTCAGGCGGTCAGTCTCTACGATCGAGACCTTCCCCAAGGAACGGAGGCCAAGGTCAGCGTGGCGGTCGCCGCAAAGGAGTACGAGCATCGCGCCCACCTCGAGCGTTGTCGCAACCAGCTCGCGCTCGCCGCGAGGCGCGTCGCGGATCGAACGGCACACTTCGGCGTAACCTACGATCTCGATCAAGTGGATCCGAGCTTTCACGCGCTCATCAAGGAGCTGGCGCGCGAGGTTCGATTCGAAGCCGAGCTCCAGAAACTCACCGACAAGCCGGCTACGTTCGAAGTCAGCAAGAACGTGCTCATGCTCCACCTGCGCTATCACCCAGAGCGCTACAAGCGTTCGGTCGGCTCAGCGCGGAGTGCCCACAAGGGTCAGCCGGCGATCTACTTTGAGCACTGGCTCCCCGCGCTGCGTGCGGTTTCCAAGCTTGCGCAGCGGCTCGTCGAGTCCATCCCCGGGACTGCGCCCGAGACCTACCTTCGGCTCACGACGCTCGAGGGTGATTGGCTCGAGATCGGTTTTGCACGCGTCGGCACCATGGGTGAGATCCGCGTCAGTGAAAAGCTCCGCGTGCATCAGGTGGGCATCGAGCAGGACACGATGGTCGATGCCACCGCACCAAGAGACCTGCGCTCGTTGATCTTCACACTCGGGCCACCTCGCACGCTGGATGGCAAGCCCACCATCTACGGCCCGCCGGTCGAGTTCCTCGGGCTCTAGTCCCCTGGAAACGTAGAGGCTAGCAAATGTCGCCGGCCCTCTTCGCGGCTGCTCGCCGCGACGCCTTTGGCTCTCGTCGGTTGAGTACAGAGAGTATTCGCCCTCCTCGCGCGACGACCAGACACGAAGATTGCTCGCCGAGTTTCCCTAGCCTCCACGTTTCCAGGGGACTAGTGTCCCGTCCGAGAAGTTCAGATCGCGTTCGCGCTTGTCCTTTTCGCCCCTGGCCGACGCGCGGCCTGCGGCCGCCCTTTCGGGCTCCTCGGTCATTGGGGGCGACCCAACTCCCTTCGT
>WYAZ01000151.1 GCA_011526105.1 Deltaproteobacteria bacterium | reverse complement strand
TCGAGTCCGGCGTCTTCGAGCGAGGCGACGAGCTCGCGCTGGGTGCTCCGCACCAAACGGTGAAGCGGGCCCGAGCGCGGGTCGCGCGGCGAATATCGGACGGCAGGGAGACACGGACCGACGAAGGGAGCAGCGTGTGATCACCTGCCCTCAGCAGCAGGCCGGACTGTAGCACGAGCGGCTTCATAGCTCGACTCGGAATCTCCCTTCGAAGTGCATCGCCAGGTGGAGCCGAACGGTTGCCCAATCTCGATGTCGCTTCAGCTTCCGCCAGGTGCTTGAGAGGCCTCGGAGGACCAGCCACACCAGCTTCATCACGGCCTCGTCGTTCGGCAGATGGCCTTTGGTCTTCAGGACCTTACGGATCTGGCGATTTGTCGCCTCGATCACGTTGGTCGTGTAGATGGCTCGTCTGATCTCGGGCGAGAAGGCGAGAAACGGAGTCCACTCCTCGAAGCGCGACCGCCAAGCCCGCGCCACCATCGGATACTTCGGGCCCCACTTGGCTTCGAATTGCTCGAGCGCCGTCGCCGCCGCCTCAATGTTCGCCGCGGTGTAGACGGGCCGTAGGTCCTTGCAGACCGCGCGCTTGTGCATCCACGGCACGAGGCGCGTGCTCGCCCGAATCAGATGCACGACGCACGTCTGAAAGACCGTCCTTGGAAACGAGGATTCGGCCGCCTCCGGAAGGCCGGCGAGCCCGTCGGCGCAGAGAAACAGGATGTCCTGGACCCCGCGGTGGCGGAGTTCGTTCAGGATCGACAGCCAGAACTTCGCGCCTTCGGTGTCCTGGAGCCATAGCCCGAGTACATCGCGGATCCCGTCTTCATCGACGCCGATGACCATGTACAAGCTCTTGTTCTGCACCGCCCCCTGGCTGCGCACCTTCACCACCAGCGCGTCCAGGTACACGATGGGGTACATCGCCTGCAGCGGCCTGCTTTGCCACTGTTTGAGCTCGTCCACGACGGAATCCGTGACGCGGCTGATGAGGTCCGGGCTCACGTCGACACCGTACTCCTCCTCGAGGAACCCGCGGATGTCCCGCGTGCTCATGCCGCGCGCGTACATGGCGAGAATCTTCTCGTCGAAGCCGGGAATCGCACGCTGGTAACGCTTGACGAGCTGAGGGTCGAAGGTCCCGTCGCGATCCCGCGGCACCGCGATCTCTACCTCGCCCTGGCCCGTCCGGACCTTCTTGGTCCGGTGCCCGTTACGCCGATTCGCCTGGGACTCAGGTGGCTCCTCGCCGTCCTCGTAGTCCAGGTGCTCCGTGAGCTCAGCCTCGAGCGCTCGATTCACGACCGCCGCCGTGAGCTCCTTGATCAAGTCCTCGGGCGCCTTGCCCTGGAGGAGCTCGTCCAACAGTTCGTCCTTCTTCGTCTTCTCTCTTCGTGGCATGGTCTTTGGTCTCCCTAGCTAGGGCTACCCGACTCATCCACCGAATTCCTGACACTTCCTGTCCGGAGCCGCGACGAGGTGCGTCTCCTGGGACGCGCGAGGTCTCCGCAGTTCGAACCGCACCCGTCCGTCGGCGAGGCGCTCGACCTGCTCCGACGCGAACGCCGGTCTCGTCACGTACCTGCACAGCCGCTCACGCCGCGCTTTGTCCCCCGCGGGCGCGGTCACCCCGGCGTGCACCGAGAACCCACCATAGGCCCCGCGGCTCTCGTGCCGAGGGGATGTCGCGGCTCCGGCGGCGCCCCCCGTGCCCTCGAATCTGGCCTCACCCTCCGTCTCGAACAGCCCGAGCGCACAGGGGGCGGAGGCCTCGTCGGCGTGGTCCGGGAAGGACAGCGCACCGGTCTCGTCGATCCACCCCCGGCGGCGAAAGAGCCTGAGCATGCGACGGTACACCCGCTCGGCCACGCATCGCTCGTCGGCCTCGGTCACGCGCCGAACGAGCGGGTGGAACACGAGCCCCTCCGCCTCGTCGTCGGGGCCGAGCTCGGACGCAGTGTAGACGCCGTCGAGCACCAGCACGTGATAGTGAACGTGAAGGTTGAGTGTGCCGCCGAAGCGCTGCGTCACGGCCACCGCCCCGCCCTTTGCGCCGTTTGGCGCCCCGGTCGTCTCCGCGAGCCAGCGGAAGACCTCGGAGACGAAGATGCCGAGGACCTTCCGCATGAGCGCGCCGTCCGCGGCGAGGCGCCGGCGAATCGGCCACGGCACGGTGAGCACCCACTGTCGGAGCGGGACATCCGGGAGCACCTCGTCCACGAGATGTGCCGACTGCTCGGCCATGCGACGTGCGCCGCACGATGGACACACTGCGCGCGCCCCGCATGAGAAGGCGACCAGCTTGCTCTGGCCGCAAGCCTCGCACCGCGCCCGCACGAAGCCCGCCGCGAGGATTCCGCAACGCGTGAAACCGCGGAGTTCTCGCGAGACGTAGCGCGGGAGCCCGGGACCGGACACGCCCTCGGTACCCTCCAGGAATGTGGAGAGTTCCGACTGAAAGACCTGGTAGAGCGACGTCTCCTCTGGACGCCGGCGCGCATAGATGACGCGGGCCGAGGTAGCGCAGGCGGACGCCATGCGCCCAGGGAGGCGAAGGCCGTGCCGCGTGGTGGGACCTGGTCATCCGCGGCGAGCTCGTCCGAATAGCTTCCCCATCTGGAGCCACGACGGCAAGCGGCTGCTCTTCGCCTCCAACCGCGCCAACGCCAAGCACGGCGAGACCAACGTCTTCATCGCCGACTGGGTCGAGACCAAGCCATAGCGGTCGGTCACACGAACCCACATCGACCTCGTCGCGAACGGCGGCAGGTCGGGTTGCGGTCCGCGCCGAGGCGGAGGAACATCCGCCCTCGGGGGGCTCATGTTCATCACCCGCGCCTTGCTGCTTACGGCCACCGCGGCCCACGTCTTCGTCGCCAAGGAGGCGAATGGGGCACCGTCGGTCCCACGAGTCCTGCTGCAGCGTGGGGACACGGGCCCGACGATCCGAGGACAGGTCTCGGCCATCAGTCAGGTCGTCGGCATCGACGCCCAAGGCCGAGCCCTCGTCAGCTTCACCGACGGAAGTGGACCTGCGATCGGGCTCGGGGCGTCGCGTGACACCCTGGAGGTTCGAGTGCGAGGCGGGACCGTCCTGCCGAGCGGCGGGGAGGTGGGCCAGGACGCGCGCGCCCACCACCTGCTCCCCTCTGGCGCATACTTGGTTTCGACTTCAGTGTTCCGGCAGGCGCAGATCGCGTCGGCCGTCGTCCGGGTCTCGTCCACCGGAGCGCTCAGCGTCGTGCTCGACTGTGGCCTCGTCCAATCGGGCGCCGACGCCGCGCTGCGGGAAGAGGTCTGCGCGAACCTCCCCGAGCTCGGCGACGCTCCTCCGCGTCACGACGAGCAAGGAGGCACGCTCTTCTTCCAGCGGGACCCCAGCAGCGCCGACGAGCTCGTATTGCCGGTCTACTTCCCGCCGTCGGGGGATGCGCGCCGAGTGCTCGACGTCCGGCGCAGCGACGACATCCCCGGCCTCCCCCCGGGCTACGATCACTACATTCAACGCCTGGACGGCATTCAGCTCGACGGCGCCGGCTCCGTGATAGGCGTCCTCTCGTTCGCCAACCCCAAGACCCTGGAAGGCTTTCACGCGCTCGTACGGCACGAGCTCGCCTCGGGGGTGACGACCATTCTGACCATCGGCGGGAGCAACCTCCCCGGCGTGCCCGCGGGCCGCGGCGTTCAGCTGTGGACGCTCGGGGAGCCCAGCCCCAGCGAGCTGCTGCTCCTGGCGCAAATCGGGCCCGCGCAGGACTGCACCACCGACTGTCGAACTCAGACGTCGATCTTCCGCCGCGACGGCTCGGGCGCATTCACCTCCATCTGGACCGGATACGACGCCTGGATGACGACCGCCACCGGAGCGCCCCCTCACGTCTCCGGGGTGCTCGGCATGGACGGGCGCTACTCGGTCATGGCGATCGATGCGGGGGTCGTGCGGTTCATCCACGACACGGACCAACCACCCCCGGGGCGTCCGACGCTGTCCGTTGGGACCTACGCGCTGCCGCGGCCCTCGCCTTCGGGGAGCTTCGTCGCGGTGGACTACGAGACCCCGGTCGGAATGGCGGTCAGTCGCTTCGAGCGCGACGGAGAGGCAGAGACCCTCCTCGTCACCGGGGACACGCTCGATATCGCGGGGGAGGTCCGCACCGTCGCGCGGCTCGGCCTCTACACCGAGGTCGTGACCACCACCTATCGAGGGGACTGGATGGGCCTCGGCCCCGTGAACGACGACGGTGTGCTCGGCCTCGTGGTGCGGCTCGACGGCGGGGCCCTCGGCAACAACGTGCCGGCCATCCTGATCTTCGGCCCACCGCCGGACCTCATCGTCAACAGCGCCGGCGACGCCTCGCAGACCGGGAGCGGCGCCGCCTGCGACACCGGCGCCACGATCGCCAATGGAGACCCGGAGTGCACGCTGCGCGCGGCGATCGAGCTCGCGAACCTGCGCGGTCGCGAGGCCGACATCGGCTTCGATCTCCCGGAGGGCAGCGTCATCTCTCCCAGCTCCGCGCTCCCCATGATTGGGGTGGAGCTCCGCATCCACGCGGACGCCGCCTCGAACATCACCGTGGACGGCAGCAACGCCGGAGCGGCCGACGGTCTGCTCGTGGTGGACGCGCGGCTTGAGCTCGAAGGGCTCGGCCTTCGGAACTTCGGCGGCGACTGCGTGCAGGCGGCCGCACCCAGCGGGGTGAAGCTCTCTGGCGTCTCGCTCGAGTCCTGCGGGGGCATCGGGGTGTTCAACGCGGACGGCCCGTTGGAGCTGGCCGCGCTCGGGGTGCGGCGCTCGGTGGTGAGCGGCAACGCCGGGGGCGGCGTCGTGGCGCGCGGGGCGCGCGGCGACGACCCCTTGGTCCGAGTCCGAGACACCACCGTGGAGCTCAACGGCCCGGTGGGCGTCGCGAGCTCGGAGGACATCTGGCTACAGAACGTCACGGTGCAGGACCACGAAGGTCCGGGGGTGCTGGCGGACCTCGCCGAGACCTCGGTCGCGATTCGTCCCGCCGTCTACTTCGAGGAGGGCGAAGGCAGCGTCGTCGCGCGCAACGACGGGGTGGGCGTCGGCGGTTTCGGTGCGGTGGTGGCTGGGCAGCCGGTGGACATCGACGACAACGCGAGCTGGGGCGTGGCGGCCGGTCGGCTGGTGATCGGCTCGGACCAGAACCCGCAAGCGCGCCGGTCGCGGATCCAAGGCAACGGGCGCGGGCCGGTGTGCCACACGGTGGAGCTGGGCGCCGAAGGGCGGCCGGAGGTCTTCACGGACGAGGCCTGCGCGGCGGGCGGCGCGTGGCTCTCAGGTCCCTTCACCGCCGGTGAGAGTCTCCTCTTCGACGTGGACGTGGCGGAGAACGCGGGCCCGGGGGTGTTCTCGCACCACCGCGTGGACCTCGGCCGCTTCACGCTCACGAACAACGAGGGCGAGGGGCTCGTCGTCGAGAACCTCCAGGGTGGCGTGGTCGAGGCGAGCATCGTCATCTACGACACGCGCGGCGGGCCAGCGAGCGAGGTCTCCGGGAACCAAGGGGTGGGCCTCGAGTCGCGCTTCGGCCGTATCGCGGTGTCCTCGGACATCCGCGTCACCGACAACGCAGGCTGGGGCATCTTCAGCTACGGCACCGTCGGCATCGGCCAGCCCATGCAACCGCCCGCCACGCCGAACCTGATCGCCCGAAACGGCCTCGAGAGCACGTGCGTCAGCTGGGCGCTCGACGACGTGCAGACCCCACCGCGACGGTACGAGGAGCCTTGTTCGAGGGGCGGCATCGCGGCGATGAGCGGCGGCTCGGGTCGTAGCTCGCTGGCCCACACCCGCGTCGAGGGCAACGGCGGGCCCGGCCTCTACACCGGGCACGCGTTCGAGCTCGTCCGGAGCACCCTCACCGAGAACGACGGTCCTGGCGCCAGCCTCGGGGACGAGTACAGCTCCGTCCCCGTCCAGGACTGGGTCGCGGTGTTGAACGAGGGCACGGTCGTCACGAACAACGCGGGCCCGGGGATCTACCTCGCGCGCGGCACCGTGAACGTGCCCTACGGCTCGGACCTTCGCGTCGAGGGCAACGCGGGCGCCGGCATCGTGGCGATCGGTGGAGGCGTCCAGCTCGCCAACAGCAACGCCCCACCGAGCGGCCAGCGGATCGTCATCCGCGGCAACGGCGGCGGGACGCGCTGCCGTACCTTCCACACTCCGGAGCGCCTGCTCGACGTCATCGAGCTGGAGACGCCGTGTCAGCGCGGGGGCTTATGGACCGAGTACGCCGTGGAGGGCACCGCGACCGATGTCATCGAGAACCAGGGGGACGGCATCTACGCGGAGCGCGGCGTGACGCTCCGCGACTCACGCGTGTGCAGAAACAGCGGCCAGCAGATCGTGAGCGCCAACCAGACCCTCAGCGAGGTCGACCTCGTCTGCGCCGACCTCCCCGATCCCGATCCGAGTCCCGATCCTGACCCCGACCCCACGCCCACCGACGACGAAGGCGGCTGCCGCTGCGTCGCCCCGGGCGCCCCCTCGCTACGGCGGACCCTCGCGCTCCTCTTCGCCCTGAGCGCGCTCCCCCTCGCGGTGCGTCCTCGCCGACGGTGACGTCACCGGCCCCGGGTGACACTGCGGACGCGTGACATCGCCCACCTAGTTTCAGGCGCATAGCTCCACTTCGGTGGCCCCTCTGCCTGGCACGGGGCGTGAAGTGTCTCTGCTCACCATGCGCATCGAGACGACCGCCCGCCCCACCGGCACCCCCCAAGGCTCCATCGACGGCGCCGGCCCGAAGAGCGAGACCACCTCACCCCCGAGCCCGCCGTCCCCGGCCGGCGACGGCTTCGACAAGCCGAAGCCCGCGAGCTGGGGTCAGTTCTTCAGCCCCGCGCGCAAGGCCCTCAGCCCCGAGGTGAAGCAGGCGCGCGCCGAGCCGAGCCCGCCGGCCGCTGCGTCCGTCGGTGGCCCACTCCCGGACGCGCTCTACCACTGCGCCGAGAAGCTCCCCAAGGACGAGAAGCACGCGCCCCTCCGCGCTCTCTACGCCGAGGCCAAGCAGCTGGCGGAGGCCGGTGAGCCGGGCAAGGCGGCGGAGAAGCTCGAACGGGCCCTGTCGCGCTACGAGGAGGAGATCGACGCCTCCAAGGCCCTCGGCGACGGCGGCGTGGCCGGCACCCGGAACCTGGCCGCCCAGTACCGCGTGCTCGAGGACATGCAGGCCCGCGGGGTGGAGGCCTCGCACCCGCCCACCCAGGACGAGATGAGGCGATACATGAAGAGCTTCGACGCCAAGCAGGACCGACCGGCCGCGCTGGCCGCCTTTGAGGCCTACACGAGCGCCTTCTACGTGCACCCGGCGAACGTGGGGCGCCCCGACGAGGACATCAAGTACAGCGAGGACCCGACCAAGCACGCCTATCGCGGGAAGCTCTACGAGAAGAGCGAGGACGCCGAGAAAGCGCAGGCCAAGAAGCCGGGACAGCTCATCTATGACATCACTACGCACGACGCCTCCGAGTGGAAGGACGTGACCGCCGACCGTGAGCGGAAGGGGCTCGGCGGTCCGCACCCCCACGCCGCCGGCAAGCACGTCATCGACTGCGAGGGCTACGCGTACCTGGCGCAGGAGCTCCTGGGCGCGGCCGGCTACAAACACGAGCAGGTCGCGGTGACCGCCAAGAGCGGCGAGCAGCACGCCATGACCGTGCTCACCGACCCGAGCCGCAAGGGTCACTACGCGGTGGTGAGCAACGACGGCGTGTACACCGCGGCCAAGAAGAAGGACGCGCTCGACGCCGGCTTCCGGGCCGCGATGCCGGAGGGCGCGGTCCCCGGCGGGTACTTCTACGGCCGCACGCAGCACCACGCGCAGGTGCAGATGATGCGGGCGCAGCCCTGAGGCTCAGCGCAGCCCCGCGCGTCCGTGCGGGGTGTCCAGGCTCAGGATCGGGCCCTTGGGCACGATGCCGCTCGGGTTCAGAGACGGGTGGCTCCCGTAGTAGTGCCCCTTGATGTGGTCGAAGCGGCAGAGCTCCGCCACGCCCGGTCGTTGATAGAGGTCCCGCAAGAAGCCTTGCAGCGCCGGAAAGTCCGCGACGCGGCGTAGGTTGCACTTGAAGTGCCCGTGGTAGACCGCGTCGAAGCGGAGCAGGGTCGTGAACAGGCAGAGGTCCGCGAGGGTCAGGCGGTCGCTCACCAGGTAGCGCCGCGTGGACAGCTGCGCCTCCAGCGCATCCAGCCGGTCGAAGAGCTCGGTCACCGCCTCGTCGTAGGCGGCCTGTGTGCGCGCGAAGCCGCTCTTGTACACCCCGTTGTTCACGGTCTCGTAGTTGGCCTCGATCATGGCGTCGATCTCACCCGCGAGCTCCGGCGGATACAGGGACGGGGCCGCGCTCGGGAAGTGACGGTCGAGCATCTTGATGATGTCCAGCGACTCGTTGTTCACGATGGTGCGCTCTCGCTCGTCCCAGAGCACCGGCACCGTCACCTTGCCGGTGTAGCGCGGGTTGGCCTGCACGTAGAGCTCGCGCAGGAGCCGCGCGCGGCCGAAGGGGTCCTGGGTCTCCGGCCCCAGCCCCCCAAAGGTCCAGCCGTCCTGACCCATCAGGAAGTCCACCGAGGAGAGGCCGATGACCTCCTCCAGCCCCTTCAGCCGCCGCACCAACGCGGTTCGGTGCGCCCAGGGGCAGGCCCAGGAGACGTACAGGTGGTAACGCCCGGGCTCCGGGCTGAAGCGGCCGCCCGCCTCCAGCTGATGCCGAAGCGACGAGGGTCGGCGGATGAACCGGCCTCCCTCTTCGTCCTTCGCGCCTCGTGTCACCGGGGTCTCGTGCCAGACCCCTTCGATGAGCATTCCCATGCCCACACCCTAGGGTCCTTGGACCGGACCGCCAAGCGAATCCGTCCGAGCCTAGAGGCGCGCCCGATAACGGGTCCAAAGCCCTCCGTCAATCAACGGCCGGGTCGCGCCTTGCCGCCTGGCCAGTGCTCCGGGTCGAAGTCACCGGCGGGCTGCGCGTGCGGGGTGGTAGTAACCCCTGGGATTC
>WYAZ01000150.1 GCA_011526105.1 Deltaproteobacteria bacterium | reverse complement strand
GAATCCCAGGGGTTACTACCACCCCGCACGCGCAGCCCGCCGGTGACTTCGACCCGGAGCACTGGCCAGGCGGCAAGGCGCGACCCGGCCGTTGATTGACGGAGGGCTTTGGACCCGTTATCGGGCGGTACACCGTCAGCGCTTTGGTGAAGCGCTGCACGAAGACCACCGCGCCCAGGTGGAGCTCTGCACCGGGGCCACAGGATGACGCGAGTCGTCGGCGCACCCCAGCGAAGAGGCTACGGATGAAGCAGCGCACCAGGGCGGAGAGCGCGTCACTGGGGCCCGGAGGACGAGCATGCGTTTCATCGGCCCACTTCGGGTACCGCACGGGATGGAAAGAGCCAAACCGCGATTTTGTGAAGGTCCGAGGCGCGCCGGCGCGAACGGAACTCGAGGGCCTCGATCCAGCGACGACCGGGCGGTGCACGCCGCCTGTTCCTGGCAAACGACAGGAATTGTTGACCCCCTTGCGTCAGGAAAACTGACCCCCTAGGCCCTTTGGGCATTTTTCCCAGTTGGCGCGGGGTTCATGAGGTGGCGCCTTCCATGGAGCGAAGCGGTATCCCACGACCCGCGTCGTCCCTTCTTCTCGCCGGCCTGGGATTCGCGATGGCGGTCCTCGGCTTCGTCCTCGAGCTCCATCCGAGGACGCGCTACCTCGATGCATTCATGGAGAACGCGGGATGGCAGGTGGCCTTCGCCGGTGCGGCGGTGATGCAGGTGGGTCTCGTCGGACCTTGGCGTTTCGAGGTTGCGCCCCTCGGCCTCGGGGGTGTGGTTCGTTCGAGCGCGGGGACGCTCGTCCTGTTCGCAATGCTCGCTGCCCTCGCGGTCCACTTTCTCGGGGCGCATCGCGCCTTCGATCACGGGCTGGTGATGCTCGGAGGGGTCGCGCTCGTGGGGATTCAGGCCGGGGTGCTGGCCGCAGCGTATGGAGTCGCAGCCGTCTCGAGCCGCGCCCCTTGAGGCGCTCGGAAGAATGCGGACCAGGGAGGCGCAAGGCAGAGGGCGATTTTGACGCCTGGAGCCCGTGCTCGGGTACGAAGACCGCCTCAGTCCCAGGGATGGGACACGCGGACGTCGATCATGCTGGGGGGGAGAAGAAGGAGATATTGTTCGGCGGCGCGGCTCGATGGAGAGCGGACGAGGACGCGGCCATCCTTGGACCGCGCGCAGTGTTCGATCGGTGAGGGCGTTTCGCGTTTCACTTCGACCCGATCTTCCTTGGGGAAGGTGCCGTAGCAGGCGAAGGTCTGACCGGCTTCGAGCTGGATGGTCTTGTCGCTCTCGAGGCCCGTGAGGTCGCCGCGGTTCAGTTGATCCCAAATCCGTTCGTCGGCTTCGGAGGGATCCGACCACGCCAATCGGATCGGCCGAGTCTGTAACGCAGGACCTGCCGTCTGGATGCGAACCACGACCTCGTCGACTTCGTCCATGAGGTGGGCTTCGACCTTGGAAAACGAGAGGAAGCCCAGCGTCGAGAAGAGGACGCCGTATCCGAGGGCGATGGCCCACCTCCGCCTCACCGTGGTCTTCTTAAACATCCGGAGGATGATCAGCAACGAGAAGAGAAACGATGCGCCGC
This sequence comes from Deltaproteobacteria bacterium, assembly GCA_011526105.1. Classification (GTDB taxonomy): domain Bacteria; phylum Myxococcota; class Kuafuiibacteriia; order Kuafuiibacteriales; family Kuafuiibacteriaceae; genus WYAZ01. The sequence goes on along the minus strand of WYAZ01000150.1, from coordinate 1,312 downwards.
AGACGAGGTAGAGGACGAGGCTGTTGTCGCCTACGACGAGCCAAAAGATGTGCATCGTGAGGTTGATCGCACCGACGTCCAAGAAGACGTGGGCGGCGAAGAAGAGCCCGAGGAAGAGGAGCGTTCCGTAGAACAGCACCATGAGCGCGAGGGCATCTTTGAGCGTCTGTTCCTCGTTCTTCATCATGATCTCCGAACGCCGACCGAACTCGTCATCTTTTTCAAGGCCCTGGTCGGAAGCACCACGAGAAGACGTGGAGGGCAGAGAGGTCGGCCCGGACGTGCTCCGTTTGGAAGAACGTGCGCAGGTTGAAGTGGCTCGCGTGGGGCGCGCCGGCACCTTCGCTGAGGGCGACGATCACGTCCCTCAACGCGAGGCCGTTCGCCTCCTCGCCGAGATCGCAGGTGGGCCAGGTCGCCGCGAGGAGCACGAGGCCGGTCCCGCCGTGGGTCGCGACCGCCTGTGCGGACAGGAGGTCCTTTTGAAACTCGAAGCCCCGCAGTCGATCGGGGCTGAGGCGGAGGTCCCTCGGGCCTTGGAGCATCTTGACCTCGACATAGGCATTTCTTCGGTCGATGTCTTGGGCCAGGAGATCGCAGGCGGTGCCGGGACAATCATAGGCCTTCGGGTACGGCGCTTCGAAGTAGACGTCGAAGCCGCTGGCCTCGAGAACGGCGCCCGCGGCGAAGACGACGTCGGTCTCCGTGTACCCCTCGAACTCACCGCCCGTACCGAGGGCCCGGTCCTTACAGATCTCGGCTTTTCGCACCAAGCGGGCACCGACCCGGTACCCGAAATCGTCCCAAAGGTAGGTGTTCACTTCCTTCATTCCATCCCTCATGAAGTCCGTCGACCTGCCCTCAGAGCCATACTCTGTCTCGGGCGCCTCGGATAGGGCCCGAGGGTCGTCCGGCCCGCGATGGAGGGATGGCGATCATGAACAATCGCGCGGGCCCCGCGCGGTCGCAGATCGTTGGCGAGCCCGATCGGGGAGTGCTGGGCGGCAAACTCGAAGGCGAACGATCGGGTCGCGGAGAATTCGTATTTTGAGCTGGGCGGTGACTCAAGGAAACGGCGCCTTCGCCGCTGCTGAAACGTGAGCGGGCGTTCTCGGTGGACCCGACCGTCGGGGCAGGCGCTCCTTCCGGATACTCACATGGCTCCTTGGCCTTTGGTCCCCGGCTCCGAGCACCTCCCCGCCGAGCGGCCGCGCTCACAGAAGGCTCGACAGTCCTGGGCGATGCTGATGAAGCGGGTCTTCGCGCTCGATGTGCTCGAGTGCGAGCACTGTGGGGGGCCCATGCGTGTCAT
>WYAZ01000149.1 GCA_011526105.1 Deltaproteobacteria bacterium | reverse complement strand
TGGCCGAGATCTCCGGCAGCCGGAAACGGCCCTTCTCGAGACGCTTGTAGACCAGCACGAAGCCGCCACGGTCGAAGTACAACAGCTTGATGCGGTCGCCGCGCTTGCCGATGAAGGCGAAGAGGTGCCCGCTGTACGGGTCCTGTTTCCAGGCGCTCTGCACGATCGACATGAGGCCATCGTGGCCACACCGCATATCGACGGGGCGCGAGGCGAGGTAGACCCGGACGCTCGGCGGGAGGGTCAGCATTCGCGAGCTTCGAGGCTGCGCACCAGAGCGGCGACGTAGCTCGGGTCGGTCTCGGCGCCGAAGCGCAGCGAGATTGCGCCTAGTGAAACCTCGAGGCGAGCGCTCGACTCTGGCCGAGATGCACCGAGGACCGAGACGGGAAGCATCCGCACAGGCTCGACCCGAGTGCGTCTCCGTCTCCTTGTCGGCGTTCGGTCGGAGCCGAGCTTCCAAAGCCACCAGCCGAAGGTGCGAGGTCGAATGCCGCGCGCCCGCGCAAACTCGGTCACCCCGAGGCCGCTCTTTCGGTGCTCGCGAGCCAGGGCCCGCCATTCATCACGAGTACGTCGTTGCTGCGCCATGCGCGGCAGAGATCACGGCGGGCGGCCGGCGGCTACCCATCGAAGCTCGGACGGATACGGTCCTCTGACTATTCTGTGGTCACGGCAAACGATGCCGCAGCACAGGACAAGTACCTTTCGATGGGCGGCTCCGGCTCCGTGCAATATTCGTTCACTGCACCGGCGGGATACACGGGTCTCTACCGACTTAGGCTGTCCAGCCGCAACACGACATCAGGAACGACGAACGATGACTACGTCAACTACATGGTTGGCGACGGGGCCCAATGGCGAACGGCGGGCCCAGTGGGATGCTGCGGCAGCGCGTGGGGCATTTCGGGTGAGCGGAACGCCTATGTCTACCTCACGGCTGGAGCTGCGACCACGCTTTCGTTGGCGGTTCCGGGTGCGCTGGCGGGGTTCGCTCTCGACGCCTTTGCGCTTGATCGCATCTCGGCGACCTCAGTCTTCGTTCAAGGCGAGGCGGGTACGGGTCTCAGCGGGACGGCCAGCGTCGTCACCGACACCGGAAATGCGCTTGGTAACCAGTACATCTCTTTCAGTCACGGTGGAACCGCGAGCTACACGGTATGTGTGCCTCAGGCCGGTACATACCGACTCGTTGCATCCGCGAAGCCCGTATCCGCGTCCACGGATCAGGTCTACATCAAGTTTGGTGCCGGGAGCCAGACGCTCTCATCGGCGGTCGCTCCGTTCGTCTCCACGTATTCGACCTCGTGGCGATGGGCTCAGCTGAAAGGGAACGTGAGTCTCCCCAAGGGCAACATCACGATCGAGTTCTCGACGGCCGGGGACCCCATCAACATCACGAATGACTTCGACATGGATGCGTTCTTCCTCGAGCTTCAGTAGAGGGGGGGCTATGTCAGCGCCGTTGAAGCACGCGCCAGTGACCCGACTCTGCCCAAGCGACAAACGAACCCCTAATCAGCTCTTGAGCGCGGACGCTCGGTTCCTGGTGCAGTTCGAGCAGAACTAGATCGCAGTCGGCGAGCTGGTCCACACCGCTGAGTCCTTCCATCCGTCCCCAGCCGGGACTCTGAAGTCGAAGGAGTTGTTTCGCAACAACCCCTGGATTCCCAAACATGCCCTGTGGGCCGACGCCCATCTTCGCCGCGACGTAGTAGTTGCCCACGTACCCCTGCGGTTCACCCGGGAATTCGTTCAGCGCGCGCGTGGCAGTGTGGAGCGGACACAGGCGGCGTCCCGGGGGGGCAGCATCGATCACCTCCGACAGGCCGGCCATCGTCTCCGTGGAGAACCTCGCGACCTGGAAATGGAGGAGCGCACTGAAACCGATGGCGACGAGTGCGAGCCACACAGCCAGAACTTGTTCCAGGCGCGCCGCTCCTGCCGCCGCTTGGTCCTCGGATTCAGTCGGTGCGGCGATGCACATGACCAACAGGGCGGCGACGACTGGGAGACGGAGACTGCCACCCCACCAGTCGACCGGCGGACCGATGTTCTCTCCAAGGAAGAGGAACACTACGAAAGTAGACGCGACCCACGCCAACAGGATCGGTGTCTCCAGAAGCCTGGATGGCTTCTTCGGTCCTCGGCAGCTGATGCAAAACGATGCAAGGAGGGCGAGGCACCAAGCCGCCTGGAAGAAATCGTCGACCGAGGAGTAGCGAAGGCCCGCAAAAATCCATTCCCAAGCCACGGCGGCGGCCGTGACGGAGGGGGCTCGGATTGCAGCCATGATGGCGGCTGCGGTGCCGCCTGAGCGGTCGGGGTTCGCGGTAGCAAAGGCCATCAAGGGCAGCACGACGAGCGCGAGCCCGGCCGCTCCAAGGGTCATCAGAGCGGCTCGGGTCTCTCGGCGAACCAACTCCCAGCCTGCACCGAGTGCCAGGAGTCCCATGAGCACACACCAGATGAAGGCGTGAAAGCCCGCGGTTGCGAGATTCAACACGGCAAGCGCCAACGCGTGTCGCCAAGCGCCGGTCCGCCGGAGCAGGAAAAAGAACGCGAGCGCCAAGACTAGCGTGGGGAGGGCTCCGGATGTCGTTGCGAATCCCGAGAGCAGATGTCTACCAAGCGCAAGAGGCACGGCGGCGATGGCAAGGTGTGAGTTTCGTCCCAAAACGCGGAGCAGGAAGTGGACGGAGGGGGCGAGCGCTGCGAGCGAGATCGCCAGGACTATACGCAGTGCGAAGAGGGGAGAGAAAACCTCGGCGAGGGGCCAGGCCACGAGATACAAGAGCCGGTTCGGACCGAGATGACTTCGCCACGCGTAATACTCGGTACCAGGGTCCCCCCAGTGCGTGATGACTCCAAGGATTCCGACATGACCCGGCCAGTCCTGAAACGGGAGGTAGACCCACAGCAATGGAAGGAGACCGGGCGAGACGAGGAGGACCCAGTAAGCGGTGTGCTTCGCCAAGCGGGCTGACACAGCGGCCCTTAGACCACTCGCAGCGGTGGTGGGCAAGGGTGGAATCGCACTGGGAGAAAGTTGCTAGCGCCGGTCGGAAACTGATCCACTTCGCCGGCCAGAAACTGATCCACCCCGGCGGGTTCATCTTCTAGCTCCCCGAGCCCCTTTCACGCGGCAAGGGCCTTCTCCACCTCCCGGTGAGTGTCAACGTTGTTGTCGGATGAAGGTTCATGCTGCGGCCCGCCCCAGAGCGGGCGCATCGCTCCGCTTGGACTGATGCTCCGCGGGATTCAAGTAGACTTCATTAACGGGCGTCCAGT
>WYAZ01000148.1 GCA_011526105.1 Deltaproteobacteria bacterium | reverse complement strand
GGGTTTTTTGGGGGGGCCCCCCCGCCCGCCCCCCCCCCCCGTGGGGGGGGGGCCCCCGCCCGCCCTCCCCCGAATTATCCCTCAAAGTTTGAAACGTGGATGGCGCGCAACGAAATGCGGCATCTGCAGCGACGCCTCGTCATAACGCAGCGTCTCGCCGGCCAGGCTCGAGATCAGCGCGCCGGCCTCGGCCAAGAGCACGTCCCCCGCCGCCACATCCCAGACCCACGGCCCGCCGAACGCCGCGTACACATCGGCCGCGCCTTCGGCGATGAGCCCATACTTGGTCGAGGCCCCGCGTTGACGGAACTCGGCGACGCCGCGCGCCACGAGGTACTCGTTCACCTTCGCATTGGGGTGCGTCCGGCTCTCGAGTGCAACGATCGGTCCCTCGCGCGTCTCTGCTCGGACACGTTGCCGGCCCTCAGCGTTCCAGCGCCACGCCCCGCCGCCATGCTCAGCCGCCCAAGTGATTCCCAGCGCCGGCGCGTGAATCAGCCCCATCACCGGGCGTCCATCCTCGACGCGAGCGATGTTGACGCAGAAGTCCTCGGTCTCTTGGATGAAGTCCTTAGTGCCGTCGAGCGGATCCACCACCCAGAACGAACGCCAGGCGCGGCGCTCCTCGAACGGAACCTCCGTGCCTTCCTCCGAGAGGACCGGCTCATTTGCGAGGGTCGGCAGCTCCGCCGCCAGGAACGCGTGGGACGCTCGATCGGCATCCGTCACCGGGGAGCCGTCCGGCTTGTCACTGATGGCAAGAGAGGCTCGACGATAACGCCTCATGATGAGACGACCGGCTTCCTCAGCGACCGCGCGCAGATCCTCGAGCATCCGCAAAGCTCTAGGAGGAGTCTCCCAAGGGAGCAAGCGCTCTTTCGTTGAGTCGCGCGGCCCAGCACGCTATTCGGCGAGTTCGAGATGAAGACACCGGCAGAGATCACGCATCACCCGCGCCGAGTGCTCGTCACCGGTGGCGCCGGATTCATCGGCTCCAACCTCGTGCGACATCTCCTGAGCTCGGATCCTGCGATCCACGTGGTCAACTACGACCTCCTCACGTACGCCGGCAGCTTGGCGAACCTCGAAGGTATCGAACAGACCTACGGACCTCGCTACCACTTCGTCCATGCGGACATCTGCCAGGAGGATGCGGTCCACGCCGCCCTCTCCACCCACGAGATCGACACCGTCATCCACCTCGCGGCCGAGAGCCACGTCGATCGATCGATCTCTGGACCTCGGGCGTTCCTCGAGACCAACGTGATGGGGACCTACTCCCTGCTTCAAGCCACCAGACAGGTCTGGAAGGACAAGAAGGACGTTCGCTTCCATCACGTCAGCACGGACGAGGTCTACGGTTCGCTCCAAGAGAGCGGTTTCTTCACCGAGTCCAGCCCCTACGACCCCAGCAGCCCATACAGCGCCTCAAAAGCCGCCTCCGATCACTTGGTGCGCGCCTGGGGCCGCACCTTCGGGGTGCCTTTTACGCTGTCAAACTGCTCGAACAACTACGGCCCCTATCAGTTCCCGGAGAAGCTCATCCCCCTCATGATCGCCAAAGCGCTCGCCGGCGATCCACTCCCCGTCTACGGAGACGGCAGCAACGTCCGCGACTGGCTGCACGTCGAGGATCACTGCCGCGCCATCGATACCATCGTGCGCAGCGCAGAGAACGGTCGCACCTACAACGTCGGTGGCCACAACGAGATGAAGAACCTCGAGCTCGTCCACCTGCTCGCCGACGAGCTGCAGGCGCTTCGTCCGCGGAGCGCCGGTCACTACCGCGACCTCATCACCTTCGTGCGGGACCGGCCCGGCCACGATCACCGCTACGCCATCGACGCCAGTCTCATCGACCAAGACCTCGGGTGGCGCCCCCGCTATCAGTTCAAAGAAGGTCTGCACCAGACCATCGCCTGGTACCTGGCGAACGAGGCCTGGGCCGAACGCATCCGGGGCGAGCGTTACGCCGGCGAGCGACTGGGCTGAGCCTCTCCAAACCGGGGGTTCACCCGCCATCCGCCGGTTTCCGAGCTTCAGGCCCTCCTGATACTCTCGGGGGGTGACCGGGAGACGCGAGCGCCTTCCGCCCGGGTGGGAACGCGCCATTCCCGAGGCGTTATGGCCCGACGTCATGACCTCCGCGATTCGCTACGATCTCTCAGCCCTGCGCGCCGAGCGTGTGGTTGAGACCCTTCGCATCTGGCGCGCCGAATCGAACGACTCGAACCCCGAGGTCCGCGAGCTCGCGCTCAAACGCATCAAGAAGATCGCGCGGGCCCTCGTCGACCCGACGGAACCCGAGATCAGCGACCCCACCCTCGCGATCATCTTCGAACCCACGCAAGCCGCCGCGCCGATCCATCCCGGCATCCCGCCGACGAAGGACCTGATGGACACCGACAGCTCGGTTCGCCGGCTCACCCAGAGCGATGCCGTCTCGAGCACGCACGACGGATCGCCGCACGAAGAGGCCACCGTCGCGGCCTACCAGCAGCGCGAGGGACGTCACCTCGCACCTCGTTCGGTACCCCCACCGCCCCCGGGCCCGCCCCCTCCGCCGCCCGCAGACACGAACGACGCGTTGCCGCCCGTCGATGCCGGCGGAAGGCGCGACCGCCCTGTCCTGAGGCCGGCGGAAGCGCCGAGGCGCGGATCCATTCCCCCGCCACCCGCCCACTCGCCGACCGCGCAACGACCGACCGACGAGGTCGAGGCCATCGCGCGACTCGCCGATCTCTTCCTCGAGAACAAGTCCCCGGACTCCGCATACACCCAGGTGGCGCCGACCCCCGACAGCGGCCGGTGGTCGCGGCCGCGACCGGGCAGCGGTACCGCCGAGCCCACTCAGTTCGACTATCAGAGCATCGTCTCCCCCGAATGGAAGGACGAGGACGATCGACCCACGACCGCGAGTGCCCCGCCCGCTTCGGCCAGGACCAGCGCCCCAAAGAAGAGCCCTTCCAAGAGCTCGGCCCCCAAGGGCGCGAGCGTGCGCCGCCGCAGTCGACCGGGCGAACCCCAGAAACCGAAGCGACCTCGCGCGTCGCTCGTGCAGGTGCGCAGCCTCTACAACGCCATCTTGCCGCTCTGTCGCGAGCTGGTGCCGCTCAACGCCGAGCGCAGGGCCCGACGCTTCTGGGCATACTGGCGAGAGGTCTCGGGCGACAAGGGCGTGAACTCGGAGTTCGTGGAGAAGCTCCTCACCGAGGCCAACAGCGAGAACACCTTGGTGTCCGAGCTCATCGCCGAGGTCCACGGCTTCGACGCGGACAGCGTGCGCGTGCTCGTGGGAAAGATCGAGGAAGAGCTCGGCATCGAACGCTCCGGCGATGGCGCGAGGAACCCACGCTCGGGGCACTCCGTCCGTGTCGAGGGCATCAAGGACGACGACGCTCACGTCAAGAACGACGGATGAAGCTCGCGCTCGCGCTCGTGCTCGTCGCCGGATGCGCCCAAGAAGGTGTGCTCGTCCCGCCTGGGATGAGCGAGGCTCGATCAGCGCTCCTGCTCTCGCCGAGTCGACCCGCCTTCGCGTTCGCGGTGGACATCGACGCCGGGCGCCCCGCGACGATAGAGCTGCCCGAACACACGAACGGCGCGCCGCTCCTCTCGAGCCTCTTCACCTGCCCCCTCGAGTCCATCGCGCTCAGCCCCGGGCAGGTGCCTCTGCAAGTGGACCGCGGCCGACCTTTCCCGAGGGGGGACCAGGTCCATCGCTGGGTCCAAAGCGATGAGGATGCGTGGATTCAAATCGAAGCGAGCGCGCTGCGCGCCGAGATGGAGCCCGTGCGCCTGGACCAACCCGAAGCGCCTCCCTGCAATGACTTCCCCGTCGTGCGAGGGCCGGTTCAGCACTTACTCCCGGGCGAGGCCTTCCCAGACGCGATGGTCGCGCTCGAGAGCGAGGTGGCGCTGCTGCTCACCCTAAACTCGCTCTTGTGGGTGCGCCCGGACCACTCGATCGAACCGATCGAGGATGCACAACTCGAGACCACGCGGGCCGCCATCGGCCTTGCGGAGGCAGACTCGGCCCTCATCGTCCCCTCGATCGGACCCATGCTCAGCGGACACCCCGATCGGGGGCTGGAGGTCTACGGTCCGGCGCCGCCCAATGCCGGAGCGGCGATGGCCCTCGCGAGAAGCCCGCTCGATCAGGAGCGCCTCGAGTTGTTCCTGCTGAGCGAACGCGGCCTCGCGGTCTACGACGGCTCGGCGTGGACACTGCTCGATCAAACGGTGCGCCCCGTCGAGAGCGGGGCCAAGCGCCCGGGTCTCTGGCTCGGTCCGGCGAAGGTCCTGTTCGTCGCGCCGCATCCGGTTCAAGCGCCGGAGCTCCTTTACTGGCGGCGTGGCGCGTGGCGCGTGATCTCGGTGCCGAACGCTCCACGGAGTTTGGCGGCGCTCCCCGATGGCCAGGTGCTCGTCGGCACCGAGGACGGTCTCACGCTGCGCGTCGATCTCGAGGCGGGGGCAGTGGAACAGCTGAGCGGATGGGCACGTCCGCTCCGGCCCGTCTGGGTGATCCTTCCACTCGAGGACTCCTTTCTCCTGAGCGGATGGGGCGGGTTCTCGAACGAGTACGAGCCGACCGAAGGCTTCTGCTCGAGCTCGGGCTTCACGCCGCCGCTCTTGGGGACAACTTTCTCCGTGGGCCAAACGGTCGGTCCTCGCCGCGAAATCCTCGGCGCAGGACGCACCGGATTCAGCGAATTCGAAACGAACCTGGTGCTGTTCCGACTGGGTCGTTCCAGCGCGTTGCCCGACCGTTGCCCCAGCGAATAGAGAGGTCAGAGATTGAGCAACGACAGATTCAAACCAAACGAGTCGAGCGTGCCCACCGGCCCAGGCAGCACGACGAGTCGCGTCGGCAAGGGGCCATCTTGGAGCGCCACGCCCACCGGCACGCGTTCGGTCTTGGTCATGGCGAGCCCCGCGATGAAGAAGCCGAGCCCCGCGGTCTGAAAGACGCCGGAGAGGATGAGCGGCGCGATGTAGTCGTCGCCGGTCCTCTCGTGTCCTAGCAAGATGAACGGTCCGAACGCCGGAATTGCGGCAAACGCGATCTGATCACCTTGACCGCCGGTTCCGGCGGTGATGCCAATGGTGGCGCCCCAAGCGAGCGTGAAGGTGATGAGCCCGGGCACCCAGATCTCCGGGATGCCGCTGCTCTGTCGTTCCGCGTAGACGATGTCCTTCTTGCCGCTCGAGGGCGCAGAAGGAGCAGGGGCCGGGGCCGTGCACCGCGCCTCGAGACACAGCATGGGATCTGGACAGTCGGTGTCTTTGCCGCAGCTCTGCGCGGCCGCATCCACGCACTCTCCGGAGCGACAGACGCGCCCCCCGCGACAGTCGGTGTCGGCCTCACACTGCGCGTGCGCCAACCCGGGGATGAGCACCGCCAAAGCGACAATGATGATGACCGAGTGCTTCATGCCTTTGCCACCGCACCCTTCCACTTCGCGAGGATCCGCTCGGCATACGCGGCGTCCTTTCGCTGAAAGTGCCGGTCTTCTTGCCAGGCCTCCCGGATCTCGTCCTTCGACTTGAACAACCCGACCGCCAGACCAGCGAGGAACGCCGCGCCGGCCGCAGTGGTCTCGATCATCTTGGGCCGAATGACGGACTGACCGAGCAAGTCGGCTTGCATCTGCATCAACAGATCGTTGGCCGCGGCGCCACCATCGACCCGCAAGGAGCGGATCTGGCCGCCCGCATCACTTTTCATCGACTGCACGACCTCGTGGACTTGCAGCGCGATGCCCTCGAGCGTGGCGCGAGCGAGATGCGCGCGCGTGGTGTCGCGCGTGATGCCCGCGATGAGACCCCGTGCCGCAGGCTTCCAGTGCGGCGCGCCGAGCCCCACCAAGGCGGGCACGAACACGACGTCGCCCGAGTCGGGCACACTCGCGGCGAGGGCCTCGACGTCCGAGGACTTCTCGATGATGCCGAGGCCGTCGCGCAGCCACTGCACCGCCGCGCCCGCGATGAAGACCGAACCTTCCATGGCATACTCGACCGGGGCCTTGGGCCCGAGCTTCCACGCCGCGGTGCTGAGCACCCCGTGGGTCGAGCGCACGAGCTTGGGTCCGGTGTTGATCAAGACGAAGGCGCCGGTGCCGTAGGTGCACTTCACGTCGCCTGGATCAAAGCAGGCCTGGCCGAAGAGCGCCGCCTGTTGATCCCCCGCGATGCCCGCGATGGGGATGCCGTCCGGAATCCCTGGGACCCCTTTGGTGACCCCGTAGACCTCGGAAGAGGAACGCACTTCCGGCAGAACCGCCCTCGGCACGCGCAGCATGTCGAGCAGCTGATCGTCCCAGTCGGCCGCTTCGAGATCGAAGAGCATCGTGCGCGAGGCGTTGGAGACGTCGGTGACGTGGCTCTTGCCGCCGGTCAGTTGCCACACGAGGAAGGTGTCGATCGTTCCCAGGGCCAGCTCGCCGTTTTCGGCGCGCGCGCGGGCGCCCGGGACATGATCGAGGAGCCACTCCGCCTTGGTCCCCGAGAAGTACGGGTCGAGCACCAAGCCGGTCTTGTGACGCACGAGCTCCTTCTTGCCTGCGGCCTCGAGCTGAGCGCAGCGCTCCGCCGTCCGCCGACACTGCCAGACGATCGCGTTGTGGATCGGGACGTGGGTCTTTCGGTCCCAGAGGCCGACGGTCTCGCGTTGGTTCGTGATGCCGATGGCCGCGATCCGCTGAGGGTCGAGCCCGGCCTCGAGCACTTCGGAGAGGGTGGCTCCGGCGGACTGCCAGATCTCGGTGAGGTCGTGCTCGACCCAACCCGGCTTGGGGTAGATCTGCCGGAACTCTCGGTTCGACCGAGCGATGACCTGCAGCTTCGAGTCCACCGCCAAGACGGTGGTTCCGGTGGTGCCCTGATCAATCGCCAAAACGACGTCTCGTGCCATCTCGGGCGGGAAACTAGCACAGCCCAGCGCCTCCGCCGAGGCCGGCTCCATCACACCTCAAGCTCTCGGAATCAAAGAGCCTTGGCCCCAATCTGGCACCTCGGAATGTGCGGCCGGGGGCGCAACCTGCTAGGCTCCGGCCGGATGCGCGGCACGCTCTGGCGCACATGTGAGCAAGTCCGACGAGCGCGCGGACTCGCCTGTCTCGCGGCCTCGTGGTTCATCGCCTGCGGCGGCGAGTCGAGCCTCGATGGGGCCCAGATCGACATCCCCTTCGAGACCCTCGCCGGCGGGGTGATGTTTGCGACCCAGGCCATCGTGGGATCGGATGGCTACGACCTCTACCTCACCACCTTTCCCGGCTCGGCCGACGTGGGTCCGCAGCCCTTCTTGCGAGTGCTCGACGCCCCCGGCAATCAATGGCAACCCTCGGTCTCGCGCTCGGGCGCCAGCATCGCCTTCGCGAGCGACAGCGGCATCTATCTCATCACCAGCGACGGCATGATCCGTCGCATCTCGGACACCCGCGACAACACCTTCGTCGATTCGCTGCCCGCCGTCTCCGCCGACGGGAGCTTCGTCGCCTGGGTGCGCGAGGACAAGAACGCGGCCATCGCCGAGACCGGCTTCTTCGACGCGCAGATATGGCTCGCGCGCACGGACGGCACCGAGATCCGCGCCCTCGAGCCGCGAGCGGGCGTGGTGCAGGACGCACCGGCGTTCTCGCCCAATCCCAGCGACCGCCGCGTCGCGTGGACCGAGTTCGCGCCGGAGTCGATCGTTCCTGGCGCCGGTCCGACGATCTACGGCGTCTACGTCTATGATCACATCGCGAACTCGGGCTCCTATTCGTGCCGATCCGAGAACGGCGTCACGCCCAACACCGCGCATCTGCCGGCTCGCAACGACCGCGGCTACCGATGCTTCGGCCAGCACCTCGCGTGGCCGATCGATGACACGGTTGTGCTCAGCCAAGACTTCCTCGAGGTCAGCGTCTCGGGCACAGCGCCGCTCGCCTCGGTCTGGGACACGCTCGTTCGAGGCATCCAGAGCCAGCAGCTCGGGGTGCCCTTCATCAGCCCCACCGGAAACGGCTTCTTTCCGCCGTTCCCGCTCTCGGCCCAGTACGTCCCCACGCAGACCGGACTCACCTACGTCTTCGATGGGGTCGTCGCCGACATCACCGGAGAAAACGAAACCCTCGCGTTCTTCTTGGCCAGCGGCGACGGATCGAACGTGCGCCGACTCGTCGTCCAAGGACTCACGCAGGATCTCGACAGCATCGGCACCGCCAACTTCCTCTTCTCGCGGGCCACCCCGCAGATCATCCCTTTTCAGAACTGAGGACCGCGGGTGAGCGAAGCCGTCACGCCATCTCCGCTGCTCAGGATCGCGGAGCTCCTCACTGAGGACTGCTCGCTGCCGGACAACTTGCGGGCCATCGGGTTTCAGGTGGGTCTCCTCTGCCGTCTGCCGGAGGGCTTCGTCCTCGGGATACACGCCCACGATGCTCGGCGGCTCGACATCGAGATCGGCGCCCCCACCCTCTCGCCCGAGCTCGCGGACTTTCGCGCAAGGGCCCTGCAGGCGAAGGGGCTCCTCGTGGAGCGAGACGCTCATGGGGTACTTCGTACCGCGGCGCCCATGCGAAGCGGGGTTCGCTCCCACGGCGTTCTCGTGCTGCAAGGTCAGAGGACGACCGAACTCGGGGAGGACGAGGCACGTGGGCTCGAGACCATCGCTCGTCTCATCGCTAGCGGAATCGAGCGCTCTCAACTCCAGCGTATGGAAGCCGCAAGGCGGGCGCGCCTCGAGTCCCTCTCGGAGATCACGCGCATCATCCACTCGGAAGCCGATCTCGAGACCGCGCTGCAGCGCTCGACGGAGATCCTGTTCCGCGCCATGGCCTTCGGCCGTTTGATGCTGCTCGATCGAAGACCCAGCGGGAGCTACGGAGTACGAACGGTGTCTGCGCCCACCGATGACAAACCCGCTCAGGTGCGAGTGCACACCGATCTCGAGCCGGGTGCGGCGGCTCGTTTGGAGACCGCGCTCACCCGGCGCCGAACCTTGGTGGTCTACTCGCAGTCGGGCGAAGACCTCGTGGGCGAGGCGGCCTTTCTCGAGGGTCTGGGACGCTACGTCCTCGTGCCGATCTCTTCGGGCCCCGCGATCCTGGGGGCGCTCGCCCTCGGTTTTGCCGGCACCAAGCCGACCCCCGAGACCGACGTGCAGCTCATCGAGGAGGCCGCTTTGAACTTTGTCGCCGCCTTGCTGCGGCAAAGACGACCCCGCACCCCGTCGAGCGCTGGGCTCGAGGTCGAGGACGGATTGCGAACGCTGGGTGAGCTCGTCGCGGGCGTCGCTCACGACTTCAACAACGTACTCTCCGCCATCTTGGGCCGAGCACAGATGCTCAAGAACCAGAGCCCCGAGGCCGACACCAAGCACTCCATCGAAGTCATCGAGAAGGCCGCCCTCGACGGCGCCAACACCGTGCGACGCATTCAGGAGTTCGCGAAGAGGAGCGTCGAGGCTCTGGCGCCCATCGCGGTCAATGACCTCGCACGCGATGGCCACGCGAGAGCCGAGACCAAGCTGGCGAACCGAGGACAAAGTGGCGGGGTGGAGCTTCTCCTCGAGCTCGGGCCTTCGGGCGCGGTCCTCGGGAGCCCGTCGGAGCTCCGGCAGGTCCTCACCAACCTCATCTACAACGCTGCAGACGCGATGCCGAACGGCGGCCGACTCACGATCCGAACCGGACAGGATCCACAGAGCGCCCGCGCGTGGTTCGAGGTCGAAGACACCGGCCTGGGGATGAGCGAAGAGACCCGAAGGCGCATGTTCGATCCCTTCTTCACGACCAAAGGCCGGGCAGGGACCGGGCTCGGGCTGTCCGTGTCCTACCAGGTGATTCAGAGGCATGGGGGGGAGTTCGCGGTGCACTCGGAGGAGGGTCGAGGCAGCCGAATTCGTGTGGCCTTGCCCGCGCTCGGGCAGGCCCGGACGGCTTTGGATCCACCGAAAGCAGCAAAAGGACCGAGCCCTCTCCTGCAGCGGACCCAGACCTGCGGTACCATCCTGCTGATCGACGATGACACCGCCGTGCGGGAAACGCTCGCGGAGATCCTGGTGTCACAGGGTCACGAGGTCGTGAGCGCAAACGGGGGCGCAGAAGGTTTGAAGGCGGTGGAGCTGGGTACTTTCGATCTGGTTCTCACCGACCTCGGAATGCCAGACATGAACGGATGGGAGGTCGCAGAACGCATCAGGGCACTGAGCCCCGGCACGCCGGTCGGGGTGATTACGGGTTGGGGAGCCAGCCTCGATCAGGCTCGGCTCACCGAGTACGGGGTGAATCTCATCCTCGCCAAGCCATTCCGCTACGACCATGTGGTCGAGGTCGTGAGCAAGGTTCTGCTCACTCGTAGGTAACGATGCCGGAAGAAGTACCTGCCAACGTACCGGTCGTGCACGGGAAGAACACCTTCCCCCGTCGCTTCGGCCGATACGTGCTCGAGAAGAACCTCTCGCGTGGAGGTATGGGAGAGGTCTTCCTCGCGCTGCCGTTCGGGGTGCAGAAACACTGCGTCATCAAGACCATTCGCGGCGACCTCACCGGCGACAAAGAGTTCGTGGGTCGCTTCGCCGACGAGGCGAAGATCATGATCCGCATCAAACACGACAACATCATCCGGGTCTTCGACTGCGGTCGAGTCGGCAGCGACTACTACATCGCCATGGAGTACCTCTATGGGCGCGACCTCGGCGACGTGCTCGATCGGGCCTACGAACGGGGCGAGGCCATGCCCAAAGACATCGGCCTCTATCTCACGCTGCAGCTCCTGCGCGGACTCGAATACGCTCACTCGCTGAAAGATGAGCACGGGCGTCCCATGCGCCTCGTTCACCGAGACATCTCACCGCAGAACGTACTCGTGGGTTTCGACGGTTCTCTGAAGCTCATCGACTTCGGTCTCGCTCGCACGGACCTGTTGCCCGGCCGGACCCAGGGCGCGCTCGCGGTGGGCAAGTACGGATACATGTCTCCGGAGCAGGCCCGTCACGAGCGCATCGACGGGCGCGCGGACATCTACTCCTTTGGCATCATGCTCTTCGAGGTCTTCACCGGCGATCGACTCGTCGACGAGCAAGACCAAGCGACGCTCTGGCAGCGTGTCTTGAGCCCCAAGCACCGCCCGCCCAGCGCGGTCCTTCCTGAGCTCGGTCCAGACTTCGATGAGCTGGTCATGACCGCGGTGGCGGTTCGAGCCGAAGACCGCTTTCAGAGCGCTCAAGACATGGCGCGCTTCGTTCAGCAGCGGATGCGCACCAAGCCATGCACCCGAGAGCGCCTGATCAAGTACTTGCGCTTCCTCTATCCAAACACGGACTTCAACGCGCCCGGAATCCCCACGTTTAAAGACATCGCGGAGCCGAGCGAGAAGTCCATGGTCATCGCGATGTCCGAGGACGGCGCGCGGTCGGTCTTTGGGCGAGGCGAGCTGCCGGTCGAGTGGACCATGCAGTTCGACGCCGAGGCCTTGCGCGCGATGCGCACCACGCGACCCCCCGGCGAACGGGCCGGTGCAGATCGGAACGACGGCGACGCGGTGGTCATTCGCGACGAGCAGAGGCCACCGGACCAACACGAGGCGAGCACCGGCGAGGTCGTGATGACCGCGAGAGAGCGCGAGGAGATCCTGAGGGAGCCGCCGCTCTATCACGTGGTCGACGACGCCCCGACCACGATCGCACGCCCGGCCGACATCCTCAGTGACGCGGAGGCCACGAAGTCCGACGGTCCGTCCAACGCCAAGCGGCGTCCGTCGAGCCCGGTCACCGCCGAACGCACGCTGGAGCCGGAGCGGCGAAGCTCATCCCAAGGTTTTGGGGACGACGAAGCGACGGTCATGATGAACATACCTCCACCGAGCGCCCGCACTTGGACGGGCGAGGAGGAACAGGTGCGCACCGAGTTCATCGAGCCCACGATGATCAGCGAGAAGGCGAGCGGCGCCACCGAAGCCCGCGGCTCGGTGCCGCCCGGTCCCAGCCCTCGGGTTCCAAAACGCAGCATCCAGGAGCAGCGAAAGGGACCGCGAACGGGGCGTTCGGATCCGCGGGGTGACGGCGCACAGAAGGGACGGCCGGGCGGCAGGCCAGATCTCGAACGCGCCGACAACCTTCAGATCAGCGAGCCGCAGAGCGGGCCGAACCTCATGCTCATTGGTTTGCTCATGATGGCGGTGACCATCCTGGTGCTGCTGTTGGTCCTGTTTCGGCTCGAGTAGGTTTCTTACGAACAGCCCGCCGGCGGCGGGCACCAAGGAGAACGATGAGACCGATCTTCTACTTCGGACTGCTTTCCTTCGTGGCCTGCGACGCCGGCACCCGCATCGAGTCCCTCCCCTCGCGAGCGACGATCTTGGGCGTGAGCAAGATCGTCGCCCCGATCGACGACGCCACCGGGCTCGTCGAGAGCTGCACCTACGAAGCAAGCCCCACAGAGTTCGCCGGCCCTATCGTCCTCGATACCGCCGTGGCCCATCAGCTCACTCTGCCGCTCACGGTGCGCAACAACGCGGACTCCGAGACCGACGGCCTTCAGCCGCTGCGCATGGAGCTGCGCTGGGAGTGTGACTCCGCCGGCTTCAGCGGCGATCTGGGCCCGCTCGTTGTGCCTGCCTTCGACCCGTCGATCCCCTTCTGTAATGGTCGCCGGGACGAGAACGCGAGCTTCGCCGGCTTTGATACCGTGGAGGCCTCGGGCGCGCTCATCCCCGGCGCCGGAGGCCTGGGGATCGTGCGTGTGACGGCGGTGCCCTTTGCGCTCGGCCAAGCCATCGACGAGACCTTCGAAGTCGCGAGCCTGGCGGAGCAGTGCTGCTTCGAGACACGAGCGACCAACTGCGATGGCCAGTCTACGGCCGTCGCCTGCACGCGGCTCGAGCAGATCTTCCGCGAGCTGGACCCCAGCGGGGTGCAGCTCCAGGTGGCGGTGCAGAATGGCCCCAGCGACGACCTCGTGCGGTTTCAGGCCTTTGCGATCTACAACGGCGGGAATCTGTGCGTTCGGGACCGAACGCTCTGCGACTCGAGCTTCCTGCAGGGGCCGACCTATTCGATGCGTTTGCGCGGCCACCTGGAGTTGCTCGATACCGACGGCGATCTCGCGCGCTCGGACGAGTTCGCCACCAGCATCGAGTTCTGCCGAAACTGCGGGTACTGGAACGGGCTCGAGCGCTTCCCGTACAGCTCGGGCACCCTGCAGTGCCTCGCGCGATGAGCGTCGAATCACCCCGCCCGGAGAACAGTTCGGAGTGTGCGGGCACAGATGGTTCAAATGAAGCTCCTGCTCGTCTCGCCCCTCTTCCTCCTGCTCGCGTGTGACTCGAAGCCGGAGCCGACTCAGCTCTCGGGACGAGCGGCGGTGCTCGGCGTCAGCAAGGTCGTGGCCCCGATCGATTCGGCCACGAGCTTGGTCGAGGACTGCGCGTTCGAGGCGAGCCCCACGGAGTTTACGAGCTCCGTCCTGCTCGACACCGCCGTGGCGCTGGAGCTCACACTGCCCTTCACCGTGGTGAACCAGTCGGAGTCAGAGATCGACGGACTCACCCCCCTCCGCATGGACATCGTCTGGGAGTGCGAAACCTCCGGATTCTCGGGCGAAGTCGGTCCGCTCGTGCTGCCCACGTTCGATTCGCAACTGCCCTTCTGCCTATCGTCGCAGTCTCCTTCGGGCTCCTTCGTCGGCTTCGACGTGGTGTCTGCCTCGGGCGGGCGCATCCCGGGCGCGGGAGGACTGGGGATCGCCCACGCGCAAGTGGTGCCCTTTCACCTCGGTCGGGCCATCGATGAGACGATCCGGATTGGATCACTTGCAGAGCAGTGCTGTTTCGAAACGCGTGCGACAAACTGCGACGGCCAGTCCACCGCCGTCTCCTGCACCCGACTCACACAGATGTTTCAGAGCCTTAATCCGACAGGCAGCGAGCTTTCGGTCGCCGCACTGACCGGCCCGAGCGAAGACCTCATTCGATTTAAGCCGTTTGGGCTCTTCAACGGGAATCTCCAGTGCGGGTTGGATCAGAGCGCTTGTGACGCAAATCCCGAGCAGGGCCCGGCCTATACGATGCACCTCCGGGGCGCTCTGGAGCTGCTCGACGCCGACGGTAACTTGACCACCTCGGACGAGTTCACCACCCGCGTCGACTTCTGCCGAAACTGTGGTTACTGGAATGGGCTCGAACGTTTCCCTGCGTTTGGCGCCGAGTCCCAATGCTTCGCGATGTGAGCCTCATGCGCTGGGCCCTTCTGGCCGGCGGCGGAATGGTCCTGGGATGCGGCGGTGAGTTCGAGTCACCGCTGCTGCAGGATCAGCGGGTTCGCATCCTTGGCATCGCAGCGTTGGAAACGACCACGAACGAGGAGACGGGTGAGCTCGAGAGCTGCCGCCTGGCAGGTGGAGATCGTCTCTACGACGGCCCACTCGTTGTCGACGTGAGTCTGTGGACCGGGCTCGAGCTGCCTTTAGTCTTTCGAAACGGCGGGCCGGAGAACGCAGAAGGGAGCCGGTACTTCGATTCGAGCCTCACGCCTGTGGCGTTTTCGGTTCGTCTTGGCTGCCCGACTTCCTCGACGATGGAAGAGCGCAAAGACGCAGCGAATATTCTTCATCGCTCGAACCCAAATGGGCCGGGATGCAGCAACCCTCCGAGCACGCGGGAGGGCCCTGACTTCTCGGACGCGGTGCCCGCGCCCTTCGTCCCCCAGACCATCTTCGGAGGCCAAAGCGGCATCGTCTCGGTGCGGCCGCTCTCGCGTTCGCTGGCCGAGGACCTCGACTTCGAGCTGCAGCTGCAGTCGCTGGCCGGCGAGTGCTGCCGGGCCACCTGGATGGGTCGGTGCGAAGGGGATATGTCCGGACCGAGCTGCGATCGGGTTCGCCGAGAGCTTCGCACACTGGCCTGGGAGACCGAGACCTCGACGCCCGCGCTCAACGCGCGGATTCTCGAGCTGGCACGACGTCGGTCTCCGCCGCAACTTCGGCTCGACTCCGAGCTGGTGCTCCGGGACCCCTATGGTGCATCAAGGCACGCATATCTCTCGATGCCGCTCTCCGTCTGCCGCGGATGTCTCCGAGGTCTCGATCCAAGGCTCGAATGCATCGCGGGCGGCCTCTTTCGGGCGGACGAGCCCTGAGCCGCCAGATCGTGGTGGTGAATGTGAACGGTCGAGCGCGTGAGGGCACCATGAGATCGTTGAGGAGCGGTCGGTCTCATCTGCGTTTCCTCGCGGGCCCGAGCCTCGCCGTCCTCCTCGTGTGCGTCGGATCCGTGGCGCGCTCGGAAGAGCCCTGCCCACCGGCGTTGCGTCTTCATGGCGACGGGGAACTCACCGGGCACATCCGCGCAGAGCTCAGTCCGGGCATCCGGCTCGTGAAACCGGAGGAGGCCCTCGAGTGCGAGGTGAGCGAGGCCTGGGTGAGCTGGGCCCAGCACGGCGTCACGCTCGTGGTGAGGGCCCCGTGGGGAACGGAGTCCCGAGCGGTGCAGTCCGTGGCGCTCGCGGTCGCCCTGCTCGAGTCGTGGTCTGTCCCCCCGCCCTCGGCTCGTGGCCCAGATGGCGCCTCCCAAGTCCGCGCGACGCCCATCGTTCTCGAGCCCGAACCCCCACGACCCGCGCCAGTCCGCCACTTCTCGGTGGTGGCGCAACTCGAAGGCGTCGCCACCGGCGATCGCTCGCTCGGCCTGGGGGCGTCGCTCTCGGCGGGGCCGGTCCTCTGGGAGTGGCTCCGGCCGTTTCTGCTCGTTCGCGGGAACCAGGGCCTCTCATATCCAGATTACTATGTGAGTTCAGCGAATGTTCCAGTGGGACCGGTGTCCCGTGAGTCCACCGAGTTCGAGTTCTTGGTCGGAGCCGAACTCGAATGGCAGCCGGCCCGAGGGTTCATTCTGACGTTGGGGACCGCGACCGGTCTCGGATGGAGCAGCGTCACGAGCCCCGTCCTCGCCGGAGGACTCGAGAGCGCGAGCCGAGAGTTCGTGGATCCGCGCATCGAACTGAGAGCCGCTCTGGGTGTGATGCTCGATGACAGCTGGGGGATCGAGCTGGCTTCGAGCGTGGCTCGGGTCCGCGATCTCTCGCGAACGCTCCTGCCCGAGCCGACCTCCATCCCTGACTACGATGGCTTCCTCCCGGCGCTTCGGATCGGCCTCGGCATCCGCTGGTCCTTCACCACCGAACGCGAAGCGGGTCAGGGGGACGAGAGCTCTGAACTGAGCTCCGATCCCGGCGATTATCAGAGGTCCTCTTGGTGATGTCGTGCCGACCAATCCGGGCGTCTTTCAAGACCCGGAACGCCCGCGTACCCTCACACCGGATGGACACGCTGGGCCGATACCTCGCGCTTCTCGTCTGCGCACCGAGCATGCAGGGCTGCTGGGTCGGGAGTTCGGGCTCTTCGAACGTGGCGCACGAGGTTGTCGTCCGCGGCGTGATGCGGCTCGATTTCGTATGGGACGAGACGTCGGAGGTGCTCGAGGCCTGCGCGGGACGGCTCGACGGCTCTCTCCTCGGGACCCCGCTGGTCCTCGACACCGAACATTGGACCGAGCTCGAACTTCCGCTCCTCGTGGAAAACGGCGGTCCGGCGAACGCAGAAGGAACGCGCTTCTTCGACGACACCATCACCCCCGCAGGAACCGGGCTCGCTTTCTGGGCCTGTGACCATCGACCCGAGCCCGGCTCGAGTGAACCGCTCCCCGAGAGCCGATTCCGCGACAGCGGATTCGGACCCACGAGTCCCCGGGTCTGGACGAACGACGACGCGGGTGCGGGCGGCGACGGACCGTGGTTCACCGACGGCGATGGGTCGAGCGCCGTGACGCCCGCGCCCGGTGCTCCGGTCGAACTCGTCCTCCATGCTCGAGATCCCAGCCAGGTCTTCTGCCTCCTGGAGGTCCCTGTTGACCCTTGGCGCGTGACCGCGGACTACGAGCGCATCCCGACCAAAGGCGAGACCGTCGTCGGCGGTGGCCGCGGCGTGCTCGTGGTTCACGCCGTCCCCCGCGCGCTGGGCGAAGACATCGACTTCGAGCTTCGGATGGGCAGCTGGGCCCGAGAGTGCTGCCCAGAGATTGGCGATGGAAAGTGCGAGGCGCCCCTCGGGCGGCCCGCGTGTGACAGGCTGCGTGCCGAAGTCCGAACGCTCACCGACACCGCCTCCATCGCTGGAGGTCGCGGCTGGGAAGATCCCTTCGAGACCTACGTCACGCGCTGGGCAAGTCGGCCCGAGACCCTGTGGATGCAGCTCAACCTCCAGTTCGAGTTC
Source organism: Deltaproteobacteria bacterium (assembly GCA_011526105.1). Classification (GTDB taxonomy): domain Bacteria; phylum Myxococcota; class Kuafuiibacteriia; order Kuafuiibacteriales; family Kuafuiibacteriaceae; genus WYAZ01. The sequence continues at coordinate 3,689 of WYAZ01000148.1, read as the reverse complement.
CGCGACCCCTACGGCAAGGTTCTCACCGCCTGGCACCGGATGAGCATCGGTTTCTGCAGGGGCTGCGGGGGCTTCCAGCCCCGCTCGGATGGCCGGGCGCTGGATCCAGCAATTGAGTGCCTCGCCCGCAGACTCTGGGTAAGCCCGAGTGCGTCCCGAACAGCCGACCGCCTGTGGGCACGGAAGGCTGGATGAGGCGACGGCTGAGTCGGAGAGCGGCCTCGGCCGCCGGCGCGCGGAGCTTGGCGCCCGCGGGATCCACGGGATGGCGCTAATGGTGCGGCCACTGGACAACGTGATTCCGCTTCGGCCGCTGCCCCGAGGGCTTTCGGGGCTGAGTGACGAAGCGCTCCTGGCTGCGGCTGGCACGGGCGACTCAGAGGCGCTCGCCCTGATCTTCAGACGACATCACCAGACCATCTACCGAACGTTGAGCCGCTTGCTCGGCCCACAGAGCGACCTCGACGATCTCGTGCAGAACACCTTCTTGGAAGCGTGGCGCGCCGCACCTTCGTTTTCGAATCGATCGAGCGCCAAGACCTGGCTCATCGGGATCGCGTACAACGTGTTTCGTCATCACGTTCGCGCCAAGGCTCGTCGCCGCTCCGCGTTCCGCCTCTTCGCACTCGAGGCACCCGAATCGAACTCTCCCGTGACCGAAGCCCGCGTGGACGCGCGCCGAGATCTCGCGGCCATCGAAGCGGCAGTGCTCGACCTCCCGGAAGACCTGCGTGCAGCCTTCGTGCTCTGTCAACTCGAGGACCTGAGCAGCAAGGAAGCCGCAGCGCTCTTGAACACCCGAGAAGGAACGGTGCGTCGCCGACTGCACGATGCGCGACGTCGCCTCGAGCGCGCGGTCGAGGAGGCCAGCCGATCATGAGCGAGCGCAACCTCATCGATCTGGCTCGACAGATCCCCTTCGACGCCCCCAGCCCGGAGGAGGCCCGCCGGCTCGAGAGCCAGCTGTACGTTCGAGCGCGCCTCACGCCGCAACACGCGCGACCTTCGGCCGTGGCTCGACCGTCGCCCGTCATTTGGGTGGCGGCGGCTTCAGTCCTCGTGGCCCTAGCGGCGGGCGGGGTGTTGTGGGGCAACGAACTCGAGCTTCGAGACGAGCGGCCCTACGGACTCGTTCGCGCGACGGAAGGCGCGAGCTTCGTACAGGAGCTCAGCACGCTCGGCACACATAGGAAGGAGCTCGTGCATCTAGAGGACGGCACGCTCTTCGTGAGTGTACGAAAGCTGAGAGGGAACGACCGCTTCCTCGTCGTCTCGGACGATGACGAGGTCGAAGTGCGAGGCACCCGCTTCGAGGTCGCCGCGCGAGATGGCCAACTCCTGCGGGTGACGGTCGAAGAGGGCCGCGTGGAGCTTCGGCCCAAGCTCGGCGCTTCTCGGCTGCTGCTCGCAGGAGATTCGTGGCACCGAACTCGACTCGGCCGGGCGAAGCGGCTGCTGCAGCGAGCCGCACCCGAAGCGCCCGTGCCTCGGACGAGCAAGCCTCAGAGCTCGGTGCAAGCGAGCCTCGAACTGGGTCACACCGAACCCCCCGTTTCATCCGATCCCTCCCCCGAGGATCCGATCCGCGTCGACATCCTGGACGAGCTCAATGCAGAGCGGGAGAAGCCGCGTCACCGCGAGAAGAACCGAGCGAAACCAGAACAGGTGACGCCGCGTCTCCCGAGACAAGATGTGGAGGCCGCCTTTCTGCGCGCGTGGCAGATGCAGAAGCGCGGGCAGTTCGAAGAGGCCGCGGAGCTCTTCCTGCTGGTCATCGACAGCGGGGATGAGCACGACATCGTCGAGGACGCCTCTTACCTCCGAGTGATCGCCCTCGAGAGCGCAGGGTACCCCGTCGAAGCCATCGAGTCGGCCAAGCGCTACCTCGAACGTTTTCCGCAGGCGTCACGAAGAGAGGTCGTCGAGCTGCGGTGGGGTTGGCTCGAGGTGGGTCGGGGCAATGCAGAGACCGCGCGAGGCCTCTTCGAGCGCCTGGGTCACTCGGCGCATGAAAGCATACGCGCCGAGGCCCACCGAGGCATCGAAGCGCTCGAGAAGCCGCCAAACAGCCGGTGGACCGACGAAGGGCCCGAGTAGAGTCCCTGCGCCTCCGGCCCCGGGATGCCTGGCCAACACAACTTGGATTTGGCATCCTGATGCCCGTGCTTCGAGCGACCGCCGTGGTTCCTCTGCTCCTCGCGGTCGGCTGTGGCTCACCTGACCCGAGCTTCGTGACGCTGCCCGACCACGGCGCGAAGACCATCGTAGTGGCTCACCGGCCCGACGCCAACTCAGCCTTCACCCTGCTCATCGCGGGCCCCGCACCTTCTTTCCATCTCGAGGTCGAGGCAGACAGCGAGACCTTTGTTCTCCACTACAACGACTCTGCAGAGACGCTGGGCCTCGTGGAGGGAAGCACACCCCGCTGCAGTCTCCTCGTTCCACAGTGGGTGGAGCGACTGCAGGGCGAGCAGCTCGATGGATTCACCGACGCCCTACCGGAGGGTGTACGGCGCGCGCTCGTCGAGGACGCGGATCGTTGCGCTCCATGTCGACCCGTGCGGATGAACTCGGTGAACTACCCAGAGATCGGCACGCTAGGCGCGGGGGCGTGGCTCGACTCCGAAAGGCTCGTGAGCGGACTCGAAAGCCGATTTCGGCGCGTGGACCTCACGAGTTCGCAGGTCGTCGAGGGGTGTGCGTTTTCGGAGCACCAAACGGACCTGAGCGCGCTGGAGCGCGTGTCGCCGGGCGTCTATTGGTTCGGGAGCCAGCGGGGAGATCTTGGGCTCGTCCGCTTCAGTGATGAAGCCACGACCTGTGTCGTCGAGACTTCAACGGTGGTGCCAGGGCGAGCGGCCGACGAACAGGCCTGTCCGGGGATCTTGGCCCTGGCGGTGAATCCATTCGGGATCGCAGTCGACGATGTCTATGCGCTGCTCGCTGATGGGCGGCTCGTCCGATACCGCTCTGGAACCATCAAGCCACTCGGCGAGGTTCCCATCCATCCGCTGGACGCCAGCGATTGCGGTACCCACGGCGCCCAGTTCCTCTTTCTCGAAGACGGACGCGCGCTCGCCATCTCGGGATGGAACAAGATCGCGTGGTGGGGACCGGAGGGGATCGAACACCTCGACGACGTCGAGCTCCCACCGAATCAGTTCACCGCCGACGGCGGACAGCGCGTCACCGCGTTGGCCGTGGACAACTACTCGGGCAAGAACCGACTCCTCGCCGGAGCCTCGAGCGGTCTCGTGCTCGAGTTCGATCCCTCGGTGCGAAGCTGGCTTCCGCTGCTCGATACGCCCACCAAGAAGGAGATCCGAGGCCTCGAGCGCTTCGGCGATCGCTGGCTCCTCATCGTCGAGCGAGGAGACATCATCGTGTGGCACCCCGACACCGGTGTGTGCCCGAGCCAGTTCAGGATCCCGCTTTCCACGAACGCGGGTCGCTGCGATCATCGCGCCAGGAAGGGTGCCGACCTGGCGATCTTCGACGCGCTGGGAGACACCGACCGACAGAGCGGCTTGGCTCTGATCACGGACGATTGAGCGGAGGCGCTGGTCCCCTGGAAACGTGGAGGCTAGCGAAATTCGGCGAGCAATCTTCGTGTCTGGTCGTCGCGCGAGGAGGGCGAATACTCTCTGTATTCAACCGACGAGAGCCAAAGGCGTCGCGGCGAGCAGCCG
>WYAZ01000147.1 GCA_011526105.1 Deltaproteobacteria bacterium | reverse complement strand
CCTGAAGACTGCGGCCCTGGCTCACATCCGGGGCCAGACGGTCCCGCTTCCTCACGAGATCTGATCGGCCGACCGCGGCCTGGCGATGATCAAGCGGACGTCAAGTCCTGCCAGGGCGAACACGTACGGGCAGACCTCTTCGGCGCATAACGTCACAACCATGCTCACTGTCGCCGGATCGATGGTCTCGACCGACTTCGAGTGGTGGGCGCCGAGATCGACGCCAAGCTCGCGCATGACCTCGATCGCGAACGGGTTCACGCTCGACGGCTCGCTGCCTGCACTTTGGACCGTCACACGGTCACCAAAGACCTTGCGCGCGAGCCCTTCGGCCATCTGGCTGCGGGCCGAGTTGGCAACGCAGAGAAACAAGATGCTCTTCTTCACTGAAGCTCCGATCATCAGTCCTGGCCGCCGGACCGTACCTGCGGCCGAGCGAAAGAACCACGCGCGCGTGTTCGCGGGCGGCGAGAAGGGCTCCGGCTTCGTCGAAAGCCCGCTGCCCGAGCTGGGGCACGATCTTCGGGCCTTGCCTGATCCTGCGGCCTGCACTATATCGTCATATCACGATGAGTCGCAGTCCTCCCCCTGGGACCGCCTGCTGTCCTCCGGCGGATGAAGAAGAGGACCTGCGCCCCGTCGAGGGTCGCGGGGTGGACGAAGAGCTGGCGACGTTCGCCAAGGCGCTGGGGCACCCGGCCCGGGTGCGGATTCTGCGGATTCTGACCCGTCGAGAAAGCTGTATTTGCGGAGATATCGTGGAGGAACTGGATCTGGCACAGTCGACGGTCTCCCAGCACCTGAAAGTTCTGAAGGACGCCGGTCTGATCCGCGGCGAGGTCGACGGCCCGCGCGTCTGCTATTGCGCCGAACCTCGGGCGCTCCGTCGGATTCGAGCGCTGGTCGGGGGCCTATAAAGGCTCTCCCATCGTCGATGACAGATAGGAAGAGCAACGAGGTCTGATTCATGGGCACCTTCGAACGCTTTCTCTCACTTTGGGTCGCTTTGGCCATCGCCGCCGGCGTCGGGCTCGGACTCGCTGCGCCTGGCCTCTTCGAACTCGTCTCTCGCTTCGAGTGGGCGCGGGTCAACCTCGTCATCGCGGTGCTCGTCTGGCTGATGATCTACCCGATGATGCTCAAGGTGGAGCCGTCGTGCCTGAAGCAGGTGAGCAGAAGACCCCGAGGGCTGGCTCTCACGCTCGTCGTGAACTGGCTGATCAAGCCGTTCACCATGGCCGCACTCGGGGTTCTGTTCTTCGAGCACGTCTTTGCGGGCCTCCTTCCCGTCGCCGACGCGCAGGAGTACATCGCGGGAATGATTCTGCTCGGCGTCGCGCCGTGCACGGCGATGGTGTTCGTTTGGAGTCACCTGACCAACGGTGACGCCAACTACACCCTGGTCCAGGTTTCGGTGAACGACATCATCCTGGTGTTTGCGTTCGCGCCGATCGCAGGCTTGCTGCTCGGGGTCACCGACCTCTCGGTGCCGTGGGAGACGTTGTTGGCCTCGGTCGTGATCTTTGTCGTCGTCCCGCTCGGCGCCGGCCTGTTCACGCGCCAGCGGCTCGTGAAGACCGGAGGCCCCGAGGCCATCGACAGGCTCGCCGGAAAACTCAAGCCAACCTCGATCGTGGGACTGCTGCTGACCGTCGTGCTCCTCTTCGGGTTCCAGGCCGAGACCATCGTGGCTCAGCCTGGTCGTGTGGGACTGATTGCGATCCCGCTTCTCATCCAGAGCTACGGGATCTTCGCCATCACGTACGGCCTGGCCCGCGCGCTCAGACTGCCCTTCGACGTGGCTGCACCCGCCGCGATGATCGGTACATCGAACTTCTTCGAGCTGGCCGTCGCGGTGGCCATCAGCCTCTTCGGCCTCTCGTCAGGGGCCGCGCTTGCGACCGTCGTCGGAGTGCTGATCGAGGTACCGGTCATGCTGTCGCTCGTGGCCTTCGCAAATCGCACCAAGGGGTGGTTTTCGGCCGCCGCGCACTCGGATGCGCGCGCATGAACGCATCGAGGGCGCGGCGGACCTTCGGCATGGAACTCGCGGCCACGACGACGGGAGGTCTGCGGTTCGGCTCTCTAGACCCGCCCCAAGTGCGACTGCTCGCCGAACTACGGAGCCTTGACCTCGACGAGCAGCACCTCGGTGTTGGTGGTCCCGATGTTTTCGCCGACGTGCGCCTGGGCCGGGATCCACATCACGTCGCCGCTTTTGAAGTCGCGCTCTCGAGTCGTGCCGTCCGGAAAGTGGAGGCAGCGACGAAACGAGCTGAGCGCATGGAGCACCGAATCCGGGTGTCGATGTGAGTGGGTCTTGGTGCCGGGCACGTCGTGGTAGCGGAGCACCCGGACACGTTCGTTCTCCATCACGAGCTGATACTTGTCGGGATCGGTGACTGTCGGGTCCGCGACGTTCGTGTCGGCGGCGGAATCCGCGGTGGGCGTCATCTCTGCCTGCGCGCGAGCCGAGGCCTCAGCCGCCGCCGACGGAGCTTCGTTCGCAGCGGAGTCCGCGGGTGGAGGCTGCACCGTCGCGCAGGCTCCCCCAAGCACGAGAACAACGGAAAGCGCGGGTATCAGTGACCGGAGAGCAAACATCGCACGCGTGTAGCACGCCCCCGGGGGCGCAGCCATCTTACTTCTTGGCCACGAGCATGAGGGTGTGCAGCGCGCTGAAAGGCTGCTCGATCTCTCGGAACCCGCCCCGCTCGAGGAGCGCCACCAGCGCCAAAGTCGAGACAGCGCACGCCTCCCGGCGCAGTGATACGGGCGAGGTCAGTCGACAAGGCCAGCATCGCGTCATAGGCAACCTGGTAGCGCCAAATCGCCTGGTCGTATCCCGCCGCGAGCCGACGAAAAAGGTCCTTCTGATCCTCAGGCTGGTTCTCTGAGTTCACTCGCGCACCCTACTCGGGGTGGGCGTATGCCGCCATCTCGCCACCGGTGAAGCGAATCTCTCTGCCGATCTCGCCAAGGTGATCCGGCGCTGGGTGGAGAAGCCGCAACCCAATTCGGGACACCCGCCGACGTAGGTTGCTGATTCTGCGGTGGGTTGTCGCGTCAGCAGCGATTCATCACATGTGGTATGTACGGTGTTCCGTGCCTTGTTGAAGGAGAGTTGATGCCGAAGGTGTTCTGGACTCGTATTCGGCTCGTCGACTCCGGCGATCGAAGCCTCGTTGATTCTCACGCTCCATCGGAGCTCGAGTGAGCCCGGACGACGAATCCGGGACGGTTCGCCGTTTAGCCCTGCTCGGGAACTACCTTCCGCGGCATTGCGGGATCGCCACCTTCACCACCGACCTCGCAAACGCGCTCACAGCTGCGTTTCCGGGCATCGAGTGCGGCGTCGTCGCCATGAACGACGCCGGAAAGAGCCACAATTACGGCGACCGCGTTCGCTTCGAGATCGCCGAGAACGATCCTGCGTCGTACCGCCGCGCGACCGACTTCTTGAATGTCGGCGCGATCGACGTCCTCTGCCTCCAGCACGAGTACGGCATCTTCGGAGGCAAAGCGGGCAGCCACATCCTCGCGCTCCTCGGCGAGGTGCGGATGCCGGTCGTCACGACGCTGCACACCATCCTCAGCACGCCTTCTGTCGAACAACGCCGCGTGATGGACGAGGTTACGCGACTGTCGAGCCGCGTGGTCGTGATGAGTCGCCGCGGCCGCGAGCTATTGCGCGAAGTCCATGGAGTGCCGGACGAGAAGATCGATCTGATCCCTCACGGGATCCCGGTCCTGCCCAGCAGTGCGTCCAGCAAGAAGCGCCTCGGCGTCGAAGGGACGTTGCAGCTCCTCACTTTCGGTCTCCTCTCTCCGGACAAAGGCATCGAATACGTCATCGACGCGCTCCCTGCAGTCGTGGAGCGCTACCCCACGCTGAGCTATGTCGTGGTCGGCGCCACACACCCGCACGTGAAGGACTGGCACGGCGAGACCTACCGGCAAAGCCTCCAGCTTCGCGCCCACAAGCTCGGGGTGGAGAAGCATGTCGTCTTTCACGATCGTTTTGTGAGCGCCGCCGAGCTCGCCGAGTTCCTGGCCGCGGCGGACATCTACATCACTCCCTACCTGAACCCGGAACAAATCACCTCCGGGACGCTCGCCTACGCGGTCGGGACCGGAAAGGCCGTCATCTCGACGCCGTACCGCTATGCAAGCGAGCTGCTGGCGGACGGTCGCGGCCTCACCGTCCCGTGGAGAGACTCGGCCGCGATCGGCGCCGCGCTCGAGGCGCTGCTCGGCGACCCGGAGGAGCGCCGGGCCATGGGCGCGCGCGCGGGCGAGTATGGTCGCAACATGACCTGGCCGTCGGTCGCCCAGCAGTACGTATCGAGCTTCGAACGGGCGCACCGCGAAGGCGCACAGGCGCGCCGCTCGTTGTTCGCAGCGAGGATCCGCGCGAGGCCCCCGGTCGAGCTTCCCCGGCTCAACCTGGACCACATACGCGCGCTGACCGACGACACGGGCATGCTCCAGCATGCACGGTTCTCCGTTCCCTATTACGAAGACGGCTACTGCCTCGACGACAACGCCCGCGCCCTGCTCTTGACCACTCTGATCGAGGACGCCGGCACCAGCGATCGGCCGACGACTCGCTCCCTTTCATCACGCTATCTCGCGTTCATCATGCACGCCTTCGATGAGAACGCGGCCCGCTTCAGGAACTTCATGACCTATGCCCGACAGTGGACCGAAGAACGCGGCAGCGAAGACAGCCAGGGTCGCGCGCTCTGGGCGCTCGGCGCGGTAGTGGGTCGCTCGCGCGAACCTGGAAGCAAAGGCCTCGGCGGTCAGCTCTTTCATGCTGCCCTACCGGCGGTCTCCGAGCTCGAAAGCCCGAGGGGATGGGCCTTTGCGCTCCTCGGCATCCGCGAGTACCTGTGCGCGTTTCAAGGAGAGAGCAGGGTCGCCGCGCTGCAAAGGATGCTGTCGGAGCGGCTCCTCTCGAGATTCCAGACCGACAGCACCGCCGAATGGCCGTGGTGCGAGGACGCCGTCACGTACGATAACGCGCGCCTGCCGCAGGCCTTGATCGTCTCCGGTCACCAATTGGGTCACTCGGAGATGGTCGCGGCCGGGCTCGCGTCTTTGGAATGGCTCGTCGAACTCCAGCGCTCGAAAGAGGGCCTGTTTTCGCCCATCGGCTCGAACGGGTTCTACCCGCGAGGCGCCGAGCGAGCGCACTTCGACCAGCAGCCCCTCGAGGCCTGCGCGACAGTGTCCGCGTGCCTCGACGCATGGCGTGTCACCGACGACCGGCGGTGGACTCGCGAGATGTGGAGTGCGTTCCGGTGGTTCATGGGTGAGAATCGGCTCCAGGCCTCGCTCTACGACCCGAGCACGGGGGGCTGCCGGGACGGGCTGCACGTTGATCGCCCGAACGAGAACCAGGGGGCCGAGTCAACGCTCTCGTTCCTGCTCGCGCTCACCGACATGGGCGCGCTCGATACCGAGATGCGGCTCCGACGGAAGGAAAGCCTGGCGCCCCCGCCCCTCGAAAGCCCCGGGACCTCGGCGTGAGCTCCGCGCCCATCGGCGTCTCGGATGCGCTCCGCGTGGCGGTGCTGGCGCCGATCTCTTGGCGCGTTCCGCCCCGCCACTATGGACCCTGGGAGCAGTTCGTCTCGCTTTTGACCGAGGGTCTCGTCGAGCGCGGACTCGACGTCACCCTCTTTGCCACCGCCGACTCGATGACCAAGGCCCGCCTCGTCGGGAGCGCCCCACGCGGCTACTCGGAACAGGTCGATCTCGATGCCAAGGTCTGGGAGTGCCTGCACATCTCCGCCGTGTTCGAGCGCGCCGCCGAATTCGACCTCATCCACAACAGCTTTGATTTTCTGCCGCTCAGTTTTTCTGGATTGGTCGACACGCCCGTGGTCACGACGATCCATGGGTTCTCTTCCGAGCGAATCGTCCCCGTCTATCAGAAGTACAACGGCAGCACTCACTACGTGGCGATCAGCGACGCCGACCGACACCCTTCGCTCGAGTACATGGCCACGATTCACCACGGCATCGACATGGGCGAGTTCACGATCGGCGGCTCGAGGCGCGACTACCTCTTGTTCTTTGGTCGCATTCATCCGGACAAGGGCACGGAGGAGGCCATCATCGTCGCGCGTCGCGCAGGCTTGCCGCTGGTGATCGCCGGAATCGTCCAGGACCGTGACTATTTCGAGCGCGCGGTCGAGCCTCACATCGCCGGGGATCGAGTGCAGTTCATCGGGGCGGTCGGGCCCGAACGGAAGAACGAACTCCTCGGCGGGGCGCGCGCGTTGCTCCATCTCGTCAACTTCGACGAGCCGTTTGGCTTCAGCGTCGTCGAAGCCCTGGCGTGCGGCACGCCGGTGATCGCGCGCCGGCGTGGTTCCATGCCGGAGCTCATCGTGGAGGGCGTCAACGGCTGCCTCGTAGGCTCGGAGGACGAGGCGGTTGAGGCCCTGCGCTGCATCGGCGATCTGGATTCAGGCGGGGTGCGCGCCTCGGTCGAGCATCGCTTCAGCAAGGACCGTATGGTCGACGAGTATGTCGCGGTCTACCAACGCATCGTAGGCCGCACGGCCTCCAGGGGCGCCGAGTGAGCACCAAGCCCTTTCGGCTCGGCGTCAACTATTGGCCGGCTCGGACCGCGATGCGTTGGTGGTCCGAATTCGACGCAAGCGAGGTGGCGGCGGACTTCGGCCGCATCGCGGGCTGCGGGTTCGATTCGGTCCGCATCTTTCTCACGTGGGAGGACTTCCAGCCGACGCCGTCCCGCATCGACAGGTTGATGGTCGATCGCCTCGCATCGACCTTCGACATAGCGCATGCCGCGGGACTCTCCGTCATGCCCACCTTATTTACGGGACACATGAGCGGCGCCAACTGGATCCCGTTGTGGGCTCTAGGCGAAACGGCGGGCGACGATCGGTTTCGCGTCGTCTCCGGTGGCCGGGTATCGGGGGCCGGCCTCGCGAACTGGTATGCGGACCCTTCGATCACCAATGCGCAGGTGGCGCACGCGAGAGAGCTCGCGGGTGCACTCGCCGGACACGAGGCCTTGTGGGCATGGGACCTCGGAAACGAGAACTCCAACTGCGTTGTCCCTCCGGATGCGGCGAGCGGCCTCGAGTGGCTCTCACGCCTCACGGACGCCATCCGCGGCGCGGACGCGAAGGCGCGGGTGACCGTGGGGCTTCACATGGAAGACATCGAGCAGAACCGCAACCTCGGTCCGCGCGAGGCCGCTTCGGTCTGTGACTTTCTGACCATGCACGGGTACCCAGGTTACGCCGCGTGGGCGAACGGCCCTACGGACGAGCGGATCTTGCCGTTCCTTTCCCGGGTGACGCGATGGCTGGGTGGGGGAGCCGACGTCCTCTTCTCGGAGTTCGGAGTGCCCACCACGCAGGTCGGTCACGTCGAGCACGTACGCGCCCTTGCTGCATCCGGCCCCGCGCTGGTCGAAGAACAAGCGGCGGCTTCGTACGTCGAGCGCGCGCTCCACGCGCTCGTCGGCTGTGGCAGCACGGGGGCGATGCTCTGGTGCTACTCCGACTACGCGGAGGCCATATGGGGACTTCCGCCACTCGACCTCGCGATTCACGAACGCTCCTTCGGGCTGTGGCGCGCCGACGCCTCTCCAAAGCCGAGCGCGCTCGCGGTAGAAGCCTTCGCCCAGCAGGGCGTCTCGACTCGCGCCGCGAGCTCCGTCACGGACGGAAGCTGGATCGACATCGATGCGGACGACTTCTATCGCGCGCCTGGAACCGAGCTGCCCCGCCTGTACCGACGTTACTGCGAGGCTTGGCGGTAGGTCGCTTCAACGCTCAACGAGCGGCGGTGAGCGCCCCCAAAAGATCATCCAGGCGCACGGTCGCGATTCGAGTCTCGGCGTCAGAGACGCCATAGGGCAGAACGAGTTGGCCGCCCGAGATCATGCTGCCGCACGAATAGACCACATTCGGCACGTAGCCATCGCGCTCGTCTTCAGCGGGCTCGAGCAGGGGCTCGGCGAGATGACCGATGACCCGCGCAGGGTCCTGCTTGTCGAGCAGGATGGCACCAATGGCATACTGGCGAAGCGGCCCGACGGCGTGCGTGATGACGAGCCATCCTGCTTCGGTCTCGAGCGGGGAGCCGCAGTTGCCGACTTGCGTGAGCTCCCAGGGGCGAGCCGGGGTCTGAATGAGCTCGCTTTGGTGCCAGAAGCGAACGTTGTCCGACCACATCACGAAGTTGTTCTCGTTGTCGACTCTGGAGAGGGCCGCATAGCGCCCGTTGAGCATCCGTGGAAAAAGCGCGATGCCCTTATTCGTTGCGGCGGCACCATTGAGTGTCGCGATTTGGAACGAGACAAAATCGGAGGTCTCGATCAGCTGGGGAAGGATTCGATACCCGTCAAACGCGGTATACGGAGCGAAGTATGTGACCGTCCCATCGTCACGAGTGAAGTGGACGAAGCGAGCGTCTTCCATCCCGTGACTCTCGGTCGGCCCCGCCGGAAAGAGGATGCGCTCGGAGAGCTTCGAGTCTGGGGCGAACGAGCTGTCGTAGTTGGAGGATGCGAGCCAATGGATGGTTCGGGTGACCTGCACGTCTGTGGGGCTAAAGTCGTGCCGGCTGTCGACGTCGCGGAGGACGGCCTCGAGCTCCATCAGAGTGAATCGTTCCGGCAACATGTCGAGGACTATAGCGACGATCTCGTTGCCGGCGTGCAGCTCGACCAGCTTGCTGTGGAAGATGGCCTTTTCATACACAGGCGGTCGGTGGCGGGCGGTATGGACGTAGGGACTCAGCGCCTCCATCTCGATCCCACCATCTGCGCTGATGACCCCCGATCGAAACTGAATGGAGGAGATGTGCCCCTCACCAATCGCCCGCAGGCTCAGGATGAAGCGCTGCTCGCCTCGGCGGAGACCGCCTTGGTCGGGCGCCTTGACGATCGAAGGGTTGCAGAGCGCGGCGGACTCGATCGAGTACTCATGTGTGAAGTAGGCGCCCATGAGCAGCCGGCGTTCGCTGGATAACGTCCCCATCTGAGCGGCATGCTCCGCGACGACCGCGAGATTGGCCTCGAGCACCGCCCGCAGGTCGGCGTGGCGCCCAGCGAACCGGTCTTCCGTCGTGCGGAGCGTGGTCGCCACGTCCGCCTCGGACATCGCCAGGATTCGCGCCACAATCCTGCCGACGCGCGAGTTCGGGTCTAAGGAGAGGTCGCCGCCGGGCGCGAACGGCTTCGTGATCACGCGGGTGCAATTGGGGGCAAGGCGCACGGGGGTCCGTGTGACGGGGACGCGAGGCATCCGTCACTCTCCTCCAAGCGATGAGGGGTGACCAGCGATGACGCCTCTCGGAATCCCCGATCGATCATCCATCGGATGCTTTCCAAGCGATCCGGGCCGGATACCCTCGCGCATCGACTTCGGCGGGCTCGAACGGGTTGGAGGGATGCAGGGCGCCTCGAAGAGATTGCGGGCCGCCCAAGTCCGATGCCACCATGGGCAGATGAGCGGACGAGACGATGACGCCCTCGCCCATCTGAGTGTTCCAAGCGGCGGAGCGGGCAGACCGGTGCTCATCGTACACTCGTGGTGGGGCCTCACTTCCTCATTCACCCGCATCGCGGATCAGCTCGCCTCCAGAGGGTTCCTCGTCGGATGCGTCGACCTGTTCGAAGGGGCGACGGCGACCACCGAAGCCAAAGCTCGCCGACTGCGCCAGGTGAAGCGGCGAGCACCCGCGTACAAGCTGCTGCAGCGCTCCATCCAACGACTCGCGGCCGACGCTCGCAGCACAGGAACTGTGCCCGCAGTCATCGGCTTCTCCATGGGCGCCCACTGGACGGTCTGGCTCGCCCAACACCCCGATCCTCCCATCAGTGGTGCCGTGCTGTTCTATGGCGCCCGGGGCGGAGACTTCTCGAAGGCCACGGCCCCCCTCATGGCCCACTTCGCGGAGACCGACGACTTCGTGTCCGCATCCGCCCGACGCAGCATGGAGCGGGCCGTGAACAAGCGCGGGCTGCCCTACACCGCCTTCGATTACCCGCGTACGACGCACTGGTTTGCGGAATCGGCCCATCCAGCGTTCAGCCGAACGGCGACGCGACGCGCCCTCGAACGAACGGCCGAGTTCCTGGATGCACTCGACATGAGATGAGTGGTCGTCGTCCATGCGCGTCAGCGCAAAGCGTGACCCAGATTCAGTGCCGCCTGGCGTCGACCCAGCGAAGGACTCGGAGCACGCGCAAGGTGTTCATCCGGCTCGGTTCACGTCCACCTTCGAGACGGAAGTGTTCCTTTCCGCTGTGCCTGTTCTGCGCTCGCCACCTTCCGTCCTTTGTCCGGGCGGAGAGCAACACATCAACGGCATCACCAAGCCGCTCGTCCCACGGCGCAGCGACCGTGCTGAAGTGCTCCAGACCGCGGAGGACGTCAAAGAACCAGCGCGTGGGAAATGAGAGCTTCGCAAAGCTCGGACGCACGACCTCTCCGGTGCGCTCCGACCGGTAGAGCCGATGCCGCAGGAAGTAGTTGCGGCCTCGGCCGGCCGCCCGCTTCAGCGCGGAATCGACACCCTTCGCGGAAGCGAACGCGGCGAGCCCCTCGAGAGTGCTGATGGTGGTGTGAAACGATGCGTGCTGGGCGCGCTCGCGTGCGCAGTTCCACCCTCCATCGGCCATCTGCTCGCCGAGCAGCCACGCCCGCATGCGCGCGCAGCGTTCGTCTTCCGCGAAGCCGAAGTAGCAGGCCATCGAGAGCAGCATCGCGGTGACGCAGGTGTCCGTCCATCCGGTGCTCCAGAGACTCACGCCGCCGCTTTCTTTCACGCCCTCGTCCAACAGCAAACGGCAGCTCGACCTCGCGCTGGGGTGGTTTGGCGCCAGCCCCAAGTGGGTCAACAAACGCAGGGTGTAGAAGGTCGAGGTCCACTTCGGCTGGTAGAGCCCTCCGCCCCACCGGCCGTCATCGGCCCGATGCGACAACAGGCGAGCCCCCCAGCCTTCGCGAGCGACCCTGCGGCGCGTCTTGGCCCAGGTCGCTTCGGCGCGGCCCAAGAGGTCGCGTTGGACCTGCCACACCACCGCCGGATCGCCCTGGAGGAGCCACGAGACCACCTCCTTCGACGGCGGACCGATCTCGGTCATGCCTTTGGCCCTCGCATGGCTTCAGCTTTGTCGGATCTCCTCGTCGACGAACGCGACAAGGTTGTCGAGGGCTCCGCTCATGCCAGAACGACTGCCGTCGATCATCCCCTGGCCGACGAACGAGGTGACCTGGTCCGTGACGACGAGCCGCGTGCCTGAACCCTCGGGGCAGAACTCCCACGTGACCAGCGAGACCGAGAGGCGCGTGCCCGAGCTGGTGATCACCTCACTGTAGACGATGCGCTGTCCGTCGATGATGTCGAGATACCGAACGACGCCCGCGAAGCGAAGATCGTCGGCGCTGCCGCAGCGAAACGAATCTACGCCATCGACGCGGAAGTCCGCTGCAGAATAGACCACCGCGGCCGTCGGCGAAGGAGCGCTCCACCTGGCGCGCACGCCGACATCGACGTAGGCGGCAAAGACAGCCTCCGGCGAGGCGCGAGCACGGCGTTCAAACACAAGGGTCTCGTGCGCAACAGAAGCTGCTGGTGGCGGGCTCATCACGTGTCTCCACGGAACGCGGACTCGAGCGCCGCGATGTCGATCTTTCCCATCTGCATCATCGCCTGCATCGCTCGACCGGCGGCCTCGCGGTCCTCGGCCCCGAGCAGGCGCGGGAGCGCGTCCGGAACCACCTGCCACGACACGCCAAAGCGATCGGTGAGCCACGCGCACCGGCTCTCCTCGCCGCCGTCGGCCAGGAGCGCGTTCCAAAGCCTATCCGTCTCGGCTTGATCGGAAGTGCGGACGACGATGGATGCCGCCGGCGACAGCTTGTGCTGCGGTCCGCCGCTCAGAAACATGTACGGCGTCCCGGCCAGCGAGAGCTCCACGACGGGACCCGACACCACCTCGATGGTGCTGCCGGGCACGATCGAGACATAGAACTTGGCCGCCTCCTCGCCGTTGCCGTCAAACCACAAACACGTACGGACTTTGTTCTTGTCACTCATTTCGAACCGCCTTTCACGCCGTCGTTGTACGACTCGGCGTAGCGCTTAAAGTTGTCGAGGATGGCTTGCCAGCCTTGGCGTTGCCTATCGACGGAATTCTCCTGCTCCGCATCGAAGGTCGTCGTCACCTTGGTTGCGCCCTTCTCGGCCGCAAAGGCCGTCTTCATTCGGCGTCCATCCGCCATGGTCGAGGCGAGCGTCTCGAGGTCCGAGACTTCATCGTAGACCGCTTCGAAGTCGAACCCGAAGCTTCCGTCCTTGGCTTCCATTCTCGCTCGGTATCGACCGCCCGGCCTCAGATCGTTCTCTGCACTCGGGCAGCACCAATCCTCAGACGCGAAGTTCCACCGCGTGATGTGCGCCGGCTCGGTCCAGCACAACCAGACCTTTTCAATGGGTGCGCGCACCAGGCTTTCAATCGTGATCACGTCGTTCTTCATCTCGGATTCCTCTCCTGTCTTCGTTGCGGATTCGGTCTCGCATGTCGTGTCCTGCCTTTCTAGGTGTCCGTGACTCAGCCCGAGACGGCCTCGAGCATGCTGATGCGGTTGCCTTCGGTGTCGACGAAGGAAACGTAGAGGCCGACGTTCGGGATCGAGTGGGGCTCGCCCAGGACCTCACCGCCCGCACCGCGAACACTCGCCATCGCGCGGGCGATGTTTCGCACCGCGATCACGATGGACGGGTGCTGCATCGGCCGGTCAGGCCTCTTGGGGAACATCCCGCCGTCGATGGCGCCGGCCGGGCGGTTGGGCTTGGCATCCATCTCGGCCGTCGTGAGCAACACGTAGTCGCCCATGTCCGGACCGAGAAACTGCGTCTTCCAGCCAAACGCGCTCCCATAGAACCGCTCGGCTCTTTCGCGGTCTTCGTACGGTAGCTCAAAGTGGACAACGGGATTCATCGCTTCTTCTCCTTGGTCTTCTTCTTTTTTTGGGGGGCCGAAAACAGCAGCTCGACGTAGCGCCGCAGGTGGTCGACGCTTTCGATGGCGACACCCACGTCGTTCTTGGCCTTCGCGAGAACGAACGCACCTTGCAGCACCGCCTGGGTGTGCGCCGCCAGGCTCTCTGCGGTCCAGCCAGCGGCGACCCCGCGGTCGGTCATGGCCTTGGCGATGTCGTCCACGAGCGTGCCGGCGTGCCCGAAGATGCTCGCCCCGCAGGCCTCGCGGATCTCGGGGTGCTGTCCGTAGGTTTCCTGGACCATGGTCCCCACGACGCACGTGAACTCCGGGATCTCGCCTCGTAGCAGCTGACGCCGAAACTCGATGTACGCGAGGACCCGATCGAGCGGGTCATCGTGGTCATGGTAGGGCGCGCGCGCGAAGAGCGCGCCGGTCACCGCGGACCAGTGGTCCGCGGCGGCGACACCGAGCTCATCCTTGCTCTTGAAGTAATGGAAGAACGCCCCCTTGGTGACCCCAGCGCGCGCGCAGAGATCGTCGACGGTCATGGCCGAGAAGCCCTTCTCGCGAATCAACGACAGCGCTGCGTTCAGCAGCTTCTCTTTCGCGGCCTGCGCCTTCGCCATCTGTCGCGTACGTACCAACTGGTTGGTACGTCTGTCAACGGCGGCGGGTGCTCGTTGCTGCTCCGTGAGGAGCTGGGCGACCTCGTGACGACGATGGAATCTTCAAAGCTCGCGAGGGTGGGGCCCGGTCGTTTCAGGCGCTGAGAGCGATCAGGTGACCCGAGCCTTGACACCCTCGAGTAAGAACTCTTCGTCGCGTTTCTCGATGGTCTGGCAGTAGTTGTCCCCGCCGGCAGCTATTTCGGTTTCCTCCCATTTTCGGCTACTTGGCCAACGGTTGCGAATGACCTCCAGAACCGACCCGGTCGACAAGCACGACCGGCTCAGCCAGAGTGAGAAGCAGATGACGAAAGCTGAGCTGATGAAGCGCCTCGAGGGCCTGAATGAAGATCAGTTCTCGAAGATCGCCCCCTACCTGAAGGCCGATCTTGATGCCGCTGAGGAGCTGCCCGCCATACTCTCAGAGATTGAAGCGGGCCGAAACAGCCGTGATACGGAGCAGCTGCTGACGACCCAAGAGGCCCTCAGCCAAGCCCGCAAGCGTCTCAGCAAATGACCCCGAAGCTCCAATGGACCACGCGAGCCTCCAAGCAGCTCGCAGATGCCGCGGTACGTCTGGAGGAAGCCCGCACCGGATTCGGCACCATCTTCCTCGACGACGTCGAGCAACTGGTTTCGACGATCTCGTCAGCACCTCGTCGTTATCCCAGAGTGCTGGAAACCTCGGGCGAAGTCCGTCGAGCGCTCGTTTTTCGATTCGGATACTGGTTGATCTTCGACGTCGAGGAGAACCAAGTGGATGTGTTAGCAGTTTGGCATGGTCGGCAAGATCCCGAGGGATGGCGTTGAGTCCGTTGCGGCTCCGAGGCTCACCATCCGGCCAGCGGGTGTGGAAGACGCACTCATCCTGGCGCAGGCTGAACGAACAATCGCTGCAACACCGGGATTCCTCGTTTCTCAACCTTCGGAACTTTCAGACGAGCGGTTCGCGGAGAAGATCAGTTCCCTCACGGGCTCCGACAACGGGCATGACCTCGTGGTGGAATGCGAGGGACAACTCGTGGGCCACGGAATGCTCGATCCGCTGCCATTGGCTGCGGTGCGACACGTTGTCCACCTGACCTTGGTCACGCATCCCGGGTGGCACGGCCAGGGCATCGGCGGAGCACTTCTCGGGAGTTTGATCGAGTGGGCGAGAAACTCAGCGACCGTCGAGAAGATTGAACTCAACGTTCGGTCTTCGAACACGCCTGCACAGGCTTTGTACCGCAAGATGGGCTTCACGGAGATGGGGCGGTGGAGACGTCGGGTGAGGGTCTCGCCTGATCAGTACCTCGACGATGTGGCGATGGAGTTGTTTGTCAGCTGAGAGCAGATTCGACCAAGGGGACTGGGCGAAGAGCAGCGGCGTATCGCGAAGCACCAGTGCCCGCTTCGTAGCGCCGTTGGCCTTCACGGCTCGCCATCTCAGAGCCCCGACGCCTTTGGAGACGAGAACGAGCACGCCCTCATGCCGCCAGGGCAGGTCGTCGGCGGGAACGCGTGCCAGGACCTCGACCTTCGGCTGGGAGCGGCGGAACATCAGAAGGAACCTCCACGAGGCGTCACGACGACCCCTCCTGCAAGAGCGCGAGCAGAAGATCATCCACCCCGTCGCGGTCAACGTCGGCGGGCAGGCTCGTCATCGCTGCGGCCTTCTCCATGGATTCCTGAAGCCCGGTCGCTGCCGCCAGGAGCTCATCAAAGCCCATGGCCCCGTCGCGGACGGCCGACAGCTCCTCCGCGTCGTCGCGACGCACGCGAAGGTCGCCGGTCTCGAGCGCCTCGAGGCCCATGCGCATGAGGCGAATCAGGTGCATGGCGTGCTTGGTGTCGTAGCCGTGTTGGCGTTCGAGCTCGGCGCGGGCCGGGTTTCGATGGGTCTTCCACGTCTGGTAGGAGTCCCAGTGCTTCATGGCCGCCCGGTACTTCTTCTCGGCGTTCAGGGTGGAAACGACATCAGGCGGTAGGTGGAGCCCATGGGTGGCGACCGCTCGCATGCGTTCGTCCAGGTCGTCGGCGGATGCAGAGAGCACGTCTCTGTAGAACGCGTCCAGACGCTCCTGAACGGCGATGCGCGTGGGTTTCGTCATATCGATGTTGTCGATGCCGTAGCTGCGAATCTTGTCGGCGATGCTCTGCTCGATGCGGTTCTGATCGTCCCGGCTGAGGGTTCCGCCCGCGATGGGCAAGCCGAAGTCCTCGCGAGACGGCTTCTTCGTGGGCGGGTTCAGAAGCCACGAACGGTGTGTCTTGATCTTCTTGAGCTGCGCCATCGCGTAGCCATGGAAGGTCTGCTGCACCTTCTTGGTGAGGAATCGGCGCCGCTCGTCATGCAGGCGTCGCCAGGCTGGTGTCTCGAAGACCCAATCGCGCTCGTCGGCAAACAAGATCTCCAGCGCGTTCGGGTTCGCCGCTGCGCAGAGCCCGACGAACTTGGCGATGTCGAAGATCACGCACTCGGTCTTGATGTCGAGGGCACGCGACGCGGTCGGGTGGCCCTCAATTCGAGGGATGACCGTCTCGGCGAGCGGCTCCGGCAGCTCACCCTCGTACTGCTCGAAGGCGCGGAACAGCGACAACCTGACCGAGAGCGGGGCAACACAGACACCGCGCAGATCGACGTCGGAGCCATCTCGCGCGGTGCCGTGCGCCTGGCTGCCCGCGAGGGTGAGGAAGATGGTGTGGTGCTCGAGCGGGAACATCAGGCGCCCTCCGATCGCGCACCATCGAGACGAAGGCGGACCACGAAGTCTTGTAGCGCGGCCACCGTGGTTGGCTCGTCGGGGAGGCTGCTCGCGTCATGTGCCTCTTGGAGCTTGGCCTCCAGCCGATCGAGGAGGCCGCCGTGTTCGTCCATGTCGCGGTCGTTGAGCGCCATCTTCTCCGCGCCGGCCCGCTTGCGCGCGACCAGCTCGTCGATCTCGGCGAACCGGAAGCGTTCATTCAGCACCTGGATGTTCGCGACGACCTCGCCCGTCTCCAGGAGGTGAATCCCCGTGAGCAGAACGCGGTACGCGTAAAGCAGGTGTTTGACTGTGGGATTGGGCTCAGCGAGCCGCTTGCGGCGGCCCCGGGCGAAGCCGTGGTAGTGCCGCACCGTGGGCTTGGTCACGCAGCCTTTGCCGAGCTCGATCAGCTCCTCGTGGGCGGGGGTCGACAACACCACGAGCGGCGAGAACAGCTGCTCGAGCACGTAGCCGTTGTGGTTCGTCATCAGCCGCGCGAACTTGCGGATGTCGTGCGCCACCCAGTCGAGGTCGATGGTGGTCTTGTCCTCGATGGTGATGGTCTCGCTGGGCGGGTGGAGACCGAGCATCTCGCTCGCCGGCAGCATGAACGCACCCCGCAGATCGACGTCGCTGTCCGGAGAGGCGAATCCATATAGGTGAGCGCCGCTTATCGTGGCAAAGATCGGCTCCGGCCCCTTGCGCGCCACCTCGACCAGGTGACCCTTGTCGAGCATGTTCCAGACCTCGCGCTGCTGCTCGGGGGTCATCTCGGGACCTCCTGAAGCGGCGGATATTGGGGCACAACGCTCATGGGGTTGTTTTCGCACCGGAACGACTGAATGCCCAGCGCGAGGTGGCGAAGTCGGGCATCGGTTCCCTGGTGGAGGCGGCTCACGCGGCACTCTCCAGGATCATGCGGACCAGGGTGTCCCTGGACTCGCGCTCGGCTCCGGGCCGCGTCACCACGTGGTACTCAACGTCCGGGACCCCTTCGAGCCTGACGCCGACCAGCCCCCGCGGCACGGGACAGAAGTCGTTCACCACGGCGACGCCCAAGCCGTAGCGGGCGAACTGGATCACCAGCTCCCAGCCGGTGGCCTCCACCGCGACGGACCACTTGGCCCCGGCGGTTGCCAGCGCCTGGGAGAGCATCACGCGATGCGGGCTTCCTTCAGGCGCGACGACGATGCTCTCGGTGTCGAGGTCGCCTGGCTTCAGGCTTCGTCGCTTCGACAGCCGGTGGCCGCGCGGCAGCAACACAGTCTGCCCAACCCGGCGCATGGTTCGGCAGTCGAGATCGGACGGCGTGTTCGCCAAGACAGCCACCCCCACGTCGGCCCGAGCGTCGCGAACGGCCTCGATGGTGTCGGGGCCGGACATCGACAACGCGCGCAGGGGCCAGCGCTCTTTGGGGAACCGCTTGATGGCCGGGCCAAGCAGATAGAGGAACGCGCCTTGCCCGGATGCGAGGATGACCGGACCCCGGGTGTCCTCGCCGCGAAGCTCGGCGAGCACGTCGCTCCCGCGAGCCTGGACCTCACGGCCGAACGCGGCGAGACGCCGACCCTCGGGGGAGAGGACCAGCGATCGACCCTCGCGCCTGTAGAGGGTCGCGCCGACGTCCTCGGAGAGCTTGCGGATCTGCGCGTGCAGGGCCGGCTGCGTGATGTGCAGCTCTTCGGCCGCCCGCGTGAAGTTGAGGCGGTCGGCGAAGGCGACGAAGGAGAACAGCCAGTCGTAGTTCACCGCTCAACTATAACGTCCAGTGATAGCCAAGAACAAATGACAAGTTCTGCATGATAGTCTCGGCGCGTACCTTCAGAAGCAGAGAACGAACATGGAAGACCTTCTGAAGAACGAACGATTCGCTGATGCCTACGAGAGGCTCGGTCGCGTATCCCTCAACCCAAGGCGCCACACCGCGTCGGACGCGCGGACCCACTCCGACGCTGTCGCGAGGATGGCCGCGCAGCTGGCCGGAGCCAACGGATGCTCACCGGCTGAGGTGGCGCTGCTGACCAACCTCGGACACGCCCACGACATCGGTAAGATCACGGGGACGGCCCGGCCGGCGCGCTCCCTCGACGTGCTCGCCGACTGCGGCGTCACCGACAAAGCTCTCCTCGGCCTGGTGAAGTGGCACGACACCAGCCTGCCTTGGCATCGGTCGACGAGTCGCGGCGAAGCACCGTCGGACAAGGCCTGGCGGCGCCTGGCCAACGAGGTGGATGTCCGGCTGCTTTGCCTCTTCATGGTGGCCGATCGAGTCGACGCCCCCGGAGGCTGGCGGCGGAACGCGCCGACGACGTGGTTCCTCTCCGAGGCGAAGGCGCGCGGGCTGGTCGACGATCTCGTGCTCGACCTCGAGGGCTGCCCGAGCGAGATCTGCGCGGGGGCGGCGCTGGTCGTGCGTGATGACGACGGGCCCGCGGTCCTCTTGATCCGAACCCGCAAGAGCGGCTGGGAGCTACCCAAGGGTGGCATCGAGTGGGACGAGTTCCCGGAGGAGGCCGCTCTTCGAGAGTTGCGCGAGGAGTCTGGTGTGGGGGGAGAACTCGACGTGTCCGCGGAACTCGGGCGGCTCGAGTACTTCCTCGGAGAGGGGCCCGAACGCCGGCTGAAGCAGGTCCGCTACTACGTCGCGCGCGTTCACGGAGAACCGACCCTTGGCGACCTCCCAGAGCGCACGCGGGAGCGGCGGTGGCTGCGGGCGGCCGAAGTGGACGACGTTCCGTTGGTGAGCGAGGACCTGCGGGCGCTGCTGCGGGAAGCGGTCGACGCCGGAGCAACCGATGGGTGACGTAGCGACCAATCGCGACCTTTACTGCTTCATCGCCGAGCTGGTGAAGCAGCGAGCGGAGTGCCGTTGCACACTCCAGAGCTACCTCGAGAGTCTGCGCCGGCTCGGCCGCAACCTGCGCGCGCGCGAATCGATTTCGCCAGAGGAGTTTGCCGAGCTACTGCAGGCCGCGTTCGAGCCGTCCGCGCACGCAACCGAGCTCGGTCCTGCCGCAACCGACGGCTACCTCGCCTGGGAGAAGCGCATCGGCGAGCAGATCCGTGACCTTGATGAGATGAGGTCGGCGGGAACCCTCGACGACGAGTACCGCTACTTCGGCGTGGATGCGCCGCGCGGTAGTCGGTGGTACAACTTCGACCCTTGCACGTACCTCGAGTGCGCCGCAGCGGGAACGTTCGGCGGATGGCAGGAAGGCGATGATACGGGGCGGTCGTACGTTCCCGGGCCCGTCGCCGTCCTCGATGCCTCAGGCGCGATCACCTCGGTGGACCCACGCGACATCGACGACCCGGTGGTCGTTCTCCCGCAGATCACCTGGAAAATGTTCGTGGACTTCCTGGATGCTGGGCAATGGTACGAGTAGCGCCGCCGACGCCTATTCCTCACCCCAGCCCGAGATGAACGAGGCCGGCACTGCGTCGGTCAACCAGACACCGTTCGGCGTCACGAAGAAGACGTGCCCGGCTTCCCGCATCGCCCGAGTGTCGATACGCAAGATGATCGGCTTGCCCCGCCGACCGCCCACGGCCCGGGCGGTGGCCTCGTCGGGGGAGAGGTGGACGTGGTGGCGCTCCATCCGCTGCAGTCCCGCATCCCGAATGGAGGGCAGCAGGCGAGCCACGGTGCCGTGGAAGAGAACATCGGGCGGCTCGGCCGGCTCGTAGCCAAGGTCCACGGCGGTCGAATGGCCCTGGTTCGCACGGATGCGCTGCCCGTCATCGGACAGGGCGAAGCGCTGCTTCGGGCTGGTGGCGACGACCTCATCGAGGTCGGCCCGGGACAGCCCGCGTCCGTGCTGGGCGCATGCGTCGAGCAGCACATCGACGGCGACCCAGCCGCCAGAGTCGAGCGCGATGCCCACGGCCGCGGGCTCGTGCCTGAGCACGTAGCTCAGGAACTTGCTGGCGGCTGTTCGGCTCTTCTCATCCATGGCGGTCTCACTCGTTGCTCGACCCTACCCCGGAGACGGAGGGGCGAGCCAGACCTCGCGATCCGGACCCGCGACTCTGAGGTTTACAGCGCTGCTAACCTCAGAGTCGTTTTGATTGGCAACCACCACATGGCATCGCCCAGCCATTTCGCGCCCGCGCTCTGAGCCCCCCTGGCAACGACGACAACGCGAGCGACATCAACGACGTGCGCGCTGTGAAACAGCGGGTGGCGAGTTGGCAACGGGCCGAGCTGTAAAGCTCAGAGCCACGAGCTGTTAAACGTGGCCCTCAGAGCTCTGGCCGGCTCTGAGCCCCAGACGCGGCTCTCTGCGACGGCGATCAGCACGTCGCCGAGGACCTCGTGCTCTGAGCATCGCGCTCGCTCGAGCACCACGCGATCACCGTCAACGCGCAAGACCCTGCGGAACAACGGGAAAAAGAAGAGGGCCTCGCCGGTCATCCCGATGAGGCCCTCTGTTTACCTGGCGCCCAAGGATGTTCGCCTTGGGCAAAAATGGCTCCCCACTTGCGAGCTTGTTGCCAACCGGCAGCCCAGAGGCCCCGGCAAGGCACGGAAATCATGCGATCCCGCGGGGTTGGGTGCGGCGAGCGTGAACAGGTGAAGGCCGTCCACGGGACGGCCCGACTCGGGGCCGTGTCCGAGGCGTGGTGGGCCTGAAGAGCCGGCGGTGGGGTCTGGGGCCGGATGGCGGGTGGTGGCCGGTGCGGGGCGAACTGGGGCGACACAGAGCCAGTGCTCCCTTCGTTCATCGCGGGCCACCCTCGGCCACGAGGGTACGTAGGTTCTCACGAATGCGCCGGCGCGTTGCCGAAGCATCGGTCCGCCAGATCCCGCCGAGCACGCGCTCTGCCTCCTCTACATCCCAGGGGAAGAGCGGCTCGTTGCCGTTCCTCGTAAACGGGCCATCTGTCTCGGTCAGCACGCGGTCTACGGGCATCAGTTCGGCGAGCTTCCGTCCCTTCTCGCCCTTCAGCATCGCGGGCCCGACGCT
Source organism: Deltaproteobacteria bacterium (assembly GCA_011526105.1). Lineage (GTDB taxonomy): Bacteria > Myxococcota > Kuafuiibacteriia > Kuafuiibacteriales > Kuafuiibacteriaceae > WYAZ01. Next base: position 25,179 of record WYAZ01000147.1, on the reverse strand, counting down.
GAACCAGCAGCCCAGGTCGATGGCACGCCGCAGCTCTCGCTGAGTCCCGGAGAACCAATGAAGCACCGGTGTGCTTGACCCCGCATGCTGCTCAAGCTCATCGAGCGTCTCCTTTGCCGCCCCCCTCGAGTGGACGCTCATGACGCGACCTCCGCTGTCCGCCACCGCCCGCAGGATCGTTCGGAAGACATCTGTTTGCAGAGGAAATGACGGGCGGTGCCGGCGCGAACCATCGAGCCCAATCTCACCGATGAACCGGGCTTCCGGTAGTAGCTCAACAAGCTGCGTGACTTCGCGCGCCCGTTCGGCCACGAGCTCGGGATGGAGTCCCAGCCCAATCTGCACTCGTGGCGCGTTGTCAATCACGCGCGTCGTTCCGCCCCACGCGAGCGGTGTGGTCGTGACCGCCAAGACGTAGCATTGCCTCCGTACCGCCTCGGCAACGATCGCTCGCGGATCTGGGTAGAGGTCGATGTGGCAGTGCAGATCGATCACAGGACCCCTGATGCGCGAAGCAAGTCGCGAGCTTCGTCGATGCCGCGACCCACGGTCTCCATGAACGGCGTCGGATCGCCGAGCTCGGCGTAGCTGATCGCGCCTGCCGCCCATCGTTCGACACCGTCGGCCTGCACGCGCAAACACGCCATCGCGAGAGAACGAACGTCATCGAAGTCGCGTTGAGCCTTCAGGTCGGCGAACTCGTACTCTGTTCCATCGGGTTGTCCCCATTTCAGAAAGGCGGCGCGCCGAACCAGACACGGGATGCACCGGCCGCAATGCTTGTAGCCGTAGCGTCCGAACCTGCCGCAGCTCGTTGACTGGCTGGCGAGCTTCTGAAGCAGGTCTTGTCGTCGACACCCGGTGAGCAGCTCGCCCTTGGTCTGAAATTGGTACGGGTTCTGAATCTCGACGCTCAGCCCAACGGCTGCCCAGATAGCCTGAATCTGCTCGAGGAAGAACGGGTGGGTTGTTCGCGTGCTCAGCGTCCCTATCCTGAGGTTCGTCAGCGGAACGTTCATGCTGATGAACCCGTTTTCGGGCACGACGAGCTGGACAGGTTCCGCTACCCCCGACGTTCGAAGCGCAGCCGCGGCGAGCAGCCCGTACGCGAGGAATATGATGGACCGCGCCCTCTGCGAGCGCTCGGCCGTTCCAGGGGGACGCGCAGCGTGCGAGAGCTGGAGATGAGTCAACGTGGGGCCGATCTTCGCCGCGAACGCGCGCTGCCGATCCGAATCCCCGCTAGCCCGCTGGCTCACGAGGATGGGCGTCTGCCCTTGGTCGACGAGGTCGATAGCGCCCACCAAGCTATCCATGCCGCCAGAGAGCAGGCAGACGATGTCCCCGGATGGTCTCCTCTGACCGCGCCGTCGTCGCTTCGGCCGTGCAGGAGGCGTGGGTCCGCCACCCTCGAACTCGACTGTCCAGATGTCCCCCGTGAGGAAGCCGAGTGCCTTCTCCAGGGCAGCGGCATGCGGTCTCCAGGTCAACGGGGACTGCACGGAAACGCACAGGTCAATCTGACGGGTCCAGCCGTCCGCGCTTCCTTGCCGCAGACACCCCTGATCAGCGGCGATCACTGCCAGGGCGATGGTTAGGAAATCCCACGATACGGAATCGACAACGAAGCCTGACCGACGGAGCTCGATCGGAATCGATGACCCGATCCGGCCAATCTCGCCCGAGGTTGGGGATGTGTACATCGCGAAGGCGATTCCGACTGCCTCGTCCAGCACAGGCGGGTTCTGGGAACACACGATCTTCACTCGACGTACTCCTCGAACACCTTGAACGTCTCCTGGATGACGTTGCCAGTGACCTTGGATGCGGTCGCGCCATCCAGCGGGCGACCCGTTCGGCGTTGTGCTCGGAATGCCGCCGCGACCGTCTCTTCGACGTACTCCCGGATCTCCTTCATTCGGGCGATGGCAGAAGCCGGACTGGGTGCCTTGTCCAAGATCGACTTGCCCACATCGAGTTCGATTCGCTGCACGATCTCGTAAACGATGTGGCGCTCCAGAACCCAGTCGATCTGCTGCTCGGTGAGCGCCGCGAGGTCCGCGTCCGGGTTGGCGTCCAGTAGATCGGACAGAGCTGCGTTGACCGCCCTCTGGCTCGACTCGGCATCTTGAGTGCCATCGCTTGGACTGATGAACCGCGCGACCCGATCGATGATCTCCCTTGCCGAGCGTCCGGCGAGTCCTGCCGCATCAAAGCCGAGTTGGGCGGCGTCGAACGTTCCGGCGCTGAGCCCACCCAGGGCGTCGAAGAGGGCGCCCGAGCGACTGGCCGCGCCTCCCATTCTGCGCGCGGCGCTTCGCGCTCCACCCAGCCCCTTGCCGGCGTAGCTTGCTATGCCGCGGCGTAGCGAGGACCGATCACCTGACCGTGCGAAGTCGCCAAGCCCTCGTCGTGCAGCACCGAATCTCGCAGGAGGCGCGAGAGGTCCAGTCGCCGGTTGTTCCTGCTTGGCGACTGGCTCTGATGCACCCGCCGCGGGAACCCACGGGGGAACGAGCGGTACCCCGCCTCCGGGCCCGGAGCTGGAAGCGGAGGTTCCCATCAGGCGTCCTTCTCCGTGAGCGCCTTGATCGCCCTCTTCACCGGCCCCGGTGCGTCCGGGCTCTTCGCCCACACCCCGAGTGCCTCTCGTGCCCATTCCTTGTCGCCGAGCAAGGGAATGATGGCCGCGGTCAGTCGAGACGGGTCGAGCTGCGCCAAGAACTTCCCGAACGTGCTCGCCATCTCAGGAGCAGCTTCGATCAGGGCAAGGAACGCCCATAGCACGTTCGGCTTGCCCCAAGACTGCTCCTGACGAGCGCGGACCATCAGACGCTCGACCATGAGGCTGTGGTCCCGGCCTGCGAGCGCGCGCAGTTTCTCGGTGAAGGTTGACGAGCCGGATTCCAGCTTCAGAAGCCCTTCGAGCAACTCGAGTGCAGCCGTCGACATCTGGTCTGCCGAGGTGACGATAGGCAGCGTTTCCCGGCTGACGTAAATGACGGCGCGAAGATCGAGTTCCCCGAGTGCCGGCTCGAGCGCGAGCCAGTCTTTGACGAATGGGGTGTCCCAATCGCGCTCGAGCCTGCTGATTTCCTCGCCTGAGCGCGCCTGGCGCTCCCACTCAGCCAGGAACGTTGGGCGCCCTTCGTCACCGTCGTTCACGGCCGTCACCAGGCGCTGATACGCGGATTCGGTGGCACAGCGTTCGAAGAGCAACACCTTCGCGAGCGTCGACTCGTCGACGGCTACCCCCTGTGACTTCGCCACCGCCAGGCGGATCCAGAGCGTGTTCAGAAACCGCTTGATCAGGCGGGGGTTCCCATTGATCTGCTGGGCTGTCGTCATCAGCGGCGCGAGGCGGTCGGCGAGCTCCAGGTTCGCGCGGACCTCTGCACCGACGTCCGGAACGAGCTCGGTCATGAACGCGAGGTCGGCGCGCTTTCCAGACCAAGACAACGAAAGACGCTCGCAGACCTTTGAGCGGATGTCCTCAATTCGCTCATCGTCCAACCCTGCCTTGTTCAGGTAGAGCAGCATCAGGTAGGCGCGCACTTCCTGGGTACCCAGGGGCGGCACTCGAAGTGGAACCTGAACGAGCTTGTCGAAGTAGTTCGTGACCAAGTCGTCGTCGAGCGCCAGCCCCTTGAAGTGAACGCGCACTGCTTGGCGGATCATCTTGTCGTCCGCCGCGATCACGAATGCCGTCTGCGGCAAGAAGAGGAACAGGCGCACCGCTTCCAGCGTCGAGATTGCGGTAGCGGGAAGGCATCGATCGAGATCGTCAATGAAGACGACCAACGTCGTGTTCATCGCCTTCAGAGTCTCCTCGAACTGCTCACGCAGCGCATGGATCTGTTGAGGAGGCGTCTCTTCCTTCGCCGGCCTGATCGTCTCGCCCCCGGCCTTCACGACGTCTTTGCCGGACTTCTCGAGGGCCGCGACGTCCTTCTTCGTTACGTCTCCGTCCGTGACTCCTTGGATGGCGGTCCAAGCAGCTCCAACCAGCCCAACCGGAGGCAGGCCTGCGGCCATCGCCAACGCGGAGCCGGCAGTAAGTCCAGCGACACGAAACCAGTTGACGCGCCCCAGGAGCTTCTTGGCCTTGGTTAGCGCGGTCGCATCGTCTGCCGCCTTCTCGACCAACTTGGTCGCGATCTCCTCGAGAAGTGCCGCGCGCGCATCATCGTAGCCTTGGTATAGCCATGCGTTGAAGTTCACGAAGAGGTACTTCTTGCCCTCGTTGCGCGCCTCCAAGGCGTCCGAGATGAGGTTCAACATCGAGGATTTTCCGACACCCCAGCCCCCCGAGACGCCCATCGACAGCGGGGTCCCATTTGCCTGAACGATCAACTCCGCTGCGGTTTCCGCGACACATTGGAAGTTGAGGTAGTCGACTTTTGTGTCGTTATCAGACCACACGGGCGCCTCCTTCGAGAGTCGCGAGCTCTCCTTCGGTCCGCGGAGGCGTCGCGACTCGCTGACTGCCTCTGCTCGCATACCCTCGTTGGAGCCGAGCCTGATGAGTCAAGTCTCCCCCTCCAGGTCGGCAAAGACATCGGCGTCGACCGCCAGCACTTCGAGGGTGCGCTTACGGACGCCGATGCCGTGCTCGATCAGCAGGTCGATGAGCTTGTCGCCGTCGATGAGGGTGATCGGGGCTGCGCCACCAGCGAAGGCGGCCTCCTCGGTACCCTTCGAGAAGCGCGAGGTGGCGATGATGGTTCCTCGGACCGCGTTGAACCGGTAGAGCGAGCCGCGAAGGGCATCGAGGTCTTTGCGCTGGATCGTTCGCTTGTGGCGCTTGGCCTGGACCACTTCGCGCACCGACGTGATGCCGAGCTCGATGTCGGCCACCACGTCGACGCCGCCGTCGCCGGAGCGGGTGGTGACCTGGACGTTCTGGTAGTCCATCTCCTCGAGCAGGCGCTTGACCAGGTGCTCGAAGGCGAAGGCGTCCATGTCGAGCAGCAGCTCGCGGAGGCTCTCCCGAACTGATGCCTCTTGCTTCTTGGCCAGGGTCCAGAGCTCCTGCTGCTCATCGCCGCCGAGGGCCTCCTCGGTGCCCACTCGCTGCAGGTATGCCAGACCGGCGTCGGTCACCGAATACATGGTGCTCTTGCGGTCGACGAGGCCACGGTCGAGTAGGTTGTTCAGTCGTCGCCGCAGGGTGTCGCGGAAGGTCGAGGGGCTGCCGAAGGATGAATGGCGGTTGAGATACTCGGTCCACTCCTCGAGGATTCCGCCAGCGCGGGTCGGCCCGTTGTCAGCGACCAGCGCGAGGAGCTTGGCGAGGCCCTCCTGTTCGTCGAGGAAGACCTCGGCTTCGCCGCCCTCGTTTTCGACGAAATCGCGGCCACGGTCAGTCAGGGTGAGGTTGCCGTCGGGGCCCTCTTCGACGAGCTCGTACTTCTGACTCAGCAGCCAGTGCCCATAAGTGTGGCGCGGGTTGACCGTCTTCCCGCTCTTCGTCCTGATGGCGCTCGCGAGGTCTTGGTCGTCACCCGAGAGCCGCTCCGGGATCCACGCATCCGGGTCGGTCCAGTCGACGGTGTTCTGCGGCGTCCCGCGCAGTTCGCCGAGGGTCGCCTGAAGCCCCGTGATCTGCTTTCGCGGGCGTCCCGGCCAGACCTTCAGCAGATGCCGAACCTCTCGATAGGTCGGGAACAGCGGCGTTCGGACCCGCTGCTCCGTCTCGTCCTTGGTGGGGATGCCGTCCTCGCCCTCGCTCGGAACAGCGTCCGGCGATGGGGGCTCGGCCTTCGCGCCCGCTGCATGGAGTGCACGCAAACCAAAGACACCCGGGCGCACCCGCACGAACTCGCTCTTGTTGCCGTTGCGCTTGATGTCGACGGCAATCATCGCGTTCAGCGACGCGGCCGGCGTCTTCGATGACGAGGTTGCGAGCCCGCGCGTCAGCACCTCTTCCGTGAGCTCTTGGTAGTGGAGCGGACCTCGTTCGCGAAGGACGTCTGCTGCAGCTTGTCGGAGTGTCTTGGTCTCTGCCATCACCACCCCTGCTTCAGCGTTTCGCCGATTTCGATGGGGTCGAGAACCTCTGCAGACGTCTCCCAGTCCACGTCTTCGACACGGCTATACTTGGCATCGAACGGATTGCGGCTCAGGGCAATCGTGCGATCGATGAGCTTGTTTGCCTCCTCCTTCTCGCCCTGGGCAACCTGAACCCAGATGTCCTCCAGCGTGTCCGGGATTTGGCCGAACAGCGTGTGGATAGCTGCAAGCCTTTGCGAAAGGAGTTGATGCACGCGGTCTTCCACCGACCCGCGGTACCGCAGGTTGGCCACCCATACCTCCGGGTGACGCTGCCCAATACGCTGAATCCGCCCCTTGCGTTGCTCAAGCCGGGTCGGGTTCCAAGGAAGGTCGATGTTGATGAGCGTGCCCAGCCGCTGAAGATTCAACCCCTCTGAGGCTGCATCGGTCCCGACCAGTAGTTGGAGGGAGCCATCGCGGACCCTCTTCTTGAGCGTTTCTCGATCACATCGTTTGAAGGAACCGTTGCTCCATACGCCGGAGCGCGTGCCGCCGGCGTAGAGGCCGATGTCCTGGTTGCGAAACGCTGGGTGGGCCGCCAGCTGTGCCCCCATCCAGTAGGCTGTGTCGTAGTACTGGGAGAAGAGGATACAGCCGCGACCTCGCCACGCTTCGTGGACATGGGAGTTCGTCCCGAGCAGATAGCCAAGCACGGCCGCGAGCTTGGGATCGGGATCTCGGCACTCCTCGAGGAGCTTCAGGCAACGCGCGAGCGCAACGCGCTCCTCGTCAGAGAAGTCCCGGAACTCGGACACCGCCTCCGGGCGCGCGTCCTCGAGCTCTTCGTCGACCTGGTCTTCGTCGAGTTCGTTGGGGTCCACAATGCCGAGTAGCTTTCGGATGGTATTGCGCCCTGCCTCAAGCGAGCTTCCTAGCCGGCGAAGGAGCAACGTCTTGAAGAATCCCGCACCGCCGCGGATGCGCTTGCCCAGGTGCTCCGTGAAGGTCTCGGCCTCTGCATATGCGTCCTCCAGGTAGCTCGTGAGCACAAGGGCATCGTCGTCGGACTCACCAAAGAGCCGGACCCGCACCGGGGGCAGCCAAGGCTCGCGGGTGACGGGGTTCGTCGTCTCTTCGAGGTACTGCCGCGTTCTCCTCACAATGCACCGCAGCATCGGGTTCAATGTCGATGCGAATCGGGGAAAAAACTCGCCCTCGATGCGGGTTCGCCGGCGCGCTACCGGTAGCTTTTCGTAGTCGCCCGGCATCAGCACCCACTGGCCGTCCGCGAGATTGAGTCGCTCGCGAATCCACGCAGCGATTTCGTCCTCGGCGCTCGACGGAAGTGGGTCGCGCACGTAGTTCCATGCGGCGTAGGGATCCGCGGGCAGGCCCTTGTCTCCCATGGCGACCGCAAGGCACTCGCTCGGGGTCCACCAGGGGCTCGTGCGGTACGACTGACCGAGCACGGACGGGTGTCCGGCCCCCAAAATCTGCAGGAGATCCCACGCTTCAAGCGGGTGGAGCTGTACGGGCGTGGCCGTGGCGAGCAGCATGCTCTTTGTCTTGCTGCTGACTCGCAACAAGAACGACATGAGCTTGTTTGGCTTCGCGCGCTCGTTCACCCGCTCGGGCCCATCGTCGATTTTCGGGATCTCGGAACGGCGGGCACGGTGTGACTCGTCGACAATCACACAGAGGTAGCGCTGGGAGAGGAGCGCATCGATCACCTGCGGGTGCCCGCGCGTAACCAAGCCCTGGGACACCAGACCGATTCGCCGCGGGCATCTGCGGAGCTCGTCTCGGCCGTTCGACGGATACTCAACTTCGTTCTCGTCGATCCACGACTTGCCAGACCAACGTGCCGACGGTAGCTGCAACAGCTCCATCAGCTCGCCTTGCCACTGCTGCAGGAGCGGTTTGGGCGCGAGGACCAAGATGGGACCGGAGTCCTCGAGCGCCATGAGTAGTGCTGCCATCGCGAGCTGCACCGTCTTGCCGAGGCCGACCTGGTCAGCAAGAACTAGTCTTGCGCCTCCTAGTCGGTGGCGCTCCATCGCTAGCCGAACGAAGTACTTCTGATGCGGCCAGAGGCCTTGCTCCTGTCGGTAGATGGGGCTCTCGACGGCGACGGCGGCAGGTTCAGGATCCTGCTGCCACTCTGAAAGAGGTACAACCTTGCGCTCCGCCAGGCGCTTGACGTCGGCTTCGATGAACGGGCAGCAGGCGAGGTCGACGGCAGCTGGGTGGTGCCAGAGGGCATCGAACTCCTCGCTCAACCACTGCGCCGACTCTACGCTATCGTCTTCCCAGAGCAACTCGTAGTTGAGCCTCCAGGCAGTGGCACTCTCGTTGACGCTGCCCAAGAAGGTCGTTGCCGCACCGTCGGCGTAGCGAACGATGCCAGCCTTCCCGTGGATGAGCCCGAAGACCTCGTCGGGAAGCACCTTGATTTCGAGCTTGCGTCGACCATCAGGCAGCGTCGCGGTCAACATGTCGTATAGACGTCGAATCCGCGGCCTGGCAGAGTCCGGAAGTTCCTCTGGGCGTCCCGCACACCAGCTGTTGCGAAGCGCACTCTGGGCTGAGACAGCAGTCTTCACGTCGTCGGCGTTGAGATCTGAGTTGCAGACGATGCGAATCGGGCCGTCGACTGCATCCAGCTCTTCGCCCGCGATTTCGAACAAGCTCGACCGGAAGTAACCGGCAATTCGATCGTATGCGCAGGCCCCGCTGAGACGGGCTCGCAAAACGCTCTTGTCGATGGGCGTTCGTCTCGACGAGTGGCGCTTGATCATCGCTGCTACCCGTGATCCCCGCGCAAGCGGCCAGCGAGAAGGCGCGCCGCCTCGCTATCTTCAAGCCAGTGATCCATGCCTTCCGCGCGTCCCAGCTCTGCGAGCCAATCGAGAACGGCGATCAGTCTTTGGCGCTCGCCCCAGTAGTTCGCCACTTCGTCCTTGAGGTAGCGGAGCCCAGCATCGGGGGTCTCGTTTGATCGGGTGGTGTGGACCGCGAACACGAGTTGCCGTAGCTTAGTTCCGCCGAAGCCGTCGCCGGAGAGGTCACGCCGTCCGAACTCGCCCGGCGTTTTCACGCGGGTGCTGTTCGCGGTGGACGCCTGGAGCAGTGGCCGGAACTCGCGCACACCGAATCCACGGGCGAGTTCCTGGTACACGCCCTGACGGTGCTCGCCTCGGCTCTCGACGTCGAGCGCACGCAGGTAGAGGCGCTCGTCGGGTGTCAGGCCCCTCCAGACGTTGTCGAGCCCGCGCGGGATAAGGTAGTCGCACGCGATCTCGATGCCGCGGTCGATAACCTGCTCAAACCGAGACTTCTCAACGGCCCGCCCTCGGCCGCCGTTCTCCTGAGCGCGGAAGAGTTCGTGCCCGATATCCTGGCCGTCGAGAGTTTGGAACTGTGTCAACACTCGGAGCGCCGCCGCGTAGGCAGCCAGCTGGTAGTCGGTGTCGCCGAAGTTAGGTTCGCCGCCGTCGTCGAGTGCGCGCATCGAGTCAATCTGACGTCGGACCTCGTCCTCTACCATCGGGTAGACCTCGTCGAGGAACCCGTGCTCCTCGCCGAGCCGCTTGCGCAGCACGAGAAGCACCGTGCCCTGGACGTAGTTGCCCTTCTTGATGCCGCCTGCGGGGGTCTCCGTAGCGACGGTCCACGCGGCGGTCACCCGCAGACCGGCCGCCCAAAGGATCATGCCGAGGTCGGCCCAGACCGCGGGGCTTTGGTGGGTGAACATAACGAGCTGGAGCCCGTTGTCCGGCATGTGGCGAGCGAGGTTCGAGTAGACCTCGACCATGCTGCGCTTGAAGTCGTCGCCACTGCCCCGAACAGCGAGCGCGGGACGCCCATCTGGAAGCCAGTCGGAGAAGACCCGGGGGAGCTGCTTCTCATTCCACTTGAGAAAGAAGTCGGCGAGCTCGTGGTAGTTGACCGCATCCGCGTAGGGCGGATCAGTCACCCAATACTCGCAGGTGGCTTCGACGTCCCGTGCATCGGCAACAGCGACGTCACCCGGCAACACCGTGATCGACGTTTGCTTGTCGAACAGAAACCAGGTCGTCTTGAGAGCCTCGAGCGGCCTACAGGAGTAGTTGTACAGCGTGTTCAGCGCCTGGTTGCTGAACACGTCCTCACCCTTGTCATGCACCTTGCCCGTGTGCCACCGGGACAGCCGCGAGTTCCAGTTGGCGAGTCGGTTCACTCCAAGCATCCATGCCGCACGAGTGGTCTTGTCTTCGGCTTCGTTCAGTGATGCCAGCAGGCCATTCGTGAGCAACTGCCGTGGATTGAACAGATGGTGCCAGTGCGTCCATCCGCGCGTACGTATGGGCTCGTCGGTCTTCTCGCCGTCGGTGGGCATCGGCGCCGAGGGAAGGTAGCCGGCCGAAGACCAGTCTTGAATGCACGCCTCAAGCAAGGACGTGATCCGCTCTTCGGTCGCGAGGTCGAATTCGGTGGGTTCTCGGTAAACCCTAGTTCCATCGGGCTTGCGCCAGCGGATGCAGTAAAGCCTCTCCTTGAAGACGTCGCCCGGCGCCGGCGCCACCTCACTCTTCGACCACCGACGAACGCCCTGTGCGCCACGGACGGACTCGATCGGCCAACTCCGCGTCGAGTCAAAAGGATCAAGCACGCGGCTGTTCTTGACGGTCCCGGTGTCACCAGACTTGGCGGCTTTCCAGGTGCCAGGGTCGGCGTCGTTCACGATCCGGAGCTTGACCTCATCCGTGGCGGCATCGCGTTCGAGAACGGCCACTGCATGGAGCTTCTCGCCCACAACCCAGCTGGGCGCGAGCGGGATTTCATACGCGCAGCCGGGAGGCCGAACCCACACGCAGTACAGGTATGCCTCGGCCTGCCAGCCCTCTTCGCTTGTCTCAATGCCCCAGGCCGCGATCTGCCGGGCCGCAGAGTCAAAGGCCTGGGATTGGGCAGCGTGGACGTGTGCCTGAACATCGCGCCCGCCACCGACCAAGTAGAGGCTGCTCCAGGTAAGGAGGGACGCCACGGGGCTAAGGTCGCTCGCGTACGTGTCGCAACCAATGCGAGCAGCCTCAAACGGGATGCTCCCTCCACCGCAGAAGCAGTCCCCCACACGTGGCCGTCGGCCGAACCGACGCTGCCCGAGCTGCTCCACCAGCTCGGGCAGATTGCCCGCGCTCGTACCGAGGTGTGCATTGATGTCTGCCCAGGCCTCAGCGTCGGGGCCGTCGATCTCCTCGGGGCGAACGCATTCGCTAAGTCGCTCTTCGTACGGCAGCGCATCGAACTCCTCGCGCGTGTACTTGAAGCGCCGGCCCTCCTCGAGCGCCGCTCGGTCCCCATCGCTGAGGCTCTCCCAGATCTCCTCGCGAAGCTCGTCGCGTTCACCCTTGGGCGTGGAGCGCCACGTCTCCTTGTAGTCGGGGGCGCGCTTCAGGATGTCCGAGTCGTTGATCTTGCCCTTGCGGCGCCGCCACAGCCCGTCCGGGTCCATGGTCATCAGCTTCAGGAAGATCTCGCGGTCTTTCTTCGCGTCATCGGTCGCGGGCATGAGGAGGCCGAGCACGCTGGCGCGCACGAGCACAAGCGGCTTCCGCCCCCACCACTTGCCGAGCCGTGTGAGCGTCTGGCCCAGATTCGCCTTGCGCTCCTTGTAGCTCTCGGCCGACAGGGGAGCGATGGGGAACTGGGTCTCGATGAAGGAACGTTCGCTCATAGCAGACTCAGTTGATGCCCCTCGAGGAGCTGCTTTCGCGTGCGGGGCGGCAGGCCTTCGCCCTTCACGACGGGATTCTCGGTGAGGGCGAAGCGGAGTGCCTTCCGCCAACCGATGCCGCGCTGCATGGCCTGCCCCGTCGCCGCTGCGGTCATCGTGTAGAGCCACCAGCGCTCTTCGGGCGCTAGCCCTTCCCAGTTGCGAACCGCCTCTGGGATGAGCTGCGGGTCAGCATCCTCGATCGCCCAGAGGAGGATGCACAGCTCCTTGCCCAAGCTGGGGTGGATCGGGATAGCTCCGCGTTTTGGCATTCGAGGCGCCGTAAGTCCCGCTCGCCTCAGGCGACGCGTCGCTTCCTCCCAGAAAGCAGACGAGATCTCCTCCCACCGCGAGCGCATGACGCGTACCCGCGCGTCCGGGTCCTCCGGGGTGATGGGTCGGGCCCGAACCTCACCGTCTTCGAAAACGAAGTCTCTGTGCTCAGACAGGACGACATCCGCTGTACCGGCCTTCGAGGCCGGGAGGTGGAGGATGAACCCATGTTGCAGCTCGTCCGGTAGAAACCCGAGTCCGAGGCTCTTCCGTTTCGGCGGTCCACTCGATGTGTTGCGTCTAGCCATTCGTTTGCTCCTGTTCGACTTCGGCCGGGCTCAGCGTCTGCCCGGTTGCCTGAAGCCAATCTAGGAGGCCCTGACCACGCTCGAAGTCAACGCGAAGAACCTTGAGTCTCAAACCGCTTTGCTCACCCGCCATCGCCTGTGCGCGATCACAAAGCTGTCGAAGTGCGTCTCCCCGATATCCGGAATCCACAGCCCCATTGAACTCGACGGTCTGATCCCCGGATTCGTTCTCGGCGGTGAGAGTCAAGGTGTGCGCGCTGCCACCAGTTTTCTCGAGTTGCTCGACCCACTCCCAAACGGCCGCAGTGTCGTCGAGCTTGTGTTGCCGCTTCCACCTGCACGGGCGGTTCGGGTCCAGCTCGAACCTAGTTCCGCCGCCGCCTGGCTTTCCCGTTCTCCGGGGAACGTGAATCGTCAGGCGTTCAGATTTGATGTCCTCGGCATCTGCGATAGCCAAGACGACGCGGCAGGAGTCAGGCAGCGTGAATGGCCCCTCATACGTAGCGCCGCTATCCGGCGCAGTGCCGTCGGTGGTGTACCGAATGTCGCCCTTTGGTGAAGCTTGGAGCTCGAGGCGGTTCTCTGGCGAAAGGCTGTACCGAAGCTCAACGCGGCCGGCCCAGGGCACAACCGCGCCGGTGGGATGTTCACCGCTGGAGTCGACGCAGAGGAAGCGATAGCGGAGATGCTTGGCCTCGAACCGCTGAAAGTCCGCAACCTTCGTCGATGCCGTGGTTGGATCGCTGTTCCCTGTCTCGAAGTGCACCGTATCGCCATGAAGCGGTTCGATGCGCAGCCAGGCGGTGCCGTTCTCGGACCGCGACAGTTCCTTGATGGATACCGAGGTCTCTTGCTTGGGGAAGGGGCCCTTCTCTACGTATTGGCCTTGCTCTCGCCACTGGCCCTTGCGAACGCATTCCGCCTTCAAGTCGTCGAGTGCGCGGGGGCTGTGGAAAGGCCACGTCGTCGTCGTTGCGGCCCGCCGCCGGACCTCGGTCCAGAGGGTCGACTTGGCCGTAAACAGCCTCGTCTCCGCCTTGAGGCGGAACCCATCGGTGCTGATGTCCGCGGTGAACTTCTGCGCCGACTCGAGAGTTCGGCGCACAATATCCTCGCCGTGCCAGTTGTTGCCGCGAAACTCGAGCGTGATGGCTTGCGCCCGCAGGGAGTCGTTGATGCTCGGGAAGACGAGCGTGTCGAATGCCTGCGTGAGGGCGGAACTGAGCTGATTCAGGAGACGATCCCGAAGTGCGTCGAGGGCTCGCCATTGCGGGTCGTTCGTTGGCGTGGCCTCTGCTCTGAGCTCGTCCTCGATGCTCTGAAGGGCGCGTACCTGGCGCGCGGAGTCGTTCACGTTCTGAATCACCATCCGCGAGCCGGTCAGGAAGATGATTCGGTTCTTAAAGGATTGGTGGTCCCACCATCCCTGCCACTCTTGGCTTAGGGGCAATCCACCATGGCCCCCGCTCGGCTCTGCCAACACTAGGACGACTTTGTCCTGTTCGAGCTGCACTTCATCGAGACCGGGCAGGACAACCACAGACTGATAGGCGTCGCGGACAAAGGGGGAGAACCGCTCCTCCAAGAACTTCCGCAGCTCCTTCAGGACCGTCTCGTTGTTGAGGGCCTGGGCCGTGCTGCGGAGCTTGGCCGCGAGGTTCTGTTGGTTTTTGAAGAAGAGCCGGCCGTCCTGCGACCGATGGAGGTACCAGGCACGGGTATCCAGGATGTCGAGAACGGAAGCTTTGAACGCAGAGAGGTCGCGTCCGGGGCGCTGCAAGAAGTCGAAGAGCTCATACTCCCGAAGGCCATGCACCGCGCCCGGGGTAGTCGAGAGGCTTGCAAGGAGGATTAGGCGGGTGGCATCCGTTGCGTCAGAGTTCTTGTTCTTCGCATCGATTTCCTCAGCTTCGGCTTGGCCTCCGTGAGCGATGTCGTGGGCGACCGCTTCGGACAAGTGCTGGTTGATCGTGCGCACCTCGGACCCGATTTCGGAATCGTTGAGGTCCATGTCGTATGGATGGAGGAGCTCCAATGCATCGGCTTGGCCTGAGGTCCAGAGGTTCGAGACAACCATCTGCAGCAGGCGGATCACTCCGCGGGTCTGCTGAAATCCGTCATTCTCCTTGAAGCGGCCGATGAGATCGCGCCATGCGGGGTGAAACGGATAGGACTCGAGGATCTCTTGGTACACGCTGTCAGACTGCGTGGTCGTCAAGCCCATCTTGACAGCCTCGGCGTGCGCCTTCCTGTAGCGATCGGCGACGGCCTGAATGTCGGTGCGACCAGGAAGCGTTTCGAACAGGCGACATCGCAAGATGTGATACAGCTCGTCGCCCTGTGGATTCACCGGCGTGATCGGCACGGCACTCCGTCGTGCTTCGTTCTTCAGATTCGCAAGCGACTGCTGAATCATGTCGCCGCCACTCTGCCAGCTCGCACCGGCAAGGTCCGAGAGCACCACAACGACGGAGTCCATCTCAGACACCGCCACAAGGAGGTTCGAGAGGGCCGCGGCGGTTACAACCGCGAGGTCGCTGTTGCCGATCTGAACTGACCGGGCGTGCTCCATGTAAGGAGGCAACTCATCGAGGAGCACGATCACCGGCTGCCCGTCCAGGAGCTCCTTCCATGCCTGCGGCCCAGGTGCGGACAGCGGCTGGTAGTAGTTCTTGAAGTGATCGCGCCGGCCCAGCTGTTCAGCCAGGCTGCCCCAGATCCCGAGTGCGGGCTCGACGTTTCGACCGTTGAACCCGATGACCTTCACCTTTCCCAGCGAAGGGCTCGGATCGTCGCTTCCAAGAACCTTCTTCCGCAGCGATGGGTCACGGGCCATCAAGCCGAGCGCGACCATGCTGTGGGTCTTACCGCCGCCCATCGCCTGCGAGAGCAGGAAGACGGATGATCCGGCACTCGACCCACCCAGCTGGCGGAAGCAGCGGTCCACCAGGGTGTTCATTCCGACGGTGAAGTAGTTCTCGCGAAAGAAGGTGTCGCCGGGGACCCTCTCAGCGAGGAAGTTGTCGAGGTTGAGGACGGTTGCGCGGCGATCCTTCTCGAATACCGACTGCCGTGGCTTGCAAACGCTGCTGAGCATCACAGGGCACCTCGCATGCTGGACGACATCACGACGCTCGACCGACCAACGAAGGCATCGGTGTTTGGGAGTTCATGGTCTGTTCGTCGCGTGGTGTTCATGGGGTACCCTTTCTGCGCGGTGCCTGAGCTTCGTCGTGAGCTTCGTCTGATGGCGAATCCGCGTCTGCGCCACCAACCCGCACCCACTCGTCGACCTCGGAGAGCTTGAACTTCCAGAGACGGCCAACCTTGTGCGCGGGCAGCCCCCGGTGCTCGATCCAGCGATAGATCGAGTCCTTCGCGACGCTCAGGTGCTTCGCGACATCTTCAACGGAAACCCAGGGTTCGGTGGACATCAGCCCTTCCTCTCGGCGCTTACTGCGGACGCCGGGAGGGCCGGTCCCCCATTCCGGCGAACCCGCAGGTTGCTACGGGAGGCGCAACAGTATCAGTGCAAGGCGTTCCGCTCAAGAGCAGAGCGATGCGGCCTGATGCCTATCAAAGTCGGCTATAGTCGGTTTGAGCGCTGGGCGTGGTTCGGTAACTTGTTGAAATTGCTCCAAACCGCTACCTGCTCCTCCCACACGAGGCTCTGGAGCACCCGCCGGAGGTTCCGCTCGGAGATCGGCTCGCGGCCGGGGAGCACCTCGAGGTGGAGGACGTCCTCTTGGATCGGCGGGGCCAGCAGCAGCAGGTTCATCACCTGGGTGAGCCGGGCGCGGGTGAGGCCGTGGGCTCGGGCCACGTCGGCGTAGTCGCGGAACTCGCCGGCTTCGATCCGGGCTTCGATGTCGTGGGCCAGGGCGAGGAGCCGGGCGACACGGGCCGGGTGTGGGGTTCGCAGGCCCTCTTCGCGCTCGGCTCGGCGGGAAGCCTGCCGGCGGTGGCGCGGGCGGAAGGCGATCTTTTCGACCTTGCTCATGGGGCGGCCGCCTCCTCGACTGGGGCCACTTCGGCGCGCTCGGGGAAGATGTCGGGCAGCGGCGGCAGCTCGTCGGTGAGGTCGTGCAGGGTGATGTGCAGCTCGCCTTCGGGCACGTTCACGTCGACGCGCTCGATGAGCAGCTTGACCAGGTCGCAGCGCTCTTCGGGCACGAGGACGTCCCAGACCTCGCAGAAGTTGCTGAGCAGGTCGAGGGCGCTCTGCACGCGGCCGACAGCGGCGCTGAGGCCTCGGAGGCGGTCGTCGAGCTCGTTGGCTTTGAGGCGCTGCTCGTCGAGCGCGAGCTCGACCTTGGCGAGCTGGTCGGAGACGGTGCTGCCCGCCTTGCCGCCGGACTCGCGCACGAAGGTCAGCAGCGATTGGGCTTCCTTGCTCAGCTCGTCGATCTTCTTCTGGATGACGTCGCGCTCGAGGGCGATGGCGCGGCCCGACTGCTCCTTGCCCCACTGCAGGCGCTTGGCCACCTCGCCGCGCACGGTGGGGTCAGCGCAGACCTCGCGGATCTTGTCGATGATGACCTGCTCGACCTCGCCGGCGGGCACGCGGGGGTGCTCGCAGTCGGTGGCCGGGCCCTTCATCTGGCCGTAGCAGCGGTAGTACCGATACACGGTGCCGCTTCGGCTCTGGCCAGTGGCCGAGGTCATCTTCTCGTTGCAGGCGCAGTAGAGGACGCCCTGCAGGATGTTCTCGAAGTTGCGCTGGCGCCTCGGCCCTTGGCCGTTGCGCTTCGAGTCGATGATCGACTGCACCTTCTCGAAGGTCTCGACGTCGATGATGGCGTCGTGCTCGCCCTCGTGGATCTCGCCCTTGTAGACGACGCAGCCGGTGTACGTGCGGTTCCGCAGGATGCGGTGGATGGTGTTGCGGTCGACCCGGCCGCCGCCCGAGGTCTTGCCGGTCTTGGTCTCGTACTTCTTCTTGCGCCAGCCGAAGGCGTCCACCTGCTCCGTGACGGCTCGGACCGAGCGCATGCGCAGGTACATCTCGAAGATAGCCTTCACCTGCTCGGCCTCCTCGGGGATGACCTCGAGCTTTCGCAACACGCGGTCGATGCGGTAGCCGAGCACCGGCGGACCGCCGACCCACTTCCCTCGCCTGCGGGCGGCCGCCATCTTGTCGCGGGTGCGCTCACTGATCATCTCGCGCTCGAACTGGGCGAATGAAAGCAGGAGGTGCAGTGTGAGCCGGCCGATGGGCGTCGCGGTGTTGAACTGCTGGGTGGTCGAGACGAAGGAGATGCCCTTCTGCTCGAAGACCTCCATCATGCGCGCGAAGTCGAGGAGCGAGCGGCTGAGGCGGTCGACCTTGTAGACGACGACGCAGTCGACCTGCCCGTCGTCGATGTCCTTGAGCAGCCGCTGCAGCGCCGGGCGGTCCATGTTGCCGCCGGTGAAGCCGCCGTCGTCGTAGCGGGTGGGCAGCACCTCCCAGCCCTGGTGGAGCTGGGCCTTCACGAAGATCTCGCCGGCGTCGCGCTGGGCATCCAGCGTGTTGAAGTCCATGTCGAGGTTCTCGCTCGTGGACTTGCGCGTGTAGATGGCGCAGCGCAGCGGCTTGTTGTCGCTGCCGTTCTTCATGCGGTCGCCTCCTTTTTGCCCCGCTTGCGCTTGTCGAGGCCGAGCCAGAGGAAGCCATTCCACGAGGTACCGGTCACCGCCTTCGCGATGCGCGAGAGGCTCGGGTAGATCTCACCGCGGTACTCGAAGCCCTCGGCGAGCACCGTGATGGCATGGGTCTCGCCGCCATGCTCCTTGCTGAGCACCGTGCCGACGGCGGGCAGCCGCGGGTCTTGGGGATGGGCCTGCGGCGGCGGGGCCGGTGCGGGGTCGAAGTCCTTGGGCGGCCGGGCGCGCAGGTACGAGTCAGGGGCAAGCTCGCGGGCGCGTCGCTTGGCGCGCTCGCTGAGGCCACCGCGGCGAACCTCCTGCATGCGGAACGCGACCTTCTTGAACAGCCAGTCGCGGTTGTGGCTGCGGCTCTCGTGGCCGAAGAGCGTGCGGTAGCGCAGCTGCAGCTCGGCCACCGTCAGCTTGCGCAGGGCCGCGATCTCGGCGGCCATGCTGCCTTCGATGTTCTTCTTCTTGGGCATGGTCATCCGTCGTGGTCCTCCGTGCCGAGGCCCGACCACCATGGTCTGGGCCCGTGAACACATGCAGGCGTTCTTTCCGGTTCACAGCAAGGGGCTTGTCGCAGCGAATCCAACCGGTTGCGAGCGGTTGACGCGGAGCAGAGCCGAAGGTCGACGCGCAACATCAGTCGTCCTCCCAGCGGCGGTAGCCGGTACCGGTGCCCACGTCGGGATCGGGCTCGGGGAAGTCGTCGATGTTGAGGTTCTTCTTCGCCTCCTCGAGATCGACGAGGACGGCGCGACGTCGATCGCCGCGACCGTTGAAGCAGACGAGCGCGTCGGTCTCGACCACGTAGCCCTGGCGGCGGTAGCACTCGACGATCATCCGGCGCATCGCCTTGCGGTCGGGCACCTCGCCCTCGAAGGCGGTGCGCTTGGTGTGCTCGCAGTAGGCGGCGTGGCAGGCCCCGAAGTGCAGCGCGAGGCGTCCGCTCTGGTAGACGTAGTGGCGGCCGTGTTGCAGGGTGCCGGCGACGGCCATCACTGACAGCTCCTCGAGGAAGTAGTCGAGGCCGGTCTTCACCTGGGTGCCGCCGCTCTCCAGGAGGTCCTCGAGCATCTTCGCGATGGCCGCGTCGACCTCGAGCTCGGGCAGCGTGATGCCGAGGCCTGTCGCGTATTCCTCGAAGCAATGCAGGCCGAGCATCATCACGGTGATGTTGTCGCGCACGCGGTACGGCACGCTGCGGCCGTCGAGCAGGCGCTCGGTGACAGCCTGGGCGACGGCGAAGTCGGCCTCGGTGTCGCGGGCGAGCAGGAACCGCACGATGCCAGCCGAGAGCAGCGTGGGGTTCACCTGCTGGATGCGGCGGTAGGCTTGCTCGTAGCGTGGGTCGCCCTGCAGCGCGTTCTTCTCGGGGTTGGCAACGAGCATGCGCTCGACCAGGGCCGGCTCGATCGGGCGCGTCTCACCGGCCACGCACAGCGGGGCCGACAGGCGGTAGCTGACCAGCGTCTGGTCGGCGCGGCCGCGCTCTTCGACCTCGCCGGTGTACAGGCGCCGCATGTACCGGTGCAGGGTGTTGCGCCGGTGGCGGGGCATGTCGTGGGGCTTGTACTCGTCGATGAAGACGGGAACCGAGTTGGTCGACGACAAGAGCTTGAGCAGCGCGAACTCGGTCTCCGTCGCGCTGTAGGGCTCGGTCGAGACCACGCCGAGCATGGGCCAGAGCACCTCCATGATCATGGTCGACTTGCCGCTGCCCTGGGTGCCCCAGACGAAGAGGATCGGGTAGTGGCGCAGCAGCTTCTGGATGCGCGGCTTGAGCGGCGCGGCAAAGAACCAGCCGAGCACCGGCAGCACCACGTCCGGGGTGTTCATCTGCAGCAGGTTCGGCAGAACCACCGCGGCCGCGGCGGCTTCGACAGCGGGATCGGTAGGGGGCTTGTACTGGGTTCGGCTGTGGAGCGACGCGCCCGAGGGCACGTAGAGAATCTCGTCGTCGATGACCTCGCCTTCGGGGCCGAGCACGCCGTCCGGGGTCACCCACCGCGGGCCGGGTTTGGTCTCCAGGTAGCCGAGGTTGGTGGTGCCCTTGAGCGTCGGCACCTCGCGGGAGGCGACGAGGCGCAGCACGCCCTGGATGTTCTCGTCGGTGCCGGCCCACTGCAGATCCACCGGTCCGAGCACGCGGAAGAGGTTCCGCTTGCTGTGCCAGGCTTCTCGCGGGAAGCGGATGTCGCGGTAGACGCGGCCTCGGTCCGAGGTGACGTCGGCGTCGATGATGTCGCCGTCCTCGGTGGTGATGCGACGGTTGGGCTCGATCTGGAAGGACGAGATGACGACCGGGTCTCCGCGTCGGTCGAGCACGTAGTAGTGGTCGGTGTCCTCGAACACCTCGCCCTTGCGTGGGTCGGGGCTGTCGTCGGGCTGGTCGTTCGCGGGGCGTGAGCTGGTGGCGCTGCGAAGGAGCGCCTTCACCGTGGCCGCCTTGAGCTTGAAGCGGTCGCGGATGAGGTCGGCGAAGGCCTCGCGCACCAGAGGCTCGCTGCCGCGCACCAGCTCGAGCACGGGCTTCAGCTCCTCGCCAAGGTCGGCCTTGGAGATGTCAGCCGGGATGCGCTCGATGAGGAACTCGGGCAGACGCTTGGCCTTGCGGAGCACGGTCCGCAGTGCGTCTGGACCGTCGGTGGCCACCACCTCGTTGACATCGATCTTGTCCTTGCCCTCGGGGCGCGGGATGGCGGCGATGCGGACGTCGCGGCCGGCGGCGTGCAATGCCTGGGCGGTCTCGATGGCTCCGGCTTCGCCAGCGCCGTTCTCCTCGGCGTCGTTGCAGATGACGACGCGGGAGCAGCGAGCCGTGAGCGCGACGAGCTTTCGGTGGTCCTGCTTGCGGAAGCGGACGGTGACCGGCGAGATGCACGGCACGCTCGCCTGCATGGCGCTGATGCAGTCGGTGACGCCCTCGGTGATCGACAGCTCGTCCGCCCCACGAACGGCGTCCTCATTGTAGAAGGTCTCATTGACCACGTGGCCCGAGACGTAGGGGTGTCGGTCCGAGCGCGTGAGCAGCTTCTTGTACTTGGCCTGCTCCCAGGGCTCCTCGCCGGTGTGCTCGGTGGCGCGGGCGATGAAATAGACGACGCGACCGTGGCGCCAGTACGGGAACACCAGCCGGTCGCGGAAGAAGTCCTCGATGCGGCCGCCCTTGAGGCGCACGAAGAGGCCGGTGGCGAGTGCCTCTTCTTCGGTGGCGCCTAGCAGCTCGGTCAGGTGCTGGTAGAGGTGGCCGTCGGCCCAGCCGAGAAGTAGCTCGCCGATGGTCTCGTCGGAGAAGCCGTACCGCTTGCGGTACCACTCCTCGCGGATCTTCGAGGGCAGCACACCGTGGTAGTAGGCCGCGGCGGCGGTGAGCAGCGCCTCGACGCGGCGTCGCTCGGAGACGCGCTCGAGCTCGGCGGCCAGGGCCGGGTCGCCGCCACCGGGGACGTCGAGGTTGGCCTGATCGGCGAGCGCACGCAGGGCCTCCATGAACGGCACGCCGTCGCGTCGCTCGACCCAGGCGAAGCAGTCGCCGCCGAGCGAGCCGCCGCCGGAGAAGTCGCGCCACGTTCGGGTGTGGGGCCACACCACGAGCGACGGATTGGTATCCCGCGCCCAGGGCGAGCGGCCCTTGAGCACCGAGCCCGCGGGCGATAGCTGCACCGTCTCGCCGACGAGGGCGGCAAGGTCGGTGCGCTCGCGGACCTGGTCCACGAGCTGGCGAAAGGCAGCGTCGTCCATCGGCTACCTCCGCGTCCTGATCGAGGTGCGTGCTTCAGCACGCCATGGCGCGCCACGGTTCATCGTTGCCCTCCGGTGCAGAGAAGGTCCGCTGCTGGGTGCCGGACCTCTGGAGGGCCTCCGTCCCGAGTACTTTGCGATAGGCTCGTTTGCGCGCGGCGAACTGGCGCCGGGCGAGCTGGATGTTGTCGACCAGGTCGTAGAGCACGGGCGTGCGCTTGCCTGGGTGCGGTCGCATCAGGCGACCGAGCCGCTGGATGGTTCGGCCCTCGGCGCGGGCCGGCGTGGCAAGCACGAGCCGCTCGAGGCGGGAGACGTCGAGGCCTTCGTCGGCCAGCGATGTGGCGCAGACCACCTTAAGGGTTCCGTCGCGGAAGCGGTCGAGGATGGCGCTGCGCTTGCCCTTGGCGACCCGGCTGGTGAGCGCGGCGGCTTCGGTGCCCGCGGCGGCCAGCAGCTTGGCGAGCCGCTGGCAGTGATCGACTCGCCCCGAGAGGACGAGAACGCTGCAACCGGCAGCCGCCTCACGGGCGACCAGATCGACGATGAGCCGGTTGCGGTCGTGGTCCGCCGCGAGGTCGCTGACGATAGCGGCGTGGGTCTCGGCGTCGGTCGTCGCGCCAGTGGAGACCAGAACCACCCGCGGGACGATGAGGTGCCCGGCATCGACGAGAGTCTGGTGATCGATCCGGAACGCCTCGGGTCCGATGCACAGGTGCAGCATCGGTGTGAGCCCATCGCTGCGATCCGGGGTGGCGGTGAGGCCGAAGCGGAACTTGCCCGGCAGCCACGAGAGCACCTCGCGGAAGACGCTCGCCGGGGCGTGATGGGCCTCGTCGAGGATGACGGTGCCGAACCGGCTGGCGACCTCTGCTCGGGCCTCGTCGTCGAGGGTGACCAGGGACTGCACGGTGGCCACCGTGACGTCGGCCAGCTCGAACTTGCCCCCAGCGATGATGCCGGCCTCGATGCCCAGCGCATCCCGGACGGTTGCCGCCCACTGCTCGACCAGGTCGTGGGTGTGCACGAGGATGAGCGCGGGCTGACCGGTGCGGGCGATGGCGGCGGTCCCGATGACCGTCTTGCCGCCACCGCACGGCACGACCGCACAGCCCTGGGTGCGGTTGAGGAGAGCCATGACGGCCCGCTCCTGGTAGCTGCGCAGCTCGAAGCCGAAGTCGTAGTCGACCTCCGGGCAGACGGTGCGGCGATCGTCGAAGGCGATCTCCTGTCCGGCATCGCGCACGGCCTCGCGAACGAGGGCCACGGCTCCGCGGGGAACCGTGGCGAGACCGTCGTGCTCTTCGAGCAGCGAGATCTCCTCGGGCGTGGTGCCCACCCAGCGTCCGTACCGAACCCGAGAGATGTACTCGGGGTTGGGGAAGCTCAGGTCCCGCAGGAGGTGCGCGATAGCGCGTGGATGCACCTCCCGCGGGTTGAACCGGATCATGCCGTCGACGACCGCCTGCACCGTTGCCTCGCCCATCATGCGAAGGGGTCCACTTCTTCCGGCTGGCTCTGCTTGGCGAGGAGCTGGTCGATGAACGCCCGCGCCGCCGTCTCGTGCTTGGCCTCCAGGTCGCGCACCCGCTGCACGCCGAACTCGGCGAGAAAGGCGTCCACGTCGGAGCGCGGCAGGGCCTTGAGCTTGGCGACCAGGTCACCGGCCACCCGCGGGTCGATGGGTCCGGCTGCGTTGCTCGGCTTCTTGGTGGCCGTCGAGCTCTTGCCGTCGCCTTCGTCGTTGCCAGTGCCGATGGACTTGAGGTCGTGCGCTTCGGCGGCGGCGATGCGCGCCCGCATCTCGTCGTCGAGCTTCTCCTCGGGCAGGATGCTGTAGGTCGTCTTCGGGTCGCCGGCATCGCCGTGGCGCTCGATCTCGAAGAGCCACTTGTCGAGGCCGTACTTGTCGCGGACCTTCAGCACGTCCTTGAACCAGACCGTGCCGCCTTCGATGACCTTCATCGCGCCTTCGGCGGGCACGTAGAAGTTCAGCATCACGCGCAGGCTGGGCCGCTTGCCCTGGTGCGCGCTGTTGTTCTCGTCGAACTGCTCGTAGCGCTCGCCCGTCCAGATCACCTCGCGGGCGTAGGGCTCGCCGCAGAACGCGCCGACGATCTTGTCTCCGTTGCCTGCGAGCCGAACGAAGATGCCGCCCGAGTTCGCGTGCTTGTCGGCCATCGTCGTGGCCATTTCCCATGCAGTAGTCATTGTCTTGGTCCTCCAGTGTTGGGTTGGTTGTTCAGGCCGCCTCGGCAGCCAGGGAATCCATCTCGTCGAGCAACCCGTGCAGGGCGCTCTTCGCCTCGTCGCTCGGGCGCGGACCCGACCGATTCAGGTGCGCTCGGAAGACGCGACCGAGGGCATCGGCCGTCGCCTCCACGAGGTCGGGCTCGGCGTCGTAGAGCTCGAAGAGCCCGATGAGGCTGAGCGTCACTTCTCGAAAGGCGCGGGTGAGCGCCGGTCGCTGGTCTTTGGTGCTCATGGCTTCTGACCTCCTTTGCGGGCTCGGTGGGATCCGCCGTGCGGCGGGCTTGCCAAGTCACAGGAGGTCAAAGCCTGGGTGGGGTCCGGTCGGGGACACGCGGTTTGGGGACACTCGAAATCGACCCGCAGATCCGCGAGCACCTCACGCAGCCGCGCGATGGCCCGCGAGTGCCGCCGCTTGATGCGCTGGTAGGTGCGGCGTCGCTCCGATGGGGAGAGGTCCGGGTGAACGCGATCGACGTAGGACGTGAGCAGCTCGCCGCGGACCAGGGTCGCGACCACCAGCTCGAGCTTGTCGCCGTCCAAGATGTGACCGGCGCGCTCCACCAGGAACGACACCAGCGCAGCGCTCTCCTTCGGATCGCGGCGACGCGGCTTGTTGGGCTTTGTCTCGGGCCAGCTCGCCAGGTGCCCGAGGGACTCGAGGTCGTCCTGCCTGCGCGAGATGTCCTCGGGGTCGTCGAAGCGCACCTGCTCGAGGTCGCGCTGCTCGGCTCGCACCCGCTTGAAGACCTCCCGCTGGGTCATCTGGCGCAGGTACATGCAGGTGCGGTCGCGCCGCTGACTCAGCGGGAAGTTGCGGGCGACCTCGAAGAACGACGACAGCACGATCTGGTCGAGGTCATCGCCCGGGACGGCATCGCCGAAGATGCGACCGCGCAGGCGTGCCAGCATCGGGTAGAAGGCGACCACGAGGACGGCGTTCCAGAACGGATGCGGCCGTCGCTTGTGCTCGCGGAGCAGCGCCCGGGTGAGCGCATCCTTCTCCGCGTAGCGCAGCGCCGACTCGTCGCCGAGGACGGCGAGCACGCTGAGCACGGTCTCGTGCTCGCGCAGCTCCAGTTGGTGGTTCTTGGCTTCTTCAAAACGCTTCTGGTTTCTCTCTGCACGCACCTCGGCTCTGAGGGCGCACTTCATCTGATGAAGGCCCATGGGCTCCTCCGCTCGCGGCGGTGGCCATCGGCGCGTCCCGACTGGGGCGCGGTG
>WYAZ01000146.1 GCA_011526105.1 Deltaproteobacteria bacterium | reverse complement strand
TCCTACGTGCACGTCGAAGCCCGAGGTCCGCCGAGGCTCGGTCACGCTCCGAAGTAGACCCGAGGGCTCGCGTGCAGCGGACGAGAGCCACGCTTCGTCGCCCTCGGGCTCGATGACCTCGTTCTCGGTCCATCGACTGGCTCCTCTCAGACGGATGCCAAGAGGAGTCCCACTCAGGCCAACCGTCCGATCGCGGCCGGAGGTGGCTCAGTCTCCGGGCGACGCGGGAAAGGCTGGAGACTATCCCGTCAACGGGGACAACTGCACAACTGACCGGCCGCCGCGATTCGCTCGTTGCCAACCAGAGCGGCTCTGAGGTTAGCAGCGCGTGAGCCCAGGGTCGGCGGTCGGTCCTCACCCACTGGGGTCACGTTCCGGCCGTGTGGCACGAGGACAAGATGAAAGAGACGACGACGCTTACGAGGGAGGAACTCTACGAACTCGTGTGGTCTACCCCGATGTCCAGCCTGGCTACCAAGTACGCGATCTCGGATGTTGGCCTCAAGAAGCTCTGCCGGCGTCACCATATCCCGACGCCCCCTCGGGGGTACTGGGCTCAGCAAGAAGCCGGGAACGCACCTGCTCGCCCGAGGCTGCCAACAACCCAGAACAGGTCCGCCATCGTGCTCCGAGTGGCGACGACCGACGAGCACGTTGCAGGGTTGCAGGATGCGCTCACCCTCGCCATCGAAGAGGCGAAGCGCCCGGAGAACCGCGTCCGTGTGCCTGACCGACTTCGCTCGCCGTCGGAGCCGGTGCGCGAGGCGAAAGAGCTACTCGATGCCGCCACCCCAGATGACCTCGGCATCCTCGAGTCTCCGCCCGGCTGCCTCGACATCCGAGTGTCTCGAGCGCAGCTCCCCCGCGCGCTACGATAAGCGAATTCCGGTCGCTTGCGGCTCGGATCTCAACGGGTCCCACCCAGTCACCGGCATCGAGTCCTGCCGGGCGGAACACGTACGTCTCACGCACCAATCGCCGTGCCGAACGCGGTTTCGGCACTGGCGAGCGGCTGATACGCGCGAGCTGCTGCCTCATCGAAGAGAACGACGAGCGCATCGGGCTGGTACTGAACGATGTCGCCCTCTATCTCGCCCAAGGCGACCACGATCGTGGATCCTTCGCTGAGCGAGAGTCGTACCGCCCAGAGAGTGTTGGGACATCCATCGTTGGGGACCTGCCAGGCCACTGCGACCTCGTTGACCACTTGGTTGACGAGGCTTTGCCATTCCGGGGTGGATGTGACATCAGTTTCTTCGAGCTCTGGCGTCGTCCCAGAATTCTGCCGAATCTCCAGATCGATGCCTTCCACCAAACCGTCCATCGACCACGACACGACGGCCGACGCGCCGTTATCGAGCATGATTGCGACGTCCATGTCGACCTCGTGAATCGCCTCGGCCGAGTTCCCGTCAGGCCAGCTCGAACCCGGCGCATTTCGATACCGAGCACCTACGACGTGTCGGCCTCTCAGTTCTCGGGTCCACTCTCTTAGCCGGTCCGGCTCATGGACGGTAATCGGCCGGCTGCGTTCTCGGCTCATGGGTAGACTCCGAAGTAGCGGAACACGCCCTTCGCATCAAAGGTTGCACCGATGCCATTGGGGCCGATGAATCGGGTGCCACCCGGGAAGTTGCCGGAGAACACCCCAATCTGTTTCGTTTGGGGGTCCCTGAGGATCGCGTCGAGCAGGCTCTGCCCAGCGGAATTGAGCTCGCGACCCGAGACTTTTGGTAGCTCGCCTCGCCCCATGTGTTTCTGGTATTCCAGTCCTGCCCTTGTGAGGTCGTTCTTGACGACCTCTCTTCCGCTGGCCGAGAGAGCGTCCAGGCCAGCCTTCGGACCTCCCGTCGCAGAAGCCGGGCTCACGCCCGTGTTGGTGGTCGACGCAGGGGTTGCAGCTCCATCTCCGCCCCCCTTCTTCTCCGACAGCATGTACTGTCGCTCGGCTTCCCGCAAGCCCTGGGCGCCTTGAAGCGCGCTCATCCCGTGCATCGTCACGCGGGCCGCAGCGATGCCCGCGGTCGTCGAGTAGGCCCCCACTGCGGCGGGCACGGACCCGGCGCAGAACGAACCAAGGCAGCCAAGAGCAGCGCCCAGCCCGCCGGCGATGGGTGCTCCGGCGGACAGCAGGGCAGCGTCCGAGGTCAGGCCGATGCCAGCACCAACGATCTGTCCGCGAAAGAACTCGATCGCGGCCTCGTGGTCATCACGGAAGTCGGGACCTGGGATTGGGAGCCCGCTGAAGCCAAGCGCGCCGCCGAGCATCCCGACGATTGCGAGCTCGCTGGCGCGCATCCAGAGCCCGTCCGGGTCGACGAAATACATCGGTTGCGCGCCGCCGAAGATGAACGGGTTCGGGCCGTCGATGAAGCCGAGCGGGTCCGGTGACAGGAACCGCTCCATGTCTGGCCGGTACCAACGATGGCCCATCGAGAACGCGCCGAGCGTCTCGAATCGACTGCGATGTCAATTCTGCCGACAACAGGTAGGCCACTCGGCCATCGTGCGTCACTCGACCCTCGCCATCGGTGGTGACGCCCGAATTCCCGAAGAGCGAAAGGCGATGATCCGCGCCTGTGCCCACCGGGGTGCTCACGTCCCGGATCTCGACGGGGCTCAGCCTCTGCTCGCGTTCGGTCAGGGTCCGTGGGGTGCGCGTCGAGTGGGCGTAGTTTGCCATCCTTGGGCGTGAAGGCGTGGCGTGGGCGGGATGGCAAGGTCCCCGCTACGGATCAGACGCGTCGACCTCTTCGGTCACGAGGGACACCTCGTCCAATCGGACCAAGACCTCCAGCTCGTCCTGATAGCCAAGGACGCAATCAAACGGCGGCGCTTCCTCGTGCCAACCAGTTTTCGACTGGATCGCGAGGTGATCGAACACGACAGGGCCCTTGCCCGGATCGAGCTCGCGTCCCGCGAGCAAGTCGACGATCGGTCTGGCCTTGGTCGGAAGGCACACCACTCGATGGGTAGGAAGTGCATCCGGATTCCACACGCGAGAACTTGGATCGTTACATTCCGCGCCTTCCCCGTACGGTTCGAGATAAACGTCCCCTGGTCGGGCGGAATCGCGGAATGGCGTCTCGACCAGAAGCTCCCAGTTTCCCTGCACCCAGTCGGCTATGAATCCGGCGGTGTCAAAGTGCTCGAGGACACCGGCTGCACGGAGAACCTCATCCCAGCTTTGGGTGAGGAACCGCGCAAACCCACGGATGACCTCGTCCATGGAGGCCCTCATCTGAACGCCTCCTCGAGCAGTCGTAGGTCGTCGGGCGTCGGGTCCCGCTTGAACCCCTTGCTTCCAGGCTGAGCGTTCTCGAACCGTATGCGCTGAAGCTTCCCTGGAGGAGCATTCGGGTGGGTATTCGGCACGAACTCCTTGACCCGGCCCCGCGTGATGTCGATGACGCTTCCGTCGGGTCGTGTCAGGCGTACTCCTTGACCCCCTCCGCGTGTTGTTCTCGTTGCGACGCTGGAGAACTCACGGAGAGACCCGCCAGCCCCCCCGAGCTTAACCATGCCCGCAACAGCCGGCCTCGGTGCCCTCGTGGGCGGCGGCATCGTCGCCATCGCCTTCGCACCGAGGAAGACTCCGCCGGTGACCGCAGCCGTCGCGAGGTCGCGCCCAACGGCACAGCCGACATCGTCCGCGCCGCACTGAGCGATCTCCTCGGCCACCGCCCCCACGCCCGTCGTGCCGGCCAGCACGGTCGAGAACGCAATCGTCCCCTTCGTGACGCCCGCCATGGCGATGGCGTCGCCGAGTCCCATCAGGAGCAGTGGACCGGCGATGTACGCTCCCAGCATCGGTACCATCTCCCTCGAGTGCAAGCCGGGTAGTCGCCCCGCCGCCCGGTTGGCAGCGATTCGATCTCTGTAGCCCTGTCGCACCGCTTCATCCCGCTCATGCTGAGCGCGCATTGCCAACCCAAATGGGTCCGTGAAGTACATGGGTTGCGCGCCGCCGAAGATGAACGGGTTCGGGCCGTCGATGAAGCCGAGCGGGTCCGGTGACAGGAACCGCCCCATGTCTGGCCGGTACCAACGATGGCCCATCGAGAACGCGCCAAGGCTTTCGAAGTACGGTCGTCCCTGCGAGAGGAAAGGGTGCG
>WYAZ01000145.1 GCA_011526105.1 Deltaproteobacteria bacterium | reverse complement strand
GTTTGTTTTCGGGCGGTCTTTTTCTGTTTTTTAGTTGGGGGCGCGCCGGCCCGCCCCCCTCCGGTTGGGGGTCCCGCGCCCCGCGTCCCCCGAATTAACCCCGCTGCGCGATGAGCCCAGCCAGCACATCCGCCGGCGAAAACGGCGTCTTCCGCAGCCGCACACCCACCGCGTCAAAGATCGCGTTCGAAATGGCGGGGATGGCTGGATGCAGCGGACCTTCTCCCGCCTCCTTGGCGCCATAGGGCCCCTTGGGGTCGGGCGCCTCGACGATCAGTGCCTGAATGTCCGGTACGTCCATCGAGGTCGGCGTCTTGTAGTCGAGCAGATTCGGGCCGCGATGAAGGCCGCTCGCATGAAACAGGTGGCTCTCCATCTGCGCTTCCGCCGCCCCCATGTACGCCGAGCCCTCGATCTGACCCTCGACCAACACCGGCGCCAGCGCCTTGCCGCAGTCGTGCGCGACCCAGAGACGCTCCACGCTGACGAAGCCGGTCTCCTCATCCACCGAGACTTCGGCGACGTGGGCGGTGAAGGAGTACGCGGGCGAGGCGCCGATGGTGCCGCCTCGATAGTCTCCGCCCAGCTTCTCCGTGCGGTACGCGCCGGTGGCCGCGAGCGAACCAAATTTCGCCTCCGTCAGGTGGAACGCCTCCGCGAGGGGCAAGCTGCGTTCGGTGTCGCGCAGGTAGAACGCTCGCCCATCGGCGAGCCCCACTTCCTTCGGACCCACCGACCATGACTCCGCGACCGCCTCGAGGATCTGCGTGCGAAGCTTGCGGCAGGCTTCCACCGCGGCGTTGCCGACCATGAAGGTGCCGCGGCTGGAGTAGGCGCCCAAATCGACCGGGGTGAGATCGGTGTCCGAGGTGAAGACGCGGATGTGATCGAGCGCCACCCCCAGCTCTTCCGCCGCGACGTACTGAAGCATGGACGCGATGCCCTGGCCGATGTCACTGGCACCGCAGTGCACCGCGACCATCCCGCTCCGGTCGAGGCGCACCAGCACCGCCGATTGCGGCATGTCGTTTGGATAGATGGGGTAGGCGGTTCCCGAGATATACATCGAGCCGGCGACACCGAGTCCGCGGCCGCGAGGGAGTTGCCCGAAACGAGACTTCCAGCCCGAGGCTTTTTCCACCGCATCCAGGCACTGCAGAAACCCGTTCGAGCCGATCTGCTGGCCGTTTACGGTCTCGACGAAGTCGCCGATGAAGTTCCTTCGCCGGATCTCGATGGGGTCGATGCCCAGCTTCTCGGCGACCTCGTCGAGCTGAACCTCGAACCCAAAACGTGGCTGAACACTCCCGTGACCCCGCTTGGGACCACAACAAGGCTTGTTCGTGTAGACGCGCGTCGCATCAAAGGCGTAGGTGGGAAAGCGATAGGGGCCGGTGAGGAGCTGCCCGGCGTAGTACGCCGTGACCAGACCAAAGGACGCGTAGGCCCCTCCGTCGATCAGGATCTTCGATCGCACTCCGGTGATCTCGCCCTGAGCGTTGGCCGCGGTGGCGAAGTGCATCTTCATCGGGTGACGCCCGCGGTGCGCGTAGAAGACCTCTTCGCGGGTGTAGAGCAACTTCACCGGACGGCCGGTCTTTTGGGCGAGCTTCGCCACCACGAACTCGAGGTCGAAGGGTTCGCTCTTGCCGCCAAAGCCGCCGCCCACCGTCGGCTGGATGACCCGAATCTTCCCCGAAGGGATCTCGAGCACCCGTGCGAGCTCGCGGTGCAGGTAGTGAGGCACCTGCGTGGCCGACCAGACCGTGAGGACCCCGCGCTCGTCTATCTGAGCGACCGCGCAGTGCGGTTCGATGGGTGTGTGTGTGGTGCCCTCGAAGAAGTAGTCACCTTCGACCACCACCTCAGAGCCCGACAGCGCGCCGTCGATGTCGCCAAACGACAGATCGACCTGCTTGGTGATGTTGCCCTTCTGTGCCGCCTTGGGATGCCAGTCGTGAATCAGCAGATCGTTGCGGGTGAGGGCCTCTTCCGGATCGAGCAGCGCCTCGAGCACTTCGTACTTCACGTGGATCTTCTGTAGCGCGAGGTTCGCGGTGTCTTCGTCGACCGCTGCCACCGCCGCGATGCCGTCGCCCACGTAGCGCGCCTTGTCGGCGGCCAGTGCTTGCTCGTCCTGTGTCCACGGGATGATGCCGTAGCGGGTGGGCATCTCCGTTCCGACCACGACCCCGAACACGCCCGGCAGCGCCTCGGCGTCCTTGCTGTCGATGTGCAGGATCCGCGCATGGGCGTGGGGACTCCTCAGGATCTTCGCGTGGAGCATCCTCGGGAGCTGGATATCGTCCGCGTAGATGGCCCGGCCAGTGGCCTTGGCCGCGCCCTCGACCTTTCTGAGGCGGGTGCCGATCACGTGGGTGCTCACGGGAAGCGAGCCTAGTCAGGCCTGCGGTCCAGGGCAAAGCTCAATTCGCTCGAGGCGCGTCGAAGACGTAGATCTCGGAGCTCTCGTCGCTGATGAAGAGGAGGTCCCCTCGGCGCTGCAGGGTGCGGCGCACGAGCGCCCCGGCCACCGGCGCAGAGGCGGGTACGGGCACGAGCGTGGGACAGAGGTCCGAGAGGCGGAACGTCACCACGTGGGGGCAGTCGAGGACCGTGGCGGCCAGGCTGCTCTCGTCGTCAACGAACTCCAAGGCCGTGATGTCGTTTGCGGCCTCGCGCCAGCCGCAAGCATCGGGCGGGCCGCCACAAGCCCGGGCTTCCGCCGGGAGCTTCGGGTGAAGCCGCTCCGAAGCCTGGCCCTCGACGCTTCCGCGGAAGAACGCGCCCTTGTGATCGCCAGCCCAAAACGACCGGTTCTCGGCACGTGTTCCCACCCTGAGGTGCTCGACCCGGCCGCGCTGAGAGATCCCGCCCTCGAGCCGAATCGTCCGGAGTGCGTCGGGCGAGCGCGCGAGGTCTCCGGCCAGGATGAGCCCATCATCAAATCCAGCGAGGTGCGGGGCCGAGGGCAGGCCGGTCGCGGCCAAGGAGGTTGGTGCGCTGACTCCAGCGAGCAGAGAACGCTCGAACGGACCCTCCGGCTGCGCGGCGAAGAACCGGACCGCCTCTCCGTTGCCCAGCCCAGGTGCGCCCGTGAAGGTCTCCCCGATTACGAGCGTCGAGGCATCACTCTGTACGAGCATCTTCCGTTGCTCTCCGGCGATGACCGTCGAGGTCCTCGCGGACACGAAGCCCAGCTGATCGAGCTCGATGATGACGAGCGCCGACCTGGGCGAGGGCACGTCGGTCGGCGCAACATCGATCGTCAAGGCGAGCAAGCGCTCCCCGGAGGCGTCCGTGTTGGGGAGACGCAGGGCCTCGCGCCACTGCCATCCCGCCGGTGGGTCGAAGTCGGAAGGGGGCAGGTTCGCCACCTCCGAGAAGAGCAGTCGATGACTTCCGAGGTCTTGATAGGCTCGCTCGCGCTGAAAATCGAAGAGCGCGGTCGTGCCAAACGCGATGAGGCGCGTGTCATCCAGGGTCTCGATGCCGTGGATCTGGAAAGGCAGCGCGAGCAATCCGTTCTGGTAGGCGGGCCGACCTCCGACCGTGGCGTCGGCTGGGAGCAACGCCACGGCGTCGGGGTCGAATGGACGCGCCTCGGGCCGCTCAACCCCATCGCACACACTCGCCGCCACTGGGAAATCTAGACTGAGGGAGGTCACCGCAGAAACCTCGGAGCTGTGGAGGACTTCGAATCGGTTGCTGCCGGACGGCAGCTCGAACACTCCGAAGGACCGCGTCGCGGCGATGCGCGCGCGCGTCACGCCTTCGTGCTCGAACAGCGCTCCGCGTTCGCAGGGCTCGGCGCCCGTCCCGAGGTGGTACTCCGAGACCGGCCGCTGCGCGCGCCGGAGTCCGTGCATCCCTAAGCGTTCATCGTCGACCACGAGCAACACGAGACGCTGCTCCTCGTCCCACTCGAGGTTCAGCGGCGCGGAGGCCGAAGGGTCGAGCGCAATGGCGGACGGTGTCCCTACGACGCTGCGTCCGTCGGCGGTCACGTTCAAGACGAACGCGATCTCAGCTTGTGCGAGCTCGGGGGGGATGGGTACGAACGCCGGTCGGCTGGGGCCACAGCCGCTGGCGAGCACGCACGCCAAGCCGACCCCTCCACGAGCGTTCGAGATCCCCACGGTTGCCAGTCTGGCTCGCCACGTCCCGCGCGTAAAGCAGGGCTGATCCGCGTGCTCGCCCAAGTCCTTCGATGGCTGAGGCTCGATCCCGTGAAGCGGTGGACTCTGAGCGGTGGCCCGACTGAGAGTCGCGATCTGATCACTAGAGATCTACGCGCGAGGCAAGGCAGCGAAGCTCGGTAGGGTGGGTGAGCGAAGCCGAGGGCCCGGCCCCTGAGCTTGTGTCACCCAGCGTGCCAGCTTTTCTCGAGTCTCCAAACTGAAAGGGTCGCCCTCGATCGCATCAAAGCCGTGTCGAATCGCGGCCGCGAGATCTCCGGACCCATGGGCCCGGAGTGCGAGCAGCCAACAGCCCTCCCCGAGTTCCGCTTCTTCGGGGAAGCGCGTGCGCCACACCTTGCGCAAGAGCGCGAGTGCCTTGGGGTTGGGGGCCATCCGAACTCGGTCCTCGACGAACAGCAGCTCGTGCCGGAACTCGAAGTCGATTCTGGACTCCGGGTCGAGCAGGAGGTTGCGGACCTGCTCCAGCATCCGATTCGCGGTCTCGAGTCGGGTCTTCTGAACAGGAGAAGTGCCGGTCGCGCTCGTGAACAGCGCGGACAGCTCCCCCAGCCGATCCTGCACCTCGATCGCCGACGACAGGGGCGGGATCTCGAGCGCGGCGTAGACGTCATCGCGTCGCATGGCATTCAAAAAGCTCATGACCCGTTCGTCCTGTTTGGTGCCGCTCTTTGCGGCGCCTGCGTCGTAGACCGCGTCGACCGCGATCTTGGCGGCCAAGCCATCCACGAAGTTGTTCACGGCCGTGCGTTCCGCCGCTCCAAGGTGCGTGAACTGCACCCCGACGCCGGAGCGGGTCTGTCGCTTGGTGGCGGACTCTACGTCCACGACGTGAACGACTTCGGCTTCGAGTCGCACATGACCCTCCGGCAGCTTGATGGTCACGAACAACTTCGTCCTTAGGGGCGGTGGTTCCGGGGTGGCGATGAACATCCCGCCCTTCGACATGTCCGACGTCCAGAACTTCCCGAGCTCGGGGCGGCCAGGGAGAGAGAGTTCGACCTCGGTCCGGCTCGCGAAGCGGGGGTGTTGACGTTTGACCGCGGCCACGCTCGGGGCAGTCTATCTCGATGCGTCCAGACACGAAAGCCAAAGGGCGCAGTTGGGAGTGGAGTCGCGGCGGCGCCTCACCAGCTACTGATCGACCCTAGGTTCTGCACGGTCTGGTAGCCGGCCGCCTTCAGCATACGCGCTGCGCGCCCGCTGCGTTGCCCGCTTCGGCAATACACGACGATCGGCCTGTCCTTGGCGCCCACCTCTTTCATGCGCGCCTCGAGATCTTGCACCGGGATGTTGATGGCGCCCGGCAAGGCACCGCCCGCGAATTCTCCGGTGGTCCGCACGTCGAGCAACAGCGCGCCCTCGGCGACCATCTTTCGCGCATCGGGGCCCTTCACGTCGCCGCCCGACTTGGACAAGGTGTAACCGACGAGCAGCACCAGGCCGACGATGACATAGATCTTGATGTCCATCTCAGGCTCCCGCGGCCGCGGCCTGCGCTTCTTGGATCTTTCGACTGACCTCCGCCATGTCGAGGGCCTTGACCTGAGCAATGATGTCGTCGAGCGCCGCCGCGGGGAGCGCCCCGGCCTGCGCGCCGAGTACCATGCCGTCGCGCATGATCACCAACGTGGGGATCGAGCGGATCTCGAACGCCGCTGCGAGACCCCCTTCGGCTTCGGTGTCGATCTTGCCGAACACGACGTCCGGGTGACGTTTGGCCGCGGCCTCGAAGACCGGCGCAAAGGCCCGGCAGGGTCCGCACCAGGCCGCCCAGAAATCGAGGAGTACGATCCCGTTCTTCACCGTTGATTCAAAATTCTTCGCCGTGACTTCTAAAACACTCATGCTCGACCTCCCTCTACACGAAGCGGGTCAGCCCGTCTTGGGCGCCGCTATGGGGTAGGAGCCTCGGGTGAGGAAAAGGGTTCAGCCCTGCACAGAGAGGAAGTCGTGGAGGGCAATCCTGAGCGACGACTTCACCGAATCCGGGACTTCGGCGTGCGCCCCGGCGGTCCGGCAGAGGGCGAGGGTGCCCTTGAGTGAATCGCAGCGGTGCCGGCATCGGGGACACGATTCCAGGTGCCGTTCCATCTTCTCGCAGGTGCTCGCGTCGATCTCGTTCTCGAGGTGTTTCGAGAACAAGGTGAGCACGTCCGGGCATCCGGCGGCGGCGGCGGGCGCGGGCAGGGGGCTGAGCACCGGCTCGAGTGTGGCCCGAACCGCCTTGCGGGCGCGATGAAGGCGCGTCTTCACCGCGGGGACGCCGATGCCGAGCACACCCGCGACTTCGGGGGCGGTGAGGCCTTCGACGTCTCGGAGCACGAGGACCTCCCGGTACATCGGTTCCAGGGCCCCAATCGCCTCCTGGAGCTGAGCTTGGAGCTCCTTGCCGGCCAGCGCCTCATCCGGGAGGGCCCGCGGATCCGAGAGCTGCGCGGTCTCGGGCCGAGGCGCGTCGTCGAGCGAATGCGTCTGTGTCGGCGCGTGTTTGCGCTTTCGGCGCCGCTTGATGCAGTAGCTCCGGGCGATGGTGTAGAGCCATGTGGAGAGCGAAGAGGCGCCGCGGAAATCCCGGATTCCCAGCGCGGCGGCGAGCAAGGTATCCTGCAGCACATCCTTGGCGTCCTCGGGATCCCTGCACATGGACATTCCAAATCGAAAGACCTTGCCTTGGTGCCGCTCGAGCAGTGCCTCGAGTGCTTTCTTGTCGCCGTTTTGGGCCGCCGAGAGCAGCGCCTCCTCGGCGATCTGTGGTTCGTCGCGGTCCACGTCCAGGACGGGAGGTCGCACGGAATGCAGAGCTTCGCCAGCCGAGCGCGCGCCGGTACGAACCTTTTCCCCCGATCGAGGCTCTCACCGCCCATGAAGGTTTACGCGCTCATGGTCGGGGCGGGCGCGCTCTCGATGTTCCTCTTCGGGCGGGTTCTCGCCTGGACCCAGGGCTGCAGCGGCTTCTGTGACCCGGCGGTCTCCACGAGCTTTGGCGCCTTCGCGGGCCTGCTCGCCGCTCGCATGATCAGGACGGCTTGAGCCGTGGCCGGGTCGCGGCTTCTGCGCCCGCTTTCGACCGGCCTCGCGCTCGTCCTCTTTGGGGCGGCGTGTGCCTCGCCGCCCCCGCCGAGGGAGCACATCGAGGGCCTCAGCACCCGTACCTCCACCACCACCGCGCTCGAAGCGGGACTCGCGGCCCGGGCCGACGAGATCTCCGTTCAGGCCGCTCGAGCCGAGCCCGCCACCACCGCGCTGCTCTCCTCCCTCGTGGCAGACTCCTCGAGCTGGCTCCACAAGCTCGAGCACCGGCTCAAGACACGAAGTTCTCTCGTTCGAAAGCTGCGTCTCTCCCATCTCGAGCGGCCGAGTGTGCCGCCGACCGAGCTCTGGGTGGGCGACGCGCTCCGCTACATGATGGTCACGCCCGATGAGCCTCCGGGCCATCACGTCGCCCAGGCGCGGCGCATTCTTCTGGCCCTCGAAGCCGCCGGACATCGGGTGCGCGAGGTGAAGAACTACTGGCCGGCGGGTGACAACTACTCCGCCATCAACTGCGATCTCGAGACGGCGGGGGGCTTCCCGTGGGAGCTGCAGTTTCAAACCCCAGAGTCACTCGCGGCGAACCTGAAGACACGGCCGCTGTACGAAGAACTCCGCGCCCCGCGAACCTCGAAGGCTCGTAAGCGGGCGCTCTTCGACGAGATGACCGAGGCTTGGCGCACCGTCCCCATCCCCGCTGGTGTGCTCGAACCGAGCGCGATCCATCCGAAGGAGGAGATCCGAGACCGCGATCGGCCGTGAACTCGCGCCTTTCGCCTCCGAGCGCCCGCGTGTAGGGTGCCACGCGGTCCTGCAGATGCGCTTCGCTTTCGCTCCCAGTCTCAGCTTCGCCGTCCTCTTCGGGCTCACGACCACGCCGCCAGCCTCGGCTCAGACCTCGAGTTCGTCGGTGGCGAGCTCCTCCGTGGCGAGCGACCGTCTCGACGATGTCCTCGTGGGGCTCGATCACACCGGGACCCCGCCGCTGCCGACCAGCAGCGTCGCGCCCTCCGTGTTCTCGAGCGAGCCGGGCGAAGAACGCAGGCTTCCGCTCTACGAGGGACGACGGCCTCCCGCCACCGAGGCCACCGACGCGCTCATCTGGGTGCCGAGGGTGCTCTTCTCCCCCGTGTGGCTCGTGACCGAGTTCGTGCTTCGTCGCCCGCTCATCTTCGCCGTGACCGGCATCGAGGAAAGTCAACTCATCGATCGCTTCGTGGACGCGCTCACCTTTCTCGATGGCGACCTCACCCTCTTTCCGCGTTTCTTGGCCGACTTCGGCCTTCGTCCGAGCGTGGGCCTCTCGCTGCTCTGGAGCGACTTCGTCACCGAACGAACCACCTTCGCTTTGAACGGGAGCTTCTGGGGGCCAAGGTGGCTCACCTTCAACGCCGACTTGAGCATGCGGCCGCTTCGTGGGGACAGCGGTATGCTGAGCATCATCCCGGAGTTCGTGCTGAGGCCCGACTATCCTTACTACGGCTTTGGCCATGAGACCTTCAAAGGCGATGAGGCCTTCTATCAAGCCCGGCACGCTCGCGTACGCGTGCAGCTCCGCGCTTGGCTCGAGGGTCTGAGTCGAGCCGGCTTCGCGCTCGGGTATGGCCACAGCACCTTCCTCGATGAAGCCGATGGCCCCGCGGTCGATCTGGCCCTGGCGACCAACAGCTTCGTGGAGTTTCAAGCCTATCAGTGGCTCTTCGCTCGCGCGTTTCTCGAGCTCGATAGCCGCGATCCCGACGTCGAGTTCAGTCCAGGCTCGGGCGTGCGCGCCGAACTGGCCAGCTCGATGGGTTTCGATCCGACCGAGACCTCGAGGAGGGCGCTGCGCTTCTCCGGCGAGCTCTCCGCGTTCTGGGACATCTCCTCCATTCACCACATCCTCTCGGTGGCGCTCCACGCCGCGATGCTCGAGCGACTCGGCGGAGGGCCCCTGCCGGTGACCGAGCTCATCCAGATGGGTGGCGCCGAGCAGATGCGGTCGTTCTTGCCTGGGCGATTCGTGGGCGACAGCGCTTGGTCGCTCGCGGTCTCGTATCGTTGGCCGGTCTGGATCCTGCTCGACGCGGAGGTCTTCGCCGAGCTCGGCAATGCGCATCCGGGACGCTTCGAAGGGTTTAGGTTCGACCGCAGCTACCTCGGTTGGGGCGCCGGTTTGAGGAGCAACTGGTCGCGAGAGGTGATCTTGAGCCTCATCGTGGGTTTTGGCACCGATCGCCTCGATCAATCGGACCTGCGCCCCGCCCTCACTCGATTCACCCTCAACCTGTCGAGGGGCTTCTGATGTCGCGCGTTCCGACCCTGGCCCTGCTCGTGGGTTCGGTGCTCCTCTCTGGATGCGTGGCTGATCTGCGACGCTTCGCGCTCGCCGATCCGCTCTGGGAAGACACCGATCGTCAGCACGTGCCCAAGGAGCCGGCCCAGTACTACTCGGGCCTGCTCGCGGACGGTGCGGATCAGATGTTCTTCCGACCCATCGCTGACTTCTGGGCCTTTCATCGCCCGGGCGAGTCGGTGAACGTCAACGCGCTCGACGAGGTCGTCAACTCCGCGTGGTTTCAGAACCGGATCGGCTTGTTTCGACTGAGCCCCGAAGAGGTCGCCCGCGCAGCTTGTGGCAACACGCCCACGCTCAGCATGGACACCGGTCCTTGGGTGGTCACCGCCGCCAAGCCCAACGGCGCGAACCCCGGTTTCTTCATCAAGGCGGGGGACGGGCACAGCTATCTCCTCAAGTTCGACGGACCGCTTCAGCCGGGGCGAGCCACCAGCGCCGACGTCATCGGTTCGAAGCTCTATTGGGCCGCCGGCTACCACACACCCTGCAACGAGATCGTCCACTTCGATCCCAAACACATCACCATCGCCGAGGGCGCCACCGCCGAGGATGCGTTTGGAGAAGACCAGCCCATTCGCCGAGAGGACGTGGACCGTGTGCTCGCGATGGCGCTTCGCCGCAAGGATGGTCTTCTGCGCGCCTCGGCCAGCCGCTTCGTGCCGGGGCGGCCCATCGGGCCCTTTCGCTACGAGGGTCTTCGCTCCGACGATCCCAACGACGCCATCCCGCACGAGGATCGTCGTGAACTGCGCGCCGCCCGCGTGTTTGGCGCGTGGATCAATCACTTCGACTCACGCGAGCAGAACACCATGGACGTCTGGGTGAAGGACGGCGAGCGCGAGTACATCCGGCACTACTACCTCGACTGGGGGGACTCGCTGGGCGGGCGCTGGCCGCTCGACGGCATCAGCCGGCGGCTCGGGCACTCCTATTACCTCGACTGGGGTCACGTGCTGGGCGATCTCTTGACCCTCGGCTTCTGGCCGCGACCCTGGAACGAGGTCACGCTCAACCAGTTCGAGATCTTCGGCTACTTCGACGCGGAGAACTTCGAACCTCGAGCGTGGAAGGGCGGCTATCCCAATCCCGCTTTCGAGCGGCTCACGGACCGAGATGCGCTGTGGGCGGCGCGTATCCTCTCGAACATCGACGAAGCGCGCATCCGCGCGGTGGTGAAGACGGCGGAGTTTACGGATCCAAGGCACGAGGCCTTCATGGTGGAGGTGCTGCTCGCGCGTCGCCAAAAGATCCTCGAGGCGTATCTGCGCAGCGAGAACTCGCTCTCGAACTTCAGAGTCGTCCGTCGCGGCCACACCGCCGATCCGCGGGCGCAGTCCGTCTGTTTCGAGGACCTGGCGCTTCTGCATGGGGTCACGAGTCTGGACACGGTGTTCTACAAGATGCGCTTTCGCGCGGGCGCACGGCTCGATCAGGAGCTCGGATGGCTCCAGTTTACGCCCGATCCCGAGCATCCTCACCGAAGCTGCATCCTATTGCCGCTCGGCTATCGCCGACCATCGGAGCTGGCGAAGCCCGGCGCACCCGACGACGACCCCTTGCGCTACGGAGTACTCGACATCTTCGTTCACCAGGAGGCGAAGGTGACGCCCACTTCACATGTCGAGCTGCACTTCTACGACCTGGGGCCGGATCGAGGTTTCCGGCTGGTGGGCATCGATCGTCCGCCTCACACGGTCCTGCCGGACCTGTACTGAAGCCCTGGGCCTCGCGCTTCAGCCGAGCAATCGTTTCCGCTCACGCACGATGAGCACCGCCAGCACCAACCAGACCGATACGAGGCCGGCGTTCACCCCTGCGAAGGCGGTGGCGCCCAGCGGCACCAGGTTGGAGCCCACCCACACGAGTCCGCCCGAAGTGACGTCTCCGAGGCGCACGAAGAAGGTGTCGACCGCCTGCTTCGCCTTGTACTTCATCGCCTCGCTGGTGGGCAGCCAGAGCATGTTTCGCAGGGTGTTGTTGAGCGAGTAGTCGACGGCGTTCTCCGCGGTCTTGCCCCACCGGGCGACCGAGAACACCGGCAAGAACATAATGGCCAGCGCGTCCGCCAGGGCCACCACCGGGAAGATGTAGAACGAAGGCCCAAAGCCCAAGTACTTCACGAGGCGCGAGACCGCGAAGGTCTGCAGCAGCACGCCCCCCAGGTTCACGTAGAAGTAGAAGCTCGAATAGAAGCCCCCGAGCGCCTGTTTGAGCTCGGCGTCCGAGCTGGTCTCGCGGGCGAAGGCATCCCGCGCGAGGCGACCCATCAGGTACTCGCCGTTCGAGTTCACGAGGGTGAAGATCAGCGAGAACAGACCGATCAGGAGGAGGTATCGGTGCTTCAGGACCAGCGCAAAGGCGCCCGATCGCTCGTCCTTCTGGCTCACCTCCGGAAGTGGACGCGCTTGCATACGTTCACGCTCGCGCCGGTAGACGAGGAGCGTGAGGAAAGCGCAGGCCAGAAGCACGAAGGCGCTCAAAAGAAGGAGCGGATACGGCGATCCAAAGCGGTCGTTGAGGTCCGACGCGAGCGCGGCCCCGGTCACTGCGCCCAGGGACGCGCCCACTCCGACCACCGGGAACAATCGGCGTCCTCGCTCCTCGTCGTAGACGTCGTTGGCGAAGGCCCAGAACTGGGCGACCGCCATCATGTTGAACACCCCCACCCAGGCGTAGAAGACGAGGCCGAGCTGCCTTTCGATGACCTCCACTTGGCTCACCGCGAAGAAGAGAACGAGGTTCGAGGCGAAGAACGTGGTGACCCCGATGACGAGGCGATGTTTCGGGATGCGATCGGCGACTCTCGAGTAGAGCGCCACCGCGGGTACGAGCAGGACCGCGATGACCGCCCCCATGTACGACTTGTATTCGGGGCCCGAAGGCATGGAGACGATGAGCGCGTCGCGCACCGGCTTGATGAGGTAGTACGCGGTGAGCAGCGCGAAGACGTTGAGCGTGAGGAGGGTCGCGGTCGTGCCCTCTTTCGCGCGAACGTCGCTGACCAG
The DNA here is from genome assembly GCA_011526105.1 of Deltaproteobacteria bacterium. Taxonomy (GTDB): domain Bacteria; phylum Myxococcota; class Kuafuiibacteriia; order Kuafuiibacteriales; family Kuafuiibacteriaceae; genus WYAZ01. Next base: position 41,593 of record WYAZ01000145.1, on the reverse strand, counting down.
GCTGAGCACGCGCTCGAGCGCGGAGCGTGGCTCGCGGCCGGCCGCATCCGTGGGGAGTGGACTGCTCACGAGTAGGAGGGACGGGTCAGTTCAGGGGAGGAGGAAGAGCAGGGCGGTGGCAACGGCGGCACCTGCGACGGACTCGATCATCATGGTTCGGGCCTCGGAGCGGATGCGCTGGACTTCCTCAGGGTCGGCGACCTTACGTGCTTGGCCGCCGACCTCTCGGGTGCCTTTGGCGGCGTGGCTGGGGCACACCTGGTGCAGGCCTTGGAGGGCACCGAAGGCGACCATGAAGAGGGGAACGAACAGAAAGCCTCGGGTCCAAACGGGGAATCCGCCCGCGCTGAGGATCAGAGCGCCGGCCAGCGAGACGAAGAGCATCGCGATGCTCATCCGAATCCGGCCGTTCTGGGCGCTTTGGTCGAGGTTTCCCTCGTGAACCGTGCTTCCCGTTCCCATGCCGAGAGCTTAGGAGCCTGCTCATGAATCCGCAACCTCGCGCCTCGGGATCCGCTAGGATTCGTCCCGATGTGGGCGTGGCTGCAGCGCTTCGTGGACTTGCGTCCCGGCGAGCGATGGCCGGTGGCGAAGTCGGCCGCGGTGCTCTTCCTGGTCATTGGGGCCCACACTCTGCTCGAGACGGCGCGAGACGCCCTGTTTCTCGAGAAGCTCCCCGCCCACCGGCTCGCCGTCGTCTACGCCATGATGGCGGTCCTCTCCTTCTTGTTCGTGCGGATCACACAGCGCTTCGTGTTTCGCTTCGGTCGACGAAACGCCTTCATCTTCACGCTCATGGCGGTGGCCTACGGCTCCACTGTCCTCTACCTGTCGCCGTCGGATACGCGCTCCGTCTACCTGCTCTACGTGTTCACCGGTCTGGAGGGGACCCTCCTGACCCTTCAGTTCTGGCTCATGACGGGCAGCCTCTTCACGGTGGGTCAAGGCAAACGCCTGTTTGGGCCCCTCGCGGCGGGCGGGGTCCTCGGGGCAGTCGCCGCCGCATCCGGCGCGGCAATGATTCTGGCGCATGTCCCCGTCCGCGCACTCCTGCTCGGGGCCTCGGTGCTGTTCCTGCTGGCGGCCACCGTGCTTTCGACGGTTCGGCTCGAGGACGTGCAGAGAAGGCGTGCCGAGGGCAGCCCGCGTGAGTCCTACTTCCGCTGGGAGACCTTCCGCGGGGAACCGTATGTCCGGCGGCTGGCCGGTTTTGTCATCGCGGTCACCGCCGCGGTGCTCCTGACCGACTACCTCTTCAAGTGGTCGGCCGCGGCGCTCATCCCGAAGGCGGATTTGGGAACCTTCTTCGCCACCTACTATGCCGTGCTCAACACGCTGTCCTTGATCGTGCAAGTGTTGCTCTCTGGCTACCTGGTTCGTCGGCTCGGGGTGGTGAGTGCCATCCTGGTTCTGCCACTGCTCGTCGCCACCGGCGCCGCGGGGGCAGTAGTGCTCGGCGGAGCGTTCCTCGCGGTCATGTTCACCAAGGGCGTGGACGGCTCGCTGCGACACTCGCTGCACCGCGTGTCGACGGAGCTCCTCTGGATGCCGGTGGGTTCGGAGACTCGCGAGATCGCGAAGTCCGTCGTCGACTCGGTGTTCGTGAGGCTGACGCAGGCCGCCACCGCCGGCTTCATTCTCGTCGTCAGCTACCTCGGCTACGAGGACCCGCGGCTCTACGCGGGCTTCGTGACCGGCATCGCGGCGATCGCCATCGGGCTGGGGCTCTCGATGCGCAAGCCCTATCTCGATCTCTTTCGCACCGCACTGGGATCGAAGTCGTTGGCCGGGATGGACGTCGAGCTCGACCTACGGTCCGTCGAGGTCGTCGTCGAAGCGCTCTCGAGCCGAGATCCCGGCCGCGTCTTGGCCGCCATCGAGCTTCTGGAGAACAAGGGGCGGCAGCGGCTCATCCCTGGCCTCATCTTGTATCACGACTCCGAAGCCGTGCTCCTGCGGGCGCTCGAGGTCATCACCGTCGACGGTCGCCAGGACTGGATCTCGCTCACCGAGCGGTTGCTCTCGCACGAGTCCCCGGTGGTCCGTGCCGCGGCGGTCCGTGCCTTGGCCCGCGCCGGCCACTGGAACGAGGCACTCGAGGCGCGCCTGTTTGACATCAGCCCGGTCGTTCGTGCGTATGCGGCCTACTGGCGCTTGGCGAACGAGTCGGGCGCCGCCGAGCCGCTCGAAGATGCTCATGTGGCCGAGCTCCTTCGCATGGAGGGAGAGGCCGGCGTCGAGGCGCGCATGGCGTTGCTCGAAGCGATCGCAGACGGCGCGCACGGGCGATGGACGGAGGTCTTGCGGAAGCTCAGCCTCACCGACAACCCGCGCGAGTTCGAACGTGCGGCCAACGCCATGCGCCGCATGCCGGACCCGGGTTTCATCCCCATTCTCATCGACCACCTCGCCGTGCGCGCGGGTCGCGCCGCGGTGCGGAGCGCCATCGAAGCCCACGGGGAATCCGCGCAGGCCGCCCTCGAGGTCGCGTTCGACGCGGAGACCACGGACCCGCGGGTGCGTCTGCATATCCCGCGCAGCCTGGGCTGGTTCCAGAATCAACGCACGGCGGACTTCCTGAGTGTGAGGCTCGGGACCGAGACCGACCAGCGGGTGGCCGACAAGCTCCTCCGGTCACTGCAGCGCTTGACGGCCGAGGCGCCGGTCGAGATCGACGCTCACCGGATGGAGTCGGAGCTCCGCCGTAATCTCGTCCAGTACTTCGAGATCCTGGCCTTAGCCAACGCTCTGTCGGCGGCGCAGGAGAGCGCGGCGACAGAGACGAGAGACAGCGGCGCGCTCATCCTCGAGCTTCTGAACGACAAACGCCGACAGGCGCTCGAACGCGCGCTGCTCGTGCTCGGCACGCTCCACCGCGGCGAGGACTTCCGCCCAGTCCTGGCCGCGTTGGAGTCGAGCGACGCGCGCGCGCGGGCGCAGGCGGCGGAGTTCCTCGACGGCCTGATTCAGAGCTCCAAGACCGAAGCGGGAGCAGCTAGCCGAGAGCTGCTTCGAGTTCTCGCGGACGACCTCGATGGGCCGGCTCGAATCGATCGGGTGCGCGAGCATCTCGGCGTCATCCCGCGTGGGGCCGAGGATGCGCTTCGTGTGCTCATGGCGGATCCGCGAGAGCCGGAGGCCGCGCTCGCGGTGCATCACGCCCTCCTTCTGGATGTGCCGGCATTGCGCGAGGACGCCCGTCGAATCGCGGCTCAGCAGCCCGTGCTCATCCCTCGAGGCTCAAAGCGCTCGGAAGGCCCACAAGCTCGAGAGCCCCGCCATGTCCGTTGACGCGACCGTAGAGACGGAGAAGGAGCTCTTTCTCCGGTCCCTCGCTCTGGTTTCGCCTCCAGAATCGCTCATGCGTGCGTTCACTCGTCTGCTTCGCCACGCGGAGTACCCGGCGGGCTCGACGCTGTTCGAGCAGGGCGCCTCGTCCGGGAAGATCTACTTCGTCGTGCAGGGGCGTGTCCGTCTCTCGGCGCCCGACCTCCCTGACTGGTATCTCAACGAAGGCAGCGTGGTCGGGGTCCTCGACGCTCTGCAGGAACGTCCGCACCGCAGGACGGCGGTGGCGGAGAGCTTGGTCAAGGCGCTATCCATCGAGGCCTCTACCTATCTGGAACTCCTGTGGGACGACTTCGAGCACGCCCGCGCTCAGATCTGCCTCTTTGCGGAGGATACTTGGGCCAAGAACCTCGAACTTCCCGTGGCTGAACTCCCGCGGTCGGAGACACGTTCGGTGTGGCACGGACGCGCCGAGTTGTCGCCGGAGAGCCTCGTCGACCGGATTCATCTCTTGCTCGACGCCGAGCCCTTCTGTCACATGCCCATTCAGCCCTTGGTGTTGCTCGCGCTTCACAGTCACTTCGTCGAAGTCGAACGCGGTCAGCGTTTCATCCAGCAGGGGACACCTCGAGATGCGGTCTGGGTCGTGGCTTCCGGACGGGTGACGCTCGTAGAGACTCGAATGTCGAGCGAGTTCGGACCTCGACAGACGGTCGGTGGCTATGGAGCTCTCGCTGGGCCCTCGTTCCTGTTCGGCGCGCAGGCCCTCGAATCGGCGCGTCTGCTGGTCCTTCCTTTCGAGGATCTGCTCGATGTCATGGAGGAGCACCCGTCTGCGCTCCGCGGCCTCATGCACTACAACTCGGTCTCCCGGGAGCGCGTCATGAACCAACTCGCGCAGCAAGGCGCGCCGCTCGCGCGTGGACCAGGATGAGGTGCGGTGCCCGCGATCCCCTGACGGGACTTCACCCTCTGCTTCGCGCGTGTGGGTTGCGCACGGCGTGGTCTTTCCGCTCGCGCCGCAGTAGGGTCCGCTCGTGAATGGGCGACCGGTGGTAGCCTCGGTGATGGGGCTCCTCTTTGTCACACCGGCGTGGAGCGCGACGGACACCGCCACCACGGCCGCTCCCCCTCCGGCGGAGGCGAAGCGGCTCTTCGAGATCGATCCCGTCCTATCGGGTGCGCTGCTCGTGGGGGCGCTGGGTTTTGGCGGCCTCTCGGAGCTCATCCTGTCGACGGGTGAGATCAGACCGCAGGACCCACTCGATCCGAGCATCCTACTCGGCATCGATCGTCCCACCGCGGAGTCAAACCACATCGAGCCCGGAGCAGGCACGCTCTCCGACGTCGGTCTGGCCGCGACCATCAGCTTTGCCGTGGCGGATTCTCTGCTCTCCGAGGTGCGGGGGTTGCCGGATGGCTGGGGTACCCACGTGCTCTTGTACGCGCAGGGCTTCGCGTTCAACTGGGCGGTCGGCAATGTCGCGAAGGTCGCGGTCCGTCGTCCTCGCCCGACCGCGTACTACGAGAAGCGCCAGACCGGCATGACGAGCGCGGATACCAACTCTGGTCTATCGTTCTATTCCCTGCACACCGCGGTCGTCGCTGGGGTTGGAGCCACCGCGACGTATCTTGCGTTTGCGCGCGACGACAGCGAATGGGAGAAGTGGCTCACGCTCGCGGGCGGAGTGGGGCTCACCGCATTTGTGGGTTGGAACCGCGTCCGCGCCCGTGCGCACTTTCCGACCGATATCATCGCGGGCGCCATGGCGGGCACCGCGATCGGCGTGCTCGTCCCTCACCTTCAGAGGAACCCAGCTGGGCTGAACTTCTCATTCTTCGGGGATGGCGTGGAGTCCGCGGGTCTGGTCCTGCTCGGCACCTTCGACTGAACGGCCCGGCGCCCGAACGCTCAGAGCCCGAGCATGGCGTCGAGCGAGGCACCCAAGCTGGCGCCAATGAGCGTGTACGAACCCTCGTAGGTGCCGTTGCCAATGCGTGTCAGGTAATCGTCCGTAGCCACCCCACCCTCGAGCGGACCGACGGACACTCGTTGCGAGCTGGTGATGGTCCGGCTCGCCATGAAGACATGCTGCACCGAGACGTCGAGACGCAACCCGAGCCACGTCGTGTTGAGCCCGAAACTCACCGCATGTTTGTCCCAATCTGGGGTCGAAGGATCCATCGAGGTATCGGGGACCGCGCTGGGTTCGAAGTAGTAGCCCGCGGCGGCCCCTAGGTAGGGCTCGAGCAAATGGAGTTCACCACCAAAACGGAAGGCGGTGGTGCTCTCGAAGGCGCGCATCTGGGTGATGGGAGCGAGCGGCTGCGAGGGCAGGGCGCCGGTGGGACCTACGATGCCCACGTTGATGTTCTGCGGCCGCACCACGATCTGGTCATGCACCTTCCAAGCCTCGTGCGCGAGACCAGCCTCGACGGAAAAGAGCGCCGGCATGCTGTACTGCACCCCGAAGCGCCAGATGGGCGGAAGGTCGACCTCGAGCTGGATGTCTTCGCCTTGTACGTCGATCTGGATGCTGTCCGCGAGCGGACCGCCAAAGCCGTCCGGGATGGTGATGGTGGCTTTGCCGTCGGCTCGCACGCTGCGTTTCCCGAGGACGCTCGCGCCCAAAGAGAGACCGGGGATGAACGTCGGCGAGTACGACAGCCCGAAGTTGAAGTTCAACGCGAAGTCTCGCTTGAAGTCGAGGCTGATCGGGATGTCCCAGGCGGTGTTCTCGGCCGCGGTCTCCGCGTCCGCGAAGGCGGTGTTCGCGTACAGGTGTGTGCCCTGACGAGTTCCGAAGGAGTAGATCATCGCCGAGCCGCCGACCCGAAGACCGGGCAGGACCTCGAGCGCGGTGCCCAGGGTGTAGTAGGCCTCGAAGAGCGAGAGCTCCGTGATGCTGTAGCGGGAAGTCAGGTTCTTGGTGGTCTCGAAGTCGAGCGCGCCGAAGCGAATGTCCTTGGGGCTGGTCGGGCCGAAGACACCGAACGCGACGGTCAGATTCTGCCAGTCGAAGCCGTAGCCAATGCCAATGAATGGGATGGGGACCATCCCGGTGTCATCCGTGGCGACGTTGCCGGCCAGGCCTTCGGTGAGGCGGGTCTCGTTCTCGCGGGCGAAGGGAACCGTGACGTCGATGAGGCAGGGGCAGGTGCGTTGGTACTCCATGCCGAAGTTGACCAACACCATATCCACCTGTGCGTGAGCGCCCTTGAGCAAGGAGAGCCCAGCTGGGTTGTAGCTCAGCGCGAGCAAGCTGTTCGGGGCCGCGACAAAGGCGCCCCCCCGAGCGACGCCGCGCGTGCCGATGTCCGAGACGTAGTAGCCGGAGGCGTAGGCGGTCGCCGGCAGCGCGACGATCAGAAGGTAGGCAGGCAGCCAGCGGAGAGCCGGGGGGAGGCGTGGGAACATCTGAGGGCTTCTGCCATATCCAGCCCGGGGGGAGAAAGGCCGAAGTGAGGGGGTTGGCCCTTTCCTAGCGGGACCTTGACGTAACGCCGCGTGTTCACAATGTTGGCGCCTGAAGGGGCCGGGTGCCTCCGGGGTTTTCGCGCATGGCGATGGACTATATCGACTACTACAAGGAGCTCGATCTCGAGCGGGGCGCCACGAAGGAGCAGATCCAGCGGCAGTACAAGAAGCTCGCGCGCAAGTATCACCCCGACGTCAACAAGGAAGCGGGGGCTGAGGATCGTTTCAAGCGCCTCGTCGAGGCCTACGAAGTCCTGAAGGACCCCGACAAGCGAAAGAAGTACGATCGCTTCGGGAAGTCCTGGAAGAACGCGAGTGATGCTCCCGGCCGAGCGCCTGGCTTCGATGGCTTTCAGTACGAGTACAGCCCGGGCGCGCGGGGCGGCTACGCTTCGAGCGGCTCGCCGTTTGGGGCCTCAGGCTTCAGCTCCTTCTTCGAGTCGCTCTTTGGCGCCGACGGTGCACGATTCACGGGTGGTTCGCCCTTCGGTGGCGCCGGGGTCGAAGATCTCGCCGGGGCGACGCACGAGGCTCGCGTGGAGCTTTCCATCGAGGAGGCGGCGTCCGGCGGCAAGCGTCAGATCCGCATCACCGACCCCACGACTGGTCGAGAGAAGAAGCTCGAAGTTCAGATCCCAAAGGCGGTACGTCCAGGTCAGAAGATGCGCCTCAAGGGACAGGGCGGAACCGCGCGCGCAGGGGGCAAGCCGGGCGACCTCTTGCTGGTGATGGACGTGGTGAACACACCCAAACTTCGGCTCGAAGGAAACGATCTCTACGCCACGCTCGCGGTCACGCCCTGGCTCGCCGCCCTCGGCGGCGAAGCGCGGCTGACCACCCTCACCGGCGCAGTGTCGGTGCAGGTTCCGGCGGGTTCCTCGAGCGGCCAAAAGATCCGCCTGCGCGGCAAGGGCTATCCAGATGGCAAGGGCGGGGCCGGCGATTTGTACGCGGAGCTCCGAATCATGGTGCCCAAGGAACTCTCGGAGGATGAGAAGAAGCTCTTCGAGCAGCTTCGCGATCTCTCGACCTTCAAGCCCGAATAGATGCGCCGGGTGTCCGTCGTCCTCGGGGATTCAATCCGCCTCCGTTTGACCTCCAAAAACCTGCGCTTACCGTTCGCCCAAGTCTGGGTTCGGGGGCTGCCCGGTCCTGAGACGCCAATTTTTCAGGGGAGTTTATCACTATGGATATCAACCGGTTCACCCAGAAGTCGCAGGAGGCGGTGCAGGCCGCCAACACGCTCGCGGTTCGTCTCGGCCACCAGGCGCTCGACGCCGATCATCTCCTGCTCGCGCTCCTCACTCAGGACGGGGGCCTGGTGCCGCGCTTGCTCCAGCGCATGGACATCGCCCCGCAGCCCTTCTCGAGGGCGGTGGAAGAGGCCCTGAAGCAGCGACCTTCGGTGAAGGGGCCGGGCGCCGAGCCAGGCAAAGTCTTCGTGACCGATGCGCTCCAGAAGGTCTTTGCGCGCGCCGAAGACGAAGCCAAGCGCCTCAAGGACGACTACATCTCGGTCGAGCATCTCCTCCTGGCGATCATCGAGGAGACCGGCGCCCTGCCGCTGGGCGCCCTGCTGAAGTCGTTCTCCGTGAGCCGCAGCCGCGTGCTCGAGGCCCTGACCGCGGTGCGCGGAAACCAGCGCGTCACCTCCGCCACCCCGGAGGCCTCCTACGAGGCCCTCGAGAAGTACGGCGTCAACCTCGTGCAGTTCGCGCGCGACGGAAAGCTCGACCCGGTCATCGGTCGCGACGCCGAGATTCGTCGGGTCATCCGCATCCTCTCCAGAAAGACCAAGAACAACCCGGTGCTCATCGGTGAGCCCGGCGTGGGTAAGACCGCCATCGTGGAAGGCCTCGCGCAGCGCATCGTGCGCGGCGACGTGCCCGAGTGGCTCAAGGATCGCGAGATCTTCAGCCTCGACATGGGTGCTCTCATCGCCGGCGCCAAGCACCGCGGCGAGTTCGAAGAGCGCTTGAAGGCGGTGCTCAACGAGATCAAACAGAGTGAGGGCAAGTTCCTCATGTTCATCGACGAGATCCACACCATCGTCGGCGCCGGCAAAGCCGAGGGCTCGCAAGACGCCGGCAACATGCTGAAGCCCATGCTCGCCCGCGGAGAGCTGCACTGCATCGGCGCCACCACGCTCGATGAGCACCGGAAACACATCGAGAAAGACGCCGCGCTCGAGCGTCGCTTTCAGCCGGTGGTGGTCGACCCGCCTTCGGTCGAGGACACGGTCTCCATCCTTCGGGGGCTCAAGGAGCGCTTTGAGGTGCACCACGGCGTGCGCATCCAGGACAACAGCCTGGTGGCTGCTGCCACGCTCTCTCACCGCTACATCACCGATCGGTTCCTACCGGACAAGGCCATCGACCTCGTGGATGAGGCTTGCGCCATGATTCGCACCGAGATCGACTCCATGCCGCAGGAGCTCGACGACATCACGCGCAAGGTGATGCAGCTCGAGATCGAGGAAGCGGCGCTCAAGAAGGAGAAGGACAAGGCCTCCAAGGCCCGGCTCGAGACGCTTCGGAAAGACCTCGCGGATCTCCAGGAGACCCAGCGGGAGATGAAGGCGCGCTGGGAAGAAGAGAAGAAGCGCATCGAGGGCGTTCGTGGCCTTCGAGAGGAACTCGAGCAGCTCCGCCGACACATCGAAGAAGCCGAGCGCGTCTACGATCTCAACCGGGCGGCCGAGCTCAAGCACGGAAAGCTGCCGGTGCTCGAAGCGAAGATTCGCGAGGCGGAGCAGCAGGCCGCAGGCGAGACGCCGGCCGGACCTCGACTTCTGAGAGAAGAGGTCACCGAAGAAGAGATCGCGGAGATCGTGGCGCGCTGGACGGGCATTCCAGTCACGCGGCTCGTGGAGGGCGAACGAGAGAAACTGCTTCGGCTCGACCAGATCTTGCACGAGCGGGTGGTGGGCCAGGACGAAGCGGTGAACCTGGTGACGGACGCGGTCATTCGCGCCCGCGCGGGCATCAAGGACCCCAAGCGGCCCATCGGCTCGTTCATCTTCCTCGGACCCACCGGGGTCGGCAAGACCGAGCTCGCCAAGACACTCGCCGAGGCGCTCTTCGACTCCGAGCAGAACTTGGTGCGCATCGACATGAGCGAGTACATGGAGAAGCACAACGTCTCGAGACTCATCGGGGCCCCGCCCGGATATGTGGGCTACGAGGAGGGCGGTCAGCTCACGGAAGCCGTGCGGCGGAAGCCGTACTCGGTGCTGCTCTTCGATGAGATCGAGAAGGCCCACTCGGACGTGTTCAACGTATTGCTCCAGATCCTCGACGACGGCCGCGTGACGGACAGCCAGGGGCACGTCGTGGACTTCAAGAACACGGTCATCATCATGACCTCGAACATCGGGTCGCAGGATCTGCTGTCCGGAGTCACGCAGGACGGTCAGATCGAGGAGCGTGCCCGCAAGGCGGTGATGCATCAGCTCCGGAGCCACTTCCGTCCGGAGTTCCTGAACCGGGTGGACGAGACCGTGCTGTTCACACCGCTCGATCTGGGACAGATCAAGCAGATCGTCCGCCTCCTGACTCAGGAGCTGCAGCGGCGGCTTTCGGAGCAAGAGATCCGGCTCGAGATCAGCGAGCCGGCGCTCGAGCACATCGCTCGGAGCGGCTACGACCCTGTGTACGGGGCGCGCCCGCTCAAGCGGTACCTGCAGCGTTCGGTCGAGACCAAGATCGGCCGGGCGCTCATCGCCGGCGGGATCGAGCCTGGGGCCCGGGCGGTCGTCGACCTCGAGAACGGTGAACTCCAAGTCCGTCTCGAGAAGGGGCCCCCCCGGCTCGAGGCCCTGTCTCGGGCCTCCTAATCCGGGGGCTGTCCACAGCCCGCACAAAATGAGAGGCTGGGCCCATGCGCGGCCTGCTCAGCCTCCTGTCGCCTCTCGCCCTCGCGGCGCTTTTCGCGGCCTGCTCCAAGGACGCCACCCAGATTGTCGTCGTTGTCGACTCGGACATGGCCGTCCCATCCGAGCTCGCGGCCGTGCGGGCGATCGTGCGTTGGGAGGGCGAAGCGGGAGCGGCCGAGCGACGTTTCGATCTCTCCGGCGCTGCTTTGGGCGAACAGACGTGGGCGCTGCCGATCTCGTTTGGCGTCGGTGCCGCCGCCGACGTCACGCGCGGGGTCACGATCGAGGTACATGCGATCGGACCGGCGGGAGGCACGCGTTTCGTGCGCCGTGCGGTGACCGGTTTCCGCGAGAATCAGACCTTGCTCTTGCCCATGTTTCTCGCGAGGGGCTGCCGTCCCGACATCTGTCGCGGCACGGATACCTGCACGGAGGTAGGCTGCGTGCCCGAGCAGATCGATCCCTCGACGCTGCTCGTGGTCCAGCCGGGCACCGAATTCGAGTTCCCCACTCGCACCGACGGCGGCCTTGGCCCAGACGCTGGGGTGCCGACCGACTCCGGGGTGCACCCCGATGCGGCGGTGGGCCGCGACGCCGATGTGGACGCGGACGCGGCGCCCTCCGATGGGGGCGAGGTGGGACCGTGCAGCACGCAGCCCAACGGTGCGCGGTGTGGACCCGGGCTCATGCGCTGCTGCGGCGGCGTCTGCGTCGATACGGATTCGACCGCGAACGCCTGTGGTGAAGGTTGCCTGGACTGCGGCCCGAACGCGGAGTGCTCGGGCGGAACCTGCGGCTGTACGGATCCACTCGCCAACTGCGATGCGGAGCCGGGCTGCGAGACGGATGTCCGGAGCAATACACTTCACTGTGGACGCTGCGACGCTCCGTGCGCGGAAGGGACCTCGTGTATCAATCGAACCTGCACCACCTGCCGGGAGGCGAGCGAGTGTATGCAAGATACACTCGACTGCACCGGCGGGCCTGAGTGCGACAACGGCACCTGCAGCCAGCCTCTCCTGACCGGCTGGTGTTTGATCGATGGAGTTTGTCACCCTGCGGGCCAGCGGCATCCGACCGACTTCTGCTTGGTCTGCGACCCACAGCGCCCCGCGGCATGGTCCGTGAACGCGGGGGCGTCCTGCGACGACGGTCAGTTCTGCACGGCCGTCGACACTTGCGATACCGCGGGCCGTTGTGTGGGGTCGGAGTCGCCGTGCACTTCGACCGCCCCGGCTTGCGTCAGCTCGACTTGCAGCGAGAGCGGAGGGTGCGCCTCGGTCGTTCAGCCGGGCTGGTGCGCCATCGGAAATGCATGTCATCCCTCGGGCACCCCCCATCCGAGCAACCAGTGCCTGGGCTGTGACCCCGCCCGCAGCCAGACCGACTGGAGTGTCCGGGTCAACGCGCCCTGCAGCGATGGTCTCTTCTGCACGGCGACCGACCGCTGCAACAACGCCGGGGCCTGTGTGGGTGCCGGCACCCCCTGCACCAATCGAGTCTGCGGCAACGAGACCTGCAATGAGGCGCAGGACCGGTGCACGCTCGCGCTCAATCCGGGCTGGTGCTTCATCGGCGGCGCCTGCGTATCGAACGGCGAGCCCGACCCAGCAAACATCTGTTGGACCTGTCAGCCGAACCGGGCGACGAACCTTTACACCGTGCTGCCAGACGGCGCGAGCTGCGGCATCGCCAACATCTGCTGTGGAGGTGAGTGTATCCTGCTCGGGACTGGGCCCTGTCTCAGCATCTGCCCGCCCGTGTGCCCGGTGGGTGAGCAGTGCGACTGCGACCAAAGCACCGGCAACTGTGCTTGCTGCCCCGTGGGCCAAACCTGTTTCTAGGGTGGCGACGGCCAGGGTGGCGCCTCCCCCGAGAGGCCAGCCCTAGCCGTCGCCGAACTGAAGTCGATGCAAAGAGCTCAGGCCTTCATGTTGCCGATCGCGGTCATGTACGCCTGATGCTCGGTCCGCGATGCGGCGGAGGCGCTCTCATAGAGCGATTTCATCTCGCTCATCCCGAGCTGCAACAGGAGTTGACGTTTGGTGCTTCCGCTCGTGTTGTCGAGGTGAGCTTCGCGCAGGCTGCCTCGCAGCAGCGCTTCGGCCTCTTTCAGCTTCGCCTCATCGTTGATGCCCCCGTCCTCGGCCAGCGCCTCGAGGCGCTCCTGTAGCTCGCCGGTCCCCGCGGCTTCCGCTAGGTCGAGCAAGCGCTCGAGCTCGCGCCCGTCGACGACCCCGTCGGCGCGAGCCTCGTCCCATCCGGCCTCGAGCGCCTGGAGCGCTCGAGTCTTCTCGTTCTCCTGGACTTGTTCATCCACCAGCCGTCCGAGCGAACGCTCGCTGGCCCAAGCCAGCGCGGTCAGTTGACTCGAATAACTCATCGTTTGTGCCTCCTCATGCTCGTCCCATCCCGGAGGTCGCTCGTCGCAGCTCCTCGAGTTCCTTCTGAATCTCAGCCTCCTCGCGAAGCATGCCAGCATTCCGGTCGCGCACCGCTTGGGTGGTCTCTTGCGCCTGCGCCGCGGCGTCCGGTGCCAGCTCCCGGGCCTTGTTCGCGAGATCCCAGAACCCACCTCCGATCTTCGCCAAGCTCGGATCCTGCTCGCTGTGGCCGTCGGCCGTCGCGATCTCGGCGATGCCGAGGGCCCCTGAACCGATCGTGAAGACGGCATTCATCACGCCCTCGGCGAGCTGCTTCTTGGCGAGCCTCGCGGCGAGCTGGCGCTCCGCATCCTGCATTTGCACGCGGACCTCTCGATGCTCGCTCGCGATGCGGCGCAGCTCGAGCTCGAGCTCCATCGCCACCCCCGTGGGGCCGCGAGCCGCTTCGGGAATCGACGCGGGCTTCATACCTTCCGCCTCGCGTTGTTGTACTCGCTCATCTGCTGCAGCAGGGTGCCGGCCGCTTGTTGGTTCTCGGTGCGCGCTCGCTCGCTTCGCCTCTCGGCGGACTCGCGGGCTCGCGTCTCTTGGGAGGCCGCGAGGTCGCGCAGGCTCGCGTCGGCCTGGCCGTGCGCGCTCATGAGCTGACCCGGCGCGTTGATGAGAGCGGCCGTCTGACCTACGTAGGGCTGGGCGGCAGCTACGAGATCGGCGGCCTTGCCCCACAGGGAGCCGGAGATCAGACTGCCTGCGTCCGCAGCACCGAGCAGACCCAGGCCGTGAGCGAGAGGCGTCATGCCGATGGAGGCCACCATTCCGACGACGGAGGATATTATGCTTCCGAAGACGCTGGATGTGGCCGCGTCCAAGCGCTCTTCGATCGCCTCGCGCTTCTCCTCGATTTCTCGCTCTGCACGTTCGTCTGCCGTCCGGTCCGAACTGGATGCGACCACTCGATTTGTCTCCATCATGGCCGCATGGGCCGCGGACAGTCTTGCGATGTTGGACATATGCTTCTCCTCGGTCCTGTGGTGCGCGGCTACCCGCGCCGTTCGTTTCTGGTCTGTCGTCGGTTCGAAATGCTTCGCTCGGTCTCGGACACCTCTTGCTGGTTTCGTGTTGCGGATGCTTCCGCTTGACGGAGGCGCAGGTCTTCCTGCGTCCGGTCGAGCAACGCCCTCTCGGCGTACGCGTTGTCGGAAGCCTCTGCGTTCCCGGCGACCGTGTCTGCGATCCTGGTGGGCCCTAGGTACCCGCCGATGGCAGCCCCTAGAGTCGTCAGCACGCCCCCGAGGGTCGTCACCCCAACGGTCAGGACGCCGAGGATGGCGCTCGCAAAAGCAGCGATGACGCCGAACAGCTTTCCAAAAAACGAACCCGAGGCGGCATCGTCGATCGCCGCATGTTCGTGCTCATGCGCCTCCTCAATCTTCTCCTCGATCCGCGCCGTACTCTCCGCGATGCGCACGGACGCCTGGGCCTTCTGCTGGCACGCGGCCTCTCGCGAGGTGAGCTGAGCTTCCGCCGCCCGCGAATCTCCAGAGGCACTCGATGCGAGGCTCCTCGTGCTTCGAGACACCTCTTTTTGGTCCGCCGAGTGCCCCTCGGCATCCGCCTTCGCCCGATGGCTCCGGTCCTGAGCCTGGGTGAGCTCGCTCATCGAGGCCCGAGTCTCACGCCTCAGCACCTCCATCTGGCCCTCGAGCCGCTTCTCGTCGGCCGAGGCGCGCTGCAACTCGTAGTTCAGCGTTGTGTTGCTCGGGATCTCGTGCCGCTCGCGGTCGCTGTACGGGCACTCGACCCAGCCACCCTCCGAGTTCTGTCGCTTCCCGTCGAGCATGCGCTCGGTGTTGAGCCGACGCTCGTCGATGGCCGCTCGGGTCTCAGCGAACTCCAATCGCTGATCCCGATGTGACTCGAGCTTGTCCGAGATCCTCTTCGAGGTATTTTGGTGCGCCTCGTGCGCGCTTTGCGCGATGAGAAACGTAGCCTTGTCGATGACTCCCACGGGGACTCCTTTCGGCCTCCTGGCCTGGGTTTAGGCGCGCAGCGTCAGTGCGCTGTCGAGATCCTTGATGGCGGACACTCCTCCGTTGGCGTCCTGGAGCTTCTGGGTGTACTTGTTCATCGCGAGGTTGAGGTGCAGCGACGTAGCGCCGCTCTCATCCTCGGCCGCCTTGATGGCGCGCTCGATCTTTTGGGCGACCTTGTCGAGCTCGTCGCGGCGCGCCGTGCCCCAGCTTTCGTCCTTGTCGGCCGCGACATCCTTCTCGAGGCCGGTCCTCTTGGGGTCCAGCATGACGGCTCTGTAATTTCGGCCGTTGCTGTCCACGTCCTCGTAGCCCTTGTTGATCTCCGTGAAGTCATCCATCGTCAGCTCGACGCCAAGGTTCTTGGCCGCTTCGATGAGTTCTTTGCGCTCGTCGATGTGGAACGCGTTGTCCGACCGCATCTCGGAGAGCCGATCGAGAACCTTATTCATCTTCTTGAGCTTCTCGTTGTCCGCCTCTTTGCGGTCGATGTGGCGGTTCATGCTCTTCTCTTGAAGGTCGGAAGCCTCCATGTTGGCCTGCACGGCACGCATCATTACGGTCATGGTCCTTCTCCTCGTTGTGCTCTGTGTGGCCGCGGTCTTCGCGACGCCTCGAGCTGAACCTCGCTCTTTCACGACGCGTGCCATCAGCCTGCGAGACCGACGAGCGCTCGGACGTCACTACCTAGAGGCAACACACTTCTGCCCCTTCCCGACGAGCCGAGCATCGTCCGAATTCGTCCGGTTCCACGCCGGACACTCCGGACATTCGCCGGACGAGCACCTCCGGAGCCCGCCCCGCGCGGCCGGAGTTGAGCTCCTGCGTGCTGGCACGACTCTTCCATAGGCCGAAGCCATGAAGCTCCACGCCTCCCCCGCGGCCGTCACGCCGAGCGCCCACCCCAGTCCCCGTTCTCTGGCCCTGCGATCGGGTCCCTCGAACGCGGTCTCGATCGAGGAGTTGCTGGCGCTGCGTCAGTTGGACCTCGTGGTGCCGCCTGAGCTCGCCGGGGAGCTCCAGCATCCAGCGATGCACGCCCCCGTGGGTGGTGACCACTTGCGGCTCGGGCCTCCGCCGCTCATCAACGCCGAGCCGGCCGAGGTGCGCCGCGCGGTGGGCGGGATCATCGAGACCTTCGAGCGTCGCCGCAGTCTACCGGCTCAGGCCTCCGCGAACGGAGCGGTATCCGAAGCCAAGATGATCGCGGTGCTCGCCCAGCTCCACCGACTGCAGCTCGAGATCACCGCCGCAGCCCGCAAGGTCGCCTAAGGAGCCCCGATGAGCGCGAACAGCCCCCAAGCCATCGCCCGAAGACCCCCTCCCAGGCCTGCACCCCGCGTGGCGCCACGCCCAACACCACGTCCGGCAGCGGCCGCGGCGCTCGTGCCGTCGGGCTACGTGGCGGCGTTCGATCCAAAAGAGCTGCAGAACTTCGACGCTCCCATGGGGACCGACTTCTTCGACACGCTGAGCCGCATCTCCGCCTACGGTGTGACGGACGCGCCGCCTCCGAGTGGCCGAGCGGCCGAGCTGCGGGGCTACCCCCGCGAGTCCTTGCAGATCGTCTCGAGCATCGCGACCCACTATCTGTACTCCGGCGGCTACCGTCTCTCCGAGGTCCTCTTCGAGGGGCTGACCGCGGTGGCGCCCGATGAGCCCTATCACTGGCTCGCGCTCGGGCTGACCTACGACCGCCAGAACCGCCTGCCGGACGCCGAGCGTGCCTACGCTCGGGCGGCGAAGCTCGCTCCCAATGATCCGCGGCCGCTCGTGAACCTGGCCGAGCTGCGCGTCGAAGCCGGCGCGCTGGCCGAGGCGACCGAGTTGCTCGAGCGGGCGGTGCGCTTGGCCGAGCGCGGCGAGGACGCGGGACTCGCGGGCAAGGCACGCCTGATGCTCCAGCGGTTCCCCCGCGCTGCCAAGGCCAAGGAGTTCGCGCGGTGAATGCGTTCGTCGGTCATCTCTCCGCCCTCCCATTCCATCGGCTCGGGCGGCACCCCGACGTCCTGCTCGCGGCGGGCGTGCTGGGCATCCTCGCGATGCTCATCATCCCGTTGCCTGCGGGCCTGCTCGACCTCTTCCTCGCGGGCAACATCTCGTTCGCCGCGCTCATCCTCGTGGCCGCCATCTTCGCCCGAGACGCTCTGAAGCTCTCGAGCTTTCCCGCCCTGCTCCTCATCTCCACGCTGTACCGGCTGGCCCTCAACGTCTCCAGTACCCGCATGATCCTCGCGAAGGGTGAGGCGGGCGAAGTCATTCGTGGGTTTGGGCAGTTCGTACTTCAGGGTGACGTCGTCGTCGGATTCGTCGTCTTTCTCATTCTCACCTTCGTGCAGTTCCTGGTCATCGCAAAGGGGGCCGAGCGCGTCGCCGAGGTCGCTGCACGTTTCACCCTCGACGCCATGCCCGGAAAGCAGATGTCGATCGACGCTGCGCTGAGGAGCGGCGCTCTGACGGAGGAAGAGGCTCAGAACAAACGAGATACACTCGGACGTGAGTCGCAGCTCTACGGCGCCATGGATGGCGCGATGAAGTTCGTCAAAGGTGACGCCATCGCCGGGCTCGTCATCACGGGCATCAACCTCGTCGCGGGCTTTGCCATCGGCGTGGCGCGGCTCAACCTGAGCTTCTCAGAGGCCATGCTGCGGTATTCCATCCTCACCATCGGCGATGGACTCGTTTCGCAGATCCCGGCGCTGCTCATCACGCTCGCGGCGGGCATGATCACGACCAAGATCGCGCCCAAGGAAGAGAACGGCAGCCTGGGTAAGAGCCTCGAGACCGAGCTGCTTCAGGACCCGCGAGTGCTCGGCCTCGCCGCCGGCCTCGCTCTGCTTCTCTCCCTCGTGCCGGGCTTGCCGTTTGTCCCCTTCGTGGGCGCCGCGCTGCTCTTCGGGGGGCTCGCGGTCTCTGGTGTCCGCCGAATACGCCGTTTGATGGAGCTCGAGACCTCCGAGCGCCAGAGCTTCGAGCGCCGGCTCGAGCGGAAGGTCGAGGAAGCGAAGGCTCAGAAGGCCATCTCGGATCGCATCGCGCCCACGCTCAACGCGGTCACGCTCGAACTCGACCTCGAGCTCTCGGCCGCCCTGGGCTTCGACCGAGGACTCCCCGCCGATTCCACCGAGCTTCTGAGCGCGTGGATCCCCAAGCTCCGTGATCAGTTCTACGGAGACACCGGGGTGCATCTGCCCGGGGTCCGCGTGGTCTCGCACTGCCCCGAGCTTCAGGCGGGCGCCTTCACCATCAAGTTCCGTGAGGTGCCCGTGTTCCAGGGCCGACTCCGCCCCGGATCTCAGCTCGCTCTGGACACGGTCCGCAACCTCGCCCGAGTGGGTATCGTGGGCGAGGCGTATCGGCATCCGCTCACCGGGCAAGAGGTGAGCTTGGTCCCACCGGAGGACGTCCACGCCTGCGAGTCGGCGGGGGTGAAGGTGCTCGCCGATGCCGGGGTCATCGCGCTCCATCTCTTTGAAGTGGCCCGCAAGAAGGCGCGAGATCTCGTGGGGCTGCAGGAGGTCGCGGAGCTGGTCGAGCGCCTCGAAAAGCCCTATCCGGCGCTGGTCAAGGAGGTGATGCCCAAGCTGGTGGGCCTGTCACTCCTCACGGACATCGTGCGCCGACTCGTGGACGAGGGCGTATCGGTCCGAGATCTCAAGA
Source organism: Deltaproteobacteria bacterium (assembly GCA_011526105.1). Classification (GTDB taxonomy): domain Bacteria; phylum Myxococcota; class Kuafuiibacteriia; order Kuafuiibacteriales; family Kuafuiibacteriaceae; genus WYAZ01. The sequence goes on along the minus strand of WYAZ01000145.1, from coordinate 22,879 downwards.
CGGTGTTCGAGGCGCTCGCCGAACATGCGCAGTACGAGACGGATCCGGTCGCGCTCACCGAGTGGGTGAGGGCCTCCTTGGCACCGCAGATCGCTCGAGCGGCGTGCGGTCGCGACGGCCGCATCGCGGCGGTCCTCCTAGACCCCGCGATCGAGGACACGGTCCAGGCTGCCATTCACACCACCGCTGGTGGCAGCTACCTGGCGCTCGAGCCGGAGCTGAATCACGCGATCGTTCAGTCGGTCATGCGTGTGCTCGCGGCGAGCCAAACGGTGGGCGCTCGCCCGGTCATCCTCACGCAGATGAAGATCCGAAGGTACGTGAAGAAGCTGCTCGAAACCGACGCGCCCCGACTCACCGTGCTCTCGATGCAGGAGCTCCCGGGCGACACCTTGGTGCAGCCCATCGCGCGGGTCACGCTGAGAGAAGAGTACCTGGCCGCCTGAACTCAGGTGAGAGCTCAGGCCACGAGGATCTGCCGAAGCACGGACTCAGCGTCGCTCTGGCTCGGCCCGGTGGGGCCCACCGAAGTGAGAAACAGAGTCTGACCGCCGACCTCGAGCCGGCATGCGTTGACCGGCTTGCCCGAGCCCGCCAGATCGACGAGGTCCTTGGGGGCGCGTCCCAGAGCCACCAGCGGGCCGACCGCCGCGAGGGCCTCGAGATCGAAGATGCCGCTGGCCGGGCCGAGGCTCCCGAAGACGAGCAGCCCGTCCTCGTTGGCCACCGCGATCGCCCCGAGTCGGAACTTCTTGGCCGTGCCTTCGAGGAAGAGCCGTGCGGCTTCGTCGGGCGCCGCCGAATATGGTGTTTTCCTGGGGCTGGGGGTGCTCCGATGGGCGCTCATGTCCTACAGCATGCCATAGGTCCGGATCTGGGCAATTTTCCGGTCTTCGGACGCCCATCCGAATGCTCCTTCATTGGAGCACATTCCAGGATGAGCAGCCGATAACAGGCACATGACTCGCGTCAAGACCGTCGACGCTCGGACCGCCCTCGCGGCCATCGTCGAAGCCAATGCTCGGGCCGCGGCCGGCTCCAACACCCTGGTCGCGAGGGCGGAAGAGGCCAAGCTCGAGCCCTACCTCGCCGAGCGCTCTACGCTCCTCCGTTCCGAAGGTGGCAAGGGGACCAGGGTCAGGGTCGAGCCCCTGGTCGAGCGAACACTCGTCGATGCGGAGTCGCTCTGGTCGAAACACAACCCGGCCAGCAACCCCGCGAGCGCCCGCTATCTCTCCAAAGCGGAGATCAAGTCCATCACCAAAGAGAGCCCGGCCCTCGGCGCCATCACGCGTCTCGCGTACGAACGTGTGGCCTCCGGCGGAGCGCAGACGTCGAAGGCGGCGGTCGAGAGCTTCTTCTCCACTTACGACTTTGCGCCCGATGACACGACCGGGCTTCGTCCCCTCGCCCAAGGGCTACCGGGGGCGGCCGTGCTCGACGGACGTTCGGCCGCGGTTCGAGCCACGCTCCCGCTCGGGGTACGAACGGCCTTTGACCTCTACGCAAAGCTCCAAGACGCGGACATCGGGAACGTCTATTTGCAGCGCGCGCCCATCGGCGGCCAGGAGGTTCTCATCGTCTACGGCGTGACCGATGGGGATCCCGGTTTCCTCGAGGTCTTCGACAAGTCGGGAAAGCCGATCAGCAGCGCCAGGCTCAACGGGGACCGGGTGCTCGCCTTCGATGAGGTCTTTGGTCGCGCCCGCTTCCACCCCACGGTCGCGCACGCCGAGGGCGTCCTGACCGAGGAAGGGCTCTCGGAGCCCGACGACCAGGCTGCGGCGGGTCAGCCGCCCACGGACTGGCAGGGCGTTCTGCGCACCTCACAGGGGCGCCTGCACTACGACCCGACGAGCTACCGCCTCAAAGAGATCGAACTCCCCATCACCCAAGATGACCCCCGATACGAAGTCGCGGCGGCCGCCTTCGAGTACCTCTTCGAGACTTCGCTGAAGCACCGCCTCATCGGCGGCGATGAGCCCTTCCGCCTCGGATCCATGCGCGAAGGCGAACTCGTGCTCGGACCGTTCGCGCGCAACGACGGCAAGACCTATGAGGTCGCCAAGTGGCGCGACATCGACGACGGAAGTTTCACGTTGTACTTCGAGCGCACCCAAGAAGGGCGTCTTCGGCTGCACACGTCTCAGTTCGACAACTAGCGCTCCCAAGCTCGTCTAGCGTGCCGGCCGCAGCATGAGCGGGAGTCGCACCACCACCACGCCGCCGCCCGCTGGCTCGGGGAAGCGCCAGGCGAGCACTCGGGAGAGCAGACATCGCTCGAGCGGGGTATTGTCGAGTTCGCTCTCGGTCACTCGCGCGGTCTCGACTAGGCCGGACTTCCCGATGACCCACTGCAGCACCAGCCGGCCCGAGAGCTCTGGACGCCCCGCGGTGAGCTGACGCTCGTAGCAGTGCTGGAGCTGGGCCCGGTGGTTCTGAATCACCTCGAAGACCTCATCTCGATCGAGGGCTCCAAGCACTTCGGCGGCGTCGAGGCTCTCGTCTGCGCGCCGGCTCTTTTCGAGCTTGGACTCCACCTCTGCGTGTTCTCTTCGACCGCTGCCTTGGCCCGAGACCGAGAGGCCGCCGATGTCCACGGGCTCGAGCGGCGCGACGCCGGCCCCGGTCTGCCGGGTGCCGAAGCCACCGAGGTCGAGGTCACCAGAGGCCCGCGCGCTCGGCGGTTGCACTCGAGCCAAGGCGTCCTCGAGGTCACCGAGCCTGCTGTAGGGTTCGGTGTCTCGGTGAAGCTCAGACAGAAGAGTTTCGACCGCGCTCCGCCGGCCAAAGCTCAGATCGGGCTTCTGCTTGCGTTCGAAGGCCTCGTTGGGCAGCCTGCCGCGACCCGGACCCGCGGTCTCGGAGTTCGCCTTGAGCTTGGCCACGAGATCCTCGCGCGCCCGGAACTCTCCGGGCAGGCCCTTGAGCTGCACCTGCACGAAGCGCCCCATCGACTCGGGCAGGATCTCGGACATGGAGCTGCGCTCCACGCGCGGCTGCGTCACGAACGCGGAGACCATACCCGCGTGCAACACAAAGGCAATGATGAGGAAGTTGATCCAGCGGTAGTTCATCCGCTGCAGCGAAGGCGGAACCTGGATCTCCGCCTCGCGCACATAACGCAGCTGCAGCAAGACCGGGCCGTGGGTGAGGTACAGCGTCTCTTCGGCCCCCAATCGATACGCGACCACGCCTTCGAGCGTCGGATGAGGGCTCGCGGCGGGAGTCCCGCGAAGTGCATCGAGTCGAACTCGCCGACCGTCAACGTGCTCGAGGTATCCGTCGAAGCTCGAGTGCAGGTTGATGAAGTAGGAGGCTCCCTCTTCGCGCGTGGATTCCGCGAGCGGATACCCGTCCGTGGGAAGCGACCAGATCGGCACATCGATGTACGGAGCGGCGGTGCCGAGCAGCGCGGCAAAGCCAGAGAGACCTGGTGCGTCCCCCAAGCAGACCGCCTTGTCGGTCCGCACGCTGATCGTATCGAGCACCGAGGTCCCCCAGATGCTCTTGATCTCGAGGGCCCGTTTTCGGGGCGAGACCCCGGCGTGCGCGAGGTTGTTCGGGACGACAATCGGGGCCGGCGTGGGCGGGGGATTCGGCCCCAGATCGTCGAAGACGTGCGCGAGACCTTCCTCGAGCAAGGCCGCGGTCATGCGGATCTCGTCGACGGCAAAACGAGATTCGAGATCCTCGCCCAGCTCGAGCTCGAGCTCCCGGGCTTCCTCCTCCGAGAGCTCTCCCAGCGCATAGGCGGTGAGCAGAACTTCACGTTCGTCCGCGTTCATCGCGAACCTCCGTTCTGCTTGCCCACTGCGCTCATCTCGATGCGGTTCATGCGGAGTCTGATCGTCTTCAAGCCGATGTGGATGAGGTAGCCCACGTTGCTCACCGAGAGGCGGGTGACCTCGCTGATCTCGCGGTAGGAGAGGCCATGTTTGAACTTGAGTCGAATCACTTCTTGCTGCTTTGGGGGGAGCTCGGACAAAAGTCCGAGCGCGATCCGTGTTTCTTCTTTGAGCTCTGCGAGCTCGGAGGCAATGGGCGTCGGGGAGACTTGCTTCTCCTCGACGCTCGCTTCGAGGGGTCGACTTCGCTTGTCCTTTCGCAGGATGTCGAGGGCGCGGTTTCGGCACACCGCAAAGAGCCAGGCGCCGAGGCGCTCCTCCACCTCTTCACGCGGCTGCGCACAGAGTCGAAGGAAGGTGTCTTGTACGACGTCACGTGCCCTGTCGTTGCCCACGAGCCGGGTGGCATAGGAGGTGAGCGGGCCCTCGAACTGGGCCACTGCCGCTTCCACCCACTGCAGCTGTTCCACTCGGTTCAGAATCGAGCCCGCCTCCCCCGACTCCAACGCGCCACGCCGCCCTATCTTAGAGAAAAATCCCGCCCGTGACCGAAGGCACCCGTAACTGGCGGTAATCTCCACCGATTGTGCTCATCTTCCCACGTCGAGTCCGTAGGCCTCCGGGCGAACGAGATCGGGGAGAGCCTCGCGCCGCAAGAGCAGGGTCCTCACCGCCCACACATCCCGAAAGACGCGATACTTCGACGTGCTGTCTAGGTAGTCGACCCCCGCGGAGCCCCCGGTTCCCGTGCGACGCCCGATGATCCGCTCGACCATGCGCGCGTGCCTCTGGCGGAAGATGACGAGGCCCTGCTCCATCTCGATGATCCCGTCGAGGACCTCCCGCGGCCAGGCGAGCAGCGGCAACTCCCGATAGCTCTCGATGAACACGAGCGCGGCCCGCATGCGCGCGACGCTCGCGCGGTCCGGCGCCTGCACATCCTCGGCCGCCATGAAGGCCCGAGCGCTGTCCATCTCGTCGTCGTAGCGCTTTCGGAGGCGCTCTCGATCCGCGTCGGTCAGCGCGAAGGCCTGCGCATACTTCTGGTGCTCGCTGAGCTCCTGCCGATGCGCGCCCAGGTATCGCTCGACGAACGCACGGACCGCCTCTGCGTCCCCTGGGGCATCGGGCGTGGAGCCTTCGATGGGTGTTCGATAGAGCCACCCGTTCACCGCGTCGAGCAGCGTCGGATGGTCGTCGAGGCGGCGCTTGACCCGCAGATACGCGCTCGACTCGCGGCCGTCGGGGTAACGAAGGGCACGGAGCCAGCTCTCTTCGTGCCCCAGCGGGATCCGCTCGCTGGAAGCCAAGCCCATGAGCAGTTCGATCTCTCGAAGCTGTCCGGACTGAAAGCCGCTCGCGGGATAGAGCTTGCCTCTGAAGTCGAGGAAGTCGCGTGGGGTCATCGTCTCGAGCAGCTCGAAGTGGTCGCTGAGCTTACGAAACAGCGTCCCCATCCGGCGGATGCCCCGAACCGCGCTGGCCAGAGACTGCTCCGGGACACGCGCCTGTGCGAATAAGTCTCGAACGCGCACCAAGTCGCGGATGGCGAGCTTCATCCAGAGCTCGTCGATCTGATGCGCGACGATGAAGAGGACCTCGTCGTTGTCGAGCGGCGCTTCGTCTCCGTCTCGGCCGGTCTGGAGGGCTAAGAGCTCCTCCACCCGGATGTAATCCCAGTATGCGGTCGCCTTTGGTGTCATGCGCGGAGCCTGCCATCGCTGGTTTCCCGACGGAAGCCCCTCTGTCGCAGAAGGGAGGATGATGTAAGCGGTCACGCGGCGTTTGCACTCACAGTTCAGAATTCTGTGCGCGAAGGATCGCTTGGCTTTCGCTATAATCCATTCGTCCCTCGTACACGGAAGGTGAGGCCTTTTGACCGCGAGCATCACAAAATACGGCGTTCACTTCGACCTTCCCCAGCTGTCCATCAGCTTTGACCGGGCTCGTCGCTGCCTGGTGGTGGAGGGGCAGGGCGACAGCTCCGAAGCCTCCACCGGAACGAGCTACCCCTTCTCGCTCATTCAAGCCATCCGCGTCGGCGTGGTTTCGGAGCAAGTGTCGAAGCTCGTGGTGGTGTTTCAGCGCGGCGACACCTTGGTCTTGTGCCGAGTCGAACGCGATCTGGCCACGAGGCTCGCTTGGGTGCTCGGTGACCTCACGCGCGCCGCGGTCGATCTCGAGACGACGGACGGAGCGCCGCAAGGGCCTAGCGCGGCTCTGGATACCATCGACGACCCCACCGGCCCCATCGGGATGTCCGTGGTCACCCGGCTGCTCGACCGGCGAGGTCCCGCGACGCAAGAGACCTTGCGCTCCGAGCTGTTCGATGACGACGAGGGTGCCATCCCGGAGGTAGACCCGCGCGACGTGGTCGAGTTGCTCTCGGTGCGCTCACCGCCGCCCCGAGCGGGCACGCCGCGTTCGCGGCAAGTGCAGACGCCGGCGCGGCCGCGTCGCTCTTCGGTGCGCGATACCGCTCCAGACACGCGCTCTCCTCTGTGGCGTTCGGACTCCGAAAGCCAAGGCCCGCGCTGACCACGGCGCAGACTCCGCCTACTGAATCCTGACGAGTCGGCCAGCGGGATCAGTCTCGGTCTCGAAGAGGTAGATCGAGTTGTCGGTGCGATCGTAGACCATGCCGTCGTCCCCGATTTCGCCGAGCGTGCTGATGACGCCCAAGTGGATGGGCGCCGGCGTGCTCGGCCGAGCCACCGCGCGTACCGCACTGGGGCTCCGCGTGCGGAAGTACAGGTAGTTCGCGTTCGCCGCCAGATCCAGATGGACAGCGACCGAGCCCGCGAGGTCGAGATCGACGCCAACCGCGAGTGGGCTTGGCACCGTCGTGTCCGTCCCGAGGTCCGCGCGGGTGAGTCGATAGATGCCCTCTCCGAGACCGCCGAGACCGGCGAGGTAGAGGTAGGTCGCGTCCGCGGCCATGCCGGAGACCAACTCGATGTTCTGATTGCTGCCGAGGAGCACTGGGGTCGCCGGCGTGGCGCCGCTCACTCGGTAGAAGGTGGTGGTCCCGTTGGCGTGAGTGGCGAAGATGAAGTTCGTGCCGTCGTAGGCCAGCGCTCGCGTGTCCTCGCCGACGTAGGTGGGGGTCAGATCGTAGACCGTGTTTGCGAAGGTCGCTCCGTCGGTGAGGCGGGTCAGCCGGCTCTCGTTGATCGCGGTTCGGTCGTCGAGCGCGAAGAGGCTCTCGTTGGCGCGGGCGAGGCCGGCGTAGCCGAGGACCGCAGCGGTCACCCCATCGGCGGCGTTGCGCTCGATGGCGATGGAGCTGGTCTTTCCGACTTGGAAGACGCGATCGGCGAGGCCAAGGTAAAGGCGTGTGGGCGAAGACGTGAGCCAGCGCTCGGCGCCCCACGCGGGGGTCGCGCCCAGGACGATGGGCGTGACGGTATTGCCTACGCCGGCGTACACGTCGCCGGGGTCTTGGATGGTGAGCTGCGTGGTCGTGGCGTTTCTGGGTACGGCGAGGCAGACAGTCGTGCCGGGGGTGATGTTTTGGCCGAAGCCCAAACTCGCTCCGTTCGGGAAGCAGCCGAGCTCGGCGCTGTTCGCAGCATTGATGACCCCTAGCTCGCCGGCGAGGTTCGCGAAGATGCGCACGTTGGCGGCGGTGACGGTGTAGCGATACCAGTCGATGGGCCCCGGGGTGGTGAAGCAACTCGGCGCGTCGAAGCGATCGTTCGAGATCTTGCTGAGGTTGGTCACCCCGGGGGCGCTGATGACCTGAGCGGTGGCGCAGGTCTCTCCCGCGTCCACGGTCTGCTCTCGGATCTCGACTCGAATGCCCGGCCAGGCGGTGACCTGACGATTCGTCGCGACCCAGAAGTACACGTTGCCGGTGGTGCCGGTCGTGAACGCGAGGTTCTGCGTAGCGGCGTTGGCGGCGCAGGCATGCGAGACACGACCACCGGTGCCCGGATCACAGGCGCTCGAAGCCTCGATGTGGATGGGTGTGGTGCCATCGAGCGCGGTGGCTTGCACCTGCAGCGTGGAGGCGGCGTTTTGCTTGTTGAACGCGATGACCGCATCGGCGCCGTGGATGTCCCCCAGGGTCGCGTCGTTGACGCAAGAGATCGAGTCCGGTTCGCCCCAGGTCTCCGAGATGTCGAAGGCCCGGATGGCGTTGGCCGGGATCTCGAAGCGGTGGGGGAGCTCTGCGTTGGCCGGCGGGGTGTGCACCGTGCTTCCGGCCGCGTACGGCAGCCAGCAGCCCTCTCCGGTGGCGGTGGCGGCGGTGACCTCTTCGACTTCGATGGTAGCCCCGGGGAAGGCGGCTCCACTCGTCGCGGCGCTGATCCAGATCCAGTATCGTCCGGGCGCGCCATCCACATAGGCGCGCCAGTCCGGACGTCCGTAGACGCACTTCTCCTGGACCGCCGCGGGGTTCACTGCGTCGCAGTCGCCGCGCAGGATCTCGACGTTCAAGGGGACGTTCACGTTGTCCGAGATGGCTCGCACGGACAGGAGCCGACCGGTGGCGCCGGCCGCGGTGTTCGGTGCGACCTTATCGTACTGAATCACGAGGTCGCGTCCGATGCCGTCGGGGTCGCAGCCGAAGCTGCCGTCGGTGGTCGTGACCGCGGCGGCCGCGACCTGAAAGGTGTAGCGCGCGCCGACTTGGCTCGTCGCAAAGGCGGTGGTGAGGACGTCGCCGCAGTCTTCGCCGGTGGGCACGCGCAGCGTGCGGAAGTCGAGGCGCCCATTGCCGAGGACTGGGGTGGGGTTGAGGACGTTCGAGGAGGCATCGCGGAAGCTGGTGAGGTCGAGCGCGTATGCAGTGTCGAAGGCGAGGGTCACCGCGGACAGATTGAAGGTGGCGACCGTGTTGCCGACCGACCAGCTCGCGGTCACGCTGGTGCTGAGCGCGCCTCCGGTCAGAGGCGCCGATGAAACGGTCGGGTCCATGGCCTCGTTGAAGGTGACGACCACTTGCGCCAGCGCGGGGTCGACGTTCTGGACCCCCTCGACCGGGTTCGTGCTCACGACCGCCGGCGGCGTGGTGTCTGGTTCTGGTCCCACCGCGAAGTCGAGTTCCCCATCCGCGAGGTAAGGGACGGTGTTGAGAGAGTTTCCCGCGAGATCCGCGAAGCCGGTCAGCGTGACTTGGTAGCTCAGCCCGTACTCGGTGAGCGCCGTCGTGTTCAGCGTGAGGATGGTTCCTCCTCCCGACCAAACGTTGGGCAGCGCCGTGGACCCGTTCGGACCGACAAGGGTCGCGGTCCCGATGTTGGTGCGCATCGCTTCACTGAAGGTGATGAGAACGCTGTTCGTGGGGGCTGCGATCGTTGCGCCCTCAGCCGGGTTCGTGTTGACGACCGTCGGCGGCGTGGTGTCGGGCACGTCCTCGCTGTCGAAGTCGAGGCTACCGTCCACGAGGTACGGCGTGCCGTTTAGACGGTTTCCGGCCGCATCCTCGAGCCGAGTGAGATCGAGCGCGTAGCTCCGATTGAACTCGAGGAGGCCGGTGACGTCGAGGGTGACGATGGTGTTGGCCGCGCTGAAGACACCACTCAGGACGACCGGACCGCCGCTGCCGCCGGTGAGCGTCGCGGTGGCGACCAGCGGGTTCATCGACTCGGAAAATGAGATGCTGAGCTCGGTGAGCCCGAGGGCCACGTCGATCGCACCCTCGGCCGGGTCCGAGCCGACGGCTTCGGGTGCGACCACATCGGGCGCACCGCCCGTGGCAAAGTCGAGCGACCCGTTCACCAAGTAGGGGACGGGGTCGAGCAGGTTCCCCGCCGGGTCGCGATAGCCGGCGAACGAGACCCGATAGGTGGTGTCGGCCGCGATGAGGCCGCCCACGTCGAGTGTCGCCACCGTGTTGCCGCTCGACCAGGTCACGGAGAGCAAGGTGCCGATGGTGCTCGTCCCCGCATAGAGGGCGGACGAGGACGTGTCGGTGCGCATGGCTTCGGAGAACCGCACGACGACCGCGCCGAGTGGAGCGCTCACGCTGGTGTCACCTTCGACCGGCGTGGACGAGAGGACGCGCGGCGGAGTCACGTCTCCGACCGCTCCGGTCGTGAAGTCGAGCTTTGCGTTTCCCAAATACGGGCCGCCGTCGAGTGCGTTGCCCGAGCGGTCTTCGAAGCCCGAAAGGGCGACGGCGTAGATGCTCGCGGGCAGGAGTCCGCTGACGGGCGCCGTGATCGTGAAGGGGTTCGTCCAGCTCGAGCTGCCGAGTGTGCCGCTATCGCCCTCGAGCGTGAGTGTGCCCGTGGTCTGAGCCATGGGTTCGTTGAACGTGATGCTGATGGTCGCGAGCGCAGGGTCGACGCCGCTCTGCGCCTCGATGGGGATCGAGGACACCGCAAAAGGCGGGATGGCGTCACCGTCGTCGGCGGTCTCGAACGTGATCTCGAGCGCGGGGGCGGCGTTGCCCGCGAGATCGAGGAAGCCTTCGATGCGCAGGCTCACCGTGGTCTGGCTGGGCCACGGGCTGACCGGCCGCAGGCCGAAACGCTGCGCGGTGCTGTCCCATCTGCCGGCATTCACTTCGAGCGTACCGCCCGGTGTGAGCACCAAGCGGCCCGCGCCCGGGTTCATCTTCTCGGAGAAGGTGACTTCGATGCCTGCGTTGGTAGACACGCTCAGGGCGCCGTTTGCCGGCAGTGTGGACAAGATCTTGGGCGCGACGGTGTCGAGCACCGCCTGGTCTTCGTAGCTGCAGGCGCTGACGTAGAGGACCATGAGAGCGAGGAGGAGTGCGTGGAGTCCGAGCTGAGTAGTGCGCATGGGGTGCCCAACAAAGACAGACCACATCCTGACCTTGATCGAAAGCCCGCTGTGTCGCCTGTTTCCTCACCTCAGGCTTCAGGTTTCGCCCAGGATCGCGCTCCGCTACCATCGACCTCGATGCGCGCCGCAGACGTCTGGGCTCCCCTACTCCTTCTCGTGTTTGTCGCTTGTGACGGAAGCATCGAGGAGGTCGACCTTGGGACCGCGCTGCCGCGAGACGCCGGTGCGCGCGACACCGGCGCGCGAGACGCAGGTGCGCGAGACGCTGGTGCGCGAGACGCTGGTGCGCGGGATGCCGACGCCCCCGACGCGACGGCGTCAGACGCCGACGCCGAGGACGCCGGACCGTCCACCGACGCCGAACTCGCCCCGGACGCCGAACCCGCCACGGATGCGGATTCTCCGGATGCGGACTCGCCGGATGCGGATCCAGGCACGGACGCAGATTCCCCGGACGCCGACCCCGGTGACGCCGACCCTCTGGATGCCGACGTGGGCATCGACGTCGACCCCGGCGACGCCGACCCTGGTGACGTGGACCCCGGTGACGTGGACCCCGGCGACGTGGACCCCGGCGACGTGGACCCCGGTGATGTCGACGCCCCTGGCACGGTCTGCGACGAAGCCGCCTCGATCATCGAGCAGTGCACCGGCACCGCACCCGACCCCGTCTTGTGTGAGGGCACGGACCTCGCGGGATCGATCTGCGTCGTCGCCTATCCGGCCGAGGCGTGCCTCTTTCTTCAGTCACTGGGACCGGTCCCGGGCACCGAGCAATTTGTCGCGTGCATCCTCGGGGGCGTGAATGACGGCGGGCCGGTGGATGCGGACGCCGGGATCGATCCCGACGCCGAGCCGGACCTCGGTCCAGGCTGAAGCCGACCGGCTCAGCTCGAAGGTTCGGAGCCCGACCAGAGCGCGAGCAATCGGCGCGCCGCCTCGGGAGGGATGATGCGGCCCGTCTCGACTTCGGGTTCGAGCTGGACCAGCGCCGCCTTCAAGCTCGGTGAAGCGAGGAACCTCGAGCGGAGGCCTTCGTCCACCAAGGCCCACATCCACCGAACGAGCTGCCGACGGCGCCGGGTCTCGAGTTCGCCGGAGGCCGCGGCCTGTTCGTGCAGCGCCGAGAGCATCGCCCAGGCGGCATCGATGCCCGTGCCCTCGAGCGCGGAGCAAAGGCCCACGGCCGGGGGCTGCGCTTCGTCCGAGCGCAAGATGTGAAGGGCGTTTTGATACTGATGCCGGGCGCGTTCGGCGGCGGGCTTCGCGTCACCGTCCGCCTTGTTGATGAGCACCAGATCCACGAGCTCGAGGATGCCGCGCTTGATGCCCTGCAGGTCGTCCCCTGCGCCCGGGAGCAAGAGGAGCAAGAAGGTGTCGACCAACTCGTAGACCATGGCCTCGCTCTGGCCGACCCCGACCGTCTCGACCAAGACCACGTCATAGCCCGCGGCCTCGAAGACCAACATCATCTCGCGCGTGCGACGCGCCACGCCGCCGAGGGTTCCGGATGAGGGCGAGGGTCGAATGAACGCGCTGGGGTCGGCGGCCAGCTTCGTCATGCGTGTCTTGTCGCCGAGGATGCTGCCGCCGGTCTTCACACTCGATGGATCGACCGCGAGCACCGCGACCCTCTTGCCCAGGCTCGTGAGCAAGCTGCCGAGCGCCTCGATGAAGGTGCTCTTTCCCACCCCGGGCACCCCAGTGATGCCGATGCGGTGGGCGGCCCCGGTCTTGGCGTAGAGGCGCTGCAGCAGCTGGTTTGCGTCCTCGCGGTGCCTCGGGTTCTCGCTCTCGACCAGCGACAGAGCCTGTCCGAGCACCGATCGGTCCCCGGCCCTGAGGCCAGCCTCGTACTCGTCGAGACTGAGCTGTCGCTTCGCCTTCGTCATTCGCTTGTCGATGATCCTTTGGACAGCGCGTCGAGCAGCGTGCTGGCCGCGCGAGGGATGACCGTGCCCGGACCAAAGACCGCGGCCACCCCCATGTCCGTCAGCTTCTCGTAGTCGGCGGGCGGGATCACGCCGCCCACCACCACCAGGATGTCTTCTCGCCCGTGGGTGCGGAGCGCCGCCATCAGCGCCGGCACCAAGGTCAGATGACCGGCTGCGAGTGAGCTCACGCCTACGACGTGGACATCGTTTTCGACCGCCTGCTTCGCCGCCTCGTCCGGGGTCTGAAAGAGCGGGCCGACGTCGACGTCGAAGCCCAGATCCGCAAACGCAGTCGCGATGACCTTTTGGCCGCGGTCGTGACCGTCTTGGCCCATCTTCGCGATGAGGATCCGCGGGCGCCGGCCTTCGCGAGCGGCGAAGCGCGCGATCTTCTCCTCCACCGTTTTGACCTCCGGCGTTCCGGCCTTCATCTCCGAACGATACACGCCCGAGATGGTTTGGATCGAGGCCTGATGGCGCCCAAACACCTTCTCGAGCGCCAAGCTGATCTCGCCCACGGTCGCCCGCGCCCGCGCCGCGGCGACCGAGAGCTCGAGGAGGTTGCCTTGGCCCTGCTCGGCCGCGTCGGTCAGCGCGCCGAGCGCCGCCTCGAGCTTCTTTGGGTCCCGCGAACGTTTCAGGGCCTCGAGTCGGGCGAGTTGTCCGGACCGCACCTCTTGGTTGTCGATGGAGAGGACCGGGATCTCTTCCTTGGCGTCCGAAACGAACTTGTTCACCCCGATGACCGGCTGAGCGCCGCTGTCGATTCTCGCTTGGGTGCGTGCGGCCGCCTCCTCGATGCGCATCTTCGGGATGCCGGCTTCGATGGCCTTGGCCATGCCGCCCATCTTCAGGACCTCGGCGAGGTGTAGCTCCGCCCGCTCGACGAGCGCCTTCGTGAGGCTCTCGACGTAGTAGCTTCCGCCCCAGGGATCGATCACCCGGCAGGTGCTCGTCTCTTGCTGCAGGAAGAGCTGCGTGTTCCTCGCGATGCGCGCCGAAAAATCCGTGGGGAGCGCCAAGGCCTCATCGAGCGAGTTGGTGTGGAGCGACTGCGTGTGCCCCTGCGTCGCCGCCATGGCCTCGACCATGGTGCGCACGATGTTGCTGTAGACGTCTTGCGCGGTGAGGCTGAAGCCCGAGGTCTGGCAGTGGGTGCGAAGCGAGAGCGAGCGCTCGTCCTTGGGCTCGAAGCTCTGCATCAGCTTCGCCCACAAGAAACGCGCGGCCCGGAGCTTTGCGACCTCCATGAAGAAGTTCATCCCGATGGCGAAGAAGAACGAGATGCGAGGCGCGAAGCTGTCGACGTCGAGTCCCGCGGCGAGACCGGTCTTCACGTACTCGAGGCCGTCCGCGAGTGTGTAGGCGAGCTCGAGGTCCGCCGGCGCGCCGGCCTCGTGCATGTGATAGCCCGAGACGCTGATCGAGTTGAACTTGGGCATGTGCTTCGCGGTGTACGCGAAGATGTCCGCGATGATCCTGAGCGAAGGTTCCGGCGGATAGATGTACGTGTTCCGGACCATGAACTCCTTCAGGATGTCGTTCTGAATGGTCCCGGTGAGCTTCTCCTGAGCCACGCCCTGTTCTTCGGCCGCGACGATGTACATCGCCATCACCGGCAAGACCGCGCCGTTCATGGTCATCGACACGCTCATCTCATCGAGCGGGATGCCGTCGAAGAGGGTCTGCATGTCGAGGATGGAGTCGACCGCGACGCCGGCCATGCCCACGTCTCCGGCCACCCGCGGGTGATCGGAGTCGTAGCCGCGGTGGGTGGCGAGATCGAAGGCGACGGACAGTCCCTTCTGGCCGGCCGCGAGGTTGCGACGATAAAACGCGTTCGAGGCCTCTGCGGTCGAGAAGCCCGCGTACTGCCGGATGGTCCACGGCTTCTTCAGGTACATGCTCGCGTAGGGGCCGCGCAAAAAGGGCGGAAAGCCGGGGAACTGGCCCTCGTGTATCGGGGTGGTGAGATCTGCGGCTTGATACACCGGGCGCAGCGAGATGCCTTCGGGGGTCGGGAGGCTGGGCTCGGCGGATGCCGAGTCCGATGCGGCTTGTGATGGATCGAGTTCGAGTTTGGAAAAGTCGGGGATGCGGCTCATGACTTCACTCCGAGCGCGAGGTGGAGCTCGGCCAAGAAGGCCACGACATCTTCGCCGCGATAGATGAAGCTGTCGTATCCGGCGAGCCGATAGGCGGTCTCGTGTTTGGGCTTTCCAGCCATCGACAGATGCACGATCTTGCCGGACACGCGGAGCTTCTGAGCGAGCGGGGCGGCTTCGGCTTCATAACGTTCATCCGCGCCGGAGATGACGACCACCGGGCGCGCCTCGCTCGTGACGACGATGCCGCCGGCGGCGAGGAGGTTCGTGACCCAAGTTGAGCGCGCCGAGTGCTCGGCGAGCTCTCCCAGACCGAGCAGCTGCACCTCCGGAAGCGCGCCGGTCTTCGCTCGATGGGCCTCCGCCGCTTTGCGCAGACGCTCGAAGGGCTCGGCCCATCGAATGGGCTCGAGGGCGGGCGGAGGGTGCTTTGGGGGCGCCTCTGGCGCGGTGACGTTCATGGGCGCGCTCGGTTCCGCAAACTCCGTGATGCCGGTGAGCGCGCGCCGGCGGTGCGTGATTTCGCGACTCTGCTCGAAACCGTTGGCGCTCGCGACCAAGGCCACCTGACCCTTCCACAAGGCCTCGATGAAGCCGCCATCACGCTCCATCGCACGAAAGCTCTGCCACGCACTTTGGGCGAGCGCTCGCGTCTGGGCCTCGAAGAAGTACGCGCCTGCAGCGGCGTCCTGAACGCGCGCGAGCTGAGCTTCTTCGAGCAGTACGTGGGTGGTGTTTCGGGCGAGCCGGCGCCCGGCGTCGGAACCGTGGGCCGACAAACGTTCGTCGTAGGGCGCGACCTCGACGAAGTCCGCGCCACCCACGAGCGCGGCGAAACTCGCCGCAGTGCCGCGCAGGGCGTTCACGAAGGGTTCGAAGCGCGTGAGCATGCGGCGGCTACTGACCACCAAGAGGGGCGGGCTCTGATACTCGGCCGCGACGCCGGCGGCTTCGCACACCCTCGCCGCGAGGATGCGCGCCGCCCGAAGCTTGACGAGGCCGAGCATGAAGTCCGCATCGGCGGTGAGGGTGAGCGTGAGCTTCTTTGCGGCGGCTTCGGGGGATACGCCACGCGCCTCGAGGGCGCGCAAGGTGGCGACGAGGCTTCCGAGCAGGCACGCGAGCTCGAAGTCGGCGCTCGCGCCGGCCTCATGATAGGCCACCGTGCCCACGCCGAGCGTGCGGACGGCGGCCCCCGGCGTGTTCGCCAGCTGCGCGGCGTCATCGTAGAGCGCATCAAGGTCTTCTCGGGTGCCACCGAAGGTCGCCGAGATGCCGACGGGATCGAAGCCCAGGTGCGTCTGCAGTCCCTTCGCTGCCCCCTGTCGCTGCTGGGCGCACTCGAAGAGCCACTCCGCAAGCTGTCTTGCGCGAGGGGTCGGCCCAAACGCGAGGTGGATGGCGTCGAGCTGCACGTCCTTCAGCAGGCGTTCGAGGTCTCTGGAGGACGCGACGGGCAGCGCACTCGGCCCTTCCAGCTCTAAGATGAGTCCCCCGGCGCCTCCCGCCAGGTCGATGAGCAGCCGTCGATTCGCCTCCGCGAGATCCGGCCCAGAAACCCGGGTCCACACCTCGGGTTGAGCGGACCTCGTGGCTCGGTACGCACGCGGGCCGGGGAGGGCATCTGCGTCGGCGCTGGAGTACAGCGGCCGCATGACCCGACCCTCCTCGAGCTTGGTCTCGAGGCGTGCGACCGGCGCCTTCGATTCTCGCTCCACGCGGCTCGCCCAAGCCTCGTGCGTCGTCGCCGGAAAAGCGGTGCCGTCTCGCTCCTTCGCGTTCGTCACCGCGTGGGTATCCGACCGGTGCCGCGACCAGTCAACCACCGTGAAGCACTCCGGGGCCTTCAGCCCTTGGGCTCGCCGGTCGTGCTGGGGCTACGCGGCGCGGGCGCGGGCGCCGCGGCGGGAACGGCATCAGGCTCGCGGGGTCCCGGCCTTTTGGTGATCGGGTTCTGCGCCGACACCTTCGTGCTGCCCTCTTGCACCGCGAGGATGTCGGCGATGGCGGGCGAGCGCTCGCGCCGCCGCTTCCACGCGAGCTCCACGATGTGCTCCACGAGATCTTCGTACACGATGCCCGAATGCGCGGCGGCCATGGCGAACTCGCTGTCCTTCGCGAGATAGGGGTTCGGATTGACCTCGATGACGTAGATGTCTCCGCCTTCGCTCACGCGGCAGTCGATGCGGCCGTAGTCCCGGCAGCGAAGCGCGAGATAAGCCTCGCGCGCCACCGCTTCGAGGCGAGCTCTGAGCTCGTTCGAGATGCCATCCGCGATCACACTCTTGGTGCCCTTATACGCTCGTGTCCTGGTCTTCCACTTGGCTTCGTACGAGGCGACCGGCACCGCGTTTTTGGGCAGACCGGAGAAGTCCATCTCGACCACACTCATGACCTTGGGGTCGAGGTGGCCCGTCACGCTCAGATAGAACTCGCGACCGCCGATGTACTGCTCCACCAGCGCTTCGCCGCCAAAGTTCTCCTGGATGTACGTCACGCGCTCCATCAGGTTCTTGAAGTTGTGCACCAAGGAGCGTGCGTGGATGCCGAACGAAGCATCGGCGCGCATGGGCTTCACAAAGAGCGGGAACGAGAGGTTCTGGCTGGTCTCGATGCGGTCCATCGCAAACGTGATGAACTCGGGGAAGCGCACCTCGTGAAAGGCGAGGAGCTTCTTGGTGAGCACCTTGTCCTGCGACATGTACATGCAGCCGGTGTTGGCGCCGGTGAACAGCACCCCCATCGCCTCGAGCATGGCGGGGATGGGATAGTCATGATGCAGGCTGTCCCCGAAGGACTCGGCGAGGTTGAAGACCAGGTCCACCTTGGTCCTTCTCAAGCCGATGGCGAACTCCGCCACGTCACTGGGCACGGGATAGGTCGAGACTCGATGCCCCTTGCCCTCGAGAACGGTCAGCACTTGGTCGACGACCACGTCCCGCTTCTCCGGACCTTTGGCGTCCGGAACCGGGTCGTGGATGATGACGATGTCGAGCTTGCGCACGAGCTTAGAACTCGATGAAGCGGTCGCGGTAGACGTGGTTCATGATCAGTGTGGTGATCATGATGCAAAACCGCGTGAGAATCACTTTTTCGTCCTCTTTGCGCACCGAGAGCCCCAGGATCTGGGCCCGAGTGGCGAGGTGATCGAGGAGCGCGCGGACCACCTGAGGCCGCGCTCCGGTCCAATAGGTGATCTCGCGAACGAGCTGGCTCTTTCGATGCTTGAGCCAGGTGGGCAGGGGGTCGTCGCCCTCGCCGCCGGTGCAGAGATCCCGCAGGTCGCCGTCGAGCAGCTGGCCGAGCTCGGCCGAGAGGTCCGGCTTCTCCTGCCGCTGGTAGTGCTCGCGGACGGTGTAGTTCATCTCCTCGACCGGGAGCAGGCCGTCCACGGAGGCCACGCTCACGACCGGCTGCTCGGGCAGGCTCTTCAAGGTGGCGTCGAGGTACTCGAGCTTGTTCAAGGCAGCCCAGCCTTTGTACTGGGCGCGCCAGTCGAGGCCGGGGGTCAGCCAGACCGCGAAGGTCTCCGCGAAGTCCTCGTCGGGATGCTTTTGTGCGTACCAACCGGGGAGGTGGCGCACGAACTTCTTGCTGAAGGGGGCGGGGTGGTACTCCTCGAGATAAGGCCGCGTGTAGGGCCCAAACACGTTGTGCCATTCCTGGCGCTCGTGGAGCCGGTACGCATAGTTGTACGCGTGACCGGCCTCGTGACGGAGGTAACGCACGATCTCGGGTTCGCTCTCGAGGTCGCCGGTGACATCTTCCTCGATCTTCCCCAGCATCGGGCTGGCCAAATAGAAGGGGATGCCGATGACCGGAATGCCCTCGGGGCAGCCCCACTCATCGGAGAGGTAGCAGCGCGGGAAGAGACGCAGCCCTTTCGCCTCCAGCTCGCTGTAGAGCTGTCGGATGCGGAGCTCGAGCAGGGTTCCTTCGATGCGGAGCGCGAGCTGGCTGATCTTCTGCTCGAGGAGGGAGGGCTCCTCGTGGACCTCACGGAACTCGACCGGAGTATTTGCCTTCGCGAAGACCATTTGGGCGACCCATCTTAGCCACTCTCGTGCGCCGAACCTCGACAGAAATCGAGGAATCGAAGCCGGTCCGAAGGCTCAGTCATTCTGTGGTCTTCAAAGCGGCCTCCGTCGGGCCCTCGGGTTTAGTCTAGTCAGCTGGCTCAGGGAACACCCGAGTGTTGACGCTTGGGGAACTCAGGGCCGGGTGGTGAGTCGCTTGGCATAGAGCTGAACCAAGGTGACCTCATCCGCGTAGACCCCAGCCACCGGGCGTGTGCCCACCACGTCCCAGATCGCATCCTCCTGGGTGGCGTTCTCGCGGTCCTCGAAGAGGGTGGCGGCGTCGGCCTGCCGAGCCTCGTTGGCGAAGTGGATGTGCCGAGGCAGGGTGCCCTCCTTTTGGTACATGCGAATCGCGTCCCAGTTGCTGTGATCGAAGAAGACGCGCGTGCCGCTCGGTAGCTTGGCGATCTCCTCCATGAGCGGCCGGTTCAGGCCGCCCCAGAAGCTCCGCTGCATGCCGAGCTCGGCGCCGCCCCTGAAGCCGCCGGCGAGCTCATTGTAGTAGCCGATGCCGTTGGGGTGCGAAGCGATGATGCCGAGCGCTCCGGGCAGAAGCACCAGCGCCGAGAGCGCAACCGGGGTTGCACGAGCCCAGGCCGGCTTGGCCTCGCTGACGACCCGAGCCGCCTCGAAGACCAAACGTGCGGCGAGGATACAGAGCGTGGGCATCGCGTTGTGCCAGTGCTTCACCCCGCCGAAGATAGGCGAGCTGGGGAGCGCGATCATGACGATGGGCAGAAGGGTGGCGACGGCGAGGAGCACCTCCGCCGGCGCACGCCGCGTGAGCCCGCGCAGGGTGGCGATGAGCAGCCCGAAGGTCCCCAGCACCAGAAGCGGCCCGGGGATGGTGTAGACGCTCATGACGAAGGGGAACGCGATCGGGAAGGGCGGCTTCACGAGCACCTCGCCGAAGTAGCGGATCGGGTAGTGCTCGTGGTGAAGGTGAAAGCCGATGTACTTACCGATGCGCAAGAACGTCTCGTGCCAGAGCCACGGCCAGTGCGCGACGAAGACCAGCGGCCCTACGATGGCGCAGGCGAGCAGCACCCAGGGGATGGCAGGCAGGTAGAGGTCTCGGCCGCCGCTGGCGGTGCGATGAAACCGTAGGGTAGAGAAGTCCACAGAAGAGAGCCAGACCAGGACGAACACGAAGGGGAGGAACAGGGCGTTGAGCTTCGTCGCCAAAGCCAGGCCGAACACCACCCCCGCCGCGAGCGCGCGCCGCTTTGCCTTGTCCTCGGGCGCGGTGAAGCCCCGCCAGAAGAAGTACAGCGACCAGGCCCACATCGCGGTCATCGGCACGTCGAAGCACGCGAGCTGCGCGTCGTAGAAGTAGCGCGGGATCGTCGCGAGCAGGAGCGCGGCGAGCAGCCCCACCGGGGCCGAGACCAGGGCCCGGCCGAGGAAGAACGTACCCAGGAGGCTGAGGGCCCCAAAGAGGAGCCCCGCGAAGCGGTAGCCCTGGGCCGGCCCGGTGAACCCGAGCCCATCGTGAAGCACGCGATGTGTGAGGCCCTGGCTCAGCTTCACGAGGGCCGGGTGTTCGGTGTTGAACGAGAAGTGGCGGGCAATCTCGTCTTTGCTGAAGGCTTCGGTGAAGCGTTTGGAGAACAGGACGTCCCACCACCCGCCGTACTCTTGGGCCGCCCTGAAGTAGTAGCCCTCGTCCCGGACGTACCCGGTCGCCGGCGCGCTGGCTGCGAGGATGGCGAGGTAGGCCACCGCCACCAGGGTCGCGAGGGCGGTCGTGAGCGGGAACGTTCCGCGGCGGAGGGGGGCTTCGTTCACCGGGGCGCAGCATGCGGAGAAACAGCCAACCCGTCAACGCGGCTCTGGCCCGGGATTTCGGGTACACTCCGGGCCTCCTCGCATGAGCCACCCCACCGCCCATGACTTCTTGCGCGACCTGGCGCTGGTGCTCGCGGTGGCGGCCTTCACGACCGTCCTGTTTCATCGCATCAAGAAGCCGGTGGTGCTCGGCTACCTCTTGGCCGGCGCCATCATCAGCCCGAACACCCCGCTCCCGCTGGTGGCCAGCCTCGACACCGTCCACCTCCTCTCGGAGTTCGGCGTCATCCTGCTGATGTTCTCGCTGGGTCTCGAGTTCAGTCTGAGGAAGCTCGTCGCAGTCGGACCCCGCGCGGCCTTCGTCGCGCTCGTCCAGTGCAGCTTCATGTTCTGGGTGGGCTACACCGTCGGGCAGCTCTTTGGCTTCACCACCCTCGAGTGTCTGTTCACGGGCGCCGCGATCTCGATCTCGTCCACCACGATCATCGTCAAGGCCTTCGAGGAGCAGAAGGTCCGAGGAAAGATGGCGGACCTCGTCTTCGCCATCCTCATCGTCGAGGACCTCATCGCGATCATCTTGCTCGCGGTGCTCACCCCCATCGCCACCGGGGCGACGCTGTCGGCGGGCTCTCTCGCCTGGACGATGGGACGCCTCGCGCTGTTTTTGGCCTTTGTCCTCGGCGCGGGCATGCTCACCGTCCCGCGGGCGGTTCGCTACGTCATCCAGCTCAAGCGTCCGGAGACCACGTTGGTGGCGGCCATCGGGCTCTGCTTCGGCATCGCCTACCTCGCGCAGCTCGCGGGCTACTCGGTCGCGCTCGGGGCATTTTTGGCCGGTGCGCTCGTCGCCGAAAGCGGTCAGGAGAAGAGGGTCGAGCACTTGGTGCAGCCGGTGCGCGACATGTTCGCCGCGATCTTCTTCGTCTCGGTCGGCATGCTCATCGATCCGGCCGTGTTCGTGGACCACTGGGCCAAGATCTTGGTGCTCACGCTGGTGGTGCTCGTGGGCCAGGTGGGCAGCGTCACCGTCGGTGCCTTCTTGTCCGGGCATGGCCTTCGGCTCTCGCTCATGGCGGGGCTCTGTCTCGCTCAGATCGGTGAGTTCTCATTCATCATCGCCGGCGTGGGCTTGTCGCTGGGGGCGGTGGGCAAGTTCCTCTACCCGGTGACGGTGGTGGTCTCGGCCATCACCACCTTCACCACGCCTTGGTTCATTCGCAGCGCGCCGCAGGTCTACGACGCCGTCAACGCGCGCTTGCCGCCTCCCCTGCGGACCTTCGCCGGCTTCTACGAGCCCTGGCTCGATCGACTGCTGACCGCCAAGACCGGCGACAGCTTCGGCGAGCGCATCGGCAAGGCGCTGCGGCTCATGCTCATCGACGCGGCCTGCGTCATCTTTGTGGTCTTTGGGGTCTCGTTCCTCATGCCCAAGGCGATCGCGCTGCTCGAAGAGTGGATTGGTCTGTCGCGCGGGCTTTCCGTGGCACTCATCTACCTCGGGATGATCGCGCTCTCCTTTCCGTTTCTGGTCGGACTGTTCAGGTGTGCACGTTCCATCGCGGTGTTGCTCGCGGCTCGCGTGTTTCAGGTCGAGGAGTCGGCGGTGCTCGAGAGCCCGGCACGTCAGGCCTTCGTGCTCGCCTTGAAGCTCGGGATTCTCACCGCTGCCGGCTGGCCGCTCGTGGTGCTCACGCAGCCGATGCTCCCCGCGCTGTCGGGTGGTGTCGCGCTCGTGGGCGCTCTGGGCGCGCTCGCCTACGCGTTCTGGAAGACCGCACGCACCTTCGATGTCCAAGCACGCGCCGGGGCCGAGAGTGTGCTCGATGCTTTCTCGCGTCAGATGGTGAGGGCCCCGAATCCCTCGGAGACCACCGAGATCCCGGTACAGACCTGGTCGTTGTTTGGCGCCCTCAAGCCGGTGCGGCTCATCGAGGGCAGCTTTGCGGTGGGCCGCAGCCTCGTCGATCTCGATCTGCGCGGTCGCACCGGGGCCACCGCGCTCGCCGTGGAGCGAGACCACGAGAAGATCGTGCCGCCACGGCCGAAAGAGGCGCTGCGCATCGGCGATGTGGTGGCTTTGGCCGGACCGGAGCTATCGGTGGAGGCGGCCGCACGGATCCTGTTGGGCGGTGATGCGGGCTCGATCGCGCCGCCGCCGATCGTGCAGTGATCGCTCTCGGCGGCTCCTAGAACACTGAGATGAGAGGGAAAAAGGTGCGGGGTGGACGGGACTTGAACTGTACGTGTTCGCCCTGGCAGGACTTGACGTCCGCTTGATCGGCCTCGGGCCGCGGTCGACCGATCAGATCTCGTGAGGAAGCGGGACCGTCTGGCCCCGGATGTGAGCCAACGCGGCGGTCTTGAGG
>WYAZ01000144.1 GCA_011526105.1 Deltaproteobacteria bacterium | reverse complement strand
GGACGAAGACTGCCGACGAGATCCTCGAGAAGATGCGCCGGTTCGGAATCCGCACGCAGCAGGTGCACGGTGGGTGAGCTGACTTTTGATAGGAATCACCGATCCAGGGGACTAGTGTCCCGTCCGAGAAGTTCAGATCACGTTCGCGCTTGTCCTTTTCGCCCCTGGCCGACCCGCGGCCTGCGGCCGCTCTTTCGGGCTCCTCGGTCATTGGGGGCGACCCAACTCCCTTCGTAGCGCGCCAACCAGCGACAAAAGATACTTCGCGGGAACATGATCGAACTTCTCGGACGGGACACTAGCCATCCGTGAGCGCCTACCTTAGGCTTTCTCCCATGCGTGCTGACAAGGTGGACACGTCCATCTTCTCCCGAGTCCACACCGCCGAAGAGGCGAGACGCGCTCGGAAGCTCGAGAACATCTATCACGTCGGCCAGCACAAGATCTGGGACGGGCGAGACGTCATGGCGGAGCTCATGCAGCGTCACGGCGGAGTCCAACTCGACCGGCCGCGGAAGCTGGCCCTCGCTCGGGTCCTCTCGGGATTGATGTGGGGAGAGCTCGTGGCATGGCGCGTCGCTGCTCAGCTCGCGGACCGTCTCGAAGGGCTCGAGGCCAAGCTGGCCGCGACCTCGCAAGCGCACGACGAGGCTCGGCACTTCTACGTGATGCACGACTATCTCGAGGCGCTCGAGGTTCCCATCCCTCCGCTCGACATCTCCACCCGGCACCTGCTCGAGATGGTGCTGCGCACCGACCGTCTTCCGGAGAAGTTGGTGGGCATGCAGCTCTTCATCGAGACCATGGCGCTGACGCTCTTCAAGACGCTTCGAGAGCTCGACGTGGAACCAGTGCTCACCGCCCTCATGCCGTTGTACGAGCGGGACGAGGCGCGTCACGTCGGCCTCGGCGTTCAGCACTGCCCGAGCCTCGTCAAAGACATGAGCCGCGCAGAGCAAGCGCGGCTCGTAGCCTTTCAAGGCCGAATGTTCATCACCGCCCTCGTCAGCCTGAAGCGCACGGTGCCGGCGCTCGAGACGCTCGGCATCGACCCACGTCAGGTCGCAGAAGCGGGGCGAGCGATGTTCGACCGCATCACGGCCGACCTCATTCGCGAGAACGGTGGTACCGCGGTGAGCGCGGTGGCGGGTCCCATCGTCACGCGCAGCTTCGATGCCACCAAAGAGGTGATGTTCCCGCTCGATCCTCGAATCGGCGCCCGCCTCTGGGAAGCGGGCCGCGCGTTCGTCAAGGCGGCCTAGAAGCATTCCGTGGTGGGTCCCTCGAAGCGGTTGTCGCCCGCGTCCTCCACGCGAGCACCGTCGCCGCAGCTCGCAAATGTAGCCCAGGGAGAGCCTCGCGCCGCCGAACGGGTCACGGTGACCGTGGACCCGCCGAAGGCCGCGATGCCAAACTGCGTGTTGTTCTCGAAGGTGCCGTTGTCGACCGTGACCTCGCTTGCGTCGCCGGCGATGAGCCCAGCCTCCTGGCACGAGGAGACGACCGTGGTCTCCACCCTCACGCCGGTGCTGTCGAAGACCACGACACCGGAGCCCCCGCGGCACCCGCTGATCTCCGAGCCCAGGATTCGTACCTCTCCCCCGGGTGAGCTGCCCACCATGATGCCCGACAGACGAGGGCTTCGAATCACCGCGCGCACGTCGGCCCGCGCTCCATTGTAGACGCCGACGCCGTTGCCGGTGGCGTTCTCGATGATGGCTCCTCTCACGATGAGCTCGGCGGCGGGGGAGCTTGCCAAGATGGCGTCGTCACCTTCCTCGGCATCGTCGGGAATGCCTTCGAAGCGCGTGCCATCGATCTCCACGCGACCCTGCGAATGATTGATGCCGACGAAGCGACCGTGCCTCACGACACCACGCCGCACCTGAACCAGCGCGCGGGTATCATTGTGGTTGGCGGACGAGACCGAGCCAAACGCGCAGGCGCCCAGCTCGGTGTCTTCGAGGATGAGATGACCCCCCTGAGTGCCGACGCAGATGTCGTTGCTGCTGCCGACGCGTGCGCGTACGAGGCGGAGCTCGCCACGGGCCGCGAGCGCGCCGAGCTGTCCGGGTTCGGGGATCTCGAGGTCGAACGCTCGAACCTTCGACCCGAGGTTGGACACGAGCTGCGTGCCGGCCCCGGGTCCGAGCGTACCGCCGCGAATCGTCACGTCGCTCCCTCGTTCCACCTGCACTTGAGTGAGGATTCCGCTCCGGGCTTGGATGCCGGTGATGGCCACGCTCGAGCTGCTCACGCGCAGGACGCGATCCGAAGTTTGGGAGGGCGGAGGTCCGAGCTCGATACGCGATAGCGCTACGGTGGAGCCTTCGACCTGCAGGCAAGAGTTCCTGCCGCAGATGACGCCGAGATCGCTGATGTCTCCGGTGGACCCTCCGAGGATCACGGTGTCTACCGCATCGCCCGGTGAGATGCGCGTGTCCTTCACGAACAAGCCCTCCGAACGCTCGACGCGAAGTCCGGCGCTGATGTCGATTCCGCTCCAGCTCACGCTGTCGGCCTGGACGTCGAGCCGACCCTCGAGCACCGCCTGGTGTCCGCCGGGGCCGATGAACTCGATGCTTCGGCGCACCTGCAAGGCGGGCTCGCGATAGACCCCCGCGCTCACGAAGAGCTGAGCGGCTTCGGGTGCGTTCATCGCGCGGCCGAGCGTTCGAAAAGGCTGATCGCGGGTCCCGGGGGCCTCGTCGCTTCCGTCCTCGGCGACGAAATAGAGCCGGCCCACGCGGCCGAGATCAGGGGTGCCGCCATTCTTGCTCGAGCTGCACGCCGAGCAACCGGAGAGGAGCAACCCCAAACAGAGGGTCCCCCACGTCTTTGTGAGGCGCCGTGACACGATCTGCAACCTATCGCTGTCCTTAGAGAAACACCACGAGCTACCGAATGCTTGACGAGTCCCCGACATTTACCTACAAGGGCGATCATGCTGGCCGCAAGCGTCGATTGGACCCGAATCGCGCATCTTCTTTTTCAACCCGAAGCCATCCCGGTCTTCCTCATGATCGCACTCGTGGCCTTGTTTGCCGCACTTTCCGCCACCGAACCGAATGTCCGGAAGGACAGCGCCATCGACTGAGCCCACGGTGGCGCTTCGATGACCAGCGACCCCTCATCCCTCGCTTCTCGCCTCGACCTCGAGCGCCTCGATCGAGACCTCTTCCGCGGCTACAGCCCGGACGATGGCCGACCTCGGGTCTTTGGCGGTCAGGTCGCGGCTCAAGCCCTGGTCGCGGCCGTCCGCACCGTGGCCCCTGATCGCCCGGTGCATTCGCTGCAGTCGTACTTCTTGCGTCCCGGCAATCCGAAGGTGCCGATTGTCTATCAGGTCGATCGCATCCGTGATGGTCGTTCATTTGCGACCCGCCGGGTCGTTGCGGTTCAGGATGGCGAAGCGATCTACAACATGGCGGCCTCGTTTCAGGTCACCGAGGAGGGGCTCTCCCATCAAGAGCCGATGCCAGAGGCGCCATCCCCCGAGTCCGTGCCTTCGTATCGCGAGCTGATCCGTCGGAAGGCTCACGATCATCCCGTCTTCAAGGTGCTCGAGCAGCTCGAGAGCCACATCGACATCCATGATCTCGATCCGGTGGACCCCCTCCAGCCGCGGCATCGGGACGGTCCTCACCTCGTCTGGTGGAAAGCGTGCGAACGTCTGCCCGATGATCCGCTGCTTCACCAATGCGTTCTCACCTACGCCTCGGACTACACCTTGCTCGATGCCTCCTTGCATCGGCACGCCAAGACCTGGCTCGATCCGCAGATGATGGTGGCGAGCATCGATCACGTGATCTGGTTTCACCGGCCGTTCCGCGCCGATGAGTGGCTGCTCTACAGCACCGACAGCCCGAGCGCCTCTGGGGCGCGGGGTCTGAACCTCGGGCGCATCTTCTCTCAGGATGGCACCCTCGTCGCATCGGTGGCGCAGGAGAGCCTGATGCGCGTACGGGCTTAGGGGGCCTTGCCCCTCTTGGGCTGAGTCTCGCGGAGCTCGAAGTCGGGCAAGGGTCCTTCGGGTTCGCGCACCTTTTCAAACCACATGCGATAGATCGGTTCGTTCTCGCGCTCGTGTTGTCGCTCCCACTCCGTCGATTCCGGGACGGGACGCTCGACGAGCATGTGCGCATCGAGACGGCTCTCGAGGGCGCCATCGGCGGCAAAACAAGCGTACATCTCCTCCGCGAGCGGCAACACGTCTGACTGAGCGTACACCGCGCCACCGACAGGGAGGAGCTCGCTCATCTGCCGAACGACGAAGGGCTGCACCTGCCTTCGTTTCCAGTGACGCTTCTTGAAGCACGGGTCCGGGAAGTGCACATGAAAGCGAAGAACGGAGCCCGGCGGTACGAGCCCTCTCAGGTTCGTGCTCGCGTTGGCGTGAAGGTAGACGAGATTCGAGACCCCTCGGTCCCTTGCAAGTCCGCTTGCGCGTTCAACCAGGGGTTCACGAATCTCGAAGCCCACGAAGTCCAGCTCGGGATGATGGAGGGCTCGCTCCAAGAGAAACGCACCGGCGCCGCAGCCGATCTCCACCTCGAGCGGGGCCACGCGGCCGAACAGGGCGGCCCGGTCGAGCGTTCCGATCGAAACCCGAACGCTAAAGGGGTTGGCATGCCTCCGCACTCGCATGGGGCTCAGTCCCGATCGCGCGGCGAAAACGCGATGACATCCTGAACGCAATCGAGCCCCAAGCACCGCATGAGCAGCCGGTCCAAGCCGAGCGCGATGCCCGCGGTGGGGTTCATGTGCCCGAGGTCCTCGAGCAGTCCCTCGTCCAAGGGCGGCTCGACGCGACCCAAGCGACGACGGGTCTCGAGATCACCCTCGAAGCGCCGACGCTGCTCGATCGGGTCGACGAGTTCGTCGAAGGCGTTCGCCAGCTCGAGGCCACCGATGTAGGCCTCAAAGCGCAGCGCGGTGCGCGGGTCATCCGGGTTCAGCCGCGCGAGCGCGGCCATCGAAGCGGGGTAGTGGGTGAGGAAGGTCAGCCGGTCGGCCTCGAGGCTCGGCTCCACGCGCTCGAGCATGAGCCGAAAGAAGACGTCCGCGTGATCATCCCCCGCAATGACGGGCATTCCGGCGCCCTCGGCGAGCGCCCTTGCGTCGGTGCTGTCGATTGGGCTCGGAAGTCCGAGACGTGTAAAGGCCTCCTCGACCGTGAATCGAGCGGCCGCCTTGGGGCGCCATGGGCCAGCCACCGCCTCCGCGACCTCCGCCACCAGCGCCTCGGTGTCCTCCATCAGTGTGTCCAGGGTGCCGCCGCTTCGATACCACTCGAGCATCGTGAACTCGGGCGCGTGGGTCTGGGACCGCTCCCCGTTTCTGAACACACGAGCCATCTGGTAGATGGAGCCGAGCCCGCGTCCGAGCATGCGTTTCATCGCGTACTCCGGTGAGGTGTGGAGATAAAGGGCATGTCGGGCACGGTCGGGACCGATCTCGACGACCTCGAAGGGCTCGAGGTGGGGCTCGAGTCCCGGGGAGATCACCGCGATGGGGGTCTCGACTTCGAGCAGACCACGGCGATCGAAGAAGCCGCGGACCGCGTCGTTCATCCTCTTTCGGGCCCGGAGGACCGAGAGCGGCGGTATCCCATCTCGGTCGAGGCCCATCTCAGTACTGCGAGCCCGAGCGCGCGAGCGTAGACCGCTCGAGGCCACCCGGCATCCGCCACTCTTCCTCGTCAGTGGTCGAGTCGGGTCGGGCGGGGGCCTGATTCTCGGTGAGGAATGAGCTCAGGTTGCTCACGTAGCCGCTGATGCTGCTCGGCCGCGCTCTGGTCTCGCTGCGAAACTCTCCGACCCGGTCGGCCACGATGAGCAGGGCCGGGAAGATGCAGAGGTCGAAGATCAGCGCCATGAAGACGAGGAGCATCGAGAGGAGTCCAACTCGGAAAGTCGGGGCAAAGCTCGAGAGGCAAAGGACCGCGAAGCCCACCATCAACATGATGGAGGTCATCACGACCGGATGCCCGGCGTTGGTAAGCGCGTAGTGCAGCGCCGCACGCGGCGTTGGGGCGCCGTGTTCCTTGGCGCGCTGGTACCGAGTGACGATGTGAATGGTGTCATCGACGGCGATGCCGAGCCCCATGCAGGCGATGAAGGCGCTGTTGGTGTCAAACGACAAGCCCAACACGACCATGCTCGCGAAGGTGAGCCCGACAGGAAGCACATTGGGTAGCATCGACACCGAAGCCAGCTTGATCGAGCGGAAGCCTGCGATGAGGGCCAGCCAGATGAGCAGCACCGCAAGTCCAAAGCTGTAGAGCGCGTCGTCGACGAGGTGGCGAACCACCTGGGCGAAGAGCGCGGGCAAGCCGGTGACTTGAACGCTCATTCCTGTGCCCTCGAGCACGCGGTCGGCGCGCTGCTCGAGCTTGTGGGTGAACGCGAGCATGGACTCTGTGGGGCGCGTGGGGGTGGCGACGGTCATTCGTACCCGCTGGTTGTCCACGGTGATGAGTGAGGCGAAGACGTCCTCGTTCAGGAGCATGATCTGAGAGACCGCCTCACGCTTGTCCGGCAGTTGGTGCGGGTCCGGGTCCCCGGTCATGACCGCGTTCGCAAAAGCAAGGTAGTCCACGAATCCGAAGACCCCGGGCACCTCGTCGAGCTCGACCAACGCCTTGCCCAAGGCGTCCACCTTCTGGATGTTCTCCGGTTCGAGAAACGCGCCCGGGCTCCCACCGTCCACGATGATCTCGAGCGTGTTGGCGCCGCCCAGAGTCTTCTCGATGACGAGGAGGTCTTGGCGCAGCCGGTGGCTCTCGTCGAGGTAGTCGATGAAGTCCGCGTCGATCTCGAGCTGGGTGAGCGCGGCCACGCAGCCCCCGATCGCGAGCCCGACCAGGCTCACTGGCACGAAGAGCTGACGACTCATTCGAGTCGCGAGTTGAGTCATGGCGTCCGCGAGCTTTGGGGCCGCCACAAAGGGGCGGTGATGGCGTTTCGGATAGCCGAACGCGTTCAGCAGCACCGGCGTGAGCAGCATGGAGCACAGATAGGCGGCCGACAGACCGATGGCCGCGCCCCAGCCGGCGTAGCGAATGGGTGCGACGCCGCTGGCGACGAGAGCAAAGAAGCCCACCGCGCTCGTCGTCGAGGTGAGCAGGCAAGGCAGCGCGAGCGCCTCCACCGTCTTGGTGAGTGCGGTCTCTCGGTCCTTGATGCGCTGGCCCTGACGCCTGAGCTCGGCCAAGAAGTGAACGCTGTCGGCCAGACCCACCGCGAGGATGATCGTCGGGATCGTGGCCGTGGCCATGCTGAGAGGAATGCCGGCGAACGCGAGGATGCCCACGACCAGAACCGAGGAGAACCCAACGACCGCGATGGGGATGACGCTGGCGATGAAGTCGCCGAACATGATCCACAGGAGCAGCATCAGGAGCCCCAGCGCGGCCGGGAAGAAGTAGAGGATGTCTTGGCGAACTCCGGTCGCGAGGGCCTCCTTGGTCACGGGTGTTCCGGCGACGTGGACGCTTCTCTGCTTGGTCTTGTAGCGATCCGCGGCATCTCGGATGTCTCGCACCGCCTGCAGGCGAGCGACGGCGTCGGTGACCTTGGAGTCGAACTGGACGAGCAAGAAGGTCGTCTCGTGCCGCTCGTCGATCAGGATTTGTCGGTAGATGGGGTG
The DNA here is from genome assembly GCA_011526105.1 of Deltaproteobacteria bacterium. Lineage (GTDB taxonomy): Bacteria > Myxococcota > Kuafuiibacteriia > Kuafuiibacteriales > Kuafuiibacteriaceae > WYAZ01. The sequence continues at coordinate 9,439 of WYAZ01000144.1, read as the reverse complement.
CGCGAGGATTCGCTCTCCCAAGATCACCGCCGAGTCCTTGGTGACGGGTCCGGCCGGGAGCAGAGGGCCAACGTCGATGACCTCCGAGGCGGCCCCCCCCGGGCCCTCATTGAGTCCGAGCACCGAAGCGCTGGCTACGGACAGAACGCGCTGCACGCCGGGCATGGTCGCGACGAGTCGGTCGAGGCTCGCTACGGCCTCGACGGTTTCGGCGTCGAAGACCGTGCCGCCCGACTCGCGAAAGGCGACGACCACGGTCTCTCCGATGTTGAAGGTGCGGTCGATCTCGTCGTAGATCTCCCAGCTCTCCGAACCCTTGAGATAGGCCTCGAGGCTCGGGTCGACCTTGAGCGAAGAGGCCATCCACGCGGCGGTCATCAGGAGGACCAGCGTCCCGGCGAAGCTCGCCCAGGTGTGTCGGATGCACCAGCGTGTCGCCCGAGCCAGCGTTCGTGAGTACTGTGGCAGCTCGAACCTCATGGTCGGTCGGATTCCCTCGCGAGTTCGGGCGCCTTACGGCGCGACCGAGGATCGGCGATGGGTGCTTTTGAACCTATCGGGCGGAAATGGCGACCGTCGGATGACCGCCTGAACAGGTGTGCGGTCTATTGGTCGCCGCGCGAGCCGGGCGGAACCGAGCCCGATTTGGGGGGGGCGGAAGCGCGCGGGGCGCCCTGAGAGGGACGAAGATCACCAGTCTTCTTCACGCCTTGTGAGAGGCGCAGGTCACCGGTCTTGCGGACGTCGCCACTTCGCCCCGGCGCCATGCTCTTCTTGGGGGTCGCGGGCTTCTTGGGTCGGAAGCGATAAAAGAATTCGCGTTCCCGGTCCGGCGCTGGGGTCGCGAGCTGAACCACCGCGATGAGCAAAGGGAGCAGCGCCGCGGTTCGGGCGCCGTCGCCGAGGCTCGCGAGGAAGTAGAGCGCGACTGCAATGCAGTACAGCGGCCACAGCAGGAGGCCCCAAGTGGGCGCGTTCTCATCGTGTCGGCGCGCCTCTTTGGCGCGCCCTCTGACCCAAAGCAGAAGCCAAGATTCGGGCGTGTACAAGAGCGGCAGCAGCCCGAGGATGGAGACCAGAAGGAGGTCGAGAATGCTTCCGCGTTGGCTGCTGCCGGGGAGGCGCGGGGTCTCTTCGACCTCGGCCTGGCTCATCACGATGTCTCGTTGGGGCACGATGTCCAGCCGCGCAACGCCGCTGACGAGGTGATGATCCTCGGGGATGGGGGAGCCGAGCTCTCCTTCGATCGCGAGCCGAGAGCCGAGCTCGATCGGCTGACTGAAGTGCACCGCGTATCGGTCCGATGCCGATGCGAGCCGGGTCGACTCGTCCCAGGGGCGCCTTGACCACTCGACTTCGATGTCGGGGAGCAGGGGTACGGGCGCCAGGGTGTAGAGACGGAATTGGCGCTTCCTCGAGAGGCTCGGACCGATGGATTGGGTGGGGATGAGCCCGGGCGTGCCCTTGAAGTCGTAGCGCGCCGGGCCCAGCCACACGCGCTCTGCGCCTCGCGGGTTCTCGTAGACCGTCACCGCGATGGTCGAGCCCTGATCGAACTGCTTCGCCAAGATGTTGAACTGAAGGGGTGAGAGCACGAGGTTCTCGGCGGAGAGCCAATCCTCGAAGTCCTCGGGCAAGCTCTTTCGACGCGTGATGGTCGAGGTCGTCGTCTCGCCGGAGAAGGTATGCACGTTCTCGACCGCGAACGGGAGTGAGCTCTCGGAGAGCGCCTCGACCTCGTCGGTATCTTTGGTGGGCGTCTCCCGGAAGATGAAACCCAAGATCGACGGCCCGAACTTGCGCGCGTTCACCTCCTCACGGAACGGCGCCAGGACCGCGGTCTCCTCTTCGAGCACGTCGAACAGGCGACTCGAAGCGCGGTCGATGCGCGACGGTGCAGCAGGCAGCGCGCGGATCCACGCGAAGCGTCCAGGCGGCGCCTCGAGCTCGACGGACTCGATGAGCGTGTCTCCGGTGTCGGTTCGGAGGTACAAGAGCTTGCGATCGAGCACCTCGACGTGTGTCCGGGTGCCGACGAGCACGCCCGTCGCCAGCCCGTCGCGGCTCGCGCCCGAGAGCGCGAGGAGGACCCCGATGAAGAGCCCGACATGAATGCGAGTGAAGGTCCTCAAGGGCGCTCGACGTCCAGACTAGCGCCGGTCCAAGGCCGGGTCCAAAAAACCAGGGCTCGATCTCACTCGGGCCCGGGCCAGACCGACATCGAGGAATTCCTGAGTCTTAGCAGCAGCTTGCCCGAGGCCTCCAGGAGGTCCTCGTCCCGGCACCCTCCTTCCGAGGTGCCGGCGGCCACGCTGACCTCCTTCTCCAGCTCGTACAGCTCGGCCCCCAGGACGCAGGTCTGGCCAAATCGAGCGAGGCTGGTTCGCAGGACGTGGGTCGCCGCCACGGCCCGGCCGAGCGGGATCTGACAGCTCGGCTCGTGGCACGGACGGTAGCTCTTGTGCTTCTCGATCTTCACGATCTCGTTCCAGCGCGCCTCCTGCGCGGTGCGATCGACCACTCTCCAACGTTCTTCGGCGAGCTTCATGCGGAGCTGCTCCGAGAGCGCGCGCAGCAGATCATCACTCGGCGCTTCGCCGTGAAGGCGCTCCATCTCCATCACCGCGAGCACCCAGTCTCGCGGAGGTTCCGCCGGCGCGCGCTTCTCCGTTGGCCCTTCGGTGCCCGGTTCCTTCTCGAGCGACACTCGCACTGCCTTTGGGCTCAGGTCGTTGATCGCGCCCGAAAGCGCATCGATCACCACCCCCAGCGGGAAGAGCGGGCCCAGCGCGAGATTGCCCCAGACCCAACCGTTCATCCCGGGGGAGAGGGTGAAGTTCCGACTCCGAAAGCCTCGCTTCTCGACGCGCACGACATGGGTGCCGCGCCTCGGAAGCTCAACCGAGGTCGAGCCCACGAAGGTTCGTCCATCGACCATCGTCTTGGCGTCCTCGTGTGTTTCGATCCGAACGCGCTGCGAGCCTCCGCTCATCAGGCTCGCGCACCCCGAGCTCGTGAGCGCGGCGAGGGAAAGCGAAGCGAGAAGGAGAGGTGCGTGCGGGCGAGACTGCACCCCGATACAGCACCACGCCTGCCCGGCCCTCCGAAAGCGCGTGATCGGACGCACACAGCATCCTCGAGCTCTAGATGAACACCCCGGCCACCACTGTTCTCGGGCGCTTCCGTCCATCCGGCAGCTTCACCAACCACGTCAGCGCCTCTTGTCGCGGCTCGCTCGTGAGACGGACGGGATCGATCGCGCCCAGGACCGTGACCCCAGTGCGGGCGTCGAGTTTTACGAGAGACCGACGAAACATCGTGGCCGCGCCGGTTTCGAGCTCATCGAAGGTACGTCTTGGAATGCTCTTCGCCAGACGCGAGAAGTCGAAGACCTTCGTCCCCATGAAGCTGATGTCGAGCGAACTCACGCGCTCTTCGCCTCCGCCGGCGGCTCGGAGGAGTCGGGCGACCGGGAGGATCTCATCGGTCAGCCACAAGGGGTCGACCAGGAGGTGACGATCGGCCTCGAGGCTCGAGCGATGTCCAAGCACCACACCGCGCACGATTCGTTCGGCCGCGTAGGCACCTTCGTCGCGTTCCGGGTTCGCGCGCTTCGACAGCACGTGTGATGCATCGAAGGCCGGAAGCGGGAGACAGGTCGAGAGCCACTCCTCATCACGCTGGATCATCACCAGCATCACGCGCCCCCATGCGCCCTCGCTCGTTTCGAGGGTTCCCGCGACGACGAGCCCGCGGCGGAGCGCGAGAAAACGCTCGAGCCCCTCCACGACGCCCCGAGGTGTCGCGAGGCGCAGTTCCTCGCGCGTGTAGGATCGGACCGAGCGCCACTCCGCCTCGAGTGCGCTCGTCTTTCGCTCCGAGAGCTCACTCAAACAGTCGGCACTCGCGTGGTGCCCGAGCTGCCCGGAGGGCCAGAGCACCCAGAGGGTCGGCGCCGCCCGTGCGGCCAGGCTTCCGTAGTCCCCCTCCAGAAAGGCGCGCATGAAGCCCTTGGCGGCCGCCTCGGCCTGGGCCCGACCCTCCTTCGGCTCCACTCGGACGAGGCGGCCCTGCGCGTGCTGCTCCGGGGGCATGAAGGGGCTGAATGGACGTTCCGTTCCCAGCAAGGGCCCGAGAACATGACGAAGCGCCTCCGCACGCGCCGCCGAACCCGGGCCTGCCCCACCCCCGAGCAGGGCGATGCCCAATGGGATCGACTCGCGGTCTCGAGGGCTCACGCGGATCGAGGTTGACAGGGGCTAACCGAGACGTAAAGTCGCGAGCCTCGCGTAATACCCGCGGAGGAGACTCGCTGAAATGTCCACCATGTTGAAAGACTTCCTGAGCTCGAATGGCTTCACGGCCGAGGGCTTGATTGCGGCTTCCAAGACCATCGAGAACCGCAGCATCGAAGACCGCTCGCTCGCCGTCAAACGCGCCAACGCGCGCAGCGCCAAGAAGACCTACGCAGAGCTCGAGCTGACCAAGCCGAAGAGCCTCGGCCGTGGTCTCGGAGCGGCCGCCGTGACCTTGGCCCTCGACGGCAAGCCGGTGGCGCGCCTGACCCGCAAGAAGATCGTACGCGCGGTCAACGAGATGCTGGCTTCCAAGAAGAAGGATCCGGTCGAGTGGCGTCAGCTCTTCGCGGATGCCCACATCAAGGGCTGGAAGCCCAAAGCAGAGGACTGAGCTCCAGGTTTGTGCCCATGAGCGACGACGATCGCCCACGACGCACCAAGTCTTGGCGCGAGCTCGACGCCGCCAAGGATCGCGGTGGTCGACGAGAGCAACCCTCCGAGTCCGATCGCCGTCACGCGAAGACCGAAAAGAGCACCGCTTACAAGTCCTACAAGTCGAACCTCGACAAGCTCTTCACGCCTGGCGGGGCAGAGCTTCCGGAGTCGCTTCGGGCGAAGCTCGGCGCGGTCGACACCGAGAGCAAAGAGAAGCAAGACGCCTTGCGCGCACTCCGCGAGGCGCCCACCGCCGAGACCCTGGGTCGCGTCATCGACCTCGGCCTCGAACTCCCCGATGACCCTCGGGTCCTCATGCAGCTCTTCGACGTCGCGGACGAACAGCTGCTCGTGCGTGTTCTGACCGCGCTCCTCGCGATCATCGAGGGCGGAAAGAAGCCGAGCCGGATGCTGCTGCTCCAGAAGGTAGACGCGTTGAAGCTCAAGCGCGGAAGTGGCGCCGCCGTGGATCTGGCATCTCAGATCCGCGCCGCCCTCGGCTAGATCGTCTCATGGACGTTCTTCACATCCAGTCCGAAGTCGCAGCGGCGCTCCGTGAAGGACGTCCGGTGGTGGCGCTCGAGTCCACGCTGCTCGCGCACGGGCTTCCCGCGGAACATCGCGCGTCGGTCGCTGCTCAACTCGAACGTGTGGTGCGCGAAGAAGGCGCCGTGCCCGCGACCATCGCGGTCTTCGATGGACAGCTACAGGTGGGGCTCTCTGAAGCGGGACTCGCTCGCATCATCGGTTCTGGCGTCGAGAAAGCGTCGCTTCGAGACCTGGCTTTCGCGCTCTCTAGGCCCAAAGACACCTTCGCGACCACCGTGGCCACCACGATGTTCATCGCCGCCAAGGCCGGGATTCACTTCTTCGCGACGGGCGGCATCGGCGGCGTTCACCGCGGCGCATCCGAGAGCTTTGATGAGTCCGCGGATCTTCGAGCGCTCTCGGAGTGTCCGGTGCTGGTCGTGTCCGCGGGCGCCAAAGCGGTGCTCGATTTGCCCAAGACCTTGGAACGGCTCGAGACGCTCGGCGTTCCCGTGGTGGGCTACAAGACCAACGAGTTGCCAGCGTTCTACTCGGTGAGTTCGGGCCTCCCGCTCTCGGTTCGTTCCGACTCCGAGGAAGAGCTGGCACGCGCTTTTGACCATCATCGGGCGCTCTTTGGCGGCGGCTTTCTGGTCGTTCAGCCCCCACCGGCGAAGGTGGCGTGGCCGCGGAGCGAGATCGACGGCCTCATCCAAGAGGCGCTCGAGACGTCCGAGAAGGAAGGCATCACCGGCGCGAGAGTGACCCCGTTCTTGCTCTCGTGGATGGCCTGTGCGACCGAGGATCGAATCGTAGAGACGAACGTGGCGCTCGTGGTGGAGAACGCGCGCTTGGCCGCGCGCATCGCGAAGGCGGAGGCAGAGCTCACGAAGCACGCGGGTCGTGAGTTCTAGGTGCCGGGCCGCGACACGACATGTGTCGCCATCCTGGAACTCAGGACCGCGCCTGTCGCTTCAAGCTCAGCGAGCTCAAGATCACGGACACACTCGACAGCGACATCGCTGCGCTCGCCAGGACCGGCGAGAGCGCGAATCCGGTCCAAGGATACAGAGCACCCGCCGCCACCGGGATGCCGATGACGTTGTAGATGAACGCGAAGAACAGGTTGCGCCGGATGGTGTGCATGGTGGCGCGGGCCAAGCGGATCGCGGTCGGAAGGCCGCTCATGCCGCCGCGCAGAAGCGCGACGTCGGCGGCGGCCAACGCGATGTCCGCGCCACTCCCGATCGCAATGCCAACGTCTGCGGCCACCAGGGCCGGCGCGTCGTTGATGCCGTCGCCCACCATGCCGACGATGCGGCCCCGTTCACGTTCCGCCTCGATGGCGGCGAGTTTGTCCTCAGGGCGTGCCTCGGCCACGACGCGCCGGATGCCCAGACGGCTGGCGATGTCATTGGCGGTCTCTGTACGGTCACCGGTCAGCATCACGACCTCGAGGCCCATGGCTTCGAGCTCAGCCAGCACGGCCTTCGACTCTGGCCGCGGCTCGTCGGAGACCGCGACGAAGCCGGCCAGGACTCCGTCCACCACCACAAAGCTCGGGGTCGCGCTCCTCTGGCTCAGCTTCTCGGAGAGCGAGTTTAGCGCCCCCTCCTCGACGCCGACCTCCATGAGCCACGCTCGCTTCCCCACTCGAACTCGATGCCCGTCGACCTCGGCTTGAACTCCGGCGCCCGCGTCCATCGAGAACTGAGTGGTTCGAGGGAGAACGACGCCACGCTCGATGGCTCCGGCGACGATCGATCGGGCGATCGGATGTTCGCTCGGGCGCTCCGCCGCCGCGGTGAGCCGAAGGAGCTCGCTTTCATCGAAGCCGCCGTGTCCTTGAACCTGAATCAAGGCCGGGGTGCCGTTGGTGAGCGTGCCGGTCTTGTCCATGAACAGGGTCTGGAGCTGACTCGCGGTCTCGAGCGCAACACCGCCCTTCAGCAGCACGCCGAGCTCCGCCCCGCGACCCGTTCCCACCGCCACCGCGGCGGGGGTAGCCAGCCCAAGCGCACAGGGGCAGGCGATGACCAGCACCGCCACGAATCGCTCGAGTGCGAGTGACGCCCCGGTCGAGCTCGGATCCAAGCTCAGCCAGACCACAAAGGTGATGGCCGCGACGAGCAGCACGATGGGTACGAAGTAGTGGCTCACCCGATCGGCGAGCCGCGCGATGGGTGCCTTCTGCCCTTGGGCCGCCTCCACCGCTTCGACGATGCGAGCCAGCGCGGTGTCCCGACCGGTGGCCCGCACCTCGAGCAAGACCGAGCCTTCATGGTTGAGCGTGCCGCCAAAGACGTGATCACCCGGGTGCTTGTCGATAGGCATCGACTCACCGGTCAGCATCGACTCATCCACCGCCGAACGCCCGTCGAGGACGACGCCATCGGTCGGCACCCGCTCGCCCGGCCGGACCCGAACACGATCGCCGCGAAAGAGCGCCTCGACCGAGACCTCCTCCTCCAGCTCACCTCGAACACGCCGCGCTACGGTCGGCGCGAGCGCAACCAATCCGCGGACCGCGTCGGAGAGGCGACGTCGAGCGCGCGTCTCGAGCCGCTTTCCGAGCAAGACGAAGGTCACGATGGCGGCGGCGGCCTCGAAGTAGACGTGCGCGTGAACACGACCGCTCAGCACCGAGACTGCGGAGTACAGAAACGCCGAGAGCACTCCGAGGCTCACGAGCGTGTTCATGTCTGAAGTACGATGCTGAAAGGCCACCCAGGCGAGCCGCAGGAATCGCCGGCCGGGTCCGAAGACAACCGGGGTTGCGAGCGCGAATTGTAGCCATCGTCCCGCCGGGCCATCGGCTCCTGGGATGGCGCCGTGAGACATGGCGAGCACCAGCAGGGGCAAGGTCAATCCGAGAGAGAGAAGAAAGTCGCGCTGAAGCCTCCGCTCTTCGTCACGTTCGACCTCAGCCAGCGCCTCCGCCCGGCCACGCGCATCGAGGCCCCCCAGCTCTGGAACCTCGTAGCCCGACGCTACGACCGCCTGCGCGAGCATCGAGGGGGTCGTCTCGTCCGGGTGGTAGTGGATGGTCGCCTTGTTCAAGGCCAAGTTGACGTTTGCCTCGCGCACGCCCGGTACCTGCTGGAGCGCCTCCTCGACGCGCGCCACGCAGCTCGCGCAGGTCATGCCCTGGATGGGCAGCTCGCAGAGCGCTTCAGCGACCGCGTTCATCGGGTGAGCCTACAACAGCCGCCCTGACTTTCCACTGGGAACGGGCCGAGATACTCTGACCGCCATGCCATGGAAAGCACCGTCCCTCTCGGGCCGCGTCGTGCTCGTCACCGGCGCCAGCCGGGGGGTGGGTCGGGGCATCGCGAGCGTCTTCGGGGAGACCGGCGCCACCGTCTACGTCACCGGGCGCAGCAGCGGCGGGCACACGACCGAGAGCCTTCCTGGGAGCTTCGATGAGGTTGCAGAGATCGTGAACGAGCGCGGGGGGCGAGGTATCGGGGTTCGATGCGATCACACGCGTTCCGCTGAGATCGAAGCGCTCATCGGGCGGATTCGGCGAGACCATGGGCGCTTGGATGTGCTGGTGAACAACGCCTGGGGCGGCTACGAGGCGCATGACGCCGCGCGCTTCGATGCGCCCTTTCACGAGAGCGATGTACTCAAGCACTGGAATGGCATGTTCGACGCAGGCGTGAAGGCTCACCTTCTCACCACCAAGCTCGCTCTTTCTCTCCTCCTCGAGAGCGCGCCGGCCCTGCTCGTCAGCACCACGGCTTGGGACCGCGATCGATACCTCGGCAATCTCGTCTACGATCTGGCGAAGAACGCGCTCCACCGGATGGTCAAAGACCTGGCCTTCGAGCTTCGCGATCGAAGCGTCACGCCGCTGTGTGTAGCGCCGGGCTTCACCCGCACCGAGCGTGTCATGGAGGCCCATCGCGCTCAGGCCTTCGACCTCGAGCCGACCGAATCACCGGAGTACGTGGGCCGCGGCATTGTGTGTCTCGCGGCAGATGCCGCGGTCTCAGCGCAGGCGGGCCGGGTGCTCAAGTCCGGCGAGCTCGCCAGAACCTACGGATTTACCGACATTGACGGTCGCTCCGTCCCACCGTTCGAGCTTCCCGACCACTACGACTTCGAGAAGACCTCGTAGCTCAGGTAGGGGGTCCTGTTCGGCGGACCATCAGCGTGCTTGAAGTCGAGGCCGC
>WYAZ01000143.1 GCA_011526105.1 Deltaproteobacteria bacterium | reverse complement strand
GCTTGTCCTTTTCGCCCCTGGCCGACGCGCGGCCTGCGGCCGCCCTTTCGGGCTCCTCGGTCATTGGGGGCGACCCAACTCCCTTCGTAGCGCGCCGACCAGCGACGAAAGATACTTCGCGGGAACGTGATCGAACTTCTCGGACGGGACACTAGTCGGCGCCGAAGCCCATCAAGAGGCGAGCGACCACCGCATCTTCGCGCTCGGTCTCCGAATAGCTGACGGTGAACACGATGTCGCTGCCAGGGACGCGCGCAAACCCGCGGAGGCCTCGGCTGAGCGCTCGTGTCTCCGGCTCACACCAGATCGAGCCATCCCAGATCGTGAAGATGCCCCCGCCCCCGCCGGTCAGATAGTCCCCGGTGGAGAAGAAGACACCATCTCGCAGCCCATAACTCCCTTCGAGTGGCGGAAGCGCGCTCCACTCACCTGCCAACGACCGCTCGAAGACGAAGGTGCTCGAGACCACCGCCATGATGCGAGTCCCGCTGTCATCGACCGCAAAGTGGTCCACTCGGAGGCCTTGATCGAGCTGGAACTCGCGCGTCCAGACCGCCCCATCGTAGCGATAGATCGTGCCCTTGGCCGCCGCGATGAGAAAACCGGCATCGACGACCTCGAGCTCGTTGATGGGCTCAGGCGTCTCGAGCACCGTCGCCCTCAGGCTGTTGGGATCGAGGATCATCGGGGGAAGAGGCACTGGATCTGGAACGGCCACACTGCTGCTCGTCCCGTCGTAGGCCACCAGGAATCCATCTCGACCGGTGGCGAGTTTCCAGGAGCGGCCGCGCTCGAGGGTGCCAGGGACGTCGGAGCGCTCGAGCGTCGCGGGATCGAGCTTGAAGGCGCGCCCCGCATCCGTTGTGCCGACGACTCGTCCCGAGGAGTGTACAACGAGCCCGACGACACGCTCGCCCGGCCACGGCTCGCCAATCACCTCGAGAGTCGGCCCGTCCTCGAAGCCGCGCACCGAAACGAGGAGGCTCTCTCGCACCACCTCGATGTCGCCCTCGGTTCGATGACCGCCGATGATGACCTGGGTTTGGCTCGGCGCCACTGGGCGGCGTGGCTGAACCAGATGGAGGCCGGGCACCGGCCATGCGACGAACTCGGTCTGCTGACAGAGCGTCGGCTGCACCACACCCGGAAGTTCCCACGCGACCTGTGTTCCTTCGCTCGCGGGGAGTTCCCGCCATGCAGGCTCGTCGTCCACCACGGCGGAGTACACGAGCTGTGCCCGCGGGGGCGCGCGACCGGAGCCCGCCGGGAGACGGGTCAGGCCGCCCGCTGCCACATGGAGCTCACTCAAAGAAGCCGAGTAGAGCATCAGGCTCAAGGAGCCCGGAGGTTCAACCGCGAACCTGAGCACCTGGGGATGATCGAGGTCGATCGCGTGAGCCTCCCGAACGGCCGAGTCGATCCTGTCCCCGGCGTGCACAAACAAGAGACCGGACCGAAGCGCCGAAACGGAGTCCGGCAACAACAGATTTACATCGGGCGGCGCGCAGGCGAGAGCGCAGGCCCAGAACAGCCCCAGGAGATGCGCCTTCACCGCCTGGATACTGGCAGAACGGGTGTCCCAGGAGAAGTGCGGCCCGCGGAGACGGCGGAATGGTCCTCTTTCGTGATTCCACTTCGGAACTCGTTCGGGTGCCTTCACGGCTTGCGCTCGACGATCGCGACCGCTAGGTTGCGCGCGACTTGTCCTCGCCTCCGGATGCACTCCTCCTCCTCCAGCAGGTCTTCGGCCACTCGCAGCTGAGGCCGGGCCAACGGGAGATCATCGACAGCGTTCTGCACGAGCAAGCCACCCTCGCGGTGATGCCGACCGGCTCGGGCAAGAGCCTCTGCTATCAGCTTCCGGCCGTCTTTCTGCCTGGGCTCACCATCGTGGTCTCGCCGCTCATCGCGCTGATTCGCGATCAAGTACGAGCGCTCGAGGCGCGCGGAGTGCAAGCGGCCTCTCTCACCAGCGCGGATGCCCCGGAAGATCGGATGCGCGCAGAACGCGCGGTGAGAGAAGGCACGCTGGACCTTCTGTATGTGGCGCCCGAGCGATTTCGGAGCACACGTTTTCTGGAGCTTCTGCGTGGGGCCAAACTCGCGCTCTTCGTCGTGGACGAAGCCCACTGCATCTCGCAGTGGGGGCACGACTTCCGTCCCGACTACGCCAAGTTGAGTGAGATGATTCGTCTGCTCGAGCCCGAGCGCGTCGCGGCCTTCACCGCCACCGCCACCCCCGAGGTGCAAATCGACATCGTGCGCGGCTTGGGCCTCGCGTCCGCGAACACCATCGTGACCGGCTTTGATCGCGAGAACCTCGAGCTCTCCGTCCAAGAGACCGGTCGAGGTAAGGCCAAGAAGCTCCGGGCGACCGCAAAAGCGCTCGAGACCTGGATGCAGGACGGCGGCTCCGGACTGGTCTACGTCGCCACCCGAAAGTCGGCGGAAGAAGTGGCCAAAGAACTCGCGGGGCTGGGCTTCGCGGCGGAGCCTTATCACGCCGGACTCCCGCCGGAGCGGCGTCAGAAGGTCCAAGATCGCTTTCAGAAGCGGGACGGTCGCGTCATCGTCGCCACCACCGCCTTTGGCATGGGCGTCGACAAACGAGACGTGCGCGTGGTCGTGCACTATCACGTGCCGTCGTCGGTGGAGTCCTATTATCAAGAGGTCGGGCGCGCCGGTCGTGACGACCAACCCGCAGGCGGTGTTCTGCTCTACGACACCGGAGATTTGAGATACGCGCTGATGCGGCTCGAGACCTCGTGCCCCACCCCGCAGGTAGCCCAGGCCACACATCGCTACGCACTTCAGCTCGCAGGTCAGGGGGCCGATCTCAGCTTTGACGAGCTCTGTCAGGCGGCAGAAGACAACATCGTCGCTTCGGCGAGGGCGGCGGTGATCGCGCTCGAGCGTTGCGGGGACATCTCTTTCGAGGGCGGCCCGCTCTCGGTGAGACCGGAGATGACTCTTTCGTCTTCCGTGCTCGAGGCCCGCGCGCGACGCGAGCGCGCCCGTCTGGACGCGCTCATCGGCTACGTGAATCGCGCCGCCTGTCGCCGCCGGTATGTCGTCGAGTACTTTGGTGACAAACGGCATGCGGAGCGCTGCGGGGTCTGCGATCGCTGCCAGAGCCCCGACGTACAAGCGCTCGCAGGAGAGGCCCTGCGCGAGGCGCAGATGGCACTCTCCTGCGTGGCGCGCATGCGTGGACGGTACGGACGCTCTCGCGTGGTCGAAGTCCTGCAAGGAAGCCGAGCCCTCAGCGTGCTCTCGGCCGGTCTCGATCAGCTCTCGACGTATGGTCTGCTCAAACATCGAAGCCGAGAACACACGCTCGACCTGCTCGACCGCCTCGTGAGGGCAGATCTCGCGGTGGTCACCCTCGGAGAGTTCCCGAAGATCATGCTCTCTGAACACGGGGCCGAGACACTTCGCGCTCGCGCCCCCATGATGCTCTCGGGGGCCGCCACCCCCAAGAAGGCCAAAGCCGAGGCTGGAACCCGCCGCCGCACCCGCCGCTCGCCGGGCCGGCGTCGAGCGAAGCAAGCTTGATGTCCTGAGTTCATCTTCATCACTCGAACGTCACGCGAAGGACCTGACCGCTATCGTCTGAATCCCGGCCATCCGTAGAGACGAGATACTCGTCGCCCGCACGAGCTATCGATCGAAGGTGCTGAGTCGTCACCACGAAGCTCTCGCAGAACACGTCGCCCCGGATGTAGTTGAGTCCTCCATCCCGTGTCGTGTGAAGAAAACCGCCTTCGCTCGCTCCGATCTCGAACACCTCACCTCGTTTGAGGACCCGTCCGTGCGGAGAGAGCAGCTCGAGCGGAGCCCAACCCTCCGAGTTCCAGCGATAGAGCTGACCGGTGCGTGTTCCTGCGAGCACCCCGTAGCCGGGGATCTGAGCGAGGGCCGTCAGGCATCCATCCTGCGGCTGTGGGCCAGTCACCCAGCGAAGCTCATCGCCGGCGAGATGCCAGAAGCCGTGTGGATGGCTCACCGGGTCGAGACTTGGCATGTCCACACCGGTTCCCTTCGGCTGCACCAGGACCTCGTCGGGCCCGAGCCAAAGGATTGCTGGGTCTTGAGTGCTGCCGCGGAGTGAATTGCAGGTTTCTCTCATGAGGTTCGGATTGCCGTGCACCCGCCAGGCGCCGCCCTCATAGACATGGAACTCCGAAGCGTACTCCCGGGAGAGGGTGACGAACGCCGGGGGCCCCATCTCGGCCGGTCGGGCACGCACCAGACTCGCCTCGCGTCCCGGGCCCAAGGGCTCCGTCCAGTAGTAGTCCGAAGGGGACCTCCATGAGAGAACGCTCGCGCTCGAGGTCCCGACCAACAAGCGTCCCTCCGCATCTCGGTCGAGTGAGTTCAGAAAGACCGGGAACTTCTGCACGTCTTCGCGAAAAGCGTCGAAGTCCGGTTCAAAGAGCGCCGCAAGTTCGATCTCCTGAACCGCCAGCACGTTGTTCCGTCCGATGGGGGGCGTGAGTGCGGCGAGCCCGATCCGACCTTCGCGGCCCGCGCTGAGTCGAACTCGATCGCTGCCGAGAATTCGCACTCGAGACCGCTCCGCCATGCGGGCGCAGCCGCAGCGGCTCGCGACTTCGAGGTCGAGCAGGTCACGGGGCAAGGGAGCGACGGAGCTCGGTTCGACGGCTCCGGAGAGTGAATGGGATGCATCGATGACGAGACCCGAGATCCTCCGTTTCACGCAGCAGTCCGCGTCGAAGAAGGGACAGGCCGCGAGCGAGAGCGAGCCCGAATCCCAACCAAGGCTCTCGAGCGTCCGTGGCAAGTAGGCGATCCAGGTCTCTACGTCCGCGGAGCAAGCGCGCTCAGTGAGCACGAGACTCGAGAGCGGGAGCGACAAGGCCTCGATGTCCACCCTCGTACCACAGTGCCGAAGCAGCAACGCGGAGCGACTGGTCTCTGGCGCGGGCGGCAAGCGGAGCCCATCGCCTTCGACGCACCCACTCAGCAGGAGCGCGAGGACTCCAAGATGAGGTGAGGAACTTCGCACGAGCCCTCAAGACGCGTAGAGCAAGAGTGGCGAGCGAGTCTCCCGGAAGTCTTGTTCGGCGTCGGCGAAGCTCCGTGTCACGTCCTCGACCGTCGCCCCCTCCTCCAGCATTCGGCGCGGCTTCTCCGAACCGAACAAGAGATCGATCGCGAGGCGATCAGAGACATACTCATAGGCCTCGGTACGCCACGCGAAGTTCGCCGGCTCGAGCTTCATGGCCGAACGGATCAACGCGACCGCGGCCTGCACCGGGCGGAAGGTTCTGCGGTCCGTCACATGCATTTGCACCCCGCCGCAGCGCGCGCCGCCCCACTTCTGGAACATGGGTTTGAAATAGGTCGGTCGAAGAACCACGCCCGAGCCCATCATGTCCCGCGCGTATTGAGCCCAGGCGACGCCGTCGAGCCACGGCGCACCACACAGTTCGAAGGGCCGCGTCGTGCCACGGCCCTCGCTCAGGTTCGTGCCCTCGAGCAGGCACTGCCCGGGATAGACAAACGCGGTGTCCAAGGTGGGCATGTTGGGTGAAGGCATGACCCACGGCAGGCCTGTGGCGTCGAAGTCCATCCCGCGCTGCCAGCCCGTCATCAGCACGAACTCGAGGTTGAGATCGAGGCCGCGCAGGTGCCCGACCCAACGTGCGTACTCGGCCATGGTGAGCCCGTGACGAATGGGCATGGGGTACGCACCGACGAAGCTGAGAAAGCCCGCGTCGAGGCTCGGACCCTCGACGTCTTGCGCGCGTCCACCGAGCGGATTGGGTCGGTCGAGCACCATCACGCGCAGACCCCGCGCGGCCGCCGCCTCCATGACGTAGCCCATCGAGGCGGCGAAGGTGTAGTAACGCGCGCCCACGTCCTGCATGTCGACGACCAGGACATCGAGCCCTTCGAGCATCTCTTGGGTCGGACGCAGCGACGCTTCGGTGGCGCCATACAAGGAGTACAGCCTGGCCCCGGTGAGCCGATCGAACTGCGCGCCGTTCGACTCCTCCACGACCTCCATGTCTTGAGCGTCTCCGGTGACGCCGTGCTCGGGACCAAAGAGCGCCGCCAACTTCACGCCCGCCTCGTGCATGAGATAGACCGCGTGGCGCAGCTCGCGATCGACCGAGGCCGGGTGACCGAGAAAGCCCACCTTCAGCCCTTGAAGACGCTTGAAACCTTCCTCGACCAACACATCGAGGCCGGTTTTGACGCGGGGGGATTTCATCGTGGGGAGCCTACCGCGTGCCGGCCTCGGCTCCAACCACCGAGGCGGTTGACCTAGACCGTCGGGCGCGCGATGACCCGGGCCATGTCAGGCGGCGCAAAAATCATCGATGGCAAGGCCCTCGCAGGGCGCGTTCGGACGGCCCTCAAGGACCGAGTTCAGGCGTTCGAGAAGGCGCGCGGCACCACCCCCCACCTGGTGGTGGTGCTGGCCAGCGAGGATCCGGCGAGCGCGGTGTACGTGCGCAACAAGGGCAAAGCCTGCGAAGAGGTTGGGATACGCTCCACCCAGCACAAGCTCGCACCGACCACCTCGGCCAAGGACCTGCTGGATCTCATCGACAAGCTGAACCGAGACGAGGACGTGGACGGGATCTTGATCCAGCTCCCGCTGCCCAAACAGCACGACGAAAAGCGCGTGCTGCACGCCATCGACCCCAGAAAAGATGTCGACGGCTTCCATCCGGTCAACGCCGGCATGCTCGCCCGAGGAGACGAGAGCGGGCTGGTCGCCTGCACCCCCCAAGGCTGCATTCGCCTCATCGAGGAGGCCGGGACCAGCATCGAGGGCAAGCGTGCCCTCGTCATCGGACGCTCCAACATCGTGGGGAGGCCCATGGCCGAGCTTCTGCTCAACCGAAGCGCCACGGTGAGCATCGCGCACTCGAGAACCAAGGAGCTGCCAGAGCGCGTGCGAGAGTCCGACATCCTGATCGCGGCCATCGGGAAGCTCGAGATGGTGAAGGGCTCCTGGATCAAGCCCGGCGCCACTGTCATCGACGTAGGCATGAACAAGAACGCCGAGGGCAAGCTCAAGGGCGACGTCGCCTTTCACGCCGCCCGCGAGATCGCCGGCGCCATCACACCCGTACCCGGAGGCGTGGGGCCGATGACCATCGCTTACCTGCTCGAGAACACGATGAAGGCCGCGATCACGCGGCGCGGAGCCTGAGCCATGAACGAGCGCTTGAAGCGAACCCCTCTCTTCGAAGCCCATAAACAACTCGATGCCAAGATGGTTCCTTTTGGGGGCTGGGAGATGCCGGTTCAGTACTCGGGGGTCATCGACGAGCACGTGACCGTCCGCACCAAGGTCGGCCTCTTCGATGTCTCGCACATGGGCGAGGTCGAGGTGCGTGGCCCGAAGGCCCTCGAAGCAGTAAACGAGCTCATCACGAACGACCTCGAGAAGGCGGCGGATGGGCAGGCGATCTACACCGCCATGTGCCGCGAAGACGGCGGCATCGTCGACGACCTCGTCGTCTATCGCTTCTCGAGAGAACGTGTCTTCATCTGCGTCAACGCCGCCAACCGCGACAAGGACTTCGAGTGGATTCGCGCGCACTGCGCCTCGGGGGTCACGGTCGCGAACCGTAGCGACGAGTATGCGCAGATCGCAGTGCAAGGTCCGAACGCAGAGCAGCTGGTCTCGCGCTTCACAGACACTGCGCTGACTTCGATCGGGTTTTATCACTTCGCCGAAGGCCGAGTGATGAACCAGGCGGCCATCATCTCGCGCACCGGCTACACCGGCGAGGACGGCTTTGAGCTCTACGTGCCTTCAGGGCTCGGCAACGAGCTCTTTCTCGCGTTGGCCCAAAGGGGCCAAGACGTGGGTGTGAAGCCGGCTGGGCTGGGGGCCCGAGACTCCCTGCGGCTCGAAGCCCGCATGTGCCTCTATGGCAGCGACATCAGCGACGACACCGATCCCATCTCGGCTGGTCTGGGCTGGGTGGTGAAGCTCGACAAGCCCAGCTTCATCGGCAAGGACGCGCTGCTTCGCGTCAAGACCGAGGGTCCTGCGAAGAAGCTCGTGGGCTTCGAGATGGAGGGCGCGGGCATTGCGCGCCACGGCTACCCCATCATGGTGGCCGGCCAGCGGGTCGGCGAGGTCACGAGCGGGACCAAGGGCCCCACGGTGGGCCGGGCCATCGGGCTCGGCTGGGTCGATGCAAGGCACGCCGAGGCCGGAACCGAACTGGGCATCGAGATCCGAGGAAAACTGATTCCGGCGAGAGTCAAGAAGGGTCCGTTCTACAAACGAGCCAAGTGACCGAGGGGCTTGACCCGCGGCGAATAAGGACGAAGAAGAGGTCTGTCATGGAGAAACACTTTCCCGAAGAGCTGCTCTACACCAAGGAACACGAGTGGTGCCGAGTGAAGGGCGACATCGTCACCATCGGCATTACTTGGCACGCGCAAGATCAGCTCGGCGACGTCGTCTTCTGTGAGCTCCCCGCGCCGGGCGAGACCATCAAGGCGGGTCAGACCTTTGGCGCGGTCGAATCGGTCAAGGCGGTCTCCGACCTCTTCTCGCCCGTCACCGGCAAGGTCACCGAGCGCAACGACGATATCGTCGAGTCGCCGGAAGGCCTCAACGAGGACTGCTACGATGACGGTTGGATGATTCGGGTGGAGCTGTCGCACAAGGACGAGCTCGACGAACTGATGTCGCAGGGCGACTATCTGAAGTTCTTGGAAGAGACCGAAGATTGAGCTCGCCGGCCGGCGCTACCAATCCACGAGCGCCGCGCCCCAAGTAAAGCCCGAGCCAAACGCGACCATCGCGACCTTCATGCCCTTTTGCACGCGACCCGCCTCGACACATTCCGCGAGCAGCATGGGGATGGTCGCGGCGGTGGTGTTGCCGTAGCGCGAGATCGAGTGCGGGACCTTCTCGTCCGGTAGGCCGAGCTCGGCCTGCACCGCCTGATTGATGCGCATGTTGGCTTGGTGAAAGAGAACGAGATCGAGATCATCGACGGTGAGCCGCTCCGTGGCCACGAGCTCGCGAAGCGCTCGGCTCATGATCGTGGTCGCGTGTTTGTAGACCTTCTTGCCGTCCATTTGAGCCCACATGAGCTCAGGGCTCACGATGCCGTTGCCGTCTGCGTCTTGAGGGATGAACGGCCGCGCGCGTGTGTCCCAAACCCGCTGGGCCAGCGCCTCGGCGTAGCGGCCGTCGGCGCCGAGCTTCCAGCGGCGCACGCCGCGGTCTTCATCGGTGGCCGAGAGCACGACCGCCCCGGCGCCGTCGCCAAAGATGGTTGCGACGTTTCGGCCGCGCGTGGTGAGGTCGAGCCCCGCGGAGTGGATCTCGGAACCGACGACGAGCACGTTCTTGACCGCACCGGCCTCGATCATGGAGGCGCCAGTGCCAAGCGCGTACAAGAAGAACGAGCAGGCGTTTCGCAGATCCATGGCCGGAGTCTCGCGAAGCCCAAGCTTCTGCTGGAGCAACACGCCCGAACCCGGAAATGCGTACTCCGGCGACAAGGTGCCAAAGAGAATGATGTCGATGTCGTCTGGATCGAGCTGCGCGCGTTCGATCGCGCGTTGGGCGGCCGGCAGCGCGAGGTCAGAGGCACCCACCCCCGCCGGAGCAAAACGCCGCTCCTTGATGCCGGTGCGCTGAACGATCCAGTCGTCGTTCGTGTCGATGCCAAACTCGGTCACGAGGTCGTCATTTGTGACCACCCGGTCGGGTACGTTCATGGCCACGCCAGAGATGTACGCCTTGGGCATGAAGGCCTTTTAACCCCATCGAACCGCGCGTGGGTAGCCTTTTGGTGTCTAGCCGCAAGTCTACGGGGAGGCTGAAGATGCCGCCGCCGCCGAGCTTCGCTCGAGCCATGCCTCGAAGTCGGGGGCCCCCGCATGGAGGACGAGCTCGGAGAGCTGGATCCGAGCAGCAAAGAACCGGACCGCGGCGACGAACCTCCGATACGCGAGCGGCGAAGCCGAGTCCTTGGCCTCCGCCAGCGCCTCTTCGAAGCTTGCATACTCGAGACCACGGTCGAGGCTTTGAGAGGCGCCGAGCACCGCGAAGCCTTCGAAGAACCACATGGGCCCCATCGCGTCTTCATCACCACCGAGGATCTCCACGTGGAGCCGGTGCACCAACTCATGCGCGAGGAGGCGAGCCCAGGCGTCCGGATCCGCCTCCGCATACTCGGGCGCAATCTCCGCGTACAACTCGGGCGTCACCGCGAGGAGATGCCGGTGCTCGAGCCCTGCCGCGAGCCCCTTCGTGGGAAGCGGCTGATCACGGGGCAGGTCGTGGAGCTCGAGCACGCGCTGCCAAAGCTCATTCTGGGTCGCGAAGATCTCCACCCGATCGAAGAGCGATCGATCGCCTTCGTCTACCCATCCGTGCGCGCGAGCGAAGGCCGTCTTGATCTCGACCGCGGCGAGGACGGCTTCGTCGATCGAGCTCCTTCGGTTCTCATGCGTTGGCGGGAGCTGCAGGGCGACCCGGTCGTGCGTCACAGCGGGCGTGGCGCAAGCGACGAAGCAAAAGCTGAGGGACAGGAGGCGAACGCACATCGACATGCCCGACGGCTAAGGGATGCGATCCAGGAGGTCAACGAAGTCGCGCCGCAGCGAGCGCCGAGATCTCCTTTTTCGAGCTCAGGCGCTCCATCGCGCCGTCCGCCACGAACACGAAGCCCGGGCTGGTCTTTCGGACGGCCTTCCAAAGCGGGGCCTCATCCCCGGACGACACCAAAGCAAGCCCCACGTCAGGGATTCATGGGTTGAAGGAACCGTGCGCACGAGAGAGAGCGTGGAAGCTGCGCGCACGGGGACGGTCCACGGCCTCGAGCGCCGCGACCACCTGCGCCTCAGCCCGCGCCGCCCAGGCGGGGTTCGAGAGATTCGCTTGCGGATTCGCCTGCATGAACCGCGCAAGGGCCGCGGTCACCGTGTCTCGCACCGAGCCTTCTCCGCCGTGGACCGCTCGGTCTGTCATGAGACCCACGCCGTACTCGGAGCTGAGGATCTGACCCATCGGAATCGTCTGCCCACCCGCGCTCACTCGCATCGCGCGAACGGCGTCGATCTTGGTGGATGCACCATGCGCCACCTGGACGTCTTGGATTCGTGGATCGGTCCCGGCCCTCGAAAGGACGGCGGCGAGCCTCGGGTCTCGCTGAATCGCCTCCGCCGCGTCGGAACCGCGCAGCACGCTCCCGTCGGGGCGAGTCAGCTCGATCTCTCTGCCGCCGACATCGAGGCCGTAGCGCTGAAAGCGCTCGCGATAAGCGGCGGGATCTCGGCGCTCGATCTCCTTCATGAGACCCACCAAAGATCCGCTCCCCGCCTCACCCAGTGTCCACTGCAGAAATCCGGCGGTGACCTTTGCGCGGTCCCAGGTGTTGATGGTCGAGAAGCTCCCTTCGTGTCCGGAGACGATGCCCAGGATCTGCTGCTTGTCGGCAGAGAGACCCGAGGCCGCCAGGCGCGCCGCGACCACGGCTTGACCGTCATTGTCCGAGCGGCCCTCGAGACCTTCGGGGGTGTCGGTCGCGTAGGTGGCCACGTTGTCATGCAGGCGAACGCGGTCTCCATCCACCGTGATCGTATGGTGGTTCTGACGGATGTCGACCAGGGGCTCGAAGGCTTCGATGCGCGCGTTGAGTTCGTTCACTTTGCCGAGTCGCTGCTGGCCGAGAAACTCGACCTGGTTCTCGAGTCCCTGGAGCGTCGTTGCGTTGGCCCCACGAGCGCGCGCCCGGGCGAGATTACGCTCAGCCCCGCGGAGCTGTTCGTTCAGGGTCCTGAGTTCGCGGTTGTGCGAAAGGCCGTTGTCCTTGACCCACTTGCTGAACTTCGCCGAAGCGGCACCGAGGCCTCGCTGCGCCGCCTCGACCCCGGTCTTGGAGGTCGCGAGGGCACGCTCGGATCTGGAGAGGGAGGTGTTCGCGGCCAACAGTCGGGTCCGCATTCCGCTCAGCTCGATCTCGACGTTGCGCAGATCGGTTCGTGCTTCGCGCAGATCGGTGTTGAGTGCGCGGCGATCGTCCGGATCGGTCGTGCGCAGAAGCTCGGCCTCGAGCTCCTTCACTCGCTCCCGACCCGCCGCCAAGCGCATGGACCGATCGCCGATCTGAGTGTCGAGCCCGTCCACCGCGTTGCGGCGTGTCTCGACCATCTGCTCGTTTGTCAGGGCTTTGGCTTCGGCCGCGGCCAACTTCGCTTGCGCGGTCTTGAGCTCGGCGAAGGCTGCGCGCTTCGCCGGGGTGTTGGCGGATGCGATCTCGTTGAGCGCGATGAAGTTGGGCTTGGGGCCAAGCTCTCGCGCGTCGCTCTGAACCGGGATACCTGCGAGGTTCTGGCGAATCTGCGCCAGAGGGATGCCGCCCGGCCCAGTGGGCGCGGCCGCGCTCTGGAACCATTGTGCGATCGGTGAGAGACGACCGAGGGCGGCGAAGCTCGCCGCCGAAGGTGCCATCGAGGCGTTCATGGGCGAACGGGGCGTGCCCTTCGGGAGCGACGGCGGCGTCTGAGGCTTGCTGCTCGAGGCAAAGGTCTTGGTGAGAGCGACGGCGGAGTGATTGAGGCAAAGCGGGTTCATACACCCAGGAGAGAGCAGGTCTCATGCCGGGCGAAACCGGCCTTTTCGAGCGCGAGAGGCGGCGTAAGTCTTTGAAATCATGCAGCGGCCACGGGTGACACCGTCACCGGTGACACCGTCACAGGCCCTGTCACACACCCCGTTTGCGATCCCGACTCAGCCGATCCCCCGGTCGCGGCGAGCCTCGAGACAAGCGTGACCTCCCGCTTCGACGCGTCGACAACCATCGGGGCGCAGCGCATAGGCGCTGCACTCCACGAACTCCCCGAGGCGGCCGACGAGCGCGACGCAGCGTTGCTCCTCGCCCACGAGTCGGAGGTGGAACTCGCCCTCTTCGTTCCGCACCGCGAGCACCGCGAGCATGTCTTTTCGCGCGAACAGGGCGTCCGTCTTCTTCACCTCGACGTAGTCGACAAAGCGCCAGCCCATGTTCTCCTGACGATTGCAGCAGCACGCGCCGCATCGCTGGCAGTCGAATTCGTCGGGCTTCGGCAAACCACGCTCCCAATGGAGGCATGGCACATCCGCTCGCCCGAGAGCGAGCAGGATGTGGGCTGACCCTGACCGGTGGCGCCTAAGGCGCCTTGTTGGCCTTTTGCCCAGCAGCCAGGAGATCGTCGAGCGTCTTCACGAGCGGAGCGAGCTTGGGGTCGTTCTGGGCTCTGAGCTGCGCCACCATGCCGCCCACGATACCGCCGGCGGGACGCTCGGCCCCGGCGGCGTCGGCGTGTTTCACCTGCGACGCGGTGGAAATGGGTTTGGACTGATTGATCGATGACATGACGAAACCTCCTGTTTCAAAACCGGCCTAGCGCCGGATACTCCTATGGAATCCCGAGAGCGTGCTCAGAGGTACAGACCCCTTCTTGGGCGGCTCACCGACCTTCGCGGCGACGCGAGACTCATTCGACCAGGCGGTCCATTCCTGCGCCGCCTTCAGTCGGACCTCGAGCCGCGTGCCATCTTCGCCGACCCGCACGAGTCTTGGATGGGCCTTTTGGCACACCTCGAAGATCACCTGCGCCACGTCGTCGGCTCCGGCGTCCTGCGCGCCGAAACCAAGTCGAAGGAGATCGAACACGACCCGAGCCAGCTCCAGACCGCTCGAAGTCGCGACCGCCTCTTCGACAATCGCGGTGACGCGCTCGAGACTCGGCTCGGCCTGAATGGCTCCGTAGACCGACTGCACTTTGGGGTGCAGCGGCTCAGCGGATTCCGCTTTCGAACGGCGCTCCCTGGCTTCCACGGACTTAGGAGGAGCAGATGCCGTGCCAGGCGAGTTCACGCACTTTCCAGCCGTGCGGTCTCGGAGGTGTCTGCGCGAGGAGACATGGGTGGATGCGCCGCGACGCAGCGCCGCGCCAACCGAGCAACAGTTCGCCTCATGCGCCGATAAGAAGCTCGATGGGCCTCAAAAGCGTGATCTCGGGCTGGTTCACAGACCCCACTCCAAAGAGCGGCATCAGCGCCACCGGCCACGCCCAGCGCTCGTCGAACGAGGTCCTGGGCGCGCGTTCGGCAGAGCTCAGCGGCGCCCTCAACCGCCTCGGGGTCAAAGACAAGCCGGCCGCAGCGTATCAACTCACCGAGGTCTGGCCCTACGAAGTGGCGCTCGAGCCGCACCTGGCTAAAGTGGCCTCGCGGGCCGATCACCGCCAAGGCTTGCCCCCGCAAGACCCACACCTCGACTCTCGGTCGTTGTGGATGATCTCGCGCCCCTCGGACGACCGCGTCCTCGGGTTTCTGGCGGACTACCGGCTGAACGGAACCCGATCGCTGGTCGTGGTCTCACCCGATGCGAAACAGTCGCTTTCCTTGGGAAGTCCGCAGGATCGTGCCTCCTTCGCCAAGGATCAGTTCGTCCGTTAGCCCTGCGGGCTCACACCTCCACCTTCCATATCCTTCAGCTGGGTTCTCAGATTTGTGAGGTTGCTTGACCCCGCGTAGCATCGACCTCGGTGACTCAGCCGTGGCTCCGCCCGCTCTTGCTCGCTTCGGTGGTCTGGGCTTCGGCCTGCGCGGAAGGCGAGCGAGTCATCATGCGAGGGCCGGGGGATCTGAGCGCCACCCGGATGGGTGATGGCGCCGTGCAGCGTCGCAGCTTCGGGCTGCGCACGCGCACCGGCAGCGTGGCGGTCACGGGACTCGGACTGCGATTGATCGCGACCATCGATCCTCCCGTCGTCGATGGAGTGACGCTCCAGGCCACGGACGTTCGCTACGTCAATCAGCACGTCTTTGCGACCTACGGCGTTCGCGGCGAGAGCTTTCTCGGCGCGCTCCAGGTCATCAACGTGAGTCAGGTGGAAGCACCCTTCGTTCTCGCGGAGGCGATCTTTCCGACCGCAGACCTCGCGAAGCTCGCGGCGTCGGGTACACGAATCGTCGTCGCCGCCCAGGATCACCTTCTCGGTGGCACCCTGGAGCTCTTCGATCTCACGGAAGACACCTTCTCGTTTCGAGAGAGCGTTGCCGTGGGGAGCTACGCGTCCACCTACGTTTCACTCGAAGCCTATCAAGCCTACGTCAGCTACGGGGACCTGGGCGGCGGCATCATGCGAGTGGATCTCGGCGGGTCGGCGCCGGTGGTGGCCGACGACGTGCCGCTCGAAGACGCACGTTGGACCGAACCCCTTCCGGGAGGGGGACTCGTCGCCATCTCGGGCTCGCCCCCGAGTCTCGTCCGCTTCGGCAGCACCGGCGCCAACACGGCGCGCAGCCAGGTGAGCGCGGCGCTCGAGGGCGGAACGGTGGGTGCCCCCACTTGGGGCGAACGCCGCGAGGATCTGCTCTTCCTCTCCGCCGATGAAGCAGGTCTGCTCATCCACGACCTGAGAGATCTCTCACGCATCGGACACCTTCCCACCACCGGCACCGCGAACGGTCTTGCGCTCGCTCTGGATGGCCGAGTCGCCATCCTCGCCAACGGCGAAGAGGGGTTGGTCGTCGCCGACGTGCTCGACCCAGCGAACCCGCTGCAACTGGCGACCATCGATGTCGTCGACGATCGCGGCAGCGCCAACGCGGTCGCGCTCAGCGGTGAGATCATCGCATTGGCCGACGGTCTCGGCGGGGTGAAGCTCATCGAGTATCAAAGAGAGACTCAGACGGATCCGAGCGACTGTGACGGCGACGGGATACCGAACAACGTCGATCTAGACGACGACGACGATGGGGTCCTGGACGTGGACGACGCCGAGCCCTGCAATCCGGACCTGGTGTGCGGCGCGGGTCTGGTTCACCACCGCGGCCGATTCATCGGGGACTTCTTCAATCTTCCGTGCACACATCGTGACGTAGAGAAGAAGATCACCGGCGTGGTGCGAGGAACGCTGCCGAGTCAGTACGACTGGTTCAGCGATCAGTATCGTGTGTTCTCTTTGGAGCGGCAGTCCTTGATCATCTCCTACGGAGACAACTACTTCCCGGTGAACACCGGGCTCTGCGGAGACCCGTACTACTTCGCCGCGCACTGGTACACGACCGCGATCGCATCGGAGTCCGGCTACTACACCTTCGAGATGGGCAGCGATGACGACAGCTGGCTCTTCATCGATGGTCAGCTGCAGATCGATCTGGGCGGCATCCATGCCATCGCACGCGAACGAAAGCGCATCTGGCTCGACGCGGGGCCCCATCGGCTCGAGATCTACTTCGCGGAGCGCCGCCGGGTACAAAGTGGTCTCGAGTTCGACGTGACCGGCTATCCGTCGCTCACTGCCCGGCTCGACCTCGTTCAGCACCTCTGTCTGCCCCCCGATGGGGACCGAGACGGAGATGGAGTCGTGAATCGGGACGACATCGCCCCGCTCGTGCGGCCTTGAAGTCTCATCTGCGAAGCGTCGATGCCGAGTCGAAGCGTGCGCTCTCTGAGCAAGGTCCGCCGCGCCGAGAGAGCCGGTGGAGCGGATCCCCGCAGTGCCGACGGAGGCCATCCGCATGCGCCCGCCATCGGCGAAACCTGCGAAACGTCCTGGAGAACGCCGGTTCAACTTGATGGCTCTCGGGTTCCGACCTAGGAAGCGGTCACGATGGAATGTGCCGAGTGCGAAGATGAGGTCGAGACGCTGGTGAAGGTGAAGGTCGGCAAGAAGACCGTGAGGCTCTGCGAGGACTGTGCTGACCGCGCCCGCGAGGAGGCCGAGGTCGCCGACGCGGCCGAGTCTGCGATGCAGGGCATGATGGAGTACAAGGGCCGACGTTAGTCCGCCCCCCCCCTGCACGCGTTCCGCGTTCCGACAAAATTGTAGGGCCGGCCGACAAAACTGTGGCCTGGGTCGACCGCACCCAGGAGGGGCTCTGCTAGACCGCGTCGCCTCACGCGGCACAGCCATTGCTGGAGTGAACGGAGGAGACCCTCCCGTGCAGACCAACGACCTCTTCGCGCCCACCTTTACTCCCTCCAAGGGCGAGGTCGTTCCGCTCCGCGCTGCGCATGAAGTGGCGCTGAGACTCGCCGAGACCGTCGGCGATAGGGGACACAAGGAGGCTCTCGAGACGAGCATCCGGCCCGCCGAACCGAGCTTCGACTCGAAGCTCGGACGGCAGGTCGCGCGTCTGCCGCTCTTCAGGACCCCCGAGAACGGAGCCACCGGCGATCTAGAGTTTGGCAAGACGCTCGGCAACGGCGGCATGGGCGTGGTTCGCACAGCGACACAGAGCAGCCTCGCCCGCGAGGTCGCCGCCAAGTCGATCCGCTCGGACAAGCTCGACGAAGAGTCGGCGCGACAGCTGCTGCAGGAAGCGTGGGTGATGGGCTCGCTCGAGCATCCGAACATCGTCCCGGTGTACGGGCTCGGTCGCACTGCCGAAGGCGGACCGGTCATGATCATGAAGCGCATCGAAGGGACGCGCTGGACCGCGATGATGCACAACCCGGCGGCGCGACCGAACGGCGTCTCCGACAGTCTCGGCTGGAATCTCGGGATCCTCATGCAGGTGTGCAACGCGATCGAGTTCGCCCACAGCAGGGGGATCGTGCATCGCGATCTCAAGCCCGACAACATCATGATCGGTCGCTTCGGCGAGGTCTACGTGGTCGACTGGGGCCTCGCGGTCAGCATCGACGGCAGCCATGACGGACGTTTCCCGCTCGCCTCCGACATTGCCTCGTTGGCGGGCACCCCCGGCTACATGGCGCCCGAAATGGTCGCGGAGAACGGCGACCGCATCGGACCCGCGACGGACGTCTACCTGCTGGGGGCCATCCTCCACCGAATCATCACCGGCTCGGTGCGCCACTCGGGCAGTTCACTCGCCGAACGCCTCCACAGCTCTCTCACCACCGCGCCCCATGCCTACGACGCGAACGTACCGACCGAACTCGCAGACATCGCGAATCGCGCGACGGCCCCCGAACCAGGCGAACGTTTCGGCAGCGCGAGCGAGCTGCAGAGCGCACTGCGAGACTTCTTGGAGCACCGTGGTTCGGTCGAGCTCGCACGCGAAGCTCAGAAGTCGCTCGATGAGATCCTGAGCGGCGATCACAGCTCGGGTCAGGCGACCGAGACCCGTCTGGATGAGTGTGTCTTCGCGTTTCAGCAGGCCCTTCGTGCGTGGACGGACAATTCGGCGGCGAGGGTGGGCCTGCAGGCTGCGCTCGAGCTGGCCGCAGACGCCGCGATGGACAAGAACCAGCTCTGGGTCACGCGTGGCCTCCTCGACCGCATGCCCCGTCGCAACCAAGCCCAGGAAGAGCGACTGCTCGGGCTCATGACCAAGCGCCGAGACGGGGAGGCCGACCTCACACGACTGCGCACGATGGAGCGCGAGCAGGATGCGATCACCGGGTCCGGAGTAGCTCATCGAAGCATTCTCATCCTCGTCACCAGCATCGCCCTCGCGCTCGGCCCGCTCTTCTCGAGCTTCGCGGTCGCGCGTTGGGGCCTCGAGCCTCGCGGCAAGAGTCTGCTCATCGATCCACTCCTCGCTTGGGCGGTCATCGTGCCGCTCGCGATCGCGCTTCGGTTGCCGCGCTTCGGATTGGAGCTCCCCAAGGGCGTGAGCCGACACATTGTCGCGGTGGTCCTCGTCGCCCTGATGGGCGTCACCATGTCGCGCTTCGGAGGCGCGGTCATCGGTCTGTCGCTCCAGGACGCAAAACACCTCGATGCCATCCCGGTGGCGATCGCGGCAGGGCTCATCACCTACTTCGACTCGAGAGTACTCGCGCCGTGCGTGCTTCTGGTCGTGGTGCTGCTGGGTAGTTTCTTCCTCGGCGGCACCGACGCGGCGGTCGGCTTCGGCGCCGGCATCATCCTGAGCTCGTGCTGGGCTGGCATCATTTGGAGTCGTCCGGCCCCTCAGGCCGCGTAGCACTTCGGAGCAAACCCGGAGGACACACTCGAATCCACGGACAGGTAGCCGGGTTCGATCTCGCACTCGGTTCCTTGCCGGCGAAATGTCCAGTAGCGTTCTTTGAGCGTGGGACCCGGTCGTGAACTTTCAGCGTGTGCACTGCTGATCGCGGGCTGCAGCGCCGATGTCTTCTTCGAGGCCCCGGGGGTGCCTCCCGGGGCCGACTACGCTGTGGTGGTGTTCTCGACCTCTAACGGACGCTTCGACTTTGGCAGCGGACTCACTCGGCTGAGGGATGGTGAGCTCGTTCTTCGAGTCGAGTCTTCTTCGAACCCTACCGCGGAGCTGGGTGTGCTCGTCGGTTTCGATGAGGCGAGCATCCGTCGGCTGGACCCGCCGACCGATGTTGAGCTCGAACGCGACCCGCTCTCCGAGGCGACCGCCTGCGATCCGCGCTTGCCCGAGCCCGTCTGGTCGGTGGCGCTGTCGTCCGGAGCACCGGAGCCGTCGGCCGGCGCTTTCACCACCGACTGGCTCTCGAGCTCGTGTCCGCAGCTTCTGCCCGAAGGTGAGCGAGGCCTCGTCGATCTCTGTGGGGATCTGATCTGCAGCCCGTGGGCGGAGCAGCGGGGCTGTGAGCTGCACATCGGAATCCGTCAGTGTGGGCCCGTGGGCGTACCCGATTTCTCTGCGACGCTCGATCGAGCCGGACGCACGTGCACGACGGCGCCCGCATGCGAAGCGCTCGAGACCGCGCCCGGCGCCGCCGCGTCCTTTCTCTGCCAGGGGAATCTGAGCTGTCCGATCCACATCTATGGGGGCAGAGAGACGCTCGACCTCGTATTCGACAAGGCCGCCGTGCTCGATCGCCCCCTTCTCGAACGGGAGTTCGGGAAGGGCATCGCACCGTCGGACTGGCTCACCGGGTATCTTGGCTCGATCGCCCATCTCGCTGATCGCGTGGTCATCAGCGGCCACGTCGACGCGGGATACCGACGCACCGATTTCGCCGCCCGCGCGCCTACGCTGCTCGCCTTCTTGGATCCGGAGACCATGCAGGTCACCTCGACCAGGACCGCGACCGAGAGCGGACTACTTCACATCTCGAAGGACCGTTTTGGAGACGGCTTCGTAGGCGTTTTCCATCAGGCGGACGATCTGGCGATCGGCCGCTTCTCGGCCGACGGGGAACGGATCGCGGCGGTGCCCTTTGGCGTGGGGCGAGATCACTCTCCCTTCGGACTCA
Organism: Deltaproteobacteria bacterium; assembly: GCA_011526105.1. GTDB lineage: Bacteria > Myxococcota > Kuafuiibacteriia > Kuafuiibacteriales > Kuafuiibacteriaceae > WYAZ01. The sequence goes on along the minus strand of WYAZ01000143.1, from coordinate 54,939 downwards.
CGGCTTTGCCGGCACAGAGTGCGTTCGTGAGTTTCACGGGGTCGCTCCCCGATCGAACGCGCGTCCAGATCGGGATGTTCGACGCGCAGACGCTCGCGGTTCGTGGGCTCTGCGAACTCCACGAACCGCTCCGGCCGATCGATGTTGTCGCGTTGGACGATGGCCGGATCGCGGTCTCGGATGACGACGGCGACAAGGTCGCCTGGATCGACCCGATGACCTGCGAGATCTCCACCTTCGCATCACCGGGCGCGGGGGCCTTCGGGCTCGGCTTTCTCTACCCCGGCCGAGCTCCTGGAGAGCTGATCGTCACCACCGACGCCGGAAACTCGCGCGGCCTGCATCGAATCGCGCCCGGTCGTTTCCCGATCCGGGGAGCCCAGTTTGTCGGCGCTCCATCGGGCACCGCCGCGGTCGGCTTGCTCGTGCCGCACCCCGGCGATCGTTTTCGTCAACTCGTGGCCGGCATCGCCGACCCCTTGGGGCAGCGTCAGGCTACGCTCGCAGAGTTTCTGATCGAGGACACACCGCGTGTGTTGCCGAGAACTCTCGAGGTCGGCGTGGGACCACTCACCGCGCCAAGCATCGACGCCAAAGGGCGGCTCTGGATGCTCTTGCCGTGGAGTGCCGAGGTCGTTCGGTTGGCACCACGCTGAACCAAGCTACCGTTCAATCGCTTCGAGCAGAGCCCCCCCTCGCCCGCCGACGAGCAGTCGACCGCCTCGCCAGTCGAGCCCGGGATAGTCGACCATCTCAGCTTCGGCCGCTCCATCGCCGAGCACGAGCGCGGCTACACACCCTCGTTCAGGCCTCAGCTCGAGAATCGCAGAACAGGTCTGAGCCCCGAAGAAAAGGGAGCCCCGTTCCGGCGCCGCGGTCAGGCCTCGCGGAACGGCCTTGCGAGCGAGCGTCCTCTGCCCACACTCACCGTCGATCTGTGAGCAGACGCCGACGTTGCTCGGGACCGCAAACCAGCTTGGACTCCACTGCCCGTCAGGGGCGCGACGAAACAGACCGCTTCGCGACGTGGCAGCATAGACCTCGGCGCCTTCGGTCGTGAGTCTGCTGGCCATCGAGGTCAGCGTGGTCTGAAAGCCGGCGGCTTCTCTTTGGAGCCCAATCGGCCCGAGGAAGGCGTTGCCCGAGTACAGGCCGCCATCGAAAGTGCCCAAGAGGTGGAGCGTCTCATCGCCCACCGCCCAATGAACAACTTCGATGGCCTCGAGGATTCCGGGCACCTGAAACCCCGTGATCGGAGCGCCGACTCCGATCGAGCTCACCATCCAGCCGGTCCCGCCGCCGGCGAAGAATTCACCGTTGGGCCCGAGCGCCATCGACTTCAGATCGATCCCTGGATAGACCGTGGAAGTGCGGGTGAAATGGAGACCGCCTTCGTCCACCCGCAGCTCAAACACCCCGGAGGCCGACCCATCGGGGCTGCTCCAGAGGGAGCCCACCGCCAGAATCCGATGCGTGCCCGGTTCACGCTCCGGCAGGATTGCGAAGTCGCTGAAGTACCAGGTCCCCGGCCCTGCGGGGACATCGAGATCCCATCGAAAGACCGCGTGGGCGCCGTCATCCTGAAACGGACGGCCCCGCTCGAACAGGTACAGGGCGGCGCCCGTCAACGCGAGCACGCGGTCCGCGTCGACGCGCGCGACACGAAAGATGTCGAGCAGAGAGTTCGAATCTCTCGCGAGCCCATCAATCACGGTCCCGGGAGGAAGAAGCTCGGCGGTATCACCAAAAGGGACCAGCTCCAGCGGCGGAGCATCGAGGCACCGATCCTCGCGCAGCGGGAGCTCGAGCACGAGATCCCTCAGATAGAGCGCCGGGCGCGAGGGTTTGCGGAAACTCGACGACTCGAGATCCAGGTGGAGCTCGTTCTGCATCGAGCTCGGCACCGCGACTCGCTCGCGACGGCCTTCATCCACGAAGCGACCCGGCTCGCAGGACTCGCCGTCGAACGACGCCGTCGCGCCTGCCATTTCCTCCATGGCGACGGTGGGGGCGAGGGCCCTCAAATCCTCCGCGGTCACCCCCACGAACACAATCGAGTCCTCGGCCCCGAGGTCGAGCCGTTGGGTCCACCCCTCCATCCGAAGGGGAGTTCCGCCTTCCACGACGAACAGACCACTCACCGATTGAACGCTGCCCGCAGACTCGGCGATGAGAAGCGCAGCAGCGAAGTCTCCTTCGGGCCAAGCCACGAGAATCGGCGGGGTGTCCGAGCAAGAAGGCATGGCCGCGAAGAACGCGAGGATCACGACGCGAGCGGTCGAGCCGGCCACCGGCGCATCATACCCTAGAGCGCGGTCACTCCGCGCGCGGACCCGCGTTGCGCCCGCCCAGGACCGGCGGCCTTGGTCCGGTTCTCGAGACCGGTGCGCCGCAACACGCGCTTCACGTCGGTCCGCACGGTGGTGAGGGGACGGCCGGTCTGTTCGGCGATCCGTTTGTCGGCGAGCCCAAAGACCACACGGCGAGCAATGCCTTCGAGACCGTGACCGACGTAGACGAGCATGTCCCATATGGAGACGCGGAGGAGAGCGAGAAGGAGGTCCGGGCCGCCTTCCCCCCCGCCCGGACTCCGACTACGTTCCGAGCATGCGTGGTTTAGCCGTTCTTTTTCTCACGCTCGCCTGGCTCGTGCTGGCGGCCTGCTCTGAGGGGAAGGTCGAAGACCTAGGCCGCTCCGAGGTCCGGATCCGGCCCGCGCTCCTCGACTTTGGGGGCGGCGCGACAGGACGCGTCGATACCAAGACGATCCAGATCGAGAGCCTCACGGATGCGGCGGTCGACGTGCGTCTCGAGCTTCGAGACGATGAACGGAGCGTGTTCGCGTTTCAGGGCGAGCAAACGCGCACGGTGCCGGCGGGCGGGACCGTCTCGGTGTCGATCCAATACCGACCCACGGCACCGGGCACGGACCTCGCCAGCTTCAACGTGTTCGTGGGCAACGCCGACCTAGAGATCGCCGCCGTCGTTTTGTTCGGAGAGGCGAGCGCGATCGGAGAAGACGCCGGACCGAGAGCGGACGTGGGAGTCCGCGACGCCGCGGCGGATGCGGCGTTGAGCCCAGATGGAAATCTCGATGGTGGAGCGAGCGATGGGCCCTTCGATCTCGACGCGAGCCCGAACCCGGACGCCAGCGCGAACCCGGACGCCAGCGCGAACCCGGACGCCGGCGCGAACCCGGACGCCGGGGACTCTGGCGCATACCTGTCGGCCTGCACGCGCATCGACGGATGGTGCGTGACCCAGCCTCATCCAGCGCCGGTGTTCTTTCGCACGGCCTGGGTCTCGAACCCCACCGACGCCTGGGTCTCTGCGCCTGGAGCTCAGACGCTTCGGTTCGATGGAACCGCATGGGCGCATCAACCGAACGCACCCACGGTCAGTGGGTACTGGGGCAGTTCGGCCAACGACCTCTGGGCTGCCAACGGCACGCTCCATCACTTCGACGGCTTGTCGTGGTCGGCGATGATCCCCGGACCCACCGGCCCCATCGACGGCGTAGCGGCAAACGACATCTGGGCTGCTGGGAGCCAGGGCGCCTATCACTACAATGGAAGCGTCTGGTCAGCGGTCGCGCTGTTCAACAACTTCTACCCGCACGCAGTCGACAGTATCGCGAGCGATGACGTTTGGTTCGCTGGGTACTACACGGACAACAACTCCATCTTCGAAGGGGCCGTGGTCCACTACAACGGAAGTGGGTTCTCGTTGACCCGCTTCCCAGACCTCCTCGAGGTGATCGATGTCTGGGGCAGCGGACCCTCCGACGTGTGGCTGACGGGAGGAAAGCAAGGCGGCGGGCCCTCACTCATGCACTTCGATGGTGTCGACTGGACGGAGGCCGCATCGGACAAGTTCGCCGAGTATATTTGGGGGCTCGGCCCGAACGACGTCTGGCTGTTTGGCGGTGACGTTCACCACTTCGACGGGGTCGAATGGACACTGCAGTCCAACTTGCCAGGCGGCTGCGGGGCTTCTGCACCCGCATGGATCGCGGCGATTCATGGCATCTCGGGATTTCTGCTCGGGGCTGGCCCGGTCGGGGCCCTGCTCCAGTTCGACGGTCTGGGTTGGTCGGACCCGTGGTGCCAGACAGAGACGACGGCGAGCATTCGAAAGGTCTGGGCCGCGAGCGCCGAAGACGCTTGGGCCGTCGATGACGTCGGCAAGCTTCTTCGTTGGCAAGATGCAGCGTGGCAGAGCCCGGGCTCCTATCCCACCGGCGGACGCTCCATCCACGGAACCTCGGCCACCAACGTCTGGTTGGCGGGCGCAAACGGAGCGAGCGCCGGTCTGTGGCGCTGGCAGGGCCAGACCTGGACCGCTGCCTCGGTGCAGAGCCCAAGCACGCCGCTCAACGCCGTTCATGCGAGCGGTCCAACAAACGCCTGGGCAGCGGGTGAAGGCGGAATCGCGCTTCAGTTCGACGGGACGAGCTGGACCCGTCGTGATCTCCCCGTGAGCTCGAACGTACGAGCAGTCTTCACAACGAGCGCCACCGTCGCTTGGGCCGCCACGACCTCCGCGGTCTACGTGTTCGACGGCCAAGCGTGGAGGCAGGCCCATCTTTTGGCGAGTAGCGCTCTGAGCATGGCCGGTACCGGCCCGAACGACGTTTGGGTGAGCACACAGTCTGACGTCTATCACTGGGACGGCGCGACATGGTCCAGACCGGGCCCCACGTATCACACTTTGATCGCTCGTTCAGACCTCGTTGCCCACGGCACCGAGATCTGGGCGCCGCAAGGGCGATACACCGGCCCCTCTTCGGCGTTCGAATCGAGACCTTCGACCGGGGTCAGCTCCGAGTGGCGCAGCGTCGCGGTCTCGAATGACGCCGTTTGGTACGGGGGCTCCAGAGGGACGCTGATCGTCGGACCTCACTAGTCCCGTCCGACCGCTACTGGCGCTCGGGCCTGAAGGTCACGTCGATCGTCGCAGGCTGGAGCTTCTTTCTCTTCTCCTTGGTCAGAAGCTCCACCAGGAGCGCCCGCAACTCAAACGCCTTTTGCGTCGGACCGGCGAGACCGGATTGCGTCACGAGCTGCGTCAGGTAGTCGAGTGGTCGTGCGGGGCTGGTTCGTTCGATCGTCGGGTTCTCTGCGTGCGCCTGGCAGATGGAGACATCGTAGGAGGTGTAGGTTCGGCATGCGAGCGGCCTGGCCTCATAGACGGCACACGAACCGCGTCCGCTGGAGCCGTCGAGGAGCGGACAAGGCACACCTCGAAGCGCGATCTCCTCGGCGGAGAGGCCTGCGATCTCGGCGTGGGAACCAACGAGTCGCCGCACCAGCTCCTCCCGCCGCGGGCCCTGCTCAATCGCCTCCGCGAGCAGATCGGCCTCCGGCACGGTGATCATCACCGGCAAAGAACAGCAGTGGGCGCAGCCATCCTTGCAGTCGGTGGGCGCGGCGGCGGGATCCTCCTGGATGACGCGAAGGTGTTCGTAGACTCGGGTGACCGCAGGCCGGCGGTCCCCCCGCACCACCAGCCGAAAGACCTCCTTGCGAAGCGTGTTGGCGGCGCTGAGGTCGAGCTCGTCGCTCATCAGCGGACCCTAGCGCGTGAGAGGACTCGAGCTCAACTCACGCGCGCAGTGGCCTGGACAAACGAGTAGAAGAACACCGCGTCCGGGTCGTGCGCCACCTCGCCGAGCTCTCGCTTCATGCCGTCCACGATCTCGGCGGTGGTCTTTCTTGCCTCGAGCAGGCCGGGCGCTCCGGAGAGCAAGAGGTCCGTCCAGTACGCGATAAACTCGGCGCGCTCGGTGGGCGCGCGGTTGTCGAGGTGAATGGTGCGCACCTCGGTGACGATGTCTTTGTAGCCCAGTCGCATCAGCAGGTTTCCGAGCTTGGCCCCCACGAACGGGTCGCCGCCCAGCTCGAGTTGCCGGTCGTTGAAGGCGGCCCAGTAGGCGAGCGTGCATGGGCTATATGGATCCAAGAAGAAGCTCGCGTTCTGCACCTCCGTTACCACCACCGGGGCGCCCGGCCGGAGAACCCGGCGCACCTCCGCGAGGACCTGAGCAGGATCCGCCACGTGTTCGAGGATCCAACAGAGGAAGGCGGAGTCGAAGGTGCCCGGTTCGAGCTCCATACGCGAGGCGTCGCCCTCAGCGAGCTCGAAGCGGTCCTTGGTCCAGGCGAGCTGAACCAAGAACTCGCGGGCACGGTCGAGGTTGGCCTTCGAGGCATCGAGACCGGTGACGTGGAGCTCGGGGAAGTGGCGCAAGAGGATCTCGGTCTGCGCCCCCACCCCGCAGCCGACTTCGAGCAGCCGATGGGCACGGTGAAACGGAAGACCTAGATGGACTCGATGCTCCATGAAACGCGCCTGGCGCTGAAGGCGATGTTGTTCCTCTTCCGTGAAGCCATGAACGTAGCCCTGGGTGTTTCGCCGTGCGTTCATCGGTATCCGTCTTAACACGGGGCTCACGAATAGAGTAGGTTCGCCTCCCCTTGGATCCGACCGAGCTTCAGGACATTTGGCAGAAGCCTCTCGCGGAGCTCCCCGGCGGAACGCTGACGCCTTCGTCCGTGCTCACGGGCGTTGCGATCATCATCCTCTTTGTCATCATCGCTGCCATCGCCGGCCGCGGCGTACGGCGGGCGCTCGAACGCACCGGCATGACCGAGGGCGGACGTTTCGCGATGGCGAAGATCGTCCGCTACGTGCTGTGGTTCACCGGCTTCGGCGTCGCACTCAACACGATGGGGGTGAGCCTGGGCGCGGTGTTCGCGGCTTCCACAGTCATCCTGGTGGGCCTCGGATTCGGACTTCAAGAGATCGCGAAGAACTTCGTCTCCGGTCTCATCTTGCTCGTCGAACAGCCGATCAAACGAGGCGACTTCATCCAGGTGAAAGACACGTACGGGGTGGTCGAGGACATCCGATTACGCGCCACCCACGTGCTCACTCGGGACTCGGTGACGATCATCGTGCCGAACAACGATCTCATCGTGTCACAGGTCGAAAACCACTCCACGCCGCAGTCGAGTGTTCGAGTGGCGATTCGTGTCGGGGTCGCGTACGGCTCGGACGTGCGCAAGGTGAAGGAACTGCTCCTCGCCGCCGCGGCGGAGGTGGGCCCGGTGATGCGCGCTCCGAGACCGGTGGTCCGATTCGACGACTTCGGGGAGTCCAGCCTCGACTTCACGCTGCTCGTCTGGGTCCCGGACGCCGCACAGGACTTGATCATCGCGTCGGACGTTCGATTCGAAATCGACAAGAGATTCAGGGACAACGGCGTCCAGATCCCGTTTCCCCAGCGCGACGTGCACATCAAGTCTGGGTCTACCTAGACCTACACGGCCCCACCACAGATCACATAAGCTCCCGATTTATTTAAGAAATCGGCGATCTGCCAAGCAACCAGGTTCGCGCCCCGCCGATACCGAGTGCTGGAGGATACGAACTCATGGCGCTTCCCTTGATTCCCATCGCTGTCACCGCTCTTCGCAGCGGCGCCGCGCGACTTCTGATCTCATCTCGCGGCCAGACCGGCTTGCTCAAGTCGGGCCTCCAGCTCGCGGGCCAGGCGATGTCGAAGCTCGCGAAGGCGAACCCGCTGACCCAGCTCTTTGTGGGGGTGACCGGGCTTCAGGCCGCGGGCAGCGTGGTCAAGGGCTCTCAGCTCAACGCCGAAGTTCGGCGGCACGCACCGACGGGCTCCGGATGGTGATGTATGGCGGAGACGCGTGAGATCCACCCGATCGCGCTCAGCGTCATCACCTTGATGACACACGAGGCGACGGACGTCAGCGAAATCGTCTGCTCACCCGAGCTCGCGGCGGAGCTCGAGCCGGCCTTGCTCGCGCTATCGGGCTCAGAAGAGCTGCGCTTTGCGCTCGCGGGCCTGTTGGACTTCGTCAACACCTTGGAGCACGCAGGTACGATCGACACCGCGCGATCGTTGCTTGCGGCCATCGAGACCCCGCGCGTGCTCAACGCAGTTCGTGCCCTCAACGAGCAGCGACAGATCGAGGAGCACAAAGTGGTCTCGTCCGCGCGCCGTCAGTTCGCGCGCATGAGCGACCGAAAGCGCGCGCCGGATCCAGCGGTCGTGGGCAGCGCTCGACCCGCGAGTTCCGTTCCCATCGACGCCCTCGGCTTTCCTCGCTACATCTAAAGACTCCGGCGGAAGCGGCCCCGCTCTTCCCAAGCAGGTGTGTTGACAGCAAGGTAAGTGGACACTAACTTACCGCGCCGTGAACGCCGGTCGACTCTCCTCCGACGAGCGCCGTAACGCCATCCTAGAGGGCGTATTGCCGCTTCTGGCTCGAGAGGGCGCGGATCGCATCACGACCCGGCAACTCGCGGAAGCGGCCGGGGTTTCGGAAGCCCTCCTCTACCGGCACTTTCCGAGCAAAGAACACCTCATCCAGGCCTTGCACGAGGTCTGTCTGGGCACCGACGAGAGCAGCCACGCGCTCATCCGAGAGCTCGAGGCCAACACAGTGTCTTTGGTCTTGGGCCTGCACTGGCTCGTCAAGAAGACCATGATCGGTGACGGGCACCAAGGCGAAGTGAAGCAACGCGCCATCCGGCGGCTCATCCTGTCGAGCTGTCTCGAGGACGGCGCCTTCGCACGCGAGTTCATCGCGAACAAGACGGCGGTCGTGATCGAACAGCTGACCCGAGCCCTCGAGGCTGCCATCGAGTCGGGGGACGTGCCACCCATGGACGAGCCGCCCAGGCTGCGGTTGTGGCTTGCCATCCACGGGGCCTTTGGCGCCGCGGCCCTGTCCTCCGAGCCTTTGGTGCCGCCGATCATCAACTACGGGATGCCTTACCAAGAGCTGCTCTCACCCGCCGTTCGCTTTGCGCTGCGCGGCCTCGGTATGTCGGACGCATCCATCCACCGCTACTACAACCCCACCGCCCTCCAGATGCTGGAAGGCGGAGCTCCCTGAGAGGAGAGATCCGTGAACGCCAAGCTCATTCTCAGTTCCATCATCGCCTGCACCCTCCAGTTTGTGCTGCCGTCCCAGGCCCAAAGCCCCGAAGAAAAGGGGCTCGAACTCGCCAAGAAGCTGGACCTGGCCAACGAAGGCTTCATCTCCGAGAGCTCGGAGATGGAGATGGACCTCATCAACGCGCAGAACGACGTGGTGAAGCGGCGGATGAGCATTCGGGCGCTCGAAGGCAAGGGCGACGGCGACAAGTCGGTCGCGACGTTCTCGTGGCCGGCCGACGTCAAGGGTACGCGCCTCCTCACGTGGACCCACAAGAACGGCGATGATGATCAATGGCTCTACCTGCCGGCGATCAAGCGCACCAAGCGCATCAGCGCGCGAAACAAGTCCGGCTCCTTCATGGGCAGCGAGTTCGCCTACGAGGACATGTCGAGCCAGGAGGTCGAGAAGTACACCTATAAACTTCTGGGCGAGGAGAAACTCGACGGTCGCGATGTTTGGAAGATGGAGCGTTATCCGGTGGACAAGCGCTCCGGGTACACGCGTCAGATTGTGTGGACCGACAAGGAGTACATGAACCCGCTCAAGATCGAGTACTACGATCGAAAGAACGAACTCCTGAAGACCGGGCTCTTCTCGGACTACCAGAAGCACGGCAAGCACTGGCGCGTCAGCAAGATCGACATGTACAACGCTCAGACCAAGAAGCGCTCCATCCTGGTCTGGAAGAACCGCAAGCTCGGCGAAGCGCTGGACGAGGACGACTTCGAGAGCGACGCCCTCGAAGACTGAAATCGACGCCGCGATACCGAGGAATTCCATGCTCACTCGAACTGCGATCTTGGCCGTGATCGGCCTGGCGGGCCCCTGGCTCGTTTCGGAGGCCCGCGCCAAATCCAAGTGGAAGAGCCAGGGACAGCTCGCGCTCGAGGGCCGGACCTTCTCCGACGACGCCAACCCGCTCACCGTAGATCAGGGCCTCGGTCTCTTTGGTCGGCTCGAGCTCGAACACAAACACAAGCCCTTCAAAGAGAAGGCTCGGCTCTACGGCCGGCTCGACCAGCAGGACATGCGCCGGACCATCCTCGTCATCGAGGAGCTATGGGCGGAGTGGGACTTGGGTCCGTTCGAGCTTCGGGTAGGGGCGGACATCCTCAACTGGAGCGCCACGGAGGCGTTTCATCCGGCGGACATCATCAACGCCCGCAACATCGACAGCGACGCCGAGAACTACGAGAAGATCGGTGAACCCATGGTGCAGCTCTCCACCCGCATTGGACGCGGCACGCTCAAGGGTATCTTCATGCCCTTCTACTCCCAGCCCATCCTGCCTTCGTCCCGCTCGCGCTTGAACTTCCTGCCTCCGGGCATCGACGCGACGGAGCTCGAGACCCTTCGGCTCGACTACCGGGGAGAGCTCACCGACAGCCGGTTTGGACCGCAAGGCGCCTTGCGCTTCACCCAGACCATCGGCGACGCAGACCTCGATCTCCACGTCATCCACCACATGGACCGCTCTCAGCCCGAGGTCCTCTTCGATCTGAATTCGGGCACGATCCACCCGGTCTTTCGCGCGGTCACCCAAGTCGGCGGCACCTACCAGCACGTCGTCGATGCCTTCGTGTTCAAGCTGGAGGCCGGCTATCGCTGGTTCGTGGAGCCCGAGGGGGGCACTACGATCTACGGTCCGCTGCAGGAGCGAAACCACCTGCAGGTCGCGGTCGGCGCTGAGTACGGAGTGCTCAGCGACTCCGACGTCGAGCACACCTTCATCCTCGAGGCGCAGTCCGTCTTTGGGGTGGACGAGGACATTCGAAAGAGCCTGCAGCTGTTTCAGCGGGACGCACTTCTCGGCTATCGCATCAGCCTCGGAGACGTCGACAGCACCGAAGTCCTCGTGTCGATGATCGTGGACCTCGAGGACCCCGAGCACGTCTTTCTGAATGCCAACTTCAAGCAGCGCTTCCTCGAGAGCTGGAGCGTCAGCGCCGGGGCGCGCATGCTCTTTTCGCCCGAGACCACTGCGTCCGGAGGCATTAACGTGCCGCCCGGAGCGAGCCACGTCCGAGTCGTTCTGACCCGATACTTCTGAGGTAGATCATGCCACACGAGATCAGCGCTCCTCCCATTGCGCATCGAATCGTCAACTTCATCCAAGGGCGCCCCTGGGCGGCGCTCGCCATCGGGATCGCCACGCTCGCGGCCCTCGCCCCGGGGATGGGTCGGATCCAGGCCGACTTCACACACCGCGGCTTCTTCTGGGCCGATGATCCGATTCTCGTGGCCTTCGACGCCTTCGAGCGACGCTTCGGCAACGACGACCAGGTGGTCGTGGCGGTTCACAGCCCGTCCGGGATCTTCGACCTCGAGTCGATCACCGCGCTCCAGGAGTTCACCGAACGCATGTGGCAGGTGCCGGAGGTCATGCGCGTCGACTCGCTCACCAACTACAACTGGGTGCATGCGGACGGTGACGAGCTCATCGTCGAGCCCTTCTTTCCCGACGACCAGACGATCGATGACGAGCTCATCGAAGCCAGAAAGAAGATCGCCCTCTCTCATGAGGTCATGCCCAGCTATTTGATCAGCAAGGACGCGAAGACCGCGATGATCTTCGCCACCATCAAGCCTGGCATCGACGCGCCGCCAGACGCACCGAAGATCATCGGCGCCGTCCGGGCGCTGAAGGAGGAGTTCACGCAAGGAGACCACGCCATCTACATCTCGGGCGGGCCCGCAGTGACGCTCGGATTCGCGGAGGCGTCACAGACCGACTTCGCCACTTTGATCCCCATGCTCTTGGTGATGACCATTCTCCTGCTCGCTTATACCTTTCGGAGCGTACAAGGCGTCATGCTCGCGCTGGCGGTCATCTTCACATCGGTGATCGCCTCGATGTCCATCGGAGGCTGGATGGGCATTCAGATCACGAACGTCACCGCCGTGCTCCCGCAGATCATCGTCGCGATCGGCGTCGCGGACACCGTCCACATCATGGTGAGTTTTCTTCGGCGCATGTCACGCGGCATGTCGCGGGATGAGGCCGCGCACTACTCGCTGCTGAAGAACTTCATGCCCACGATCGTTACATCCATCACCACCGCGGCCGGATTTCTGTCCTTCGCCTCGGCGAACCTGAAGCCCATCTCAGGCCTGGGCACCTTGGCCGGGATCGGCACGCTGCTGGCCTGGTTCTTTACCTACTTCGTACTCGGCTCGCTCTTGTTCATCCTTCCCTTCAAGCGAAAGGAACTGCCTCCCGAGCGGAAAGCAACGGCCGAACGAAGGGCCTCCTGGTACGTGAGCAGGCTCGTCCAGGTTCGAGTGCCGCTCATGGCCGGCTTCGCGCTGATCTGCGTGGGTGCGATCGTGCTCGCGGCCAAGAACACTGTGAACTCGGACCCCTTCAAGTACTTCAAGGACGGCTTCCCACTGCGTGTGGCCAACGAGTTCATCGAGGAGAACGTGGGCGGGGCCCGAGGGGTCGACATCGTGGTGGAGGCGGGCAAAGAGGAGGGGGTCAAAGATCCGGCCTTTTTGGCCAAGGTGGAGGCGTTTCAGCTCTGGATCGACCAGCTCCCGCGGATCACCCGCACCGTCTCGATCATCGACGTCTTGAAACAGACCAACCGGAGCCTCAACGGGGATGAGCAGGCGTTCTACCGTTTGCCTACGGACCAAGAGGTCGTCGCGCAGGAGCTGTTTCTGTATCAGATGAGCCTGCCTCAGGGCATGAACCTGAACGATCGCATCACGGTGAAGAACGACGCTCTGCGCATCACCGTGCTGTGGACCATCGCGACGTCTGCGGAGTCGGTGGCCATGATCGAGAAGATCGAGGCCAAGGGCGAAGAGATGGGCCTGGTCGCGTCCGTCACCGGAAAGAACCGCCTCTGGCAGAGCATGAACGGCTACGTGGTCGACACCTTCATCTTCTCGCTCGGAGCGGCGGTGTTTTTGATCAGCCTCATCCTCATCATCTTCTTCCGCTCCTTCAAGCTGGGGATGTTGGCCATGATCCCCAACGCAGTGCCCCTGCTCATTGGTGCGGGGATCTTGTATCTGATGGGCAACCCGCTCGACATCGGCTCCGTGCTGGTCTTGAGCATCTGCCTGGGTATCGCGGTCGATGACACGATTCACATCCTCTCGAACTACGGTCGGCTGCGAAGAGAGGGCCTTGGGGCGAGAGCGGCCGTCGAGGACGTGATGGCCCACACCTCTCCCGCCTTGATCGCGACCTCCGCGATCCTGGTGATCGCCTTCGGGACCTTCGCCTTTGGGACCTTTACACCGAACATTTCGCTGGGGATCATGACCGCGATCATTCTGTCGGTCGCGCTCATGACCGACCTCACCCTGCTCCCGGCGATCTTGCTCGGGGCCAAGGAAGGGGCCGAGGCGGCAGAGGCAAACGCAGGCGCGGAGAGCACACCAGCGGTCTCGTAGGCCAGGGGCGGCCGCCGGGCTTGTCGTCGCAGCGCCATGGGCGTAAGGGGTCGGAACGGAAGGAGCCACTCATGTCCGCCTCGAAATTCTCGATCTCGTTTGCCGCTCTCACCCTCATCGCCACGAATGCCAGCGCCGGCCACCCTGGCCTTCGCGAGGCCCAGGACGCGCTGGATCGCGCCGCCAATATGGCGAAGCGTGGCTCCAACTGCCGCAGGTTCATCACCGAGCAGGCCCGAGGCCTAGCCGACGATTTGACCGAGCAGAGCCTACGCAGCTCATTGCAGCGGCTCGATGATCTCCAGGACACCGCCAGTGCCTTGTGCCCGCACGACGTTCGCATCACGCTTCGCCAGGCCCGCAACTGGCTCCTCTCCTATCAGGTCAAGCGTGGTTGGCAGCCGCTTTGGACTTGGGACACGGTCGAACACGCGCAGCGCTCCTGCGACCGCGGCTATCCGGAGGCGTGTTTTGTGCTGGGCGAGCGCTACGAGCAGGGTCGCGGGGTGAAGAAAGACCCGACACTCGCGATCACGCTGTATGGCAAGTCGTGTGAGAGCCGGTGGGCCAAGGCCTGCACCGCTCAGGGACTGCTGCTCCGAACGGGCACTGGCGCAGAGAAGGACTTGGCCGCGGCGGCAAAGCTTTTTCTCGAGGGCTGTGAGGGCAACGACGCCAAGGGCTGCCACTACTACGGCCTGCAGATGGAAGCGGGCGAAGGCGTCATGGCGAATCCTATTGATGCCAAGAAGTTCTTTGAGCGAGCGTGCAAGGCCGGTTTCAAGCAGGCCTGCGCCAAGACAAAGGATCCCACCCGCATCGGGACGCCCCCCGGGGGCGAAAAGTACGAGTCCGAGATCTCGCTCTGATCGGAGGCGCCTACCGGCACTCGCGCATTGAGTGCTAAGCTTCTCCATCTTGATCGAGACCATCCTCGTCGCCGAACGCGACGAGCCCACCATCGAAGTCCTCATCAAAGCCCTGCGCGCGGGCGGCTTCGCGCCTTGGGTGGCCCACGAGACGCAGAGCGCGCTCGCCGGGGTGGAGCGAGAGGGCACCCGACTCGCCATCGTGGGCGAGGGCCTCGGGACCACAGAGAGCGCTCGTCTCTCCCGCGCGCTTCGCGCCCGCTTCCCCGGACTACGCATCTTGCTGCTTGCGCCACCGGGCTCCCTCAGGCCCTTCACCACCTCGGAGCTCGAGGCCTTCGAGTCCGATGAGATCCTCCCCAGGCCGCTCGATCCGGAGCGCGTGCTCGCACGCGTGCGCGCACATCTGGACGCGACGAAAGACTCGGGGAAACCAACGCCGGTCCGAGGAGAACATATCGAGATCGATCCGGGCTTGGTCGAGACCGCCGCTCGCGCAGCGGCGCTCGAGGCACTCGAGGAAGCGCACGCGAGGCAGGACCGCGAGTGGGCTCGGGTGAGGGCGGAGGAGACCAGCCGCGATCAAGGCCGACGCGTCGCGCCCGGCCGCGCGCCTTCGGGCCCGCGCCTTCCGCAACCGAGCTTGTCGGGGCGCCTCGGCGGCATGTCGGACCGTCTCCAGCTTCTCCTGTGGCTCGGCCGTCGCAAGGTCACCGGGCGATTGCAGGCTTCTGGTCTTTCGATCGACCTCGTGCTCGGGGATCTGAAGACCACCGGCGCCACGCTCGAGCGGCTTCTGGCGGGGGATGACTCGGCGTGGAGCTTCGAGGAGAGCTCCGAGACCGGCGAGCGCAGCAAGACGTCGATCGCGCCTGAGCTCGTCGGGGCGCTGGTGCGGCTCGGCCAGGATCCGCTCGCGGAGACCCACGGCCGATACCGCGCCCGTCTCCTGGTGCCGGCCATCGAGCTGGGACCCGAGACCGCGCGCGTTCTCGCGTACTTCGACGGCGCCCGCACGCGCGAACAGGTCGCGGAGCAGGCCGGCGTCTCCGCGGTCTTCGTGGGCGCCGCCGCAGCCGTCGCTTACGCCGCGGGCATCCTAGGGGTGACCGCGAGCGCACTGGGCGCGTCGAGCCGCGAGCGGCGAGTGGCACTGGACCTGGCGCTGTCACGCTTTTCCACCTTGCTCGACGCAGACGATCCCTTTGCGGCGCTCGGGGTGCCTTCCGGCGCGAGTGGCCGCGAGGTCGAGGCCGCCTACCTCGAGGCGGTCAGCGCGCTCGAGCTCGACCAGCCTCGGGACACTCCAGAGGCCGAAGCGCTGAGGCTGTCCGTGCGCTCACGGCTCGAGGAAGCCCGAGCCATGCTCGCTGTCCCTGGGCTCAGGCGGGCCCTGAGGCCCGGGGATTGACGCGCGGGAATCAGGGCGAGCCCAAATCCTTGGGTGGATGCCTGCTCGTTCCCTTTGCCGCATCGCCCAGACTCGCTTTAGGATGGCCCCGACATGGCTCGTCTCGAGATCCTCACCTATCCGAACCCCCGGCTGGCGGAGAAGTCACTGCCCGTCGAGGCCGTGGATGATGCGTTGCGCCGAACCATCGACGACATGATCGAGACCATGTACGAGGAGGACGGCGTCGGCCTCGCCGCCCCGCAGGTCGGCATCCTGAAGCGCGTCATCGTGCTCGACTGCAGCCCGCGCGAAGACGAGGACGGCAATCCGCTCCCGAAGAACCCGCTTGCGGTCGTGAACCCGGTCATCGTCACGCGCAGCGAAGAGAAGATCGTCTGGGAGGAGGGCTGTCTCTCCGTGCCCGATTACAACGACGAGGTCGAGCGAAACGCGCGATGCACCGTGGAAGGCCTCGGCCGGGACGGCGAGAAGATCAGCATCGAAGCCGAGGGCCTCCTGTCGGTGTGCTTTCAGCATGAGATCGATCACTTGGATGGGGTCCTCTTCGTGGACCGTCTCTCGCGTCTGAAGCAACAGATGGTGAAGAAGCGCCTGAAGAAGCGTGCCGCCGAAGAAGAAGCAGTCTAGAGCAACGACCTTGGAACTGCTTCGGCTCCCCGACCGTCCGCTTCGAATCGCCTTCTTCGGTACGCCGGAGATCGCGGAGACGGTGCTTGCAGGCCTGATCGAGGCCAAACGAGACGAGATCGTGCTCGTGGTCTGTCAGCCGGACCGGCCACGGGGTCGGGGCAAGAGGATCGAATCGCCCCCCACGAAACGCCGCGCCGAAGCCCACCAGATCCCGGTGCTGCAGCCCACGAAGATGCGCGACGGCGCGGTAGCCAAGGAGCTGCGTGATCGGGAGATCGATCTGGCGGTCGTGACCGCGTTTGGCCGAATCCTCCCGCAGGACCTGCTCGACGCCCCGCGGTATGGTGCGTGGAATGTACACGCCTCACTGCTGCCGCGGCATCGAGGCGCATCACCCATCAACTTCGCGATCCTCGAGGGTGACACAGAGACCGGAATCACCTTGATGCAGATGACCGCGGGGCTCGACGAAGGGCCCATGCTCGAGAAAGCGAAGCTCGTCATCAGCGAGAACGATACGACCTCGAGCCTCACCACGAGGCTCGCCGAGCTTGGTCGCGGTCTGCTGCTCGAAGGGATCGAGAAGGCGAAGAAGCACGGACTGGAGCCCGAGATTCAAGACGAGTCCCTCGCCACCTTCGCCCCCCTGATCGAGAAGGAGGATGGGCGGCTGGACTTTCGCGAGTCCGCCGAGGCGCTCGCGCGAAGGATCCGCGCGTTTCATCCTTGGCCCGGGACGTACACGACCTTGCCGGACGGGCAGCCACTCAAGGTCCTCGCGGCCAAGGCCCTGGCGGCTCGGCCGGGGAACGCGGTCGCGCCTGGGACCATCCTGGGCCTCGCCAAGAGCCTGGAGCTCGCGACCTCGGACGGTGTTCTGGCGCTCCTGGAGGTGCAGCCGCCGGGCCGAAAGCCCCAGAAAGCCTTCGAGTTTCTGGGGGGCGCGGGGCGTGATCTCCAGCTCGGGGATCACCTAGGCGGCGACCTTCCAACAGCGATCGAAAGCTAACGCTCGGGCGCGGCCGCCAGAGCAGACGAGGCTGGCAACCCAGTCCTGATCTGCGACCTTCGTCCGGTTGACCGCAAAGCGGCGAGCAAACCACGGTCAACCCGAGGATTCTCGCGAACCTAGCCGGGCGATCGCGATCCGCACGATCAGGGGCGGACAGCTGGCACGTGCATTGAATAACCACGCGGGAATCGGACCGGAGGGACTGGATGGTCGAAGCGCTCATGCCCCACAGCGACATCGAAGCAAGGAGCGCGAGTCGTGCACGGGAGCTCGAGATCCTGATCGCACGCTTTCAGGCGGAACGTGGCGGCGCGGTCTTGCTCCACGGCCCCCGCGGAGTGGGCAAGGACGAGCTCGTCTCGGAGCTCGTCCGTCACGCCGAAGGCCGAGAGCGCAGCGTGGTGTTTCAGGGGCGAACCTCCACGGTGGGAGGCGGGAGCTACCAGCCCTTCGCGGAGATCATCCGCCAGGTGATGCAGTGGTCGCAGGAGCTCGGCAAGACGGAGGTCCTCGTCGACCCCGTGCTCGCAGACCTTGAACCGGTGCTTCATCACCACGAAGGACGAGAGCAGAGCAATGCCCTCGACCAAAAGCTTCGCTTCTTCGAGGCCACCCGCAAGCTCTTGGCCTCGGTCAGTGAACACACACGCCCGCTATTGGTGGTGCACGACCTCGAGCACGCCGACCGCGACACCTTTGAGCTCGCGACCTACCTCGCGGACACCCTCTTTCCAGACGCCGACCTCGAACCTCGGAGCGAGAGGGCCGGCTTGCTTCTGTTCGTGGTGCGCGACGATCGGCAGACCTCAGCCAGCGCCCGCGACTTCGTCCTCGAGTGCGAAGAGCGCACGTCCATGGCCAAGCTCGCGCTCCGCGGGCTCGACATCGAGGCCCTCGGCCAATACCTGCAGTCGCCGCGTCTGCTCGAGAAGCTCATGGCGGCCTCGGACGGACTCCCCAAGGAGATCGACGAGCTCTTCGACGCGCTCCCCGCCAACGTGGAACAGATCTTCGAGCGTCGCCTCGCAGAGCTCGAACCCGTTGCGCAAGACGTCTTGCGGGCGCTCGCCGTTTCCGGTCGGTCCGCCACGCCACGCATCGTGGCCGAGGTTACCGACCGTCCGCAAAAGGACGTGGCACGCGCGCTCAGCGAGCTTCGTAGCGCTCGAGTCCTCGAGCGACGGATTCAAAACGGCGAGATGCAGTTCTGTTTCGCACGACGAACGAACCTCGAGGTTACTCAGCGCAGCATCTCGAGTGAACTCACCGCGCGCCTGCATGGACGTTGGGCCGATGCGTCGAGCAAGGAGCCGGGCTTCTTGGATCCGAGCCTGCTCGCGTATCATCAGCTTCGTTCTTCAGAGCCGACGCGCGGCGTACCGCTGGCGTTGCGAGCGGCGGAGACCCACGCGGTCGCAGGGGCACTCGAAGCGGCGGTGCAACTGCTCGAAGCCGCGCTGCCTCACGCGGAAGGCGAGATCCGAGAGATCGCCCTCGAGCGCTTGGCGGACCTCTCGAAGCTCCGCGGCCGACCCCGCGACGCTCTGCGATTCGTGGCCGAGCTCAAGAAGGCCCTCCCGGAGGCTGAAGCCGGCAAAGCGCTCGTGCGCGAGGCACACCTCTTCAATCAGGCGGGCGAGTATGATCGGGCCTTGGAGGCGGTGGATGCCGCGCGAACTGTCCTCGCGCCCGACTCGCTCGAACGTGCGGACGGCGAGTGCGCGGCCGGCGAGGCCCTCTATCAGCTCGGCCGGCTCGTGGACGCGAGCGAAACCGCGGCCTCCGCGATCGATCATCTCATCGGCCCGGCCGCGGAGTCCGTGCGCCTGCGGCTCGAGCTCTGTAACCTCCTGGGCAAGATCGCGCTCGCCGCCGACGAACTCGAGCGCGCACTTGGTATCTTCGATGAGACTTTTGTGCTCGCCGAGGCGCATGGCCTCCCGCGCGAGGCGGCTCGGGCCCGGGTGAACCTCGGCTTGGTGCACATGCGCGCCGGGAGACCGGTCGAGGCCGAAGAGAATCTGTGCTTGGGCATCGACCTGGCCAAGGAGAGCCACGATGTCTCCCACCTCGCCTTCGGGCTCCTGAACCTCGGTGTGCTCGCTCACCAGAAGGGTCAGCTCGGCCGTGCGATCGAGTGCTACCAGCAGTGCCGCTCGCTTTTCTTGCGTTTGGGCAACCGTACTCAGCTCGCGCGGGTGCTCTACAACCTGGGCAACCTCTACCTGTTGCTCGGCGATTCGGAACGGGCGCGCACGCACAACACGGAAGCGCTGCGCCTCGCCAAAGACCTGGGCGTCGAGAAGCTGACCGCGCTCGCGACCATGCTCGAGGGCATGACTCGCGCCGAGGAAGGTGATTTCGAGGGGGCCGAGGCACACTTGCGCGACTCCATGCTGTTGCTCCGGAGGCTCGGCAAGGACCGTCCGCTCGAGGCCATGGTCGAGCTGGCATCGCTTCAACTCCGGCGGGACGCACCCGAGCGTGCGCTCGAGATCTTGGAGGAGCTGGGGGCCGGTCTCGATCACGATCGAAATCAGCGCCTTCACCTTCGCGGTCGGCTTCTCGCAGGCCGGACTCGGGCGGCACTCGGTGATCCCTCTGCCGAGAGTGTACTCCTCGAGGTGCGTCAGGGGCTCGAGCTCCTCGGTGAGCGACTCCTCCTTCGCGAGGCGGAGCTCGAACTGTCGCGGCTCTACGAGCGACAAGGCCAGCGTGAGACGGCGCGTATGCACATGCAAACCGCCCTGAACCTGCAGGCCGCCATCGAGGCGGAGCTGCCCGAGGGGCTTCGGGTGGTCTTCGCCGGGGCCCGGACCCAGCGCGAGAGCTCAGCGCTGCTCGAGAGGCTCGAGCGGTCGCCCGAGCCTCGGGCGGGGTCGCCGGAGCTGGTTTCGAGGATCGAGCGGCGCGACTCCTCGCCGAGTCAGCCACCGGCCGAGAGGGCCGAAGAGTGGCGCAGGAGATATGGCCTGCTCATTGGCCAGTCTCCCCGGCTGTACAAGATCTTCCACATCCTCGATCGAGTCGCGTCCTCGGAGGACACCGTGCTGATCGCGGGAGAATCGGGCACCGGCAAAGAGCTCATCGCGGAGGCGATCCACAGGAACTCGTCGCGCGCCCACGGCCCCTTCGTGAAGCTCAACTGCGCGGCGCTCGTGGAGTCGCTGCTCTTGTCCGAGTTGTTCGGCCACGAACGAGGCTCGTTTACCGGAGCACACCAGCGCAAAGTCGGTCGCTTTGAGATGGCGGCGGGCGGCACGATCTTCCTCGACGAGATCGGCGATATCTCTCCCAAGACCCAGGTCTCCTTGCTGCGAGTGCTGCAGGAGAAGGAGTTCGAACGGGTCGGCGGCGGTCGACCCATTCGCCTCGAGGCACGCGTGGTCTTTGCCACAAACCGTAACCTCCAGCAGATGGTGCGAGAGGGCACGTTCCGAGAGGATCTGTACTACCGGCTCAAGGGCATCACCGTCGAGACTCCGTCGCTTCGGGAACGCAGCGAGGATATCTCCACACTCGCCGAGCACTTCCTGAAGCGCTACGCGGAGGAGAGCGGCACCCTGGAGCGTGCGTTGTCTCAGGCCGCAGTCGACATGCTCCGGCAGTACCGATGGCCCGGAAACGTCCGAGAGTTGGAGAACGTGGTGCGCTCGGTCGCGCTGTTCGCCGATTCCCCGGTCATCGACGTGACCGATTTCGAGGAGTACCGCGAGCTCTTCCAGGATGCCTTGGGCTTCGAGCAACCCCTGCCCGCGCCCGTTCTCGTCTCGACCATGCCGTCGCGACCGACCATCCCGCCTCCGCCACCGATATCACCTACCCCCGCGCCCCGGGCGCTGGCGCCCGCTCCGGTCGCGGACGTATCGTCGCGGCCGAGTGATGAATCGAGTCTGCTCGCTCGGATCTTCTCGGAGGGCGTACCGCTGGCCGATCTCAAGAAGCGCATCCAGGACGAGGCCATCGCCATGGCGCTCGACAAGTCGCGGGGCAACATCACCAAAGCTGCCGAGATGCTGGGCATGAAGAGGCCGCGTCTTTCACAGATCATCAACGCGAGTGAAGAGCTCAAGCTACTCTGCCAGGGAGTCGAGAAATGAAACGTCTAGTCTTGATGGGGCTGCTGCTCCCTGCTCTCTCGGTCGCTTGTGGCGTCGACGACTCTGGCCTCAGCGCAGAGATCCACACCCGCTCCTCTCAATCGAGCGAGGCTCTGGTAGGCCTCGTTCCGGTTCTGAACTTCGACGACGTCGTGGATGCTTCGTTCGCAGAGCGCGTGGTCGTGGATGAGATCGTGATTCAGGTCTCGGACGTGCGTCTCTTGGGGCTCGACCCCCGCATCCCCACCGGCGGCATCCGCCTCATCGAGGATGCACAGATCGTGTCTCTCACGCGCGAGATGCAGGACCAGATCGAGTTCGCCTTCCCGGAACATCTGCGACGGGAAGACCTCGCGGTGTACATCCGCATCAGTCCCGCCAGCGAACTCGAAGGCGCCTCCGTCGTCGTGCGCGGCCGGCTGTACGCGACGACGGCTCCTGACCCCGACGAGCGACGCACGCATTCCCTCTTGGCGGACCGGTCCCAAGGTGAAGGCGCGGTCGACCCCGATGGAGAGCCCGCCGCCCCCACCGGCGAAGGCGCGGTCGACCCCGATGGAGAGCCCGCCGCCCCCACCGGCGAAGGCGCGGTCGACCCCGATGGAGAGCCCGCTGACTGCGCGCCCGATCAGCGTTGCCAAGGTCTCTCCCAAGAGACCGAAGAAACAGCGCATGTCTCCTTCGAACTCCGAGGCACGGACTCCGTCGAGCTGCAGGCCGGTTTCGAGCTGAGCGAGAGCCTCCAGGTCGTGCTCGGCATCCCGGCCGCTCGCTGGTTCACCGAGGACGCCGTTCGAGCGATGAACGCCGCGCTGCTCGAGCTCACCGAGACCACGCCGGGGGAGGTCTCGGGCGGCGAACAGATGGCTTCAGGGCAGGCCGGGCACGTCGTGGTCCTCGAGGACAAGGTGGATCATCTGAAGAGCAGCACCCCGAGCGGAGACTGCGATGATGAGCCCCTCCCCGACGGCGACTATTCGCTCAGTGCCCGCGGCGGGCGAGGCCCGAGCGGAACCTCAGGCTGGTAGCTCAGCAGGAGAACTTCCGCCGCGCATAGTCGAGGAAGCTCTTGGTGCTGAGGGCCTGTCCGGTCAGCGCCGAAACCGTGCTGGCCGCATCTCGCTCGCTGCCTGGGGTGTGAAGCCAGCGCCGCAGCCAAGAGGTCACGGTCTGGAGATCACCCTGAGAGAGCGCCTCGTGTACATTCGGCAGATCCTGCTCGAGCCGCTCCCAGAACATGGCCGCGTAGAGATCTCCGAGAGTATAGCTCGGAAAGTAGCCGAGGGACCCCAGCGCCCAATGCACGTCCTGAAGGCAGCCCTCCACATCGGTCGAGGGCTCGATGCCGAGATAACGACGGGACCGTTCGCGCCACGCCGCCGGCAGATCCGCCGGAAGAAGATCCTCGGTGAGCAGGGCCCACTCGAGCTCGGAGCGCAGAACGATGTGAAGGCTGTAGGTGAGCTCGTCTGCGCCTACGCGCTGCAGGCTGGGCCTCACGACGTTGACGCTCTGGCATAGGGCCTCGGCATCGACGCCCTCGAGCGCAGATCCCAAGCAGCGCTGCGCCACGGGCAAGAAGCCGCGCCAGAACGAAGCCGATCGACCCACGTGATTCTCCCAAAGCCTGGCTTGAGCTTCATGGAGGCTCGTGGACGGAGAGTCTGCGAGCAGCGTCCCAGCGAGATCGGGTCCAAACCCCTGGTCGTAGAGACCATGTCCACCCTCGTGGAGCGCAGCGAAGAGCGCGGAGGTGAAGTCGGATGGGTCGAAGCGCAGCGTCATCCGAACATCGTGTGTGCCCGCGATCAAGGTGAAAGGATGCGAAGAGACGTCGAGTCGACCGCGTCGAAAGTCGAAACCCATGGAGCGAAGCAGTGCCTCGGCGAGGCTGCGCTGAGCCTCGACCGAAAAGCTCTGGCCACCATGCACACTCGAAGCGGGCGTTCGTGACTTGGCTGCTTCGATGATCGGAGCGAGTTCGCGCGCGAGCAGCATGAGCATCGGCTCGAGTCGCGCACGAGTGAGCCCCGGCTCGTACTCATCGAGCAAACCGTCATAGGCCTCACCGTTCAGACTCATCGCCTGCCCGCGCTCTCGAACGAGGCCCAGAAGCTCGCTGAACGGATAGAGAAAATGATGGTAGTCGTCCTTGGCGCGAGCTTCTTCCCACGCCAGAAGCGTCCGCGAGCGCGCACGGGCGAACGCCTTGACGAGGCTGCCGGGCAGCGCGCGTGCGATTCGGTGTTGCCTGAGCAGTAGGCTCACCTCGCGTTGAACGCGTGCGTCTTCCGGTCGAGTCTGCGCCAGCTCCGAGGCGACATCGAAGAGCTCGGCGTCGAGAAGCAGGGCGTGACGAGCGGCTTCGAGCGTAGCGAGCTGCTCGCCGCGCTGAGCATGCGCGAGCTCCGGCAGGTAGGTCTCTTCGTCCCAGCCGAGGAGGCCGATGGTGGCCTCGAGGTCGCGCAGCGTGGACACCCTCGAACGGAAGGTCTCGAGGGCCCCACCCGTCCGGATTCGGCTCGAGCGTTCTTCTTGCGCGGGCTCGATGTCTCGAGCCACGAGCAGGGCCGCGATGCCGCCCCGCTTGGCGACGTTGACGACCTGCTTCTGGGAGACCCGGCAGATGACCCCAAGGCCGTGGTCGGTCGGGGTGAAGCCCATGACCGTGTAGAAGGGCTCCTCGGTGATGCTCCCTTCGTCGGTGAGCGTCGGGAACTCGAACACCGGCAGCGGAGCCGAGCGCTGCAACACAGACTGCTGATGCGGATCCGCAGCGCCCGCCAAGGCCTCGTCGAGGAGGCGAGACCACTCCTCCTCCGCCGTCGATGCTCCGAGGTAGACCCCTCTGCCACCAAAACCTCGGTTCGGCTTCAACACCAAGGACTCGCGGTGGGCGTGCGCGAACGCGACGAGATCCACCTCCGTTCCGTCCCACGACGTCGTCGTTCGGTGGCTCAAGATGCGGGTCCACAGCACGTGCGACTCGAAGACCTTGCGCTCCTCGGGGCTGAAGTGGCGGGCGACCAGAACGGGATCGGTCAAGAGCTCAAAGCCGCTCTTGTGGTCGAGATCCCCTGCGAGCGAGGAGACCATGCGGTTCTCGCGAAAGAGCCGTCGCATGGGCTCGATGGCCTGGCTCGACTCCCGCTCGAGCGCGAGGAGGTCCGGGAGCTCGTAGTCACGATAGGCCAGATCGACCACCCGGCCCTCCCCCATGACTTCGGACCCGCTGATCGACAGCTCGTGCGGGTCGAGATGCACGACCTCAATCCCGTACTTCTCCTGGATGAACTGAGCGAGTGAACGCTGCTCATCGGGCCCGGACTGCTCGTACTTGGGTTCGACGAAGGCCAGCGTCTTCAAAGGACGCCCGATGGCCTCCCCGTGCTCGATGAGCGCCTGGATGAAGAGCTCACGTTGGTCCCTCGGGAGCTCGAGGTGCAGGCCTCGGTCTTGCCTCCGTATCTCGGGAACGAGGTCTCGCATGACGAGCTGCTCGATGACTGGCGCATAATGGATGCCGCCCACGCCGGAGAGGTTCGGCTCCAAGAACGCGAGCGTGTCGCGCCAGCTGGCGCTGGAGAAGTCACACACCGCATCGAGCCGGCCGTAGATGGGGTTGTGCCGACTGGCCCCTCGTGTCCAGAGCTCGCGAAACCATCGCTCCTCGGCCGGATCGAGCGCGAACAGGGCCCGCACCTCGGCGTCTTCGCGACACAGATCGGTCACTCGCCTCAGCGCATCCGTCATCACCGAACACACGTGGTGCACGTAGACCAATTGGTCGTGCGTCGCCGCGAGCGGTCTCAGCATGATGCGAACCGGCTCCGATGCGCCGTCCCGGTCGTAGATGATGTGGTTCTTCCAGGCGTCCTCTCGGAGCCTGTCCGCGAGACGTGAGAGCCGGGTGGCGGATATCCGCGCCACCGCGCGTCGGAGTCGGCCATCGATGGCCTTTCCGCGCAGGCCTATCGCTTCTGCTGGAGTCAGCATCTTTACGTTCGAAGCCCCCTTAGTCCGCTCGAATATCACAAACGATCGGCTTGTGATCGAAGAACGTAATCACGGACACCTCCGGCTGCCCCATGGTGACCCCGGGGACAAAGCAACTCCCTACGAACACGTCGCTGATCACGTGATCGATGTTGAAGAAGCTCGCGTACGTGGGCGCTGCATTTCGGCCCACGTCGCTGATGAAGTGAAAGGGCAGCGTGTCACCCACGAAATCTCCCCATCGGCGGGCGCTCGAATCGATGAGCGCCTGGCGCACCGGGTCGGCGTTGAGGTCGCCCATGATAAGGTTGCGCAGCCCGTTGGCGCCAGGTTGCCCGTCGCCGAGATCGATGAAGACCTGTTCGATCTGAGCCTCTCGGCACGCCAGATCGGATCCGGTCACGCCGGAGGAACCATGGAAGTTTACGAGCGTGACCGTCCGCCCGTCGACGAGGTCGATCACGCCGCGACCCACGCGAGACCCACCGCCACAGTTGGGCACCCGCCCGCCCGCCATCCCCTCGATGCAGAAGTCTAGGCTGCAGCCTTGGAAGGTGCCCACGCGGCGATGAACCGCCGCGCACTTGTCCGGCTTGCCGAGGTTGCACATGACCTGCCAGTTGGGGCCGAGCACGTACTGAGCCACGGTCGGCTCTCCGGACGACCAGGTCTCGCAATAGAAGCCGGGGTACGCGCTCATCGGGATCTTCGCGCACTCCTCGGGGTGAAAGATCTCTTGAAACACCACGACGTCGGGATCCGTGCGCGCCAAGAAGTCGCGCGTGTCGTCCATGACCGGCACCCAAGACAGGCCGTTGCCGTAGTACTGGTCGCAAAGATTGGCCTGGGCCGAGCCGTAGCCGTCGTCGGGTGGCAGATCATGGCGCGCGCCCCCGGTCGTTCCGGTGTTGAAGGTGAGCACGCGAAGCGCGATGGGGGTGCGCCCGGTGTCCGTCGAGCCCGCGTCGGAGGGCCCTGCATCCGCGACGGTCGCGGTGCCCACGTCCGCGGCGTCCGCGTAGGGCGCCGCATCGAGCGCGCTCGAATCGCCCGCATCCAAGCCGAGGTCGGCGCTCTCTGCGTCCGGTGCTGGCGAGCTCGAGTCGCCAGCGTCGGGACGAAGCGGATCCGCGTCGGCGAAGACCGGCCTCGCGTCCAGCTCGGGGGCAAGTGTTGCGACACCGTCACAGCCGACGAGCGCGACGGCCGAGAGCAGTAGGAGCGAGCGAAGCGCCGACGACATCTCCAGAGAACTAATCGATGAGGGCTCGATAGACCATCCCACGGGCGCCGGATTCCGAGCACACCGGGGCCATCGAGGCAAACGACTCCATCGGAAACGGTGCTAGACTGCCGAGAATGGGCCGACGCCTGCTGAGCTGCTCGATGAGCCTCGTGACCGTCGCCTGCATCGAGTCGGACCTCATCTTCATCCCCTATCCTGACACCGCCGGCTTCGCGAGCATGGTGCTCTCCATCGAAGCGGAGTCCGGCCACGATCTGCTCGCGGCCGACCTCGAGGTGGGCGCATCTGCACTTCGATCCAGCATCACCGTCGAAGCCGGTGAGCCCTGGGAGACACACGCCCTTCTGTTCGAGAAAGACCTCAGTCTGCTCGGCCTCGGGCCTGGCGTTCTCGAGCCGGCTCCCCCCCATGAGCTTCATCCGCTGCGTCTCGAAGCCGACGCCATCCTGTCTCGGCCGGGAACGAGTGATTCGGGAGTCCGGTGGTCGCGCTCGACCGAGGCTCCCGACCGCTTTCGCCCTCTGCTCGTGCGCAACCCAGATCCCTTCTCCTTCTGTCCAGAGCTCGAGTTTTCACAAGTGGAGCTCGTCGGCGCAACCACGGACGTACGCTTCATGGTTCGGCTGAACGAGACGGAAGTGCTCGCCGGTACCTCGAAGCTCTACGTCGGCAACGCCGAAGTGATGGAACAACGGCTCTACGTGATCGAGTGGCTGGGAGGTGAACTCGAGGTTCGATCGATCGATGTCCCGGACACACTGAGGCTACGCGCGCTCACGCTCGATGCGGACGGCCAGATCTGGTTCGCTGGCATCGGCGGCGAGCTCTTCCGTCTGACCCTTGATGAAGCGAGCGTCTCCGGTCGGGAGTTTGCACCAGGCCTTTGGCCCGGCCTCGATCCATACTGGCTGCGCGTCACCCGGAACGCGTTCTGGATGATGGACGGTTTCGGGGACATCTACGTCGGCGCTCGCACCGGAACCTCGGGCGTACAATGGCGCCCAGAGCCCATCTTTAGCTTCGAGCGCGGGACGGGGCGCGGCGTGTTGACCGGAGAGCTCTTGGCCCGCGGCGAGAACGAGGTCTGGGCGGTGAAGGCCACGGAGCGCAAGGTGGTTCGACTTCGGTTCGAAGGCGGGGCCTTCTTGGATCCGATGATCGACCGTTCGCTCGAAGGGGTCGCGGCGATCGGACTCTCGGCCTTGGCCGAGATCGACGGCCTGGGCGTCCTCGTCGGTATGACCGACGGTGAGATCCAGCGCTATGACGAGGGTCTGGGCTCGTGGGCGTCGCTCGGCCCCAGTCGCTTCACTCAGGTTGCCTACGCGGTCGCCCCCGCCGCCGATGGCTTTGTGATGGCGGGCGGTACCGGGCTGTTCAACTTCTACTCGCATCCCGAAGGCTACTGCCCGCTCGACGCGATGGGCTACAAGGGCCTCCGAGGGCCGAGCACGCTGCACTTCATCGTGCCTTTTCGAGAGGGATTTCTTCTCACGGGCGCGAGCTTGGGCGGCGTATCGCAGGCGGTCACCTTCCTGGTACCGAAGTGAGGCCGAGAGCTCATCTCAAAACCTCCTCGGTCGCGATTTCGGCCGATCCGCGTCGGCCGTCTCGCTCGGTCGGAGGTCTCGAGATGAGCTCTACTCGAGCTCCGCGATCGTCTCGTTGTAGCGATAGTCCAGTCGGTTGGGCGCATGAATGTAGCGCTTGACCACCTTCTTTTTGTTCACCGGATTCTGATAGGTGATCTCGAGGCAGCCCGAGGGAAGCTTCATTTGCTTGAGCGGAGTCTCACCCAACCTTCTGCCGCGAAAAAAGACCTCGCTCACGGGCTTCGTATTGAAGACTGCACCCGAAGGCCGGCTGTCATCCGGGACACACGCAGTCGAGGCCGCGGTCTCGCGCGGCTCACGTGGCGGCCGTGGCTCGCGGACCTTGTTCACCTCTTTGGGGTCGCGCCGCGTGAGTGTCTTCTCGTTGCCTGAAACGACCCGCTTCTCCCGGCAGGGCACGACCATCCGGCCCGATGAGCCGGCGGCGATCTTCGACTTCATGCTCTCGCACTCGTAGCCCTCGAGCGCGACGGTCACCTCATGCTCGACCTCGGGCTGCACGGACGCGACGAGGCCGGCCCCTTTGCCCAGCATCCTGCCGTCGACTTTGATCTCGACTTCGGCGTGGCTTGGATCGACATCGATGGTGAGCGGTACCGGGTGGGCATCGAGCTGGACTTCGATGGGTCGACCGGCCTGCTCTGCGTTCATCGTGACCTCGATCTCGTAGTCCTTGTATCCGGGCTTCTCGAGCCTGAGCTTCACGCGCTTGTCGAAAGGGAGGCTCAACTCCCCTTTGGTGGGCGTCACCGCCAACCCGCTCACGCCGCGCGGACGTTCGCCGTCGAGGTAGATCAGCGCGCCCGGCGGCGTGGAGACGATGTCGAGCGCGCCGGCGGGCACAGAGGTGACCCCGCCCGGCACGAGGATGAGGTATGTGCCCAGCCCGAGCACCAAGAGCAGCATGATCGAGAACAGGGTGAGCAGCACCGCGCTGCGCTTGCTGGGCTGAGCGCCCGGCACCGGGTAGGCGACGCCGGGAGAGGAATACGAGCCGCTATGCCCCCCCGGAACGGGGAACGGTCCGGTGTAGCTCCCCTGCGACCCATATCCAGGTGGGTACTGACTTGGGTGCACAGACGGCGCCGGGGAGGGGTTGGAGCGACGCTCCACGATCGGCGCCCGAGGCGCGGCGCGCGGCGGCGGACTCTCGGAGTACGTCTCCTCGAAGTTCGGCTCGCTCGCGATCTCCCGAATCAGGGTCTTCTCCGCGACGTGATCGGCGAACAGCTGCTGCATCAAGCGGCCGAGATCGTGACCGGCCGTCGACTGTTCGGAACGGCTGAGGTGTTCCTCCAACGCCACCTGAAACGCCTCCGCGCTCGCAAAGCGCTGGTCGCGGTCCTTCGCGAGCCCCTTCGCGATGATCTGATCGAGCTCCGTCGACACCATCGGGTTGATGGAGGAAGGAGGCGGAACCTCGTGCTTGGTGACCATCTCCAGGATCATCAGCTCGGAATCGTGCTTGAAGAGCCGAGTACCGGTGACGAGTTCGTAGAGCGTGATCGCCAGCGCAAAAACGTCGGAGCGCCCATCGAGCGGCTGACCTTGGATCTGCTCCGGGCTCATGTAGCTGTACTTGCCCTTGAGCATGCCCGCCTGGGTGTGCTCGGACTGGCTGGCGACCTTGGCGATGCCAAAGTCCACCACCTTCACTTCGCCCTCGTAGCTGAGCAGAATGTTCTGAGGAGAGATGTCGCGATGGATGATCGCGAGGTTTCGACCGTCGTGGCCTTTCAGGGTGTGCGCGAAGTGAAGCGCGCGCGCGGCATCCGCGATGATGCGCGCGGCGAGCTCGGGCGTGATTGGGGTGCGCTTTCGCGCCGCGCGGAGGGTGAGGGCTGCGAGTGTCTCCCCGTCGATGTACTCCATCGATAGGAAGTAGCTGCCGTCTGCCTCGCCTAGGTCATAGACCTTGACGATATTGGGATGGTTGAGCTGAACCGTGGTCCGCGCTTCGTCGAGGAACATGCTCACGAACTCCTCGCGCTCGATGAGATGCCCGAGGATCTTCTTGACGACGACGAAGCGCTTGAACCCGGCGACCGACTCCTGAAGCGCGAGCCAGATCTCGGCCATGCCGCCGACCGCGAGTTTCTTCACCAGGAGATATCGGCCGAAGCGACGGACGGGCCCCAGACCCTGGATCACCGCCTGTCGGTCGGGCGCTCGCGTCGAGCTCATGCTGTGCGACCGTAGACTAGCTTCGAGGGGAGAAGAAAGCTGGTGCCCAGACCCGGACTTGAACCAGGGACACGCGGATTTTCAATCCACTGCTCTACCAACTGAGCTATCTGGGCACCGAAGTTGCGGTGGATATCAGACCCTGGAGCCCGGGCCAAGGGGTAACTTCGGGGCACTTCGAACCGCCGAGACGGGTCTTCCCGGTAGCGAAGGGGCCCCCAACGGGCTACGGGTGGGCGGCATGCACTTGGCCTGGGTGGTGGTGCTCCTGGCCCAAGCCCCGGTCGAGACGACTTCCGTCGCGCTGGGGCTCGAGGGCAGTGAGACGGTCAGTTCCACCGCCAGCGGAGACTTGCTGCTGGAGGACCTCCCCCTCACCGACGAGGAACTGCGCCTGCTCGACTCGCTCAAAGCCACGAGCACCGCGAGCAACAGCGCCCCTTCGAGGATCATCTTGGATCCAGCGCTGCATGTGCCCCGGTCCCGCCTGCATGGAAGAAACGCGCGGAGCGTGGGCGAGGCACTTCGCGAGGAGGCCACCTCCTTTTCGACCCGCCGCACCTTCGTGAGCGGAGAGAGCCCGGTGTTTCTTGGACGAACCGGCCAGCGGGTGGGTCTCGCGATGGACGGGCTCGAGCTCAGGCATGCGCTCGACTCCCTGGATCAATCGACCGCGCTGGGCCTCATCGATCCCTGGATCCTCGAAGCAGTGCGCATCCGTCGGTCGGCGCCGCTCAGCACGGGCGGGTTCTCCGGTCACGGCCAGCTCTCGCTCACCGGTCGCGCACCTCGGGCACGAGCAGGACTCACGAGCGAGCTTCGAGGGCTCGGTCGACTCGCCGATCGTTCGAGCGGTTTCAGAGGCGCGCTCGACGCGGGCATCGACGACGCCGCAATCTCGGTGTCGGGTGGCTACTCCGATCACGACCCCATGCGAGACGGCGCGGGAAGGCACCAGGCTGGCACGGGAGACGAGGAGTCGAGCCTGTCTTCACGCGCACGCCTATGGGACGCCGAAGCACACGGCATTCAGGTCGATCTCGGCTTCGATCTGTTCCGGGTCACGAACGCGAAGCGCTTCGATCTCGACGGTCGAATCGACCGGCTCCGCAGCATGGTCTCGGGCTTTGGTCGCGTACACGGAGGCTCGAAGACCACGCGCTTTCGCCTCCAGGCTGGCGTCCGGAGGTTCGAGACCAGCACCGAACCCGCAGGTGGTGGAACGCGCTTCGAGGACGACGCGGACGTGCTGCAGCTCGACGGTGAGCTTCGCCAGCAACTCGCGGAGGTGTTCTGGCTGAGCGCCTTCGGGGGCGCGTACACCAGCGGCGCCTACGGAGCGGCTGTGCGCGGCCGCATGCTCCGAGCTTCGGGCGGAGTCGCGGCCGAGCTCGAGTGGGAGACCTTCTCTCTGAGAGCGGCCGTACGTGCGGGTCACGCGAAGAGCGATGACGAGTTCGGCAAGGAGAGCGCCGGGGTCTTTGTGTTGCCCGAGCTGAAGCTGGGGTACTCGCCCCTCGCCCACTTCACCGTGCTCCTGGGGTATCAGGAGGCCATTCATCAGCCCACGGTGCTGGATCTTTCCTTTGCCCGAGCCGCACTCGAGCTCGAACATGCTCGAACCGTCGACCTATCCTTTATGTACGAGCCGGACACGTTCGGCGTTCGGATCGGCTCCTCCGTGAGCTTCGTGTCGAACCCCGTCGCGCTCCAGGCGAACGTCGCGAGCAACGGAGATGTGGGCGCCGTGCTTGGAGGTGAGCTCGAGACTTCGCTGAGGCCGCTGCGCGGTTTCGAGTTGGTCGTGCTGTTTGCGCTCACACGCGGGCTCGGCGCGGAGGCCCAGAGCTTCATCGAGGGCGGCACGGCCGCCGCGCGCCTGCGCTACGAGCTCGGCGTTCGCGGGGCGTACGTGGAGCTCGCCGCTCGCCACGCCTTTCCTTTTCCGCGGACGGACGGGGACTTGGATCCCATCCGCCGTCGTGCGTGGGCCATGCCTTTTGTGAGCGTCGGTGGCGGGCTCGAGCTGGGTTATGGCTTCGGCCTACAGCTACAAGTCGCGAATGCCTTCGATGTGCCCGAGCGAGAGCTGAACTCGGACATCCCGCGCCCCGGGATCGATCTGCGCCTCGCGCTCGATCATCGGTTCGAACTCTGAGGCGGAGGTTCAGTCCATCCGAACGCGGTACTCGATCTTGCGGCCCGCCGGCGCGTTGAACCACTCCGACCAGGTCTTGCCTTCGTGCGTGACCTTGAGGAGATATCGACCTTCATAGAGATCGTAGGGCTCGATGGGGGCCTTACCGATGGGTCGTCCGTTCAGGAAGATCCGAGAGCCGCTGGGCGCCTCCACGAAGAGTTGCGCCTCCCCGAAGGTGAGGGTGTCCTTGTGATCACCGTCCGGCTGCACCGTGTACTGCTTGTAACGGTTGATCATCTTGTCTTTGTCGGTGAAGCGCAGCTTGTAGGAGCCCGCCTTCAGCTTCTGGCGAACCGGGGTGCGTCCGATGAGCCGATCACCGTCGAAGACATCGACCTTCGGCTCCGAGTCGATGCTGAGCACGCCCCACTTCACCTCGGGCACGACCGGGGGCGCGTCCGGGTTCTCGCCGAGCAACGGATCGATGGCCTTGGGGGGCGCAACGAGATCAGGCTGCGGAGGGATCTCGGGATCCGCCGGCACCGGGTCGCCCTCGACCGGTGTGCCGGAACGTAGGGCCTCCTCGATCAACTCTTTGGGCAGACGCTTGCGAACGGACTCGTCGGCGAGACCTTCCGGGGGCTTCTTGCCGATGGACATGACGAGCACCATGGCCACCACCAGAAGCCCAATGCCCGCGAGCAGCCAGATCTTGGAGTTGTCTCCGAGGCTCGCGTCGATGTTGGTGATCTCGGACATCGCACGCGGCGGCAGGTCTGGCTTGAGGCCGGCCTTGCCGAAAGGATCTGGCGAAGGTTTGGATGCGCGCTCCGACGTGCTGAGATCGCCGGTGGGGAGCTTCAGCTCTCCGGTGCCGTCCATGTAGTTGCCCTTGAGGGGCACGTGCCTCATGGGCGCGAGCGAGGAACGAGGCGGCGGCGCGGACGAGGCGCCGGGTGGAATGGATGGACGAGCACCGGGAGGCGGCATCGAGCCGGGTTGCATCGAAGGCCGCGCGCCCGGAGGGAAGGACGGACGAGCACCGGGAGGCATCATGCCCGGAGGCATCATACCGGGCGGCATCATGCCGGGCGCCATCATGCCCGGAGGCACCGAGGCCCGCATGCCGGGCTGCATCATGCCCGGAGGCACCACGCCCGGTGCCATGGATGGATGCGGTACCGCAGACGGAACCGGAACCTGCGATGGCACCGGAACGCTGGGGCGCGGAGGCACGGCTGCCGGGTGACTCACGCGGGCAGCGGCCGGAGCTGGTACTGGGATGGAAGGCGGAGGCGGCTGGCTACGAACTGTCTCGTGGCGCTCGATCTGCGTCGATTCGCGGTCTGGAGCCACGCGACCGGGCTCAGCGGAGAGCACGGTCTCCACCTCGCGTGCCTGGGCCTTTCGCGGGCGCTTGCTCTCGCCCGTGTCCATGACCGGATGTTCGTCGGTGGCGGACGGGCTTCGCTTCTTGGCCTTCGACTTCGAGCGCGACTTCGCTCGCACACGAATGCGACCGGTCTCGGTGGAGGGCCTGGAGGCGGCAAAGAGCTTGGGATCGACGCCGTCGGGGGCCTCTTCGGGTCGAGACAAGACGGTGACCGCATCGAGATCGTCCGAGTGGGCGAGCAGCGAGGTGCGTTGTTCTCGTTCAGTCGCGGTGAGCGGGATCAGATCGTCCGCAAAGGCACCGACTTCTTCGGTGGTCGAAGGCTCACGTCCTTCGACCGCGTCGAGAATGGCCTGCCGAAGCTCCGCCACCGTCTCGAAGCGATCCTGTCCGCGCTTCTTCATGGCGCGACCAATGACGGTGTAGAGCGTGCCCAGCACACCCTCGGGATCTTTCGCCTCTGGGTTCTGAGTGAGGATGGCGTCTTCGAGCTCTTCGACCCCCGAGAAGGGCGCCGCACCCGAGATGAGATCGTAGAGGATTGCGCCGATCGAGTAGACATCACTCGAGGGGCTGACCGTCGACTTGCCACCGATGATCTGCTCGGGCGCCATGTACTGCATGGCGTTCGGACCGGTGTCGATCTGCTTCATGCCGGCGAGCACGCCCGCGCCATAACCGGTCACCTTCGTCGTTCCCGAGAACGAGACCATCAGCGTGTCCGGACGAAGCGCGCCGTGCACGAGCGGCCGATTCGCGATGCTCTCGCGACCTTGCTCGTGCGCATGATGGACCGCATCACAGACGTCGA
Organism: Deltaproteobacteria bacterium; assembly: GCA_011526105.1. Classification (GTDB taxonomy): domain Bacteria; phylum Myxococcota; class Kuafuiibacteriia; order Kuafuiibacteriales; family Kuafuiibacteriaceae; genus WYAZ01. The sequence continues at coordinate 20,149 of WYAZ01000143.1, read as the reverse complement.
GAATGATTCGAAGGGCGACCTTCAGCGGGATGTTTCCGCCGTCTCGGCGGGACAACTCGAGAAAACGAGAGAGCGGCTCGCCATCGCAGTAGTCGACGACACGCGCCCAGCCCTCTTCGAAGCACTCGAGGCCGTGTACACGGATGAGGTTCGGGTGATCGAGTTGGGTGACGAAGGCGGTCTCGCGCTGAAGGCGCTCGACTTGCTTGGCGTCTTTGGTGACTTCCTCTGGGAGCCACACCACAACGACCGGCTGCGACGGTTGTGGTTGACCGTCCGCCATTTCGCACCCGAGAAACGCGCGGGTCTCCACTCCCGAAGGTAGGGGCCCCAACACGGCGTATTGCCGTTCCATATCGCGGCGATCCTATACCGGATTATTGGAGTCGTCCTATTTCCTGTTCTTTTGCCCTGGGCACCGCGAGAGTAAGGGCGAACATGCGGCTTCAGTTGGGTGGTATGGCGGTGGAGGCCCACTCGGTGGGCGGCGTGGAAACCTGCTTCCAGCTTCCGGATTTCGGCCTTTGCCTCGATATCGGGCGCTGCCCGGAAGGCGCGATTAGCCAGGATCGGCTGCTACTTACACACGCCCACATCGATCACGCGGCCGGGCTTCCCTACTACGTCTCGATGCGGAGCATGCGGCACCAGAGCCCGCCCGACATCTACTGCCCGGCCGCCTCCCACCCGACCTTGGCACGGCTGCTCGAGACCTGGGCAGACCTCCAGGCGGACACCCTGCACTGCCGCCTCGTGCCGGTTTCGCCGGGCGACCGGATCCCCCTGCCAAACGATGCCTTCGCCCGCGTCTTTGCCTCACCCCATCGCATCGAGACCAACGGCTACACGCTCTTTCGGCGCATTCGGAAGCTCAAGGAGGAGCACAAAGGCAAAGATGGGACCGAGATCGGGCGGCTCGCGCGAAGCGGCTCAGCCATCCACGAGGTCGTCGAGCGGGCAGAGCTCTGCTTTCCCGGCGACACCACCATCGACGTGCTCGACGCCGACCCCGCCGTCACCACCGCGCGTGTGCTCATGCTCGAGTGCACCTTCTTGGGTTCGGAGAAGGATCCCGAGGAAGCACGCCAAGGCGGACACGTCCACCTCGATCACATCGCGACCCACGCGGAGCGCTTCCAGAACGAGCACATCCTCCTCACGCACTTTTCGAAGCGCTACTCCGCCCGCGAGATTCGGACCGAGGTCGCGCGAAGGCTTCCACCCGCGCTCCTCGAGCGGGTGGAGCTTTTGATCCACGAGCCCTGAGACGGAGCGATCGCCTCAGCGCTTGGTGGCCGCTACGTCCACGAGCACCTCGGAGTCCACCGGGTCGTTGGTCTGGATGGCGACTTCGCCCAAGAAGGTTCCGTTCTGCGTCGGTTGAAACACGACCTGAAACCGCGCCCCGCCGGGTTCACCGGTGCAGGCCTGCGGCGCGAGGCTCACGCCCGCATTCGGCGCGTTCTGAAGCGAAAACACGCTTCCTGGGCCCGAGGTCTGGCGCACCAAAGGCGCGGCGCTGAAGATGAGCGCGGACTGACCGCAGTTGAAGACTTGCACATCGACCTCACCGCGATTGGCAGCGCCTTCGAGGCTGAAGGTGAGGCTGCGCGGGACCACTTCGACGATCGCGCGATTGATGCGCGCCTCCACGCGCACGATCGCGTTCTGCCGCGTGGCGGAGTTGGTCCCAAAACCCACGAAGCTGCTGTCGAAGCTGTAGTCGGTCGCCGTGTAACTCACGTTTACGACTCGCTCCTGCAAGGGCGCGAGCACGAAGCTCGAGAGCTCGGCGATGGTCGGGCTGAAGACGAACGCCTCGACCGTGCCCGTCGCTTCGCTCTCTACGGAGAGATCTCGATTGCCGACGTTCTTCACCACGATGCGCCCGGTCGTCGTGCTCCCAAAGTCGACCGCGTCGAAGTTGACCGCCGGGGTCTGGCCCTGCTCCGTGCACAACTCGGCGCGGCCGGTCACGCCGCCGCACACCTCGAGCTCCGGCCCCACCGCGGTCGCGCGCAAGCTCACGAGGATCTCGGACGCGTTGGGCGCGGTGGTCTCGAGGCGCACGGTGCCAGCGACCGCCCCCATTTGATTCGGCATGTACGTGACCTCGAAGCTGCGCGAGGCCTGGGGCCCAAACGTGCCGACCAACATGGCCGGATCGAGCCCGAAACCCTCGTTCTCACCCTCCGTGAGAACGGCAGCGGTGAGTTCGAAGGCATCGGTGCCCGGATTGGAGACGGTGACGGTGCGCCGCTCCTCCTGGGTGGTCGTCACCCAAAGGACCTCTCCAAAGTCGACGACCAAAGGCTCCACGACGATCGCGGCTTCGATGCCGTTACCGATGAGATCCACCTCGGTCACCGCGTTCTCTTTCGCATCGGTCGTGATGACCAGCTTTCCGCTGTGCGGACCGATGGCGGGAGGACGAAACGCGATCGGGACTTCGATCTGGCCGCCCGCCGCGATCGTGGTGGAGGTCGTGGGAGCGATGAACGGACCGCTGGCCTCGAAGCTCTGCACCCTAAGGACGAAGGTCCCTGTGTTCCGCAGGCTGAGCTGCAGGGTCTTCTCGGCCCCTACGGGGACGTCCCCGAAATCGAGCGGATCGGGGCTGGCCTCGACGACACCACGGAGGGCCCCGAGGCCGTCGTCGCAGTCGCAGCCAGCGAACGCGAGGACCAAGCTGGCCAGCGAGAAGCGAAGCGCGCGCACGAGCATATCGTGGGCTGGGACGGGCCTTCGGACCATCGGCCGAAGGGCCGGTGACAGGGTTCGAGGTGAATTGACCCCGAGGCCGAGTCGTGGTCTAGAGCCCGAAATGGCTCGATTCTTCCGACATCGCGCGAAGCCGGACTGGGGTGTCGGCCGACTCGTGGAAGAGGCGGAAGACCGCTTGCGCTTGGCCTTCGAAGACGGTCAGACCCGCACCCTTCTGAAGAACGTCCCCAAGCTCGAGGAAGTCCCCGAGGACAAAGTTGCCAAGGACAGCGTCGCGCGTCAGGCGACCCCCAAAGAGGAAGCTCTGCGGGCGCAGGACCCCGTCGAGTCCAAGATCGCAGGCCTCGACACGCTGCACCTGATTCGGGCGACGCGCTCAGCATTGCGCAACACCTTGAACACTCTCCTCAAAGAAGGCCTCGTCTCGAACGAAGAACGAGACGAAGGCGTCGAAGGCATCGGCCGCATCGCCAGCGACTGGGCCCGCATGAGCGGCGCGCGCGCGGACAAGGAACGCACCGAGACCGGGATCGAGCTGAAGGCGCTGCTCCTCGACCACGGCCTCGAGGCCATCATGCGAGAGCTCAGCGAGCGTCTCGACCGCGTACCCTTCGAGCAGTGGGAGGGCCGCACCCGGGTCTTCACCACCCCCGAGGACGCCAGCGACAGCATCACGCGCCTGACCCAACTCGTCGTCCGCAGCGATGAGCTGGGAGAGGACGAAGCCCGCGAGCTCGTTCGGCTTTTGACTCCTGTCGACCTCGAGTAGCCCTCCGGCTTCGGCGCTCGCCCGCGCCAGTGTTCGCTGGGCAAGGCGAGATCAGCCTTGGTACCACTGACCCCGATGGCGGCTCTAGAGCGAATCTACGGGCTCGGAACCGGGGTCCTCTCGTTCCTTTATCTGATCTTCGTCCTCAACTCGATTCAGATGGCGAGCATGCTCGTCTACCCATTCTCGCGGCCTCTGTTTCGCGGCATCAACCGGTGGTGCGCTCGGTCCATCTGGGGCCTGTGGGTCTTGATGGGCGAGCTGCAGAACAAGATCGAGGTGCGCTTCACCGGCGACCGCGTCCCCCAGCGCGAAAACGCCCTCGTCCTGCCCAATCACCAGAGCATGGCCGACATCATGGTGGTCCTGTGCCTGAACTGGCGCTGCGGCCGCCTGGGCGACACGAAGTTCTTCGTCAAGGACGTGATTAAGTACTTCCCAGGCTTCGGCTGGGGCATGAAGTTCCTCGACTGCATCTTCGTCAAGCGAGACTGGGCGCAGGACAAAGAGGGCGTGCGCCGCCTGTTCGAGAAGTACAAGGCCGAGAACATCCCCATCTTTCTCGTCTCCTTCCTCGAGGGTACACGCCTCACCAAGGCCAAGCTCGAGGCGGCGCAGAAGTTTGCGAAGGACCGCGGCATGATGGTGCCCGAGCGCACCCTGGTTCCGCGAACCAAAGGCTTCGTGGCGAGCCTCGAGGGCCTCGGCGACCACTTGAACGCGGTCTACGACGTCACCATCGCCTACCCAGACTTCACGCCCACCTTGGTGAACTGCTTCGAGCGCAAGGTGAAGAGGATCGAGGTGAACGTGCGTCGCTTTGAGGTCCGCGAGCTGCCCACGAGCGAGGAAGGCCGCGCCCGGTGGGTCTTTGAGCGCTACCGAGAGAAGGAGGCCCTGCTCGCCGCCTTCGCGGACGAGCAACGCTTTCCGGGCCCGGAGTGGCCGGAGCGGGTGCGGGTGCTCGACTGGCTCAGGCCCGAGTCGAGGCGCCAAGAGATGACCTCGGCGCCCGAGATCTAGGGTCTGGTCTTCCTGTTGTGGCCCCTTCACGCCCCCTGCGACACGGCTGCGCTTGACCCGTCCTGGCGCCTGCTCTAGTCACAGGTCGAGGGAGTCAAAACCACCATGAAGACCATCACCACCATCGGATCGTTCGCACTCGCCGCCTCGCTGGCCCTGGGTTGCGCCAGCACGCCGCCGCCGGCCGAGGAGGCCATGCCCGCGGCCAACGCGGAGACCTCGAAGAAGAAGGAAGAGATCCCCGAGAGCGTGGCGAAGCTCATCGCCAACTTCAATCGGGTGCACTTCGCGCTCGACTCCTTCGATCTCAACGAAGACACGAAGAACGCGCTCGCCGATAACGCCAAGATCCTGCTCGCGAACTCCACCGTGAAGGTGGAGGTCCAGGGTCACGCGGACGAGCAAGGCACCTCCGAGTACAACCTCTCTCTCGGCGAGAAACGCGCCAAGGCGGTCCTCGACTACTTGGTGCGCGCGGGCGCCGGACCCCAGCAGGTCCAGAGCATCTCCTACGGCGAAGAGAAGCCCGCCGCCTCGGGCTCGGGCGAGTCGGCTTGGGCTCAGAACCGCCGCGCCGAGTTCCGCGTGCTCTGGGGCACGGACGTCGCCACCGGCACCACCGAGTGATCTCGCTCCGTTTTCTGGAGCTCCTCACCCGCCTCGCCTAAGCTCTCCGGATGGACTTCCGGACGCGCTACGAGTCCGCCGCCTTCGATCTCATCGCGGGTCACTCTCACTATGAGGACGTGATCGAGGCGGTGCTTCGTTCCGAAGTCAGCGTCTGGATTGCCACCGCCAACCTCAAGGGCCTCATGGTCCAGACTCGAAAGCGCGGCCGCTACGCTTCGATCGTGAGCGAGCTCGACCGCCTCGCCCGGCGCGGGGTCGAGCTGCGCATCCTGCACGCCTCGCTTCCGTCGCGACCTTTTCGCAGCGAGTTCGACCGGCATCCCGGGCTGATGAAGCGCCTCGAACTCCGGATGTGTCCTCGAGTCCACAGCAAGATCATCCTCGTGGACGGCGCCCTCTTGTACCTGGGGAGCGCGAACTGGACGGGCGCGGGTTTGGGCGCCAAGGGTACGGACCGGCGCAACTTCGAGCTCGGGATCCTCAGCCGGGACGAGCAGATGATCGATCAGGTCCAGGCCTACTACGAGCGGTTGTGGCGAGGTGGGCCCTGCGGCCGGTGCCGCATGAAGCGCGAGTGCGAGTTTCCGCTCGATCTACTCGAACGCTCTGCGGTCTGAGATCTGCCCGAGCATGAAGGGTGACGCCCACTGACGGGCCCCCCAGCTTCAAAGCCTGGGGTAGCCGTGTTAATGGAGAAGCGCGTCGTCCTTCGCTTCAACCTCTGGAGTCTTCATGCGCTCATCGTCTCGGGCCACTTCCTGTTTCGTCCTGCTGCTCACCCTCGCCGCCTCGATGCTCGCCTGCGGCGACGATACACCCCCCGAGCCCGCCGATGAGTGCCCGGAGATCACGGGAGACGGAACCACCCACGGTCCATTCCTCGAGACGAGCGAGACCTGGACGCTGGCGGCCAGCCCGCACCTCGTGCCGGATGGACTCAGCATCTCGGCCGGCGCCGAGCTCGACATCGAGGCTTGCGCGGTGGTGCGCGTGGGGGCCACGCGAGACATCAACGTCAGCGGTAAGCTCCGGGCCAACGGCGAGAGCACGAAGCGCGTGCGTTTCGAGCCGCTCGAGGCCGGGGCGGCCTGGGGCTCCATCGTCGCCATTCGTGCGGAGTCGCCCCTACACTTCTTGCACACCACCTTGGAGAACGGCGGTTTTCTCGCGCCGCTCAGCATCTCGGAGCAACACGGCGTCATTCGGGTCGAGGGCTCTCGCACCGAGTCTTTGGTGCCCATGCTCGAAACTGTCAGCGTGATCATTCGCGGCTCCGGCTCGAACGGGGTTCATCTGTCTTCCAACGCAGCGTTTATCGACGGCTCGAACAACCTGACCATCGAAGGCGCGACGCGGTTCCCGATCGTGACCAACGCCTGGTCCGCAACGACGCTGCCCTCCGGAAAATACACCGGCAACGGTCGTGACGCGGTCTTGGTCCGAACCTCGGAGCGGCTCGGCATCGATGGGCTCATTGTCGAGTCCACCTGGGACGACCTCGGCGTGCCCTACGAGATCGCGGGCGAGACCGACGCCCCCAAGTACCTCGTGGTCGGCGCGCCTCAGGATGCGACGACCTCGAAGCTCACCCTGAGCGCGGGGGTCGAGCTCAGATTCACCGCCGTGTCCGGGCTGACCATCGAGGGTGCACAAGCCACGCTGGTGGCGGTGGGTTCGCTCGCGGAGCCCATCGTCTTCACCTCCGCCGCCGACGTGCCGCAGCCAGGCGATTGGCTGGGGATCAACTTCCACGAGGACGTCTCACCGACCTCGGCCATCGCGTTTGCGCAGATCCTCTACGCAGGCAACGAGAACACCGGCACCCGAAGCTTCTCTTGCGGTACGCCGAAGGCTGCTTCCGCCAGCCAACAGCAGACGATGGGCGCGGTCTACTTCTCGCTCAACGAGGGCGCGCCTTCAGCGTTCATTCAGTCGACCGAGATCCGGTTCAGCGCCTCCAACGGCATCGACCGCGGCTGGACCGGCGCCGACACCGACATGACCGCGACCAACACCTTCAGTGACATCGCGTTCTGCAAGCAGACCGAACCGAAGCCGATGACGGGATCGTGCAATAACCCTCCCATGTGCCCGGCGGCGGACTGAGCGCTCGCACGCGAGCGAAGCTGATGCCCATCGAGGTCCGACTCCGATGCACCTGCGGGAAGGTGCGCGGCGTGGCGCGGGCGGTCTCTCCGAACAGCGGCGTGCGCGCGGTGTGTATGTGCATCGATTGTCAGACCTATGCACATGCGATCGGGCGCAGTTCGGACGTGCTCGACAAGAACGGCGGAACCGAGGTCTTTCAGCTCGCGCTCGGGCAGGTCGAGATTCAGGAAGGTACGGAGCAGCTCCGATGTCTGCGCCTGGGTCCAAAGGGCGCGATGCGTTGGTACACCGAGTGCTGCAAGACCCCGGCCGGCAACTGCGCCTCGTCGGCCCGAATCGCAGTGGTGGGGATCCCGCATCTCTTCATGGACCACGGCCCGGATGCGGGTGCACGCGATCGAGACCTCGGTCCCGTGCTCGGCCGAGTTCAAGGGCAGTACGGACCCGGCCAGCTTCCGCCAGGCACACACCCGAAGTTCCCGCTCTCGATGGTGCTTCGTGCGATGCGCATCGTCGCGCGAGCTCACCTTTTGGGCCTGGTGAAGCCGAGTCCGTTCTTTGATGAGCGCGGTCAGCCGGCGGTGACGCCGAGGGTGCTCTCGAAGGAGGAGCGAGCACGGTTTCGAGAGATGTGCGGGTCGGCCGGACTCACGCGAGACCAAGCTCGCTGAGTCGCGTGTAGAGCGTCCTTCGGCTCACGCCCAGGAGGCGAGCGGCCTGCGTGCGGTTCCCTTGGCAGCGCTGCAGCGCATCCTCGATCGCCGCCTTCTCCGCCACCGCGCGATGCGCTCCCAAGCTGGCTGATGCAGGGGTGGCTGCATCGGCCCGTTCCGGCGCCATCGAGGATCGTGGCTTGAGGCGCTCCAGCTCGCGCTGCACGTCCGACTCGTCGATGAGCTCCGTCTCTGAGAAGACCACGAGCCGCTCGACGACGTTCTCCAGCTCCCGCACGTTGCCCGGCCATCCGTGGGCCCGAAGCGCGAAGAGCGCGCCCTCCGAGAACCGCTGCTCTCTTCTGCCCTGGTCACGACCGAGCTTGCCGAGGAAGTGCCTGGCCAAAATCGAAACGTCCTCACCGCGCTCGCGCAGCGGGGGGAGCCAGATGGGCAGAACGTTGAGCCGATAGTAGAGGTCCTCTCGAAACTCACCACGCGCGACCATGGCTTCGAGATCGCGATGCGTGGCGGCGATGAAGCGCACGTTGGCGCTGCGGCACTTCTGCGCGCCGAGCGGCTGGTACTCCTTCTCTTGAAGCAGCCGCAGGAGCTTCACCTGGATGCTGGGGCTGATGTCGCCGATCTCGTCGAGAAAGAGCGTACCGCCCTCCGCGAGCTCCACACGCCCAGGCTTGTTTTGAGCCGCACCGGTAAACGCACCCTTCTGATAGCCAAACAGCTCACTCTCGAGCAACGCCTCGGGAAGCGCGCCGCAGTGAACGGGAATGAACGCGCGGGCTGCGCGGTCGCTCGAAGCGTGTATCCATCGCGCCGCGACTTCCTTGCCGGTTCCGCTCTCGCCTCGCAAAAGAACGGTGGCAATGACACGCGCAGCCTTGGCCATGTCTTTGGCGCAGAGCTTCATGCTCGCGGATTCGCCCAAGGGACCACCATCGGCCCGGGGGCGCGCAGGGGCCGCTTCGGCCGCTCTCTCGTGACCACGAAGTGCCTTCTCGAGCGCGTAGAGGATCTCTTCACGATCGAAAGGCTTCTGGAGAAAGTCCGAAGCGCCGCTTCGCATCGCCTCGACCGCGGTGCCTATGGAGCCGTGCGCGGTCAGCATCAGCACGGGCACCCCTACGCCCATGGCCTGCACCCGCTTCAAAAGACCGAGACCATCTAGACCCGGCAGTCGCAAGTCGGTGAGCACGGCGTCGAAGGGCTCGCGCTCGAGCACGGAAAGGCCGGCCTCCGCGGTGAGCACGTGCTCCGCCTGAAACCCAGCTTGCGTGAGAATGCCCGCGAGCACGAGACCGAGCCCCTCGTCGTCCTCGACCACCAGAACTCGTCGCTCGCTCTTGACCATCACGTCCTCAGAAGACCTGCCCGATGTCGATATAGACCCCGGTCGTCTCGTCGGTAGGCGAGTATCCAACGTCGGCTCTCAATACAAAAGCCTCGCCCCAGTGGTAGCGAACTCCCGCGCCTAGGCCGAGGTGGAAAGCGCCAAAGGGTGAATCAACGGGCACATCGCGAATTAAGGTCTCGTCCCAGTCCGCAAACACCCGACCGGTGTCGGTGAAGAGGCTCAGGCCGGCGCGATGCCTGGCCTCGAAGAGTTCATAGGACGCGAGCTCGGATCGGATCTCTAAGTTGAGCAAAGTCTTGATCTTGCCGTGCAGTCGCTGAAGCCGGACACCGCGCATCGAGCGCCCGCCTCCCGGTCCATCCTCGGGGCGAAGGCCGCCGTAGCGGGCGAGTTCGTAGAGCGGCGGGTCACCCACGAGCGCATCCACGAGAAACCTCGCGCCGACCGCGAGCCACTGCCCCGCCAAGCTCGCAAACCAGCTCGTGGCGAAGTGCACACCCACGTAGGCCAGCCCCTCCGCGACCCCCGGAGACGCCCGCACGGAGAGCTCGGTGAAGGTGCCATCACTCGGCCTAAACTCGTGATCTCTCGTGTCCCATAGAAGGCCCAGAACGAAGTCGAGCAGCACATGGTCCCGAAGCCCGAGGAGGAGCCCAGATAGGATGCGGCCATCCTCGGTGTCGCGCGTGGTCTCCGCGAGATCGAGCTCGAGCTTGCTGCCGGGGTAGAGCGAGATGCGGCTGTGTGACACGCCGAGCCCGCCAAAGAACTCGAGCCGACGCTTCCCGACAGGCACCGGTGTGTCGAAGATCGCCCATCGACCGCGCAGCAGGAGGCTCGGGAACGTGCGGTCGTACTGGTTGAAGCGGCGCAGGATCTCCGGGTCTGTTTCGAGGCTCGAGGGTGGTGTCTCGGGCGCCAACTGATTGCCGAGTCCGTAGTAGCCCGAGTTCGAGAAGCGGCGAAACGCGAGCTCGGCGTTGAGACGGAGGTGGTCGACGAGGAACCGGAGGACGTCGAGCTGCAGATAGTGGCTATGAAACGGCAGCTCGACGGAGTCATCGGGCGCGAGCTTGGCGCTCGCAAACAGGTGCAGCTCGAGCCGCCAGGCGAAGGGCTCGAACCCGGTGCGAAACCGCGTGAGGCTGGAGAGCGCGCCGAAACCGAGGCCAAGGTCGCTGTCGTAGGCCAAAGCGGGGATCGCACCCCATTCGTAGCGGTCGAGCTTCGCCACAGCCTCCTCGGCGCCCAGCGAGCCGACCGAAGTCATCGAAAGTACGCCCAACACGAAGGCGACAGGGATGGAATGACGGTCGAACACGCCTGGAAGCTTGGGGATGCCACGACGGCTACACGCCTTCAAGCGTTGCGCCCGTCGACGCCGATGCGAATCCGTCTATGATGCGCGCGATGGGCATCGAGGAGGTCCTGGCGGCGGTCTCGGGGGCGGCGTTTCTGGGCATCGCGCTCCTCATGGCCCGCCTGCGGACCTCGGGCAATCTGACCACGGCACTGGGCCTGATGTCGGTCTTGCTGGCCGGGTACTGCTTCGCAGACGTCGCCGACGATCTGTACGCACACCCCGCTTGGCGCTGGATCGAGTACGCGTTTGCTTCGTGGGCGAGCGCGGCCCTCATCGCGGTGCTCGCCGGATTCCTCGGACTGCGACGAGAGTTCTCCGCCCGCATGCGCGTTCTGTACATCTACTTCGCCGCTCTCGGTGTGCTCTGCCTCCTCTCGTTCTCGGGTGGGGCTCTGAGCTCGTTTGCCGGAAGCGCAATCTGGGCCGGCGCCATGCTCTTGGGTTTGGCCCCCAGCATGCTTTGGCTCGGATCGAGGCTCATCGCACACCTGCGTGGGAGTCCTGAGCAAGAGAGGGCGCGCACCTTGGTGCTGCTCATCGCGACCGCCTTCGGTATCGGCGGCGTCACTGTCGATCTGTTGGCCTTGACCGGAGCGCCGGTTCCTCGTCTCGCCTCCTTGGGGCTCGTCATCGCCACCGCGGTCCTCGCGCTCCTCATCGTTCGCTCAGGGTTGTTTACGGGCATCACGAGGAGCGTTCTTCTGGTCGCGGGGCTCTTCAGTCTCGGGGTGCTCGCGGCGCTTTTTGTCTTCACCCGAGCGCCGAAGTCGGGGCTGTTGTCCTGGCTGCTGCCCAGTCTTTGGTTTGCGGGGCTCTTCTTTGCGGTGCTCTTGCCCGTCGCCCGCGCGGTGCTCGAGAAACGAGCGCGACAACAGCAACTGCTCACCACCGGCGCGTTGGCCGACCAGATGACGCATGATCTATTGAACCCGCTCGCGGCCATTCGAGGTGCGGCTCAGCTTCTTCTCGAGTCTCAGCGTACGGGTTCGCCAGTCGATTCAAAGTACCTGGATCTCATCGTGGCGAAGTCGGGCCAGCTCGAGCGCTCGATTCGTGGCTTCGAACGCATGGGTCGTGTGCAGCTCGACGCGATGTCCGAGATTCAACTCGGCGAGCTTCTTACGGCCTTTGTCGAAGCACAGCGCGCGGTCTTTGGCTCAGACATCACGGTTCGCCTCGACGTTCAGGAGCCACTTCCGGAGCTGAAGCTCGATGCGGATCTCATCACCGTGGCCTTTGAAAACCTCGCTCAAAACGTGCGCCAGGCCATGCCTTCGGGCGGCACCCTGGACATTTGCACGGGTCTGATCGAGACCCCGCTCGGCCGCCGGGTTCGCATCACCTTTACCGACGACGGCCCCGGCATGGACGTTCGCGCGCTCGAGCTCGCGTTTGATGCGGGCTTCACGACCAAACGCACGGGGCGCGGACTCGGCCTGCCGTATGTGCGGGAGGTGATTCAGGGGCACGGCGGAAGGGTGACGGCATCGAGTCGGTCGGGCGGGGGCACGACGTTTCGAGTCGACCTACCGGCCTGAGCTTGTCGAGGTTCCGCCCTCACCATCTTACGCCGAGCGTCGCTGCGCCGAGCAGGAACTCCGGGTTGATGAACGCGGAGACGCCGAGGAAGGGTCTCACCTCCTCGTCCGCAAAGAGCTCGATGCTCAGCTCTGGACGCAGCACGAAGTTTGCGGGTTCTGAAAGCTCCGACCCTCGCGTGCTGCCCAGGATCCCACCAACAACAACGCCCGCTTCGACCGAGAGCGACGTCCTGATGTCGCGGGAACCGATGGACCCGGTAGCACCACCCGTGAGCATTGCGACCACGAGCGTCCCGCCAAAGAAGTCGGCCGCGTAGGCGCTGGCCGTAGTAGCGCGGAGTCCGAGGCTGTGATGACCGTTTTCGGATCGCACCACCGAGACGTCGATCGCAGCCTGAAGTGCGCCCGCGATGCCGATGGTATCGAGCCTCAGCTCCAAGTCCACGAGAGATCCGATGGGAGTTCGAAGACCGAGGCTCGCCACGGGGAACGCCCCGCCTTCAGCGACGAGGGTGGTCACGCCGGCTTGAAAGTCCACTTCGCCCGTCGTGTCACTGGCGTGGCTCGAACTCGGCAGCGTGAGGGCCAAGAGCAGCGAGGTTGAAAGGAACGAGAGCGCAGAGAGATGCTTCATGCCGAGTGTTCACTGCAGAGCTCGTGCCGCCTTTAGCGGCCGTCGACGGGGCGCTCTGCAGGACTCGGCATGTGCAGGGTCCTGCACACTCGTGAAGACCTCCGCACACAACACGGGCGCGCTGGCTGAGCCCGTCGCGGTGACGCTCGGCAGGAGCGGTGGCCCGAGCAAGAGGGGCGGGTCTATCGATTCGTCGCGAGGCAAGTGCTTGCGCGCCGCTCGCCACTCACCGACTTGATCACGACAGTGGCTCGTCTGAAGAAGGCCGTAGATCGCGGACCCGGCGAAGGCGGCGGCATGAGCAAGGTATAGAGGCGCGTACTCGTCAAAGCTGAGGAAGGACGAGGACTCGCGAGGGGCCAACACGACGGAGCCCACTGCGGACCCACTGGCCAAGAGAACATCGAGCACGGGCACCGCCAGGCTCGTGGTGCATGTGGGAGGCAAATCAGGCTCGCGAGCCAGCGAAGGCGCCTGAACGAAGAGAAACGAGCAACCTTCGAGAAGGACGACAAACGGGATGAGGCAAACTGCGGTCTTCATGCGGGGGGCCTCGAGAGCACGTCTCGTGCCACCGCCCCGCGAACAACCTCAGCGCTCGACGCGGCTGATCACGTAGTACGCACCCATCGGCTTGCCCTTCTTGCGCGCCTCACCCACGACGACGTGCTCGGACACCCGGCGGTTGTAGTCCACCATACCCGCGTAGACCACGCGCGGCCCGAAGCCCTTCGCGTTGGGCTCGATCTTGGGCCAGTCCGGAAGCTGCTGGCTCGGGATCTTCGTGTAGTCGAAGACGATGAGTCCGTCTTCAGCGGTGAAGGTGAAGTAGCCCGGACCTGCGAACCACGACACGATGCCGGGGTTCTCGTTGAAGCCAAAACACGCGCCGCCGTCCGATGGCCGCCAGAAGTGCTTCTCGAAGCGCTGAAACGCCACGAGGCTGTTTCTGCCCCTGTAGATCGTGCGTTTGTCGGCGCTCGGCACAAACGACTCGAGCGTCAGAGGCGCGTTCTTCGCCGCCAAAGCCCAGAGCTTCTTCTGCTCCGAGAGCCCGAGGCCATAGAGCTCCTCCACCCGCGCGTCGTCGCCGAGCGCATCGAGATGGGCCGCGACCTCGCCGGCCGAGGCGCCCTCGCGAATCATGGAGGCCAGCTTGCTCACGCTCAGCCGTTCTTTCGGGCGAACTCACCCATGAAGTCGGCGAGCTGCTTCACCCCTTCGACGGTGACCGCGTTGTAGATCGACGCGCGGCAGCCGCCCACACTTCGGTGCCCCTTGAGGCCGATCATGCCGAGCTTCTCACTCTCCTTCACGAACTGCTCTTCGAGCGCCTCCGACGGCAGCCTGAAGACTACGTTCATGAGAGAACGTGCGTCGGTCTCGACCGGGCACTTGTAGAAGCCGCCGCTGCCGTCGATGGCGCCGTAAAGGATGCGGCCCTTCTCGCGGTTGCGCTTCTCCGCGCCGTCGAGGCCGCCGGTCTCCTTCAGATGATCGAGCACAAGCTTCGCCATGTAGATGCCGAAGGTCGGCGGGGTGTTGTAGAGCGAGTCGTTCTCGATGTGCGTCTGATAGCGGAAGATGACCGGGATCTTCTGCGAGGCCGCGGCGGCCCAGGCCTTGTCCACGATGACCATCGTGACGCCCGAGGGCCCGATGTTCTTCTGCGCGCCGGCGTAGATGAGGCCGAACTTCGAGACGTCGATCTTCTTCCACATGATGTCGCTGGAAAGATCCGCCACGAGCTTCACGCTCCCGGTGTTCGGGAAGTTGTGCCACTGCGTGCCGGCGATCGTGTTGTTCGAAGTGATGTGGCAGTACGCGGCGTTCGCGTCGAGCTTCAGCTCGCTCTGCTTTGGGATCTTGATGAAGTTGCCTTCGACGTCGCCGGTGCCAGCCACCTTGGTCTGGCCGATCAGCTTGGCCTCGGAGAGCGCCTTTTTGGACCAGGTGCCGGTGATGACGTAATCCGCGCTCTGTTCGGGCAACAGGAAGTTCATGGGCACCGTCGCGAAGCATTGCGAGGCGCCGCCTTGCACGAAGAGCACCGCGTGCGTATCCGGTACGCCGAGCAGCTCCTTGGTGAGCGCGATGGCCTCGAAGTGCACCTTCTCGTAGGCCTTGCCGCGGTGCGAGTGTTCCATCACCGAGATGCCGGTGCCGGCGAAGTCGAGGAACTCGGCTTGTGCGCGCTCGAGGACGGGACGGGGGAGACCGGCGGGGCCGGCGTTGAAGTTTACGACTTGCTGCGTCATGGGCGGCACGCTACACCCGGAGGCTTTCGGGTGGAAGCCACCCAAGCTCGGCCTCGGCGGGTGTGTCCGAGCCGGTAAGCCCCTAAAATGTCATGGGTTGCGACCCAAGCTCGGAGGGGCTACGCGATCTCCATGGGCACCGTAGCGCTCGAACCCTTGGCCTTCTCCGAGCTTCCCCCCGAGGAGATGCTGCGGCGGTCGGAGCGGCTCCTCGCGCGCATGCGGGCGCGGAGGAGCACGCGCCACTTCTCCGATCGACCGGTACCCAGGATCCTCATCGAGCGCGCGATCCAGATCGCGTGCACTGCGCCCTCCGGCGCGAACCTTCAGCCATGGACCTTCGTGGTCGTGACCGAGCCGGAGCTGAAGCAACAGATCCGCGACGCGGCCGAGGCCGAGGAGAAGCGTTCCTACGAAGAACGCATGCCCCAGGACTGGCTCGACGTGCTCGAACCGCTCGGGACGGATGAACACAAGCCTCACCTCACGACCGCACCTTACCTCGTGGTGATCTTCAAACACAGCACACGCGAGACCAAGAGTGGAGCCCGCGCACCCACGTACTACGCAAGCGAGAGCGTGGGCATCGCGGCCGGCCTCTTCATCACCGCGGTCCATGACATGGGTCTCGTCACGCTGACCCACACCCCGAGCCCCATGGGCTTTTTGCGCGAGCTGCTCGACCGGCCCGAGCACGAAAAGCCCTATCTGCTGATGCCGGTGGGTTATCCGGCCGAGGATGCGAAGGTGCCGGTCATCTCGAAGAAGAGCCTCGATGAAGTGCTCATCTGGCGCTGACTCGCTCGTCGGCTCACGCCCTACTGTAGCGGCCTCCACGCCGCGCCGGACGGCGCATCGACCGCTACGATGTACTCCGCGCGACGGTTCTTCGCCTCATCGACCTCGTCGTTCGTCTTCACCAGAAGCGCATCCTCACCAAAGCCGGCATGCAGCACCGGCACCTTCACCCCGCGCCTTACGAACCAGCGTCCTATCGCGCGCGCGCGGTTCTGAGAGAGCGTTCGATTGGAAGCCGCGTCGCCCACAGTATCGGTGTGCCCGGCGACGAAGAGCCTCACCTTCGCAAACTTCCCGTAGCGAGTGAGCGCGTCTGCGAGCAGCACATAACTTCTCTCGAGCTTCTCGATCTCGCCCTTCGAGATATCGAAGGCACCGGTGGAAAAGTGCACCTCTTCGTGCGGGATGTCGATGCGCCAGGGGAAGAGCTCCACGCCACCGAAGAACCCGTCTCGGTCGTAGGCCTTCACGTGAATGCGCATCAGATTCCCAGGCCCCGAAGTGGTCCAAGTGAGCTCGATGGGTTCGGAGGCACCGCCGACCTCGCGGCCCTCCCACTCGTGCTCCGAAAAGCCGAGCGGCGTGCCCGCATCGGACATCAAGGAGACCTCGGCCTTGGTGATGACGCGGTTGGTCCTGAGCTTCAGCCGACGGTCGGCCACCACGATCTCGTCCGGCCGAACTTCGAGGACGAGCTTGGACAGGAGCGCCGCCTCGACCGAGATCGGAAGCTCGCCGCTCTGATCGCGCCCCCACTCCACCCTGAGCGAACCCGAGAACCGAGACGTGCCCGGAGCCTCCAAGGGCAAACTAAAGCGATGCGTCCGTCCTCCGGCGATCGGCCCCGCCGAATCCGTGATGCGTTTGCCGTCCGACTCCCGCTTCACGTCCAGCACCACACGATGCAGGCGCTCTTTCGCATGCACGACGAGCCCGGGCTGGCCCTCCCCTTCGAGCACACGCGGGAAGAGTTCGACCTGAAGCGCGTCCTCGGCCTGGGCGCTCCCGGCAATCATGAGGATGGCAAGCGCGGTCACGAATCGCACCCTTGGGTCATGCCCAAGAAGACCTTGGGTGAGCAAGCGCGGAGGGGGCTTGCTCAGTCGTTCCGCCTGCACCAGGATGCCAAGGACTCGGCATGTCCAGCTCCCCCGTCCGTTCGGGCCCAGCGCGGCTCCGCCTCTACGACGCGCTCCAGGTCCTCACGAGCCCCGAGGGCCGCGAGATCGTCGCCCGCGTCAAAAAGGATACTTACAGCCTCGCGATGGATCGCGAGCAGGATCCCCTCCCCTATCTAAACGCCGACACCAAGAACCCGCAGGGGCCGGACTCGTTCCGCGTTCAGATCATGGAGCATGTCTACGACGAGCACTACGAGGTGAGCGTCGACCGAGCCCTACCCATCGCGGTCGTGCGCGCTCTTGCGGAGGCGGCCGACTCGAGCGGCGTGGTCAACCTCTCTGAGGTGGGGGCCAAGCTCGGCCCGTACGCGGCGCAGGTCGCCTTCGAGCTCGATCGCAGCCTTCAGACCTTCAAACCCCACGAGCTCCCGATCAACACGAAGTACGAGACGGCGGACACCGCGCTGATCTCCAAGATCGCGGGCTCGAAGCGCCGCAGCTACGGGCGGAGCCGCATGCCGCTCCTCCCCGAGACCACAAAGCTCTTCGGCGGCGCAAACCATCTGGCGGAATGGAAGATGGCGTCGCTGGGCCATCTCTTTGCCACGCGACCGGCGCTGTATCGGGAGCTCGAGTCCAACGGGCTTCCGCGATCGGCGCATCTCATCAGCGGCAAGGGCTATTCGCGCAGCGTCGATGCCGTCGCCAGCATGCGCGCCGAAGGCCGGCGGGTGGACGAGTCGCTCCTCGAGGCGCAGGGCCACTACGACAAGTCCTCGGCCCACGACGATCTTCGAGCGATCACCACACTGCGGCAGCTCTTCGACGGCGTGACGCCCGGCGGCGCGGACAAGTTCTTGCTCCTCGACGACGGCGGCAACCTCGCGGTCGCGCTTCACAAGCACTTTCCGGAGTACGCGAAGCAGTGCCGCATCGTCGAGCAGACCGACCACGGCATTCAGCGGATCGAGCGAGAGATCGGCGTCGAGAACCTGAAGTGTTCGGTCATCAACGTCGCCCGCTCCTGGCTGAAGAAGGTCTTCGAGTCCCCCATCATCGGCGAGGCGGTCATGCACTCCATCGACACGCTGCTCGCCGAAGTGCATCCAAAGCTCGGCTACGTCCGAAAGGAAGCCGCCATGCTCGGATTCGGCGCGGTGAACCAGGCGGTGGCGAAGGCGATGGAGCGCCGGGGCTTTGCGCCCAAGGACATCTGGGTTTGGGATCGAGACCCTGCTCGGAGAGCGGAGGCGCTTCGCCTCGGCTACCGTGTGTCCGAGAAGGAGAACGAGGCCGAGGCGAGACTCGAGGTCTTGGCGCACGGCTATCTCACCGTCACCGCCACGGGTCAGCAGACCTTGTCACCGAGTGAGCTCGATCGGCTCCCACCCGGCGCCATCATGGCGAACGCAGGCTCCGGCAACCACGAGCTCGGCATGGGCGAGGTCGAAGCGAAGCAGCGCTGGGTGGCGCCAGTCGGCGGCGAGCGCTACTACCGCCGAATGACGCCCGTTCAAGAAGAGGGTCCGGCGCAGGTGGACGCTTTTATGGCCACCGCGCTCGAGCACCTCGCGTTTCGTGACGCCATTGATCCGGTTCCCGCACCCAAGACCGCAGCCATCCTCGGCTACGACGAGGGCGGCAAGCGCGCCATCGAGCGTCTGCTCGAAGCGGGATTCGAGCGAGATGCGATCAAGGCCGTCGATTCGAATCCGGAGCGGATGGCCGCGGCGCAAAAGGCCGGCTTTTCGGGGGCCACGCGAGACGAGGCCATCATTGGCGCGACCGTACTCGTGAGCAACCTGGAGCGTCCGGTTTCAACGAGTGAGGAGCTCGCGATGCGACCCCCGGGCGGACTTCAAGTCACACATGGCGCGATGCCGATGGATCTTGGACCCGACGAAGAGGCACGGGCTGCCGCGAGCGGCCTCCATCTTCCGGAGCTCCGCGACACAGGCCTTCGCCGAGATGAGGAGTTCTTCCGCGGCTACGTCGTAAACAACGGCGTCACTCGCGCGGGCGAGCAGTATCGTCATCGCGTGCTGCGCTCCGGCAAAGGCGACGAGGTCTTGGTGCTGCGCTCGGGTTACGTGGTGAACATGGAGACCGGCATTCCGCCCGAGTACGTGCAGCTCATCCTCAGCATGTTGCTGGCGGGTTGTCTGCAGGCCACCACCGCCGACAAGCCGGGTCTGCATGAACTCGAGCACCAGGACGTGTTGCTCGCGCGCTTCGAGCGTCAGCTCGAGAAGTTGGGGCGGAGCCTGAGCGCGCCGAGTTTTGCGGGGCTGCGGCCCGCCGATGGATAGACCCTAGACCTGCGTGTTGAGGGTCTGCTTGATGCTCGAGGTGCCCTTCTCGATCACCTTCGAGGTCAGCTCGAGTTCCTGCGTGAAGCGATAGACGCCGGCCTGAAGCGCAAGCAGCTCGGAGCTCGAAAAGTTTCGGCCACTGATCGCGAGACTCACGATCTCTTCGAGTTTGTTCTGACCAGACATCACGTCCGTCATGATGCGCTGCACGCCGCTCATCACCGGGGTGGAGTTGAGTGAGTCACCCACCGGCGCCATGCCGGGGACACGTTGCGACTGCGTGGCGGCCCGAAGCACGTTGGTGGCGTCATTGCCGGGACGGACTTCTTGGGCCGCGGTCACCTGCTGCGTGTTCATGACGTTCTGGAACTGAACGTCCGGGGTCTGTTGGGTCTTTTGGGCCTCCGCAAGCTGCTCGGCTTGCTTCATGGCCTCCTGGACCTCTTTCATCATCTCTTCGGCGACTTTGCCGGCTATGCCCGTGGGATCTGCCATGTGACCTCCGCGCGAATTGGACCTCGCGCTCCAGCATCACTTATCGGTGCCGGGTCTTGGAAGTTGCGTCCAAGTTCGCGAAACTACAATGTGTTCAGATGTGGGACGGCATCAGACACGGGCCGGCGCGGTGTGGACGCGCCGTTCGTCGATGAGATCCTTGAGGAGACGCGAGAGCTTATCCACCGCCCGGGCGTGAAGCCTCGAGGTCCACGACTTGGAGAGCTGCAGATGTTTGCCAACCTCTTCGAGCGAGAGCTCTTTGTAATAGTAGAGCTCGATCAGCATCTTCTCTTTTTCGGGAAGCTTCTCCACCGCCTGCTTCACCAGCTCTTGAGACTGAAGCT
>WYAZ01000142.1 GCA_011526105.1 Deltaproteobacteria bacterium | reverse complement strand
CTACGAAGGGAGTTGGGTCGCCCCCAATGACCGAGGAGCCCGAAAGGGCGGCCGCAGGCCGCGCGTCGGCCAGGGGCGAAAAGGACAAGCGCGAACGTGATCTGAACTTTTCGGACGGGACACTAGCGCTTGGTGTCGACCACCGCATTGGGCAGCTCGTTTTCGTCCTCGGGCGAAGGCGGGAAGGCCTCCGCGAGCTCCCGTCCGATGGCGTCGATGGCCGTCAGCAGTCCTTCCAGCGTTCGGCCGGCCCGGATCTGCTCGACGATTTGCGCCACGTGCTTCGTCCAGCCTTCCACGCCCACGCGCTGGTGGATGCCTTCGTCGGCGAGGATCTGGACCTGATGTTCGAGCTCCGAGACGAGGATCAGAACTCCGCTGGCAGCGACCGTGCGATGGACCCGGTTCTCGAGGAACGCGGTCTCGGCGCGCCGGAGGACCGCGAGGTCCACGACCGAGGACGGCAACACACGCCTGAGAAGCGCCGGCACGCCGAGGAGCAACCACAACACCCCGGCCAGAACGGGCAGAGACGGAAGCGCCCAGTCCGCAAAGTAGAAGTCCGAGCCCGCAAACGGCTCCGTCAGGACCGCGACCTGGGCGACGACATAGGCGCCGGAAGCGGCGTAGAGCGCGCGCACGAAACCGTAGCCGCTCGAACGCTGGGTGACGTGCACGACGAGCTCACCCGCGGTGGCGAGCTCCACTTCGGCGATCTTCGCCGCGATACGATCGCGGTCCGCTGAGCTGAGCAAGGTACCCATCACCAACTCCCCGAGGCGCCGCCGCCGCCGAAGCTCCCGCCGCCACCCGAGAAGCCACCGCCGCCCGAAAAGCCGCCGCCACCGCCGCCGAAGCCACCACCGCCGAAGCCACCGCCATGGAACCAGCGGGACCTTCGACGGTGACCACCCACGCCGCCGCCGGCGAATCCGATGACGAGACCGATGATGAAGCCGATGACCGCCCCGGGAATGCCGAGGATCGAGTGACCAATGAGCGCTCCAATCAGCGCCGGGAGCGCGAAGCGCAGCACAGCGACGAACATGATCACGAAGAAGAAGAGAAAGAACGCCGACAGCCCACGACCCCCCGACGGAGCCCGCGAAGGCCGGCGCCCCGGTGGCGGAGGCCCGAGCGCATCCCCCGCCGCCGCCTTCATGAGCTGATCGAAGCCGAGCTCGATACCCCCCGCGAAGTCGCCGCTTCTGAAGTGCGGCGTCACGAAGTCATCGAGCACGCGCTTGGCGATGGCGTCCGGCACCGCGCCCTCGAGGCCGTAGCCGACCTCGATGCGCATCTTTCGATCGTTCTTGGCGACGAGGAAGATCAGACCGTCGTCGCGCTTGTTGTCGCCGAGCTTCCACTTCTCCGCGACGCGGATCGAGAAGTCCTCGATCGGGTCGCCGTCGAGACTGTCGATCGTGAGCAAGGCAAACTGGTGGCCGGTCGTTTCTTCGTACCGGGCGAGGCGTGCCTCGAGGGCTCGCGCACGCTCGGGACTGAAGAGCCCCGCGAGGTCGTTGACACGACCACCGAGCTCCGGAAGAGCTGCGCCTTGGGCCGAAGACGCGAGCAGGCTCAGAGCGAGCGCCGCTGCGACACGCGACATCAGAAGTTGACCTTCGGAGCGACCTCCGCCCCCTCGGTGATGGCCTTGAAGGTGGGACGCACGTCTTTGCCGCGGATCTTGGCGCCGATCATGCTCGGGAATGTGAGCACGATCTTGTTGTAGGCGGAGACCGCCTCGATGTACCGGCGCCGCGCGACCGCCACTCGGTTCTCGGTGCCTTCGAGCTGAACCGCGAGATCGCGAAAGGCCTGGGTGGCCTTCAGGTCTGGGTACCGCTCCATCACCACCATGAGGCGAGACAGCGCGCCGGAGAGTTGGTTCTGCGCCTTCTCGAAGCGCTCGAAGGCCTGGGGATCGTCGAGCACACTCTTGTCGATCTTCATCCCGGCCACCTGAGAGCGGGCGGTCACCACCCCTTGGAGTGTCTCTTGCTCGAAGTCGGCGGCCCCTTTGACGACCTCGACGAGGTTCGGGACGAGGTCCGAACGGCGCTGGTACTGGTTTTCGACCTCGGCCCACGCGGCGAGCACGTCCTGGTCGAGCTCGACGACGGCGTTGAAGCCGCAGGCCGGCAGCACGAGGGCGCCGAGGCCGAGGAGAGTGGTGAGGGCGACGAAGCGAGGAGTCTTCACGGGGGCGAGTGAAACCACCCTCGGGCTTCCCGTCAAGGACAGAGCGAGGTCGAGCGCACCCGTACCTCCATTGACCCTCGGCTCGGTGCGGTAGACAACCTCCGCGATGGCGCGCCTGGTGATCCACGGCCATTTCTACCAGCCGCCGCGCGAGAACCCCTGGACCGAGCGGGTTCCAGAGGAACCCGGTGCGGCCCCGTTTCACGACTGGAACGCCCGCGTCTACGCGGAGTGCTACCGCCCCAACGCGTTCTCCCGAGTCATGAACTGGGTCGGCCAGGTCGAGCGCATCATCAACTCATACAACCTGATGAGCTTCAACTTTGGACCCACGCTCTTGTCCTGGATGCAGCGCAGCCATCCAGAGACCGTCGCCCGCATCGTAGCGGCCGATCAGTCCAGCATCCAGCGCCTCGGACACGGCAACGCCGTCGGCCAGGGCTACAACCACGCGATCCTGCCGCTCTGCAACGACCGGGACCTGCGCACGCAGATTCGGTGGGGCATCGTCGACTTCCAGCACTACTTCGGACGCCACCCCGAGTCCTTGTGGCTGCCCGAGACCGCCGCCGATCCCCGCACGCTCGAGGCGCTCATGGACGAAGGCATGCGCTTCGTCATCCTCTCACCCTACCAAGCCAAACGCGCTCGAACGTTTTCGAGCTCCGAGTTCTCGGACGCGAGCGGTGGTCGCGTCGACACTTCGAGGCCCTATCGCTTCTTTCACCGAGAGAACCGCGCGCGCTACATCGACGTCTTCTTCTACGACGGTCAGGTGGCGCAGTCTGTGGCCTTCGGTGGCGCGCTGCATTCCAGCCAGGAACTGGTCGATCGCCTGAAGAGCGCCTCGAACGGGCGCCTCATTCACATCGCCACCGATGGCGAGACCTACGGGCATCACACGAAGTTCGGCGATCGAACCTTGGCCTACGCTCTCGAAGTGCTGGCCCGCGGAAGTGGCCTCGAGATCTCCAACTACGGAGCGGTGCTCGACGAACTCCCACCCACCCACGAGATCGAACTGGCGGAGGGGGAAGACGGCCAGGGCAGCTCGTGGAGCTGCGCCCACGGCCTCGGCCGCTGGAGCCGTGACTGCGGTTGCAGCACAGGGGGCCTGCCGGGGTGGAATCAGAGATGGCGTGCGCCGCTGAGAGCGGCCTTGGACCGCGTCCGTGAACACGCCATCTCCGCGTTCGAGGATGCGGGCCGGGATGTCTTTCACGACCCCTGGGCGGCGCGAGATGCGTACATCCGCGTGCTGCTCGACCGCCCGACCGCGACCAGTCCGTTTCTCTCCGAGCACGTGCGAGGGGAGCTCACCGAGTCGCGTCGAGTCCACGCGCTCTCGCTCCTCGAGATGCAGCGCAACGCGATGCTCATGTACACGAGCTGCGGTTGGTTCTTCAACGACATCTCCGGCATCGAGACCGTGCAGGTCTTGAAGTACGCAGCGCGTGTGATCGATCTCTTCGAGGAGCTCGGACACACCTCCCCGGAGGCGCTCTTCCTCGAAGCGCTCGCGGAGGGCGAGAGCAACATCTCCAAGCTCGGCAACGGCGCGGACATATTTCGCGAGCAGGTCAGGCCATACATGGTCTCGGCGCCTCGTATGGCCGCCCACCTGGCGCTGTTCGATCTGGCGGTGGACGGAGTGCGCCCGCCCACCGGTGATGCGGGCGGGTACCACTACGAAGCCGACTACGAGAAGCGAAGACACGGGCGCGTCGCGCTCTCTTGCGGCAAGGTCACGCTGCGCTCGGTGAGCACTGAACGCCGATACGACGTGCAATTTGCGGCCGTGAACCTCGGCGGCGCCGACTTCTACTGCGCGGCCGGGCCGCTCTCCGACCCAGAGTCTCACTTCCGTGCTTGTGCCGATCTCTGGCCACACTTCAAGACCGCCTCCTTGCCGGTCTTGTTGCGGCTCTTGGTCGAGGGCTTCGGGCCGGACGAGTTCGGCCTCGAGCACATCCTCCCGGACCTTCGTGCGCGAGTTTCCGAGGTTGTGTTTCGTGGACTCGTGCGGCGCTTCGAGGAGGAGTACGCCTTTCTCTATCAAGACAACCGGCGCACCCTCGAGATCCTCCAGTCGGCGGGCTTCAAGCTGCCCGACGAGCTCCGCGCCGCCGCGGAGTTCACGCTCGGTCGCAGGCTGGAGGAAGAGATCCTCTCGCAAGGAAAGAGCCGCGACCCCGAGGCCTACAAGAAGGCGATCGAGATCGCGGACGAAGCCGATCGGCAGGGCCTCTCCATCGCACGTCCAACCTCGGCGAGGGTGTTCGGCGACATGATCACCGAGGCTGCGCGCAGCGTCGCCAAAGCCCCCGACCAGCAGCTCTTCGATTCAGCGATTGCGCTCATCGACCTCTGCACGCGCCTCGGTTTGCGCCCCAACCTGGACCGCGCCCAAGAAGCGATCTACCTGCACCGAACCGAGCTCGCCTCGGTGCCGAAGGCCAAGCTCCTGGCCGAGAAACTGGCCCTGTCCCCGAGCATCTTTTCGGGACTCTGAGTGCGTCGTGCTCCGCGCTCGCAGGGCGACGCGTTGCACCTCGCGCGCGGAAGCGCCGACCGGGGCGGGCTGAGGCCAAACATAGGGTTTACGTGTGGTTTATGGAGCCCGTGCTCACTTACTAACGTGTCTTCGGTCACAACGGAGCGCTTCAGCTTGCAACTTCATGACGCGGCGCGTGTTATCTGGCCGTCTTGAAGCCTGTGCGCGCACATTCGAGGGGTAGGGCGAACCAATGGCGCGGGAATCCACCCAACAGGCTCGAGTATCTTCGAAAGGACCGAGTACTCAAATGAAGTCGATCAAACTCGCCATCGCCGGAGTTGGTAACTGTGCAAGCGCCCTCGTTCAGGGCCTGTCTTACTATCGGGACCGACCCGATGACACCGTCGGCCTCATGCACACCGATGTCGGTGGATATCGCATCTCGGATCTCGAGGTCGTCGCCGCGTTTGATGTCGACCGCCGCAAGGTGGGACGTTCCGTGGCCGAAGCCATCTTCGCCTTGCCCAACAACACCACCATCTTTCAGCGCGAGATCCAGGGCGCGACCTGCGAGGTCCAGATGGCGCCGGTCCTCGACGGGGTGCCGGAGCACATGGCCCGGTATCCGGAGTCCCAGGCGTTCCGCGTCGCCGACCTCCCGCCGGTCAACGTCGCGAAGGTCCTTAAAGACAGCGGCGCCGACGTTTTGATCTGTTACCTCCCGGTGGGCTCGGAGCAGGCGGCACGTCACTACGCCGAGGCGTGCCTCGAGGCCGGGGTCGCCATGGTGAACTGCATCCCAGTGTTCATCGCCTCCAACGTCGAGTGGGCGCAGCGCTTCCGCGACAAGGGCGTGCCCATCGTGGGCGACGACATCAAGAGCCAGGTCGGCGCCACCATCATTCACCGCACGCTCGCGCGACTCATGAACGACCGCGGCGTTAAGCTGGAGCGCACGTATCAGCTCAACACCGGCGGCAACACGGACTTCCTCAACATGCTGGTCGAGGACCGGCTGAAGTCCAAACGCATCTCCAAGACAGAGTCCGTTCAGTCGCAGCTCGACGTGCCCTTGCCCGCGGATCAGATCCACATCGGCCCTTCGGACTTCGTGCCCTTCCAGAAGGACAACAAGGTCTGCTTTCTCCGCGCGGAGTGGGCTGGCTTTGGGGACGTCCCGATGAACTTCGAGATGCGTCTTTCGGTCGAAGACTCGCCCAACAGCGCGGGGGTGGTCGTGGATGCGGTCCGTCTGGCGAAGCTCGCCCTCGACCGCGGCGTCGGAGGCCCCATCGAGTCCGCGTCTGCGTATCTGATGAAGCACCCCCCGAAGCAGCTGCGGGACGACGAAGCCCGCGCCTCCCTCGAGCGATTCATCGCCGGGAAGTAGGCTCCCATGCGCAAAGAGGAGGCGCCGAGTCGACTCGGCCCTCCGGATCCTCGCATCCGGTGGGTGTTCGCGCTGGGTTTGGTCCCGGCGCACCTGCTTTTGGTCTCGTTCACGGTCGGACTGCGCTTCGATCACCTCGTGCTCGACGGGGTCTCGATTGCGCTGCTGTTCGTAGGCGGCCGCGTCGCCCAGCTCGCGGTGATGGCCCTCCCCCTCTGGATGGTCGGCGCGCTGTACGAGGCGCTCCCGATTTTCTTACCGCTGCGTGGTGAGGTGCACGTGGCCGACTTGTACTTCGCCGAGCGAGCGCTGTTCGGCATCGAGCAGGCCGGCAAGCTCGTGACCCCCACCGAATGGGCGGCGGCGCATCTTCATCCGGTCTTCGATGCCCTCGCCGGCTTCGCGTACCTCGCCTATCTGGCGGAGACCTTCGGGTTCGCGGTGTATCTCTACTTCAAGCGCCCGGAGCGCATGGGGCTCCTGGTTTGGGGCTTTCTGGCGGTCAATGTGGCGGGCATGATCACGTACATCCTCTATCCCGCCGCCCCACCTTGGTACGTGGATCAGTACGGGCTTGGTCCAGCGGTCATGGACGCGGCCCCCAGCGCCGCCCGCACCGCGCGTTTCGACGAGCTCTTCGGGGTCTCGGTGTTTGCGTCCTTCTACTCGCGCAACGTCAACGTGTTCGGGGCGATGCCGTCGCTTCACTGCGCCTACCCCACGCTCGTCTTCTGGGTCGCCAGGCCGATGGGACGAGGCCTCGCCGTGGCCGCCGGGGGGTTCGCGTTGTGGGTTGGTCTCGCGGCGGTCTATCTCAATCATCACTACGTGCTCGACGTGCTCGCTGGCGTCGCCTACGGCTGCCTCGCGTACGCGCTCGTCTCGGCCGCCATGCGTCGGCGCGCGAACCGATCGGCCACGGCGGTGACGGCCCCGGCGGTGGAGCCCTGACATGCCAGCCCTTCTCGAGTCGTGGTTCGCCCCGGAGCACCGGCCTTTTGTCGCCGCCCTTGGGCCAATCCTTCTGCTCGGCTCGTACTTCTTCGTCGGCCTACTGCTGTATCTTTTGAGGCGGGTCAGACGAGGACGCTTCGAGGACTCGGAGATCACGGCCCGCGGCAGCACCGCGCTCATCGGCATGGCCCCTCGTCACTACTTCGCGTGGGTGATGAGTCCACTCTGGAAGGGGCTCGCGAAACTCGCCGTCCCGCCCAACGCGATCACCACGTTGTCGGTGCTGATCGCGATGGCCGCGGGCGTTGCCCTCGCGGCCGGGCACTTCGCGCTCGGCGGCTGGCTCTATCTGTTTGCCGGGGCCTGCGACTTCATCGACGGCCGACTCGCGCGCGCTTCGGGGGCGGCCTCACCGGCGGGAGCCGCCTTCGACTCCGTGCTCGATCGCTACGCCGAGTCGGCTGTGTTCATCGGTCTGGCCTGGTACTTCCGAGACTCCTGGGTGCTGCTCGCGGTCCTCGTGGCGCTCTGTGGTTCCCACCTCGTCCCCTATGTACGGGCGCGCGGCGAAGGACTCGGGGTCGAGGTGAAGGTGGGCACCATGCAGCGCCCCGAGCGCCTCGTGATCATCGGACTCACCGCCGCTTTCAGCCCTCTCGTGGAAGCCTTGATCGATCCGGGCGCGCTCGCGCCAGTGCACCGGCTCGCGATCCTGGGCGTCCTACTCCTCGCCGTGACCACTCCACTGACCGCTCTCTTCAGGCTCTTTCATGTGATGTCCGCGCTCAATCCCGCGCAACCTCAGCTTCTGCATCGGCCGGCGGGCGTGGGCGGTATCGGACGCAACCTCGTGTCTGCGGTCATCGCCACCGCGAGCGACTTCGCGCTGGTGTACGTCCTCATCGAACAGATGGCGTTCTCGGCGTGGCTCTCGACCTTGCTCGGATGTGTGCTCGGCGGGATTGTGAACTTCCTCATCAACCGCATCTGGGCTTTCGAGAGCCGCGCCCCTGCCCTCGGCCAGGCGGCGCGATACACGTTTGTGAGCGCGAGCAACGCGCTCCTGAATGCGGGTGGTGTGGGCGCACTCATGCTGCTGCCGGGCTTCCATCCGCTCGTCGCGTGGTGGATTGTGAGAGGCCTGACCTTCCTCACGTGGAACTATCCTTTGCATCGAGACTACGTCTACGTTCAAGCGAACGCGTCACCGCCCCACACATCAT
This sequence comes from Deltaproteobacteria bacterium, assembly GCA_011526105.1. Classification (GTDB taxonomy): domain Bacteria; phylum Myxococcota; class Kuafuiibacteriia; order Kuafuiibacteriales; family Kuafuiibacteriaceae; genus WYAZ01. The sequence continues at coordinate 124,289 of WYAZ01000142.1, read as the reverse complement.
CGCTCCCGGTCGCCTCGATGCTACTGCTCGTGTTTCTGTCGACCCCGAGCGAAGCTGAAGCGAGCCCGGTCTTTCGCCCGAACGTTCTGGAGAGCGAGACCTTCGCCGAGACCTTCAGCTTCTTCGTGGATGCGTCCGATGGAACCTATGTCCACGCTCAGCTCGGCGTCTCGAACATCGGCCCCGGTGACGGCAAGGGCGGCTGCCGCGTGCTCGTCGTCCGGCCAGGACGAGAAGCCGAGAGCCGCTCGTCCGTGGTGGACTCGGAGGCGTGGCGTCATGAATCAAAGGGCGATCGCTTGGTGATGGGCGCGTGCCACGCCAGCTTGGGACCTCCGCTCGAGGTGGAGCTCCGGCACGGCGATGAGGTGGTCCGCTTCGAACTCGACGCCAACGCGGAGCTCATGCGGCGTCCGGCGATGAGCACCCGGCTCGAGAAGGGGTTCTTCGAGAGTGAGATCTTGATCCCCGCTGCCGCCGCCAAGCTCGAGCTCATCAGCGCCGGAAAGAGCACCAAGCTCACCGGCCACGGCTACGCCGATCACTCCCGTTCGCAGGCGATGCCGCGCGAGCTCGCCAAGGGCTGGGTGCGCTTTCGAAAGGTCGCAGGCGAGGAGCCCCTTCTCCTGCTCGCCCGAAACCCGCCGTCCGGGGCGGTCCAGGGCTGGCTCAGGCTCAATCCCACTGGGAAGCAGCGAGAGCTGAAGATCAAGCGGATGCAGATCCGGGAGGGACCGAGCGGCGCGCCTCGTGCCTTTCGAATCCTGCTCGACACGGACGGCGGCCAGTGGCGAATCACGAGCCGGACACTTCTTCGCCGCCATGCCCCCATTGAGGAGGAGGGCCTACTCGGCCGAATGGTGTCATCCGTGATCGGCAATCCGGTCACCCACGTCTACCGCGCCACCCTTGAAGAAAAGGGATCTTCGGAGAAGCACGAAGGCATTCTCGAGGTGTCGTTCTCCGATGACAAACGATCCGACTAGAGCTCATCTCAAAACGCCAAGACTCGCGCTGAGTCCGGTGGCCCGGCTGCTGGACCGCACGCTCGCGAGCCTGGCCATGCTCTCGTACCGCAGGCCAATCTCGACGGTCCTGCTTCTCACCGTGGTGGCTGCCCTCGCCTTCGTGCAAGCGAGGCATCTCAGGATCGACACCAACCTCGAGGCGCTGCTCCCGCCGTCGTTTCAGAGCGTCAAGGACGTGGAGCTGCTCAAGGCGCGCTTTGGCTCCATCGGCTACGTGCTCGTCATCGCCGAGAACGCCGAACCCGAAGCGCTTCGGCGCTTCGCCGACGACCTCGCGGAGAAGGCGAGCAAGCTCCCGGACATCGCCTACGTGAACCATCGGAGGCCCGACGACTTCTTTCGGACGCACGCGCTCTACTACCTGAGCCTCGAAGACCTCGAAGACGTCACCGACCGCATCCACGCCCGCGTGAACTACGAGAAGCAGAAGCTCAACCCGCTGTACGTCGATCTCACGGAAGAGGGTCCACCCTCGCTCGACTTCTCCGACGTGCTCTCGAAGTACGCGGGCGAGAAGTTCGCGCCCACGGAGCGGCGATCGGATCCGTACTTCATCAATGAGAAGGACCGCGCCATCGCGATCTTCATCAAGCCCGAGGGTTCGGCCTCGGACTTCCGAGTGGCCAAAGAAGTGATCGCTCGCGTCGAGTCGGCGATAGCGGGGCTCGATCCCCAGAAGTATGGGCCGGACATCCGGGTCCGCATCGGAGGCCGCTACAAAAAGTACCAGGAGCAGCAAGAGGTCGTGGGTGGAGACGTGAAGCTCACCTCGCTGCTCGCGCTGCTCTTTGTCGTGGCCTACTTGTTTGCCCACTTTCGTCGTCTTGCTTCGGTCGGCCTCCTGGTGCTGCCGCTGGGCGTGGGCTTGCTCTTTACCTTCGGCTTGGCGGCGGTGCTGTTTGGGGTGCTCAACATCCTGACCGCGTTCGCTGGCTCCATCCTGCTCGGGCTCGGCATCGACCACGGCATCCATCTGCTCCACCGCTACGAGCATGAGCGCGCCATCGGGCTCTCCGAGGAGGCGGCCATTCGTGTGGCTTTCACCGAGACCGGCCAGGCGGTCGTGCTCGCCGCGCTCACGACCTCCATCGGCTTCTTCGGCCTCTCGGTCTCGGACTTCCGGGCCTTTCGCGAGTTCGGGGTCCTCGCCGGGTCGGGTGTGCTCTTGGTGGTGCTGGTCTATGCCCTGCTCCTCCCGCCGCTGTTGCGTTTCTCGGAGCGTCTGCCTTGGCGGAGCCACAAACCCACGCCGAAAGCGACCGCCACCCACTTCCTGCCTGGGCTGAGTCTCGCTGCCGCGCCCGCCGTCTTCTGGATCGCCTGCGTCTTGGGTGTCGCGCTCTTCGCCCAGAGCAATGACGCGCGCTTTCAGTACGACTTCGCCGCCATGGACGGCCGCGAGGTGCCCGCATACGAGCTCGATGAGATCGCGGACTCCATCCTGGGGCATCGGCAGACCCCCATCGTCATCCTCACCGAGCTCGCGGACGAAGCCGCTGCCGCCGAGGCGCTTCGCGAACGCTCCCGCGCGGCGGGAGAAGACTCGAGCATCGACTTCGTGATCTCGCGGGCGGATCTCGTGCCCGGCGATCAAGCGGAGAAGGAGCTCTTGATCAGAGCGCTCGAGACCAAGGTCCAGAACCTCGACCCGGAGACCCTCGAGCCCGAGACCCGCGAGCGCTTCGATCTTCTGCTCGAGATGCTCGAAACCAGGCCCTTCGGGCGAAATGATCTCCCCATCGAGATCAAGAAGCAGTTCGAGACCCGCACCGGCACGCCCGAGACCGGCGTCGTGCTCGCGTTCCCCTCCGTCTCCCTCAGCGACGGCAAGAAGGTCATGGAGATGGCCAAGGAGGTACGAGACATCCCGCTTCCGAGCGGAAAGACGATCTCCGCCGCCGCCGAGGCCATGATCCTGGCGGACGTCCTCACCCTCATCTTCACCGAGTCACCCAAAGTCAGCTTGATCACGATGCTGCTGGTGTTCCTCTCCATCTGGCTGCTGCTCGGGCGCTTCGTCATCTCGGTGGTCTGCTTCCTCCCGGCCGTGCTCACCGTGTTCGGCACCCTTGGGGCGGTGTCCCTGCTCGGCATTGAACTCAACTATCTCAACATCATCGGCCTGCCCATTCTGTTTGGCATCGCGGTCGACGCGGGCATTCACATGGTGCTGCGCGGAGCGGACACGAACCAGGGCCTCGTGGCCGCCATCCTCGAGACGCGAGGTGCCATCGTCGGCTCCATCGCCACCACCGCCATGGGTTTTGGCGCGCTTCTCTTCGCCCACCACCCCGGGCTGCGTTCGATCGGCCAGGTCGCCATCGTGGGTCTCGTACTCAGCCTGTTGGCCTCACTGGTGTGGCTCACCTCCTGGCTCGGCCTTCGGGCCGTGAGGCATGAGCGGCTGGCGGGGCTCTCGCTGCTCTCGACCTGGTTCGACCGAGTCAGCGCCGATGTCTCGACCGTGCTTGGCGCGGGTTGGGCCAAGAAGGCCCCGGGCACGGTGGGCACCGTCGCCGCGCTTCCGCTGGCGTTCGTGGTCTCGTTCGTCGATCCGTGGATTCGGGTTGTGTTTGCCGGCGCGGTCTTCTTGGTCTCCACCTGGTTCGTGCACCAGTACCTCGTGAGGAGCGGGCGAGACGAGGATCCGAGCGAGGTCGTCGTGGACGAGCTCGTGGGTCTGCTCATGGCGCTCGCTTTCGTGCCTTGGTCCTTCGGAGCGGCCGTGGCCGGCTTCGTCTTCTTTCGCCTGTTCGACATCTGGAAGCCCGGCCCGGTGGGTTGGCTCGATCGGAACGTCGGCGGCGCCTGGGGCGTGATGCTCGACGATCTCGTCGCCGGTCTGATGGCGGGAGGGGTCGTGTACGGGCTGGTTTACTATCTCGGCTGAGCCGGGAGAGGTGATGAACCGTTTCCCTGCGATCTTGGCTCTCACCTCCGATGGCGAGTCAGTTCAAGGCAAGAGGCCCTCGTTACCTGGGGGGCCTGCTGCTCGCAGCCGGAGGGCTCTTCGCGGTGCTGCTGTTCGGCAACATCCTCCGCGTCGCGCTGGGCCCGGAACCCCTCGGCCCGGGGGATCCGGCGCCCGAGTTCTCGCTTCCCACGCCGGATGGGGCAGGCCGTGTCTTTTTTACGGGCGACCGCGCTCAGGTCACCTTGCTCGACTTCTGGTTCATGGACTGCCCGGGCTGCGTCGGGGCGACGCCCAAGCTCAATCGACTCCATGACCGCTACCGGGCCGAGGGCTTGGCGCTGATCTCACTCAGCCGAGATGCAGGAGAAGAAGCGCGTCTTCGAGCGTTCATCGCGGAGCGAGACATCCGATATCAGGTCGGCGTCGACACGGGAGCGGTGGGGGATTCCTACGGGGTGCACGCGTTCCCGACCGTTCTGCTCGTCGACCGCAAAGGACACATTCGCGCGAGGCATACGGGTGCGGTCACGGAGCTGAAGCTCGCGACCTCGATTGAAGCACTGCTCGCCGAGCGATGAGTGCGGCGGAGCGGACACGAGTGATCGGAAGCGGGGTTCTGTGTCTCCTCCAGCAGCCGCTTCGGACAGCGTGAATTAACCAGTTTAGGCGGTTTGAGCCCACAACACGCCGCCTCCGAGGGGCGATAATGCGAGCATGAAGACTGCGAAGACTCAGCAGGATTTCGCTCAGCTCATCAAGCTCCCGGCTGCAGAGCGCAAGCCCTTGGTGCTGGACGCCCTGAGGGCGGGAGAGATCGAGGCCAGGCAGGCGGCCGATCTGCTCGGGGGCCAAATGCCGAGCGGATCCGAAGCGCGGTCCGTCGGAGCGACGCCCTATGGCGGGCCGGGGGGCAATGCACGTGCGAGCAAGGCCCTCCCAAAGAACAGTCCGCTGTTCCGCGCGGCCGAGATGCGCGACCTGGGCGAAGGCCCCGCGGTCACGGCCGAGGCAATCTCCGCCCGCAAGGAGATCGATCGATTGCTCGCGAAGATCGGTGAGGCAGGGAGTGAGCCTGGTCCGGCGATCCAGAAGCTCGAGGCCTACCTCGGACAGATCGGTCCAGACGTCGTCGACGCTATCCGCGGAAACAGCACGAGTGTGGGAGACGCGGGCATCGGCTACGTCAACGCCAGGCTGGCCGCGCTCAACACCGGCGTGGTGTTGGAGCCGATCATGGACGCGCAGAGCCGCGCCTTCGTGCGCGCAGCCCGCCCTGGCGACCTTCGTGGCCAGAGGGGGTCGATTCACTTCGACTACCGCCCCTACTCGAGGAATACGATCGACTTCGCGCGCTCGCAAGGCAGGCAGGACACCGGTATGTGGAGCGCGACCTTCAGCGGCATGGAGGCCTGGAACTTCAAGCGCGACCCCCAAGATGGCAGCGTCTCCGCGAAGCGCCGCGACCTGCATCGAGGCATGAACGGTGGAAATCTGAAGGAAGTGGTTCAGGACTTCATCAGCATGCTAGGCGAGCAGGCGTTCCCGCCCGGCTACTCGATGGAGATCGACCTCGACAAGGTTCCCAAAGCCCAGCATGGAGAGGTCAAGGCCGCACTGGCCCCCCTCGGAGAGTACGGCGTGGAGCTGCGTTACCTCGAGACGGACCCGACCAAGCTCATGGACGCGGCGCGGGACAACGCCCAGATCGAACGCCGCATCTTCGAGCTGCTCAAGAAGCCGGAGACTGACTGGAGCCCGGCGGACCGGAGGGAATACAATGAGCTGTTCGCCCTGTACAACACTCAGTCCGGACGGCGCTTCGAGTCCGAGTGAGGGCCGATCCACTCACCTGCGCGACGAGCCTCGCTCTTCACGGCGTATCGCTGCACTCACTAAGGAAGAAGCCCTGTCGGCAGTAGGCGGCGTTGGAGACGGGACAGCAGTTTGGATCCGACCCGCACGTTCCCACCGTGGCGCAGGACTCGGCGCAGGTGTTGCTCAGGAGCCCGCAGTAGAGGCCCTCGCGGCAGCTGCCATTGTTCACGCACTGCGCCCCCCAGCCGACCACCGAGGCGTGACATTGATTGTCGCCACCGCACTTCTGAGGCGCGCAGTCGGCATCGCTCCTGCAGCCGACCACACACTGGCCGCCGAGACCGGGGATCGGAATCGCGAGCGGTGTGCAGGCCTGGCCGGTGGGGCAATCGGTGTCCACCACGCAGCTTCCGCTGCACCCGCTGAAGTCGCCCCCGAGCGCTCCCATCGTGGGTGACGGGCTCGCCTGACTCAGGTCGAGCTGAATCCCGTTCCAAAGCGCACCCGGCGCGAGTGTTCGAACACGCGTGCCCAAGAGTTGTCCGTTGCGCGAGACTCTCAGCGTCGCCACGACGGAGTTGGCGTTGCTCCCCTCTGCATGCACCGCGGCGTAGTAGTTCGCGGTCCCGGCGGACACGAGACGAATCACTTCGCTCGTCTGATGGTTGGTCATCGCCGGGTCTCCGGTCGAGACACCGCCGCTCATGTCCCAGTCCGGGCGAGTTGCGTCCTCGGTGCAATTGATGTTGCTACAGGTCGTCGAGGCGCAGAGTTCCCCGGTCCCCACTCCGTCCTTGGTGAAGTAGAGGTCGAGATCTTCGGACGAAGGAAGCCAGGTGAGTTCGAGCTCGAGGCCGCTGTTCATCGGAATCTCGCATTGGCCGTTCGTGCAGGTCCCCGCGCAAGTGCCGCAGGAGACGCCGCAGACCGGGTCGGCGCCACAGCTGCGTCCGCTGCAGTTAGGCGTGCAGACCGTGGGGACGCAGATCCCGCGATCACAGGTCTCGTTGTTGCCACAAGGGATCTGGATCTCGCCCGTACCCAGCGAGTTGCACACCACGACCGCGCTGTCGTCAGACGAGCATCCCACTGCGTCCGGGACGCAGACCATGGGGACACAATCATGGGCGCCAGCGGCCTCAGCGCAAATCTCGCCCTGATCGCCGCAGCGGGTGACGACATAGCCGGTACCGAGCGAGTTGCAGGTCAGCAGGAGATCACCACTGCAGAGGGTCGCATCGGGTTCGCAGGTGCTGCCCACGCAGAGCCCTTCGACGCAGACCTCCGGACAGGCCTCGGGCGCAGCCCAGCCGGTGCCGTTGGAATTGCAGAGGCGCACGCCGGTGGCCACGCACTGACCTGCCCCGGGTGAACAGATTCGCGGCACACAGCCGCCGTCGACACAGGAACAGCCGAACTCGGACACGCAGTCGGTGGCGCAGCTCACCGTCTCGAAGCTGCTCCCGTCCTCGTTGCACAACACGCTCTGGTTCCCCGCGCACGAAGTGGTGCCAGGGACGCAGACGGGATTCCGGCAGATCCCGGCCTGGCAGTTCTGCTCGGAACGGCACGCGATGGACTGACGCTCGGAGCCCGTCTCGTCACACACGTAGGCGGTGCTCGAATCGATGCATCCAAAGGAGTTGGGTTCACATACTCGAGCCACACATTCGGCTTGTCCGCCGGCCACCCGGCAGGCGTCGGCAGCACAGTCGACGATCTCCTCGGTGGTGCCGTCGGGACCGCAGCGATGGACCTGGTTACCAACGCAGCGCTGTTCATCGGCTTCGCAGACGATGGGGTCGAGCGATACACAGCTACGATCGCGGCAAGCGAAGCCGCCCGAGCAATCCGCGTTCGTGCGGCAGCCAGGGACGCACAGCTCGCCTTCGCAGCGTTGGGCTGCTGGACAGTCGTCATTCACGAGACACTGGACGCAGAACCCCTTGACCTGCGCGCAGACCCCGAGCACGTCGCCGGCGCAATCCGCCCCGTCAGTGCAAGCCTTGCGACACTGCAGCTCGCGGCACACCTCTCCGCCCTTGCAATCCGTGTTGCTCTCGCAACTCGCAAAAGTAATCCCGGTGTCTTTGGGCACGGAGCCGTCGAGACCCGCGGCATCCTCTTTCCCCTTGCACCCAGCGAGAGCGCCGAGTGCCACGAGGGCTACGACCGACAACCGAAACATGAACACCTTCGCCATACGCTCAAAGCGGATAGAACTTCCTCCGAGGGTGGCAAATCGGTCGAATGCCCGGGGGGCGCATCGCCCTACCCTCCGACGGCGGGACGAGCGGAATCACAGGGTCTTCTGGCCCCGTAGGTAGGCAGAGCCTCCGCAGAACCCGCACTTGCGGTCTTGTTCTCCTTCGACCTCTTTCTCTTACCTGTGCCTCAGATGCTTCCCTTCACCGTTTCAGCCGACCCTACACTTTCGCGTCATGGCTGGTGCATTCGGTCTGTTCTCGGGGGCCGGGATTCATGGCAACTTCCAGCCTCCGGTCCGTCTGATGGCGGAGCGGCGCGGGCTCTCTTGACGACGTCGACCAAACTTCGAGCCTTGAGACCACTTTTGGGCGTCGCCGTCGTGGTGCTGGCCTACGTCGTGGCCTACACCACCGGCGTCATCGATCACTTCTCGCGCGACGATCTCCGTCGAACACTCGAGGGCACCGGGGCGATAGGGGTGGTCGCCTTCTTTCTCCTATTCGCCGTGGGCGCGCTCCTGCAGGTCCCGCCCACCCTGTTCATCGGGGCCGCGGTCTTGGCCTACGGCCCGCACTGGGGCGGGGCGATCTCGTTCTTCGCTGCGTGCACCGCTATCCTCGTGAGCTTTGTGCTCGTGCGAACCGTCGGTGGCCAGGTCCTCGTGGAGATCGAGCAACCCTGGGTGCGTCGAACACTGAAGCGACTCGACGAGCGACCGTTCATCACCGTCTTTGTCCTGCGGAGCGTGCTTTGGGTCTCTCCGCCGCTGAACTACGCCCTCGCGATGTCCGGGGTGCGCTTTCGCGACTTTGCCCTGGCCTCGTGTTTGGGCATGATCGGCCCCATGCTCTTCATCGTGGCCTTCTTCGGCTGGCTCTTCGAGTGAGTCTATGATTGACTCGAAAGCGTGGAGTGGTTCGCCTCCAAGTGGCGATTCCTGGCCGCGATCCTCATCGCCGCCGTGCTGGGCTATCTAGGCTTCCTCGACTGGCAGAAGCAGTCGGTGGCGCGCTCGGCCGGAGTCGAAGCCTGCACACAGCGCGGACAGCCGCTCGATCGATGCAAGACCGCGGTCGCTCAGAACGACACCGCTTGCCTGGGTCTCACCGGCTCGGATGACCGCCGGACGAGCGCAGGGGAGATCGTGGACCCGGAGCGCTACGTCGAGTGTGTGCTCGAGGGGCCGGGCCCCTATCGGCGACGAATGCGGCAAAAGCACGCAGAGGCCCGCGCGCGCACGGCCGGCTCGACCACCACATCCCCCCGCTGAAGCGCAAAGCTCGCGCATTTCCACGCGACAGGGCCCGTGCCCCCTCGCCTCAATCGGGTTCACAGGCAACGGGTACCGCGGTAAGGAACCGACATGCGCGAAGTCCACGTCATCAGCCACCCGTTGGTGCAGCACAAGCTCACCCTCATGCGAAAGAAGGACACGAGCACCAGCTCGTTCAGGAAGCTGCTGCACGAGATCAGCATGCTTCTGGCCTACGAGGTGACGCGAGATCTGCCGCTCGCCAACGAGCGCATCGAGACCCCGCTCGCGGCGATGAACGCGCCGCTGATCGACGGCAAGAAGATCGTGCTCATCAGCATCTTACGTGCGGGCAACGGCATCCTCGACGGCATGCTCAACATCTTGCCGTCCGCACGCGTCGGACACATTGGCCTCTATCGAGACGAGAAGACCCTGGAGCCGGTCGAGTACTACTTCCGGGTTCCGCAGGAGATGAACGACCGGGACACCATCATCGTCGACCCCATGCTTGCGACCGGGAATTCAGCGGTGGCCGCGGTGGCGAAGATCAAGAAGACCCTTCCTCGATCGATCAAGTTCGTCTGCTTGCTGTCGGCGCCCGAGGGCATCAAGACCTTCCACGAAGCGCACCCCGACATCCCCATCTTCACCGCCGCGGTCGACGAACACCTCAACGAGAAGGGTTACATCGTGCCAGGGCTGGGTGATGCGGGGGATCGCATGTTTGGGACGCGTTAACCAGGACCTCTTGCTCCCCGGTCCGGTCCCAAGCAGAATCCGAGCCCATGTCGGGCGCGGGCACGGTCCTCGTTGCGGAGGACGACGACGGGGCGAGGGAGCTCCTCGGACGCCTCCTACGCAAGGAGGGTTACGAGGTCGATCTCGCAGCGGACGGCGCGCAGGCGATGCAGAACCTCGCGAAACGTGACTACGACGTCCTCGTCAGCGACCTGCAGATGCCACAGTACGACGGGCGAGAACTCCTCCAGCATCTGAAGGCCAGCGGAAAAGACACGGACGTCATCTTCATCTCCGCGGTGGGTTCCATCGCGGTGGCGGTCGAGGCGGTCAAGAAGGGCGCGTTCGACTTCATCGAGAAGCCGTTTAACCTCGAGCAGGTCCGCGCTAAGCTGAAAGAGGTCTTCCTGTTGCGCGCGGAACGCCGAGCAGCGTTCAAGGAAGCCAGCACACTCAGCCAGAATCCGGGGCGTGTCTCTAGGCCTCCCCCCAGGGACGTCCTGAAGCGCGTGGGACGCTACGTGCTCGAAGCCCCACTGGGTTCCGGCGGGATGGGCCAGGTCTACGCGGCGCTCGATCCGATCATTGGGCGAAAGGTCGCGGTCAAGGTGCTGAAGGCCGAGGAGGATCCCGATCGGCGCCACGAGATGCTCGCGCGCTTTCAGCGCGAGAGCTGGGCCGGCGGCAAGCTCACGCACCCCAACATCGCGACCGTCTACGACTTCGGCGAAGACGCGAACTCCAAGAGCTTGTACCTCGTGATGGAGCTCTTCGGAGAGGGATCACTGCGCGACATGCTTCATCGCGAGAAGAAGCTCGCCCCCGAGCGCGCGCTCCGCATCGCGTATCAACTCGCGGATGGACTCGCACACGCCCATCGACACGGTGTCGTGCATCGGGACGTCAAACCGGAGAACATCCTGCTCGACCTCCAAGATCGTGTGAAGATCGTCGATTTCGGGATCGCGCAGACCCCGGTGTCGAACCTCACGATGGAGGGGCGTCTTCTCGGCTCACCGCGCTACTTGTCGCCCGAGATGGCCGCTGGCCTGCCCATCGACCATCGCGCCGATCAGTTCTCCCTCGGCACCGTGCTCATCGAGATGCTCACAGGCAAGCAAGTCTTCGATGGTGACACCCTCTATGAAGTGCTCGGCCAGGTCCGGGAGGCGCCCACCCCGCCGCTCAAGAGCATGGGCGCCAAGGTGTCTCGCAGCCTGCAGAAGCTCGTGACTCGACTGCACGACAAGGACGCGAGTCAGCGTTTCGCCGAAGAGATGGAGCTCCTCGAGTGGCTGCGCGACGAGGCTCGAGACCTGCGACTGTCCTTGCCCCCGCCCTCTCGGCATTGAAGGCCAGGCAGCGGCCCCATGAGTTCAGTCCGCGATGAGGCTTCCGTCTTCGAGTTCGAGTCGGGCTCCGGGTGAGAGCAGTCCCGCTGGCACCATGTAGAACGCGCCCCGGATGTCCGCCAGCTCGTAGCGAACGATCGGATGTTCCGTCACGCGACCGTCCGGGCTCGTGATCCTGGCCCTCACCGTCTCGCCCTGCGGCGCACGAAGGAGCACCACCGGCTGCCCCCAGCGCAGGCCGTCGAGATCGGAGATGGCGACTCGGTAGGACTCCTCGACGCCAGCGTTCTGTGTGCCTCGACTTCGGTTCACCGACTCGAGGCGCCGGAACATGGCCGAGAAGGTGTAGTCGCTGACCCAAGCCGGATTGCAGTAGCCCATGAAGTCCGCGTTCTGGTTGGGGGCCACGAGCGTGTTGGAGAGGACGTTGAAGCCCCAAACGCCGATGCTACCCCCCGAATACGGGTACTGCGAGTCCGCGTCTTGGACCCCACAGGGCGCGTGCTGGCGGCCGAGCGTGTGCCCCAGCTCGTGCGCAGCGGTGTCGGCGGAGCCCGCGCCGCTGAAGCCCAGACCGATGGCCGCGCGTGAGTACGTGTCGTTCGCGGGTGGCACCGCGCCCAGACCCGCCACGCAACCGCCGTTGCAGAAGGCGTTGAAGGACGCGGCGGGAGCAAAGATCCCGTAGTAGTAGACGTGAGGCGAGGCCTGATCGGAAGACCGCAGGTTCATCACCGCCTGAAGAAGATTGCTCCAGCCGGCTCCGTTTCTCTGCAGCTCGTTGTCCCAGCCGACCGAGTCTCGAACCGTAATGTTCACCTCGGCGGTGGGGAAGAGCGCGTAGATGCGATCGCGATAGCGCGCGATCTGATCCGTGGACGTGTCCGGCAACCGGCTCGATCCATCGGCCTGGTAGCGAATCGGCACGAGAACGACCTCGAGGCCCCCGCCCGTGCTTTGAACCTCCAGGCTCGCGGTGTTCGTCACGGGGACACGAGCACCGGTCACCTCGGCACCGGCGGAGCACGTGGCCGCGCCGTGGAGGCTCACGGAGAAACGTGTGTCGGTCTGCAGCGTGTCACGCGGGATGAGGAAGTTGAACGTGGAGTCGGCGTTTGTCTCCGTCGAGACACGCGAGAGGGTCATGCTCGACTCGAGCACCACCGGCCCCCGGAGGTTGGACTCGAGCGTGAGGCGCGCCAACACGACCTCTTCGCTCGCTCCCGGCCGCGGGGAGACAAACACTCGAACGAGGGCCTCGCGGTCCGCGATGATCGGCGCGTTGCGGGTGCCCAGGACCTCCGTGTCACGTGCGATCGGGATGCGCACCCCTTGGTAGAGCGCGACCTCCTGGATGATCGCGGCGGTGCTCAGCCCCGGGTCACCGCCTTCGTCGTACTCACACCAGCTCGCCGAGAAGCTCCCCTCGCCGCGCGCGCCGTCGAGGTCCATCGACCACCGTCCGCGCGCGAGTTGACCGTCTGTGTAGGCGTCAAAGTGAACGAGCAGAGTGCGCGAGCTGCACGATCCAGCCTGGAGACAGACCGTGGCGTCGAGCGCGAGCTCGCTGCCTACGGGCACGTCGTCGGGCAGTGCGGCCCACGCGAAGGGCCCCGGCGCGCTCATGTCCTCGAACGTGGCGGCGTGACTGCTACAGGTTCCGTTCGCTCCACCCAGGACGAGGAAGTTGCCCGGACCGGCCGCAAGACATCTTGCACCCACGGTGGCGGAGGCGAAGGGGTCGACCACGGGCAACTCGGGCTCGACGGGGGGCTCGGGGTCGGTCGGATCGAGGGGCGCGACCGGGTTGCTCGGATTCGGTGGCGTGACGGGCAGCTCCGATGGTCCTTGCTGGCCCTCGGGCTGACCGTCGGGCGCGGGGCCGGTGCGACCGGGCGCATCGAGGAGGGTTCCATCGCAAGCAGGCGCGCTCGGAAGGAGGAGCGCTGCGACCAGCAGGAGTGTGATTCGTTCGGAAGTACACCCCATCTCCAAACCGTAGGGGCCGACGAGCGCGATGGTCAATGCGACGGAGCGAGCATTGCTTCCGTCCTGTGGTTCAGAGCGACGCGTACGTGATCTAGGTCGCTAGAAGCAGCGGCCGTCCTGACAGGTTTGCCCGGGCTTGCATTTGATCATGGGTGCGCAGGGGCAGCTATCGCCTCGGCAGATGCACTTCTTATCGCCCTGCCGGGCTTCGCAGACGAAGTCGTGAAGGCAAGGCGCCTCGGCCCCGCAGCTGCAAGTGCCGTCCGGGCTCTTCTGGTCGAAGCGAGTGGCGTCCGAGCAAAACGTGTTCGCGGGTCCGCAGCACGGAAACTCGGCGCGTCGATGGGGATCCTCACAGACCCCGCTGCGCGAGACCTCGAGCGCGATGGCGGCGCGCGCGGCCTCGATCGCTGCGGGCCCCGCAGCTCCACCCTTGGGCGCGAGGTGCTTCGTGCCTTCGGGTGCCTCCGCTTTAAGGCCGGCGACGACATGGAGGGTCCCTAGCCCGTCGAACCAGGCGAAACGCAGATCGGCAGAGCGGGCATCTGCTTCCTGGATGCCGAACTCGAGGAGTTGCTGCCTGGCGGCGGCCTCTGCTTTCTTGAGCAAGAGGGAGTCCTTTGGGCAGCTCGACAACGGCGCAGAATCGATGGGCTGACGACCCACCGCGTAGGTCATGCCTTCAGAGGGATCGGAGAAGATCGACTCCGCCACCCAGTTGGGTTCGGCCCCCGGAGGATGAGGCTTCGCGTTCTGAACGGGCCGCGCTGACGCACCAGGCTCGCCCGCGGAGCGGCACGACGCGAGGAGTGCGAGGGAGAGCAGCGCTCTGAGCCAAAACATGGACACCTCTATAGACCGTCCGTCGATCCGCCAAAAGACCGACCCTCGCCGCGCTCCATCTGCGCGGGGTCGCTGGTGGCCCCCTTCTTGCTCTCATGGCCCCTCGTCAACTGCCCGCAAGATCGAAGGGAGACCATGTCGTGAGCTTCGAAGAAAATAAGGTTGTGTCCATCAGTTCGTCCGGAACGTGGTTTCAAAGAGGGCCGGCCCAGGTCGATCTCTTCCGCCGACCGTCTCTGCAACGCATCCTGGCCCGCCTCGTGGACGTTTATCGCCAAGAGACCGGGAGACCGGTCAGTGTCCATGAACTCATGGAATCGGGGTGGCCGGGGGAAATCATGATTCGCGAAAGTGGCAACGAACGTGTCTACACCGCGATTCGGACCCTCCGCCGCATGGGCTTGGACGGGATTCTGCTGACCCGGGATGGGGGCTACATGCTGAACCCCGACCTGCCGATCAAGGCCGCGTAAGGAAACGAACACCCTGACAGGGGTGTCCTAGTGCTCTCAGAGGTCTGAACGACTCGAGTGCTATGACGCAGTGCGCGGTAGAGGCCAGGCCTTCACGCGGGGTTAGACTTTCGGCGGGGTCTTTTGCAGGATGCCGCGCCGGTTCCAGATGAACTACCCCACGAAGCCCCCGCCCAAGACCATCTACACCGAGGCCATGGAGATCTTCCAAGAGGCCGCGGAGTTGATCCGACTCGATCCACGCGTACGCCTCGAGTTGGAAGAGCCCGACTACGAGCACATCTTCTACGTGACGGCCCGACTGGAAGACCGCTTGGTGCCCGTGCCGAAGGCGCAGCACGACGCCTTCAGCGAACTCGAAGACTCCGAGGTCGGCGAGCAAGGAAATCTCGAGCCGCTCTATGACGGCAAGTGGATCCTCGGCCGCGGCGCGCTCCGCAAGGGAAGTGTGCGCACCAAGGACGGCGTCATTCGTTTGAAGGGCAAGGGCCTCTTCAAGATCGAGCAAGGCAAGACAGAACGCTTCAAGGCCTACCGCATTCAGCACAACCAAGCGCGCGGCCCGTACAAGGGCGGTATCCGCTATCACCAAGACTCTTCGCTCGACCTCTTCAAGGTTCTCGCCTCCGAGATGACCTGGAAGACCGCCATCGCCGACGTTCCCTTCGGCGGCGGAAAGGGTGGGATCAAGCTCGACCCCAGGCTCCACAGTCGAAGCGAGCTCGAGGCGATCACGCTTCGATACATGTATCGCGCGAAGCGCCTCATCGGACCAGACCTCGACATCCCGGCGCCGGACGTGGGCACCAACCCAGAGACCATGGCTTGGATGCTTCGGCAGTTCACGGACGGCGAACGTGAGCCTCACACGCTGCGCGGCATCGTGACCGGAAAAGACATCCGCATCGGCGGATCTAAAGGTCGGCTCTCCGCCACGGGGCGAGGTCTCGCGTTTTGCGTCGAGGATTGGTTCCGCGCACGTGACCGGTCAATCCACGGCGCACGCTTCACGGTGCAGGGCTTCGGCAACGTGGGGTCCCACGCTGCCATCATTCTACAGAACCTGGGCGGCATCATCGTGGCGGTGAATGACGCCGATGGCACGATCTTCAACCCGAAGGGCATCGACGCCCAGGCACTCCACGACTACGTACATCGGAACCCGGACAACCTCCGCCGTTCCGTTCAAGGCTACCCAGACGCGGAGGCCATCGACAAAGACGCGTTCTGGGGAGTGGAAGCAGAGGTCTGTATCCCCGCTGCGCTCGGCAACGAGATCGACGGCGACGTCGCCGAACGCCTCAAAGTGGAGCTCGTGGCGGAGGGCGCCAACCATCCGACCACGCCGGATGGAGACCGAGTGCTGGCCGCGCGGAAGATCGACCTCATCCCAGACGTGATCGCCAACGCCGGCGGCGTCACCGTCTCGTACTACGAGTGGCTCCAGAACAAGCGGATGGAGGTCTGGCCAGAAGACGAAGTGAACCGCAAGCTCGAGCGTGCCATCAAGTCGAACTACCAGCTCATCCGAGACATCGCTCAGAACACGACACGCAAGACCTCGCAGTACGACTCGGCCGAGTTCGTGGTCGGCCGAGAACTCGGCCCAAGGCTCGCGGCGATGGTCCTCGCGCTCAAGCGCATCGAGGCCCACTACCTCCTCGAAGGCTTCTCTCAGTAGCTCAGTCGAGGAACAGGGCGATATAGAGGGTGCCGGTGAAGCGCTGGTCCAAAGCGCCCCCCGCGACCCTCGCATCGCCCATCTCGGGATTCATGGAGAAGAAGTAACGCCGGTAGGCGACGGCGAGCTGAGCCTCGAGCGGACCCACGATCCGAAGTCCCACGACGAGCCCGGCATCCAGCCCCCCCACTGAAGCACGCGGGAACCAGTCCGCCCCCGTCACGTCCCCAGCGTCGAGCACGACACGCCACGCGAAGTGCGGCGATAGGCTGAGCGCGTCACCGAGCCAGAACCGACCGGCGAGGCCAGGGCGCAAGGACAAGTAAGATGCATTCGGAAAGAGGGTCTCCGCCCCCTCGAGCGCAAAACGGTCCACCGCTATCCCGGCGAAGAGGCCGAGCTCATGGGGCCCCAGCGGGAGCCGACCACGCAGCGAAGCCGCGAGGTTCATCGCCGAGGTGCCAAAGGTGGACGCTCCATCTGCGGTCTCCGTCCCCAAACCGATGCCGAGATCGAACTGTGCGTCCAAGCCGATGTTCGCCGCGAGGCCGCTCGTGAAGTGCGCGCCGGGATACCAAAGCAGCCGCGCCGACAGAGCGGTCACCCCCAGGTGTTCGTAGGCGCGGAGTTGGCTAAACACGTCGTCCTTGTAGCCAAAGTCTCGGAGGCCCCACTGAAAGCCGAGCGCGAGCTCGAGCGCGCGTTCGCTCGGGACGCCAGACTTGGCACGCGAGGAGTCTTCCCTCTTCGTCTCGCTCCGCGCCGCCGCGGCCTCGCCGGATGAGGCTTCGTTTCTGGGGGCAGGTGCTTCGCTCGAGGCCGTCGGCGCCCCCGGTGCGTGGGCCTTCTCGAGCAAAGGCTCCAGATCCCTTCTCAGGACGCGGGCGAGCGAGGACACCCGATTGGAGCTGGACTCGCCACTCCCCAGAGCTTCGCCATCAGAGCCGCCGTAGACCTCGTAGGAGATCTGAAGCTCTCGGTCATCGCGTTCGATCTCACCTCCAATGAAGGCGGAGAGGTCGAGCCGCGCAGCGATTCTCGCTCGGTCTTCCTCATCTTCGAGGTCCAAGGAGAGCTCCTTCACGATCCGCTGCGCGTCCGCATTCGGAACGATCTCGATGTGCAAACCAGAGGCGAGCTCCTTTTCGAGAAAGTCTCTGAGCTCACCGGCGCGGTCGCCCTCGAGATCGAGAACCACGACCCGCTTTTTGGGGCCCAACGGAGCGCTTGGAGCGGCTGGCGCTTCGGCCGGAACCTCCGCCGGCACTTCAGCCGGCGCGGTGGGTTCGGCGACCGGCGCAGCTGCCACCGGCGCCTTCTGCGCGCGAATGACTCCGCCGAGCTTCTTCGCCATGCGCTTCTTCACGTTCGCAAGCGCCTTGGCTTTGCTCTTCTGTTTGATCTTGTAGGAGCCGACGGAGGCCCCCGTCTCGGCCGACATCACCACGACGCTCCCCGTCCATGACTTGCCCGCCCCGCCGAGGCTCCCGTTCAAGAGCGCAGCGACCTTCAGCTCCGTCGCCACTCGCACAATGCTGTCGGCGGAACGGGGATCGAGGCCAAGACGATCGGCGGTCGAACGCCAGTCTTGGGCGGAGACGATCTCGACCCCCTTGGTTTTCGCCAACGCGGAACCCACGATCGCCTCGAGTTCGCTCCCCGCGTCACCGTCGAAGTGCCCGATCGCCACGCGCGTGGGACTGCTCGGCTTGGACGTGCGAGGTTTGGCCTCGAGCGTGGAGCAGAGCCCGAGAATGATGGAGAGAAGGCCGGTGTAGATCGTGACTCTCATCGATGTCTCCTCAAGTCGTGGTGCTCGTCTGAGCCATCCAGAGCCGAATGCAGTCCACTTCCGCGGCAGAGAGCAAGTTCCCGCTCGCGGGCATCTGCGTGCCGCACTCGGTTCCAGAGACCTTGCGATAGAGGACGCTCGCGGTCGGGTTCGCGGCGTCGATCAAGGGCTCGCCCGCACACGAGCTCGTCGCTTGCGCCTGCACGAGACGAGCTCGGGCGTCAGGGCTCTCGAGGTCGAGCGCGGCCTCGGGCGCGGGCCCTGCGTGGCATCCGGAGATGCCACAGCTCACTTGGAGGAGTTGTGTCTCCACGTCGAAGCCGTCGGGACAGGTCAGGCTGCCCGTGAAGCGATCGGGGTCTTCGAGCCCGCCCGCGCAGCTGGCGAGGAGCACGAGACCGGCGAGCCAGGTCCAAGTCGCGTTCAGGGAGCTTTGCCTCACGAGACGGGAAGATAAGGCACTTCCCCGCTTGGATCACCTTTCGAGCGCTACTTCGAGGGGTGTTCCAGCGGCGCGCTGGCGCCGGGCGGCGGGGCGTTCTGCGCCGGCCTGGAGGCGCCGCGCTGGGTGGGCCCAGGGACGTTGTAGGGCTGGCCGGAGAGGCGCTTTAAGAGAAGGCGAGTCTTCGACGAGAGGTAAGCCAACGTGAAGGGCACTGCGAGATCGGGTTTGAAGTACGGGTTATCGAGTTTTCCGAGACTCACGAGGGTCAGAACCTGCTCGGCGACGCTCACCGGGCAGCCTTCGAGCCTCAAGACCTGCTCATTTCGCTTCGAGATCATCTCCACGTTGGTCTTGAGCATCTTGGCGAAGATGTCCTGATCCTTGGCCTCGAGCGGGTGCAGCGTGCTTCGATCTCGGTAGATGTTGGGGATCTGCACGAGCTGACCGCCGATCTGGCCATGGTACTCGGCACAATCGCCGATGAACACCACGCGTTCTCCGGGCCCCGCATCGATCGAACCCTCATGCTTCCCGAACACGATGTGCGTCTTGGGCATCTTCGCATCGGTCTGGAGGTCCACGACCCGGAGGATCTCGATCGCTTCTTCGAGCGCTCCAGGGCAGCCACCCCAGCAGTAGTCGTGCTCGGTGCTGGGCGGTGGTCCGCCGTAAGCGGAGATGTTGGTCCCCTTGAAGTAGTCTTCGACGCGGATGAGTCCGGTCTTGAAGCCCGACGCCCGTCGCTGGGCATCGGCGAGGCTGAGATCGCCCACGACGTCGATCTCGGAGAGCGACACCGGACCGAAGCCGCGCTCGTGCGCCAATCGGATGTGCTCGACGCTCAACGGGTCGAGACCCACGATGTGGCAGCACACCGAGTCGAAGGCCACCTGATTGTTGCCCATGGCCATGAGACCGAGGTCGAAGGGCAGAGGCGTCAGCATACGCCCCTCGCCCGCCGTGATGGCGTCGATGGCGATGAACTTGGGCTGAACGATGTACTGCAGGTCTGCGATCTTGGAGTTGAGGAGATGGTCGTGATCGATCAGCCGATGTCGGTCGTCCTGAATGCCGATGTATGCCTTGAGACTGAAGGTGACCGTTGTCCAAGGGTGCGCTTTGAACTTGGGGCAGTTGACGAAGAAGTCCGCCGCCGCCACCGGGCGCGGGGTGTACAGGGAGTCACGAAGACGACCCGCATGATACATCGGGATCTCGACCTGCTGCTCCTCCTCGAAGCAGTAGAGCCTCGTGTCTCCGACCCGCTCGGCCATCTCGTAGTAGCCAGCCTCCTTGAAGGCGTAGCGCGTGGGCATGGTGATGCCGCAGCGCTCACCCACCGCGAGCTCACTGATGCCTTCGCCTCGATCACGCAGACCTCGGAGCACCCCCTCCACGAACTCGGGACGAGTGAAGGCGTTCGGAAACAGCGGCCCCGAGATCACGACGTTGGGCTTGAGTAGGACTCGGCCTGAAGGGCGCAACTCGAGCGTGTCCAGACCATCGCGAGCGATGCCCCGGATGAGCTCGGCGTCGTAACGGGGACAATCGCGGAGGATGACGGTCGGCTTTGCCACAGGCGAATACTAGTCCTTTGGGGGAAATATCTCATCCGGGCACTTTCCTGGTGTCATTCGACGTAAACCCCCGACTCCCTTGGGCTGAAGAGACGAGCGCTTGAGGCTCCGACTCGAAGTCGCTAGAAGCGAAGCCAGTGTCGGGCGGTGAGAGCATCGAGGAGGCCCAGCGAGAGCTGGTCGAAGAGTTCGAGTTCTTCGACGACTGGATGGATCGCTACGAACACATCATCGATCTGGGACGAAAGCTTCCGGTCTACCCGGAGGATCGCAAGACCGAAGACCGAAAAGTGAAAGGCTGCCAGGCCCAGGTCTGGCTGGACGTGACCCGCGATGGGGAGGTGTTGCGGTTTATCGGCACCAGCGACTCGACGATCGTCGCGGGTCTCATCGCGATCTTGTTGCGGATCTACGACGGCCGCAGCGCCGAGCAGATCCTCGCGACCGAACCCGACTTCCTCCGGGATATCGGCCTCGAAGATCACCTGTCGCCCACTCGCAGCAACGGACTGCACGCGATGCTGAAGACCATCAAGGCCCACGCTGCGCAGCTCAGAAGTTGAGCGTCAAACGGAGCGCCGCCGGATGCGGCAGCTCGGCGCGCTGACCGCGAAGCTCCCGCAGGAGATCGCGGTTGTAGTAGAGCACCGCGTCGTTGAGGTACGAGGGCGCGGCCTGCATCATCGTGCCGCCAGCAATGCCGGTCACAGCGCCACCGATGAGAAGCCCATAGAACGCAGGCTTCGGCCCGGAAGGGTTCACGAGGATGTCCGTATCCTCGAACACGTCCACGAGGAGAATCGCGAGCTGAACCGTGAGCGCCACCGTGCCGGCCAGCCAGAGCGGGAACCCCACCGCGCGCAGGAGCTGATAGGTGGACATGGAGTCGAGGGCGTCCGGGCTCCCGTGAAAGATCTCCTCGTAGCCGCCGCCAAAGAAGCCGAGCCCGATGGGCGCGCCGTTTTGATAGACCTCGAACTGCGAGAACATGCCGGGCTCGAAGCGCAGCTCCATGCTGCGGGCCAGATACTCGTCGAGTGCGTTGGTTCCACTCGGAGTCGAGGGCCGCGCGGGCACCTCTTCGATCTCCGTGCGCGGCGCTCCAGGCTCTTGTGCCTCGACCTCGAGCGCGAAGGTCGAGAGGCCGAGACAGCAGAGCGAAGTCAGAAGTCGGCGCATTCGGCCTCCTAGCATCGGCGCGCCGCCGAGGCCAAGGTACGGATGCGGGGTTCGTGCGTTTAGGACTGACGATGCTTGCGAAAGTGACGAGCGCGGATCCCGGCCGCGGCAAGCGCGAGCGCGGGACTCCAGCGATACATCAGCCAATCGAGCCAGACCGTCTTGCCCACGATGATGATGGCCTTCTTGCGTGCGACCCCGCGTAGCACGAGCTGGGCACAGCGCTCCGCGCTGATGGGCTGAATGGGGATGCTGCGCTCGAGCCCCGCGACGTCGAGTTTCGCGAACTCGGTGGACTTCATGATCTCCGTTTTAATGTAGCCGGGACAGACGACCGAGACGTCGACGCCGTAGGCCCGTGCCTCGGCGCGCATCGAGACCGAGAGACCCACGATCGCATGTTTGGACGCGGCATAGGCCGCCATGCCGGGCCGGGGCGCCAGGCCGGCGCCGGAGGCGGTGTTGACGATGGCACCAAAGCCCTGCGCGATCATTCGGGGATAGACCGCATTTATCCCGTTGACCACGCCGATGACGTTCACCTCGAACAAACGACGCCAGGTCTCGACAGAGACGTCGCGCACCTCGCCCGCCGCTCCCATGCCCGCGTTGTTGAAGATCGCGTCGAGCTTGCCTTCGAGGTGGAACAACTCATCGACGACCGAGCTGAACGCATCGGCATTCGTCACGTCCAAGACGCGCGCCACCGCGCTCGGCCCGAGCGCCGCCGCCGCCTCGCGAACACGGAGCGCATCGCGGTCACAGAGCCAGACTCGGCCACCACGCTCGATGATCGCGGCGGCGAGCGCACGTCCGATCCCGGAGGCCGACCCCGTCACCAGCGCGGTACGACCGGCCCAAGACACGCGGGGACGCTATAGCGAGGCCCCGTCGAAGGGAACTCTGGGATAAACCGACCGACGGTACGGATTTTCTCCGCGCGCTCAAAGGAGACTTCGTCTCCATAACGAGATTGCCTGAGCCTTCCAAGTCCGGCATGACCGCCGGCGTCTCTCACGCGAACCGACGCTCGGAGACGAGGCAGCTGACATGGCAGGCATCACGATCATCGGTTCCGGCAAACACCTCCCCGGGGCTCCGGTTACGAACGCGGCGCTCTCGCGGGTCATGGAAACGACCGACGAGTGGGTGAAGAAGCGAACCGGCATCGAGCAACGACACTTCGCCGACGAGGGTGAGGGCGCCAGTGATCTCGCGGTGGGCGCGGCCCAAAAGGCCCTCGAGTCGGCAGAGCTCCGCGCTGACGAGCTCGACTACATCATCTTCTGCACCATGACGCCGGACCACTCGTTCCCCGGCTCGGGCGGACTGCTCGGGGCCAAGCTCGGCATTCCCGGGGTGCCGGCGCTCGACATCCGACAGCAGTGCTGCGCCATGCCCTTCGCGCTGCAGGTCGCAAATGGTCTCGTGGTCTCGGGCGCGGCGAAGACCATCCTCATCGTGGGCGCGGAAGCCCACGCCGGCTTCATGCCGTGGAAAGACTGGGACGTGCTCTACGGCAATAGCGACCGCGCGGTCGACCCCGCCGACTTCGATCGCGGCACCCGTCATCGCGGGCTCGCCATCCTCTTTGGTGACGGCGCGGGCGCCTTGATCGTGCGCGCGTCAGGTGACGCCACGCGCGGATTCATCGGGGCCGAGCTGCACTCGGACGGACGAGACGCCAAGCAGATCTACATCGAAGGTGGTGGCTTCCGTCGGCGGCCCTACTGGAGCCCGCAAATGTTCGAGCGCGAGGAGCACATCCCCAGTATGGGCGGACGAGAGCTCTTCAAGACCGCAGTGACACGCCTGCCCGAGGTGGTGCGCTCACTCACCAAGAAGCATGGAGTCGCGCTGACCGAGATCGACTGGTTCATTGCGCACCAGGCCAACGACCGCATCAACGTGGCGGTGACGGAGGCCCTCGGCGTCGACCCCGCGCGTGTGCCCTCGAACATCGCCCGCTACGGAAACACCTCCGCCGGGACCATCCCCATCCTGATGGACGAGATGTTCCGCGATGGCCGCTTGAAAAGGGGCCAGCTCCTCTGTTTCCTCGCGCTGGGCTCTGGACTGCACTGGGGCGCCGCCCTGATGCGTCTCTGAAATGTCGGTTGGTGCGCGCGGATCTCACACCCGGTCCCGCCCCATACCCGCGACATCCGACCGATGAAGGTTGCAGCGCGCTCCGCTAGCGTCCTTCGCGTGAAGCGACGAGTCCATCTGTTCGGCCTCTCCCTCCTCCTCGCTGCTTGCGGCGACGAGGTTCACTCGCTCGACGCGGGGACGCAGAACGATGCCACCGTCGCGCCGGACGCTTCCACCCCGGCGGATGCGGACACGGGCGCAGGTCTCGACGCTCAGGGCGCGGACGCTCAGGGCGCGGACGTTCCGGTCGTCATCGATCCGGGGACCGGGCGCATCGACCTCGGCACGGTCACCCTCGTGAACGGCAGCTCGGAGAGCTTCGACTTCGAGCTCCCGAGCGAACTAGACAGCTTCATGATCGTCATCCGCGGAGCGGAGGACTCGATGTTCGTGGTGCGGCATTTGGATGGGCCCACCGGCACACTCGTCACCCCGGACATCCCTTCCGAGTTCCTCGATGTGCTGCTCGGCCCGTTCCCGTCGCAGTACAAGAGCCCCAACCGCGTCGTGGCTCAACGCGAAGGCATCAGCGCGGCGCTCTTTCCGAACAACCCGAGCGTCTCCGTGGGAGCCGGCTCATACACCGCAAGCCTGGGCGGAGTGCGGGTGACCGGTCAGCAGACGGCACCGGCGAGTGGGACGGTCAACGTCGAGGTCTTCTACAAGGTGGGCTCGGCCTCCAGCGGACGCATCGACGTGGGCCTGTACTTCAGCGGCGCGGGAGGGCTGAGCGCCGACAGCGCACCCGCGAGCCCGCTCATGAACGCGGCGCTCGAGAAGCTGCGAACCGTGTACGCCCAGATCGACATCGAGATTGGGACGGTGAGCTACCATGACATCTCATCGAGCTACCAAACGATCTCGAGCCTCTCCGGACCCGGCAACCAGTTGAACGAGATGTTCAAGCTCAGCCAGGCCGCGCAACGCGGCTTGCACTTCTTCTTCGTGGACCGGATCGAGAGCCCGCTCGGTGGCGTGATTGGTGGCGTGGCTGGCGGTCTACCGGGCCCGCCCTCCGGCCAAGGCACCACCGGCGCCGGCGTGGCGGTCGCCCTCGCCGCCGCAAACGGTGACGCCAACCTCTTGGGACATGTCATGAGTCACGAAGGTGGACACTGGCTCGGACTGAGCCACACCACGGAGTCGCTCTTGCCGGGCATCGAAGACCAGCTCCCAGACACGCCGGCCGGCCAGGCGGGAACCAGCAACGTCATGTACCCGGACGGCAACAGCACCGGGGCTCTGCTCAGCCCGAACCAGGGGTCGGTGATGCGCCGGCACCTCGAGACCGTGAGTCGGTAGGAGACGATCATGCGAACTGCAACCTTCATCCTCGTTCTCTCTTCCGCGCTCCTGACCCGTGGTGCGACCGCCGAACCCAACATCGAGACGCTGGCCGCCGCGGTGTCCTCCATCGACGAGCTGCCCACGAAGGCGCAGCTGTTGTTGCTGGGGGCCGACGCCGAGGGACGCGCGCTGCTCGAGCTCGCGAACGACGACAAACGCTCGGCCTACACTCGGATGCGAGCGGTCTCTTTTTTGGCGTGGTTCGACTCCCAAAAGAGCCGCGACGGCCTCGTGCGACTGCTCGAAGACGAGCGGAGCCCGGTGGAGGAGCTCAGGATCCAAGCTCTGCGTTCGCTCGCAAGGCTCGAGGGCTCGTACGGACGCGCGCGGCTCGAGCGCTACCTCAGGGGGCCGTCGGTGCCCCTTCGTCTTGCGGCGGAGCGGGCGATGGCGGCGACCGCAGCCGTGCGAGCAGAGTGAAGCTGAGTTCCTGAGGGTGAGCCTTCTTTCGCCAGCCCTCGGTGACCCAATCCCCACCCACGCGGTGTTCTGGTTCTCCATCACCGGCTCCAACCACGGAACACTCGACTTCAGCCTCGACCCCGAAGTCCTCGGCCCCGACGGCCTCGCTGCGCCCGTCGTCGTTTCGCCCGCGGTCATGAGCTCGGGGCAAGATGGACCGAGCAGCTTCGATCGCAGAGTCCGGGTCGAAGCCGAGCTCGAGCCGAACACCGCGTACTCGCTCACCTACAGCACGCCCCACTCACGCCTTCGGGCGGCGAGCCCACGCGAGCGACGCGTGCATTCATGACCGGTGCGGCGGCCGTGCTCGATCCACCCGTGAGTCCTACCGTGGATCTCGCCTTTGCGGCGGGAGAAGCCGATGCGCGCTTGCCGCTTCCCTGTACCTCTGGTGAATCCTACGAAGTCACCGTCATCATGGTGAACGCACCGAGTGCCCGCGCGATCCACGCACGCATGCGCTACGCGGACGAGGCGGAGTTCTCGCACGACATCACGCACGTGGTCTCCGAGGATGCGACGGGCGGGACCTTGTTTGCGTCGGCCCAGGCGCGCGGGCTTCCGTGTGTCGAGCTCGTCGCCGAGGGGGCGGATGGGCGCCGCTCGGAGCCCACGGTAGTTTGTGAAGCGGTCGGTTGTGCTGAGGGCGGCAAGTGGTCCGAGGGCCTCGGACGGGACGTGGAGTGGTGGAGACGAGAGTACGGGCCGACGTCATGCGTCGCGGCGCCGGTGGTTTCTGAGGAAGATCCAGCCCAGGGCTGCGCGTGCGTGGGAGTGACAGATGCCCACGGGGCTCAGCTCGGCGCGGCCACAGGGCTGTTGGTGCTCTTGGTGTTGCTTCGGAGGCCCAGGATGCCTATCGACCTGTGCCCGAGAAAGCAGAGGTAGCGTCGGTGGTGCAGCTGGGGCTTGCGCCCGGCACGGAGGCCGAGCAGGTGGACCGCGAAGGCATCGCGGCGCGCGAAGACGGCGCGATCTGGGTGGCGAACGAGGAGGAGGGGAGCGTCTCGTTGGTGCTCCCGCTCGCGGAGTAGCGGGCGGAGGATTTCTAATAGTACTTGTTCTTGGTCGGGGCCTGCATCGTGTCCTTCGCGGCGCTCGGATCGCCAGGCGGGGCGACGAACACGTAGCGGCCCTTCGACCATGTGGCTTCGAGCTCGGGCGCGCGCGTGGGTCCGGTGGCCAGGCTCTGTTCGCCGAGCATTCCGGCCACGTAGGCCGCGATCTTCCCACGGAGTGGCTCGATGAAGCCCTTGGGGTCGACCACCTGAGGGTGCTCAGGATTTGCGCGACCGGTCTCGACCCACCAGGTCTTGTCCCGAACGTTGATCCGCACGTTGAGCTTGTCACCGTTGGTTCCCACTCGGATCCCGAAGTTCCCATGTTTGTCCGAGGTCAGCATGCGCACCTCGCGACGACCCTGGTCCGTGGATGGTTCGTAGACGCGATAGCGATCCTGTCCGTCCTGTTTGGGCGCGGGCTTGATCTCCCAGCCGGGTGCGGGCTTGGCCCAACCGACGCCCAAACCGTGGGGGTAGCTCGCGCTCGGTCCTGGGTCGCAGGGGTTGTTGTAGTTGGTGTTGGGAATGAGCGGCATTCGGTGGTCTCCTTCAGAAGGGTTGATGCTCGGGACTTTGCATGGGCCGCATCAGGCCGGAGATGCTGAGGAATTCTCGCTTGTAGACTTCGCTGGGCGTCTAATCGGCGCTTTTGGGCGCCATCTCGCCGCCGGCCGAGCTCGTGGGTCTCCTCGCCGCTCGAAGCGACGCGCTCTCCGCTCTGGTGCAATTCTTCTTGCGCGCCATCTTCGCCTGGGTCCGACGACGACTCGCCTCGGCCGCCGTCCATGGTGAGCGGCTCCACCCCGACGCGGTCGCTTGCAGCTGTACACCCCTTTGAAGTAGCTATCGGGCTTCCGCTGATCGCGACGCCGACGATCAAGGAGGTCAGAGGCTTCGAACGCTTGGGCGATCGCTGGCTCCTCATCATCGAGGGGGAGACATCATCGTGTGGCACTCTGAGACCGGCGTCTGCCCGACCCTGTTGGGGATCCCGCTGGCCACCAATTCCGGGCGCTGCGATCATCGCGCCCGGAGAGGCCGAGTCTCGTGCTCTTCGATGCGATTGGCGACAACGACCGGCGGAGCGGCCTGGCGTGGATCACCGACGACTGACGACGAAGCCGCTCCTTGGAGGGCCCGAGCGGCCGGCCCCGAGGCCTTCATGAGCAGCCCATACCCACCGGTCGACTTCGCCGCGGCGCGCGACGTTCCGCACGACGACACCCGCCGTCCTTCTGCGCCGCGGTCTCGTCGGTGGCGGAGCGGGTCGGCCTTGCTCGATGCACGCGGCGGGACTACGCTCCGGCCGCGTGCTCGGCTGGACCACCCTCCTCCTCGCCAGCGTGGCGATTCACGTCGCTGATTCGGTCGACGTCTCGAGAGAGGCCGAGCAAGCCCTCTTGCGCTCGCTCGACGCATCGCTCACGGAGGCCTTGTCGAAGGAGGTCCTCTTCGACACCCACAGAGGCTGCAACACGCCAGCCCTCTGCGCCGCCGAGGTCATGGCACGCACCGGCGCCAAAGAGGCGGTGTTCGTGTTCATCTATGGCGGCCTGACCAGGACCCAGTTCATCGTTCGGCGCGCGCGACCCGCCGGCGTGCTCGCCAGCGAGGAGCTCATTCTCGCCAACTCCGATCCCACGACGCCCGACTGGAGCGGTCTGGCCCACCGGCTCTTTTGGGACTGGATGAAGGCCTCTCCGGTCGAGGAGCGAGCCGGGGTGCTCGGTCCGCTCAGCCTCATCAGCGCCGCGAGCGCAGCGCTGGCGACGAGCGCCGGGCTTCGGCTCTGGGCCGGCGACTTGAGCGGAGGCAGCGCGGGACTCGTGGGCGCCGAACTCGCGGCCCAGCGGGAGGGCTATCGGACGGTCGACACCGCATCCGCGGTGCTGCTGGGCGTCGGCCTCGGACTCCTCCTGAGTGGAGGGTTGTGGGCGCTTCTAGACCTCTCCGCGGGCTCCGAGTCGGGCCTGAATTGAGCGCAGGATGGACGGCGGTTTCACGAGAAGGGATGCCCCCCTGGCGGGCGGGCTGCGAGCGGAAGCACCTCGCCGGGCCCCGCTGCGTCTCCTAAGCTTGGTGGCGTGCACGTTCTTCGCATGCCGCGAGGAGGTTGTGTTGGCGGTGCCCTGGCCCAGCCTCGCCGCAGAGACGCTCTCCATCTTTGTCGCCGTCCTGGACGGTGATGATGTAGAGAGCGTGCAGCTGGTCTCCGCTCTCGAGCTCGGTGCCGTTCAGATTGGCAGATCGTCGAAGGACGACGCCGCGACTCAGGTTCTTCTCATCGAGTCTGCGCTGAGTCCGGAGGAGTTCGGTGTGCCCTTGGGCGAGCTGAGTCCTGCTCGCATAGGCGTGTGCTACGGACAGCCGCTCCCTTTGGCGGGGCCCCTGCACGAGCTGAACATGGCGGACCTGCGGTGGGAGGCCTCCTCGTCGCTTGCGGTTCCCGCCCTCCACTACCGCTTTGCCACGCCCTGTCCGTGCCAGACCTTCGAGGTCGATCGAGTGTACTTGCTGGGCCCCAACTCCGACAGCGGAGACCCCCTCACGGTGTTGCGCGGAGACGATCTATTCATCCTCGCCGAGGAACGCACCATCGAGCTGGATCTAACCCAGACCTCTACTGGCCGTTCGCGATCAGACGAAATCGTCCAAGGAAGGCGCGGGTTTCGGCAGGCTTGGCTCGATCCTGACGGATCGATCTGGATCGTTCAGAACGACGCACTCCTGCGCTGGCGTCCTGGCGCGCCGCCGGAGACCGTCCTCGACGCGGCCGCCTTTGGCTGCCTTCCCGAAGCTCGTTGCCTGGCCGGCGGGGCTTCGACCAGCCGTGACGGCGACTACGAAGCCGTTCTCGTGACACGCAAGGCAGACGAAAGCGGCGAAGTTGAGCGAGAGACGGAGGTCTTCGTCGCGAGCCGCGCGGGGGCCCGACGCCTCGAAGGTCTCACCCTCTTCCGGCGCGACTTTCGGCAGTCCGGGAGAGCCGCCCTGCTCGGGCCTGGCCGCGCGGTCTTCACCGCCGACAACGACAGTGCCCTCGGTCGAATCGAACTAGGCTCGCTCCATTCGGTTGGAGGTCCCGGCGAAGTACAGTTGATGCAGCACACCAACGTGGGACTGCTCGTGGGCTCCTACCGGGGAGAGGTACGGATCGTTGATCCCGATACCCTGAGCACCGAGCCGCTTCGAGACACCAGCGGCGCGTCGACGATTGGTCGGGCGTGGATGGCCGCCTTGTCGAACTACGGCCTAGGCGCGGTGGCTGCCAACGAGGATGGCACCTTCCGCCAGATCTTTCGTGGTCTCGACCTGTGTCCCGCTCAGGTAACGGCAGGCTTCAATGAGGTCACCGGGCTCGAGGCCCGAGGCCAGGAGCTCGTCTTCACCGGGAATGGCCGGGACAATGAGCTGCGCGTCGAGGTGTGGCGGCCAGCTCGAACTGCGGGTGCGCCTTGACCCTGTGAGCGAGGCTGTAGCTACGGGCTGCCCGCGCCCGGAGGTCTTTCTCCGGCCGTACCGCCGTTCACGCCTCTTGCGAGGAGGCCGAGGAGCCCCACGAGCGAGGGGCCGAGCGTCTCGGCCAGCTTCTGCATTGCCTCACTTGTCGACGCTGGCTCGAGAGCGAGCACCCCCATCCCCGCGCTCATCACCCGCGTGGTTGCCTTGTCCACCGATTCCTTGAAGCTCACCATGATTCGGAACTCGCCGGTGCCTTGCGTACTCAGCGTCGAGTCTTTCTTCGGTAGTCCGCGAGCTCACCCGCACGAATCCTCTCTCGCGGCGACGATGTCGCCACCTCGATGGGCACGGCCTCCTGCGAACGGCGAGACTGCTTCTTGTCCCGTCATGTTTCCCTCGCGAAGACCGCCGTTGGGGACCTACTCGCTGCTTTGGAGCGATCTCAGCGTACGGAGAGCCGGGACCTGAGACGTAGCGACGCGCTCGTGTCTGCGCGATCTGGCTCTATCCCTAGAACTTCGATGAGTCCGGATCGGGGAATCAAAACGGCTTGTACTTCTCCTGCCAAAGCCTTCGCCGATACTCCGCCTCCGCCTCCGCCTTGTTCCCCACGACCTGGTCGAGCGAACGGACTTCTCCGTCGCGCAACTCAACCTTGATGTTGTATGTCTCGTTGCCGCCCCCGTAGCCGGAGGAGTTCCAGAGCCTCGTCCAGTAGACGTTCCCCTCCGTACGATTGGAGTCCTCTGCTACCCTCTCCTCGAGAGCACCCGTCCCTTTCGCGGGAGCGGGGGCCTTGTCCTTGGGCAGAGCGCGGGTCTTCGTTGCACAACTGATCTTCGATGCCATGGCTACCTTCCTTCGATCCCGTTCGACTCGAACTCCGGATCTGGTCGCTCGAGGGTCGCTCGACTAACTCGCCATCCCGCGGCTCGGACGCTCGAGTTCAGCCTTCAGATGCCGATGGATCCGAGAGCCCACGTCCCGCTGATCCATGTTGGGCCCGATGCGGAAGACCTCGACGCGCGCGAAGGCCTCTGCGTTGTCTCGCAGCCAGCGCGGCGTGATCCCCGTCTTCTCGAACATCTTCGCCTCGGTGTACACCTCGACCGGGATCCCCAGGCGCTCGAGTCCGGCCTGCAGCGCCGCGGTCTTGGTCGCCTTGTCGGCCTCCTCACCGGAGGGGGTCTTCAGGTTCCGGGCGGCCTCCAGCGCAGGCTTTCCGTTAGCGAGCACGTCGTGTGCGTCGTAGCTCTTGCCGCCCCCGTCTTCGAGCAGAGGCAGCCACTCCTTGAAGCGAAACAGCTTGTCCGCGATCCAGGCAGAGGCGTTCTCCGAGCGCAAGCGACCGATGTCGGGATTGAGCCGGTAGCCCAGGCCGTCGTCGACCAGCGCGACCGGACGACCCAGCTGAATCTGCTCCCGGAAGATCTTACCCGCAACGTCCGCGCCCCCGGCCACCACAAGGCCGTTCGAGGCCAGCGCGGTCGCTCGGCGATAGTCTTGGTTGGAGTCCAGATAGAACTTGGCCGCGTTGACGAACTGGGCCTGGTCGGTGTCCTTGGTGAGGTTCGTCGGCTCGATGTAGCCCAAGTACTCCTTGGCGGTGATCGCGAGTTCGGGTGTCTGCGTACGCTGTGAAACCTCGTGGACCTTGCCGTCGATGCCCTCGCAGGTGGCCCCACTGACGAAGCCCTGTTTGCCCCGGCCCGCTGCCGCCATGCCGCTGAGCAGTGCCGTGTACTCGTAGCCAGCGCCGGCCTCGAGCTTTGGGTCCGAGTAGCCCGCGAGCTCAGTTTGCACCGGCACCTGAGCGAAGACCCGATCGGCGATGGCCCGGGCAGCTTCGGGTCCATCCAGGCGCGCAAGGTTGTACTTCAGCATCGTCTGCGCCACCACACCCTCGGCATCGCCAAGTCCGATCGGGAGCGTCGCAGCCAGGTCACTGCGGAGCGCGGCGAGCTCCTCGCTGGACCGCTTTGGGCCGATCGCCGCCAGGTATTCGTTCAGGCGCTCCACCAGCGCCACGGGTGGCAGCCTGCTCTCATCAACCAACTCGTGCGCAACCTGGGCGAGAGCCACTAGGGGGGAACTGGGCGGGAGTTTCGTGATGGTCATGAATGCAACTTCCTTCTGGAGCGCGAAGCGGCGCTCCGCGCGGTTGATAGACGCAGCTGAAGTGGTGACGCCCGGCGGAGCAGCACTTGACCGAACGCGACCAAGGCCCGCGGGTCTCCGAGTGCTTCGAGGTCCGGCCCGCAGAGCGCACGCTCCTGTCGGCAGACCGAGCCCCAAGCTGGGATGGGTAATGACAATCTGCACGTCGGCAGACCATCCTCGCGATCGCGGGTGTCGCCGCTTTGAACCCGCGTACCGCGCACCCCTATGTACACGGTGAGCTTCGCTCCACCCTCGACGTCCAACAGGACTGAGCACGTCATCGGGCTACGGTGACCTGAGCCACGCGACTCGACGAAGGCGCGTAGCTGCTTTGCGGTCGCGCGTGCGGCGAAGTCTTCCATGCGGAAGTAGGAAAGCAGGACGCATGCCAGCAGAGAAAGCAGATGAGTCCGTCGGAGGGAACGGCGCGCCGCGGGCCGAAGTGGGCGGAACCCAGAGTGATTCTGGAGCACCAGCGACACCCTCATGGCGTCGAAGACGCAGGAGCTGCCGCTTGTAGGCGTCGCGCCGTAGCCGAAGGGCGTCTCCGCGACTTGGCCAGAGTTCCGGGCGCCCTCTCGGTCTCCGCGTTTGGCTCTCCTGATCGGGAGCCCCCCCGACGCGAGCGCGGCATCCAGTCCATCACGACGGGCCTTTCCGCGTCCCGAGGCTGCAACGAAGCGCCGCTCGACCTTTCGAGTGGGCAGGACGACTTCACGCAGCTTTGAGGTCATCACCAGCTCGAAGCGAGCGACGAGACGCCCGGGTTCGGCCATCCGCAACACTTCGTCGGCCAGCGCCGCCGACTTCAGGATGCCCACGCCGACCCCGTGATCTCGCAGCTTTGGGACGTCGGTGATGCTTTCGAGCGTCTGTACCCACGCGGCCTGTGGTCGGGTAGAGCGAGGCAGTCCTGAGCGACCCCGATGAAGCGGTGGCGCCGAGGCTCCTGCACGTTCGAGCAGACGCGCTCAACGCGGTTGCCGGAGCCGAAAGCCCTCCGCGCGAATCCCTCGCATGGCCACATCTTCCGGCGTGTCACCCGGATACGCGGTCATGCCGCTGTAGTAGGACGAAGAAGAGTCGATCGTGAGCGCCTCCCCGCGGGACGCGCCCAGCTCGGTCAAAGCAACCACGATCTTCACTCGATGGTCGTCGTCCCACGGCTCACCCGTGACCCCGTTGGCCTTCTCGGAAACGGCCTTCGGCTCCGCGAAGCTCGCTTTGCGAGTGGCTGCAGTGACTTCGAAGGATTGAATCGTCGGGATGAGGGCGGCCGACCAGTCGTCTCGGTTCGAGTCATTCACGCTCGAGGCCACGACCTGCATGAAACGGGCAGCTGGAACTGGGTGCTCCTTGTTCTCGCGCGCCCGCTGGAGCAGGTGCTCGAACGCGAGACGCATCTCGTCGGGGTTGAGGTCTCCCTTCGCCGCCGACCGCAGTCGGTCGGCCGACGTCGGTCCATCGAGTCCGCGGATGATGTCGTCGAGCATCCGCGCTGGCCGGGCCCGGCTGGCCTCCGCGGCCTCGGCTTCGTCACGCGACCGCCCGTACTCTCTGACCTTTCCATCAAAGCGCTGGCTCGCATCGTGGAACCTCGAGCCGCTTTGCGTGCCATGGCGTCCGTAGCTCTCGAACTGACCGCCCCTCGAGTTCTTCGCCTCCAGTCCGAGCTGGCGCACCTGCTCCGCCAGGGCGGTCAGCTCCTGGCGAAACTGAGGCCGCGTCCCGTCTGCTTTCGTCGCGCGGTCGAGGACGTGCTCGAGCAGCGCGAGCAATCCGTCACTCTGACCGTCCAAGATCGAGAGCACACCATCGAGTCCGGCGGAGCAGCCCTGGAGACTGGTGAACACCTGGTGGGCCAAGTCGATCTGCCCCCTGAGGAGACCCACCGGCTGTGGCGCGACGTTCTTCGGCCCGATGGGCCCAACTCCGGCTTCATGCACGTCCAGGGTTGCCGCACGCGTCGTGCCGCCATGCACCGAGCACCGATTGCCCTCGACGTGGGCTGCTCCGGATACCGAGGCGATGCCACAGCGCGTCTTGTCCGCTGCTTCAAGGCGTCGCGCCAGTCCTTCGCAGCCGCCGACCGACCCATGCCGGCGGCAGCAACCCGCGCTGACTCTCGAGGCACTCCTACGAGGGCAGGCTCCTACGAAGGCTTCACAGCGAGCAGGCGCTCTGGAGAGAAGTGCACGACCGCGTTCATGTCGGCGGTGAACGGGATGGTAGAGATCCATGGGTTTCTCAGGTCTGTTCGCTTGTCGAGGGGGATACCTTCGACGAACCGATGTCCCAGAACACCACCCTCTTGCGTCAACCGTCCCACGGCGAGGCTCGTGCGGCTGAACACGGAGTCGTCCTCTCCGAGCCCAGTCTTTCCGTAGTAGGCACCGAGAAGCGGGGCATCTGACTTGCCGAGCTCGTGGACGTGAGCGTCGACCGCCTCGAGCGTGGCGGGGTGGTCGCTCGGCGTGTCGATACCAATGCCCCAGAGGAACACACGCGTGTTCCCTCCGAGTCGACTCAGCGCTTCGACTCCGGCTCGGTCCTGGTCCGGGGTCGAGATCGATTGATTCCCGGGGCTCTTCGTCCTCCCCTCGAGGACATCACCTCCAGTGTCGATTCCGCCGACCCCGTCGATGCGCATCCCATGCTTCTCCTCCATGAGCTTCGACAGCGCCTCGATCTGGCGGTGGAGCTGTGCGCCTTCGGTCGTGTCGATCAGATAGTAGATTGGACGATCGGTAGCCCGCGCAACACCTCGCTCAGGGAGACGGTTCGTGGAGCCGGTGACCCCTGAAGTGTCGGCGGTAATGCGTATGATGCCGTGCTTTCGATCGACAACCTCATGGCCGCTGAGCTTCTCGAGCACCTCCTCGACGCTCTTGGCCCGCCGAACAGAGAACGTCGCGGGCACGGACTTGCCTCGAGCCTCGAGAAGCAGAGCGGTCGCTTCCGCTTGATAGGCATCGCCTCCACCGCCCAGGCCACCGAGCAGCCAAGTCTTTCCCGGGAGCTCACCGAGCGACTGGCGAACGAGACCCTCGAGGCTCGAGGGTGGATCGGACCTCACACTCGCCGACATGGTGATCGCATCCTTGGCGACGCTGGTATGGAGGTCGATTCGGCTCACGATCTCCTCGGGAGAGAGCGCGTGGTTTCCGGCCATCGAGATCTCGGCCGCCACCTCGTAGATCGATGCGCCCGGGGTCTTGACGTCGAGGTTCGTCGTGATCAGGGGACGCTCGAGCTTCTCGGCGCGGGTCTTCTCGATCACCCGGTGCAGCACGCGCAGGAACGTCTCGTACGCCGCGGCGACCGGCATCTTGGGACCGTTCGCGTCGCTGGAGAGCGCGTTCTTTAGGCCTTGAACCGTGTGCGGTGTGAATCCCAGGTCGAGGTCGGGCCGGTTGAGCTCGACAACGATCTGCTCGCGCATTCCGATCGGGACGCTCGCGAGCGCGGCACGCAGGCCTTCGATGTTCTGATTGGCGGTGGCCGGATCGGCCACTTGCTGCTCGCGACCCATGAAGGCGAGGCGTGTGATCGCTCGATCTTCGGGTGTGCTCATGCGGAGGCCGAGTCGCTCGAGCTCTGTGGCCGGATACGAGAATTCCTGCCAGAGGTCCCGAAGCGCTTCCGGCGTTCGACTTCCGGAACCCGCCTCCAACAGCTTGTGGAGCGCGACCGCAGTGCCGTTGACGGCGGGGGCAATGTGGGAGAGTGCGACTGCACCGCCCAGATCGGTGTGCCCGTTGATGCCGCTCCAGTCCGCGATCCACTCCGCAAGGTTGATCGGGTCGACACCTCGCACGTTGTCCAGAAAGAGCTGAAGGGGCGCTTCGCCTTGCATGTGTCTGCCGGCATTGAACGAACCCGAGACACCTCGGGGATCTGCGAAGTGCTTGCGGACGACCGGGTCACGCACCGCGTTCTTCAGCATGTCGATCTCAGCATCCTCGATGTGACCACGGAGCGGCTCGAAGTTGCTACGAACGAGCTGGGAGATCACGACGTCGTGGTCCTCGACGTTGAGCGCTGCCTTGGCGGCCTTGGCGATCGACTCGGATTTTCCGAGATCATGCAGGCTGAGGATCGTGAGCATTCGCTGAATGCCCAGGCCAATGTTGCGGTCGCCGAGGTCGCGAAGTCCTTGCTCTACGATCTGCGATAGCCGTTCGAGACCGATCTCGATCTTCGGGCGGTCCTTCCCGCCGAGACCATCGAGGTCCCCGGTCACGAATCGGGCGAGCATGAGCATCGACTTCAAAGACCGCCCAACCTCGGCTCCGGTGGCGCCGTAGCTCGTAGCGTCCTCGAGCAGGCTGAGCTGCGGGAACTCGGTGCAGAGGCGGCGTTTCACCGCATCGAGATCCGTCTCCGCCAGTTGGAGGAGCGCTTTGAGGTCGGGTCGGACCGCGGCCGGCTTCATCTCGAGCAGACTCGGGGCCGGGGCTTGGGCAGAGCGCCCCAACGCCGCCCGCCGACCACCAGACCCCCCGAATGCGTCGGCGGACGGCTTCCGCCCCGATGCAGGAGCGGACTCGGCGGTCATTGATCGTGGGAGCAAGGTCTTCTTGGTCTTCGAAGTAGGAACATGGGGGGGGAGGCTGGACGTTCGCACGACGGGCAGTGACTGCACGGCGCGTGCCCACGATGGCTCACGCGAGAATCGGCTCACCGGAATCGACGGAGGCCATTCTTCCGGTCTGCGCGGACGCTCGAAGCAGCAGTTAAGACGCCCCGAGGCGTCGGGATGACAGCAGACGCCCACTCGCAGACGTCGAACGGCGCATGAGGAGACGCCCCTGGGACCCAAGCCGAGTTGTGAGGACTCGGCACGCCGATTGCTCTGAACGCCGACATGATGGATGCACGGCAGCTCATCGAAGGCGTCTCGGCCGCGTTCTTTGAGAGCGCGTCGAATGCTCTCCCAGGTGTTCCTCATCGAGAGCCGGCGGGTGCGGATGCAACCAAGACGCGAGGAGTCCGACGATGAAAACCAACCTTCGAGAGAGAATCCAAAACATGCAAGAGGCCTCGAACGCTGCCGGCTCGACCCGCGCCATGGCCAGCGAAGCGCTCCTTCCCTTGCAGGACCGGGAGCTCGGCCGGGACGACTTCGGCGGCCCGCAAGAGGCCGCGAAACGAGTCCTCGAGCGGGCTCCCGCGACCGAGCCTGGAAGGGCGAAGTTCGAGGGCCTGCTGAAGAACGCAGCAAGCGCCGACGAGTTGGTTGAGAGGCTCCACCACGCGAGCCAGGACTGCGGCTCGCGTTTGTCCATGCATCTGTCGGCGCTGTTGAGCACTCCCCCGGGCTCTCATGCGGTGACGAGCTGCGCGGAGGCACTCCATGCGTGGACGCATTCCGCGTGGGCCCTGGACTTCATCCCACAAACGTCCGCAAATGAAGGGGCTCGAAAGGCGCTGCAGGAACTCCAGAGCGACCTATACCCGGTCGTCAGCGAGTTTGTGACTCGATTCAGGCACTGGAATCTCCGCGAAGCACTCCCAAACAGCCCGATCTGGGAGCGACTCGGCATGCAGGAGTTCAGCGGAAACCGAACGTCGTTTCTTCGGCACCTGGCAGATCTCTCAGAGTCCAGTCCCCTCAAGCGCTTGTTCGAGTTGCCGAGCGCGGCCCAGGCGGTGGTCGCAGAGTCCCTTGGCTCCGCGAACCAGTCCCCATACACCGCTAGGCCCAAGGAGGTGCCGCATCTTCTGAGGAAGTGGGCCGACGAGCTCGACCAGAATCCGATCGACTGCGGGGACCACGGCCGGGTCGT
Source organism: Deltaproteobacteria bacterium (assembly GCA_011526105.1). Classification (GTDB taxonomy): domain Bacteria; phylum Myxococcota; class Kuafuiibacteriia; order Kuafuiibacteriales; family Kuafuiibacteriaceae; genus WYAZ01. The sequence continues at coordinate 86,568 of WYAZ01000142.1, read as the reverse complement.
TGATGCGTTTGGAGGGGAGCTCGGCGCATTCATCCGGGCGCTGTACGAGCTCAGTGACCGAGAACAGTGCTTTCCAGGCGGAATGCAGCCGGCAGACAAGCACTGGGTATGACCCACGTGCAGTCCCTTGGAGGCAAGATGAGAGACAGCGGATCTTCCTCGAGGCTTGCGCGCACGGCTTTGGCCCAGCTGGCGGCGAGCGCTCGCGCAGGCCTCGAGCAGGAGCGGTTCTCAGAGGCGGCTCGCCTTTTCCAGATCGTTCTCTCGAATGGAAGATCAGTCCGTCCACTGCAGCTGCGGTCCGAGCCTGAGCGGGACGGCGTACTGCGACGCGAACCTCGAGTTGAGCGCGTGCTCCTGCCAAGGGCGCGGCTGCGTAGATGGCGACGTTTCTTCTAACTGCGACCGGGAGTGTTCGGGGCCGGGAGAGCGCCGATGCGTGGATGGCGCGTGGTCCGGCTGCGGCTGGCGGCCCCAATCGTGTCCGGATGGGGAGTCGCGCGTGTGTGAGTGCGACGATGGCTCGACCGGATACCAGGAGTGCAGGGGCGGGTCCTGGAGAAGCCGTACCGACTGTTCTAGCGGTGGGACGGGCGGAACCGGTGAGAGCGGAGGAGGAGGAGGCAGCGGAGGTGGCTGTGCAGCACCTGCGATTTGTCGAACCTACGCGGGTGTGATGAGCGGCTGTTTCAGCACCGGGGTCAACTGGGTCGCAGAGTGTATGGACCACTTCGACATCTGCGACACTGGCAGCGACGGTTGCGGCGCTCCCACGCCCAATGTCAACCGGTGCGTCATCGACTCGGGGTGCGACTACGCCTCCGCGGGGCGTCTCGACGATCCCTACTACTGAGGCCTTGGCTCCGCGGAAGAAGCACCTGCTGCGATCTGCAGGGAAGTCGTGACGCTGAGCCAGCCCCGTTCTTTTGGACGGGATCAACGCGCTAAGAAAACAGCCTCCCGTCGCAGACGATCGCATCGTCCGTGAATGTCCGTAGCGCGCGGAGCTGAACCACCGCCGGCGGGTGGATGAGCTGCCACTGCTGGACGGACACGCCGAGTGGCGCGCTCGGGGAGGCGAACTCCACGGTGATGGGCGTCTCGAGGACTCGCGTCGACTGAGGCTCGACCCGTAGAACCCGAGGTACTACGGGGTGATCGAACCGAGGCTTTCGCACCTCGATGCGCCGACCTTCGACCCGCGCCTCCAGTGCGAAGCTCGGGGGATGGAAGTACTCGAGCTCGACTGAAACTAGGCCGGGGTTTGTGACTTCGACTGAGAGCCGGTAGCGCTGATCGTTCCTTTGCGTCACGAGGAGCCGACAGCTCGGGTGGGTGGTGGAGCTCGGCATGGCACTTGGCAAGGCGGACTCGACCGCGGAGTCAGCGGGCGCCAGGGGGATGGGACCGCTCCTACTTGCGCATCGGACGCAGAAGCACCGAGCTGGGCCGCGTCGGTGAGAAGTTGAACCTGCAGTGACCGGTCGGAACACGCCGCTTCTTCCGCAGACCCTCCGGTAGGCGCGCGGCTCGGACGTCGCGCGGCTAACATCCCGAGCCGAGCCTCGAGCTCGGCGGCCGCCTGCGCGGTGGGAGGAGACATGACCGGCATCCACCCCGTGAGCGGAAACTCGAGCAGCGTGAGCAAGACACCGGAGGCGACGCCGAGCCTGGATGCAAGTCGATCCATGGGTCCATCGTCTTGCGCGACATCGGTGCCCTCGGCGGTGTAATCGACGCCACTCACGACGGAGCAGGAGTTGGTTCTTCGCTCACGAGCCACGCTCCAAGCCATGGCCGGTCGCACCGCCTCGCCGAGCTTGTCGCTCAGGAAGCCGGAGAGCGACGCCCCAAAGCCCCTGGGATCGACGGCGTTCCCCTATCACTGCATTCGGCAGTCTCACGCGGGCCGAAAGCCCTCGAATAGCTTCCGGAAGTTGAGCCGCTCGGTCTCGAACTGAGCTTGCGGGGCGCCGAAGAGAAAGCCCGCGTACTGCTCGGGGCTCAGCTTGAGGAAGACGATCACCTCTCTGCGGTTCCCGCCCGGGGTGGTGTGGGTCCACGAGAAGGTCATGCTGCGCCCGAGTATCGGATGGACCCAAGGCTCCTCGGCGACCGACTCGAACCCGCTTTGAGTCTTCTCGAGATCGGCCAGGAGCCGGGCGACGTAGGTCGCCAGCTCGGCCGGGCTCGACTTGCTCACCAAGGAGACCGAGCACGCAGCGCGGGAGCCTTCGACCGTCACCCCCTTGCCTGCTACCAGAGGGATGGTCGCCTGGGCCTGGACCGGGGCGAAGAACTGATAGACGGTTTGCTCCTGCCAGTGGGTGGGCAGAGGGATCGAGCCGAAGCCGAGTGCCCGTTCGGTCATGACGACCCCATCTGTTTGCCCTGCTCCAGGAGTTCCTCGTAGCGGAGGAGATCCCGCTGCTTCTCTGGCGAATCGGCCGGCTTCGAGAACGATATCACTTCATTCCCCGAGCTCATGATCGCTGGCAGCGCAGAGGCACCGAAGACGGCGAGCCCGAGCCAGAAGGTTCCAATCCGCTCCAGCCCCCCGAGGAGCCCCGCTGGCGTCTGGAGAAAGAACGAGGCGGCCATCGTCGCCGGTCCGGCCAACACGCCGAGCCTCCCCAGGAGCAACGCAAGATTGAAGACACCGGGCTCGGACTTGAAGCGGATGCGTTCGTACTCGACGGCGTCGCACCCCTCGCTGGAGAGGGCGGAAGCCGCGCGCGCGTAAGAGGCTACCAGCTTGGCGTTGCCCGTGTTCACGATCTCTTCGAGCTCCACCCGCCCGTTCTTGTTGGTGTCGAGCTCTCGCAGCTGCTGCGCCAGCTCCGGATGGCGGATCGCGACGCTGTCGATCGCGATTTGCGGGAACCTGCCGGGGCTCCCCCCATAGTAGCTCGAATTCCGATTACTCACAGTCATCAGCTTCTCTTCCCTTCTCTTCTCTCGAAGGCTTGACGCTTCGGCCAGCCGTCTGAAGAGCAAGTCGGATGCCAACCCCGAGTCTTAGCGACACGCACGGCAACGTTCGGACCGTGCCGCCTCGAGGCGTCGGATGATGCTTGCGAGCGAACGTGGTCGAAGACCGGTGGGTCAGCCCACGATTCACAGCACCCACGCGTTGGCGTAAGCCTTCGCAAGGGTGTGAACGCGATGCCTCGGCCTCGACTCAGCTCGAAGGACGGTGGGGTTCCATCGACGGTGAGTTCGAGCACCAAGCACCAAGCCCGGAGACGGGAACGAGGGGGACCGGGCTCGGTGCAGACCACGAACTCGTGACCACACCAGACCCCACGCCAGGCATGGGTGAGGAGGTACGGGAAAAGCACGAACGTCAATCCGAGCAGGCCAAGCATGAAGATGGCCAGGAGCCAGTGCATCAACACCAAGGCACGCCCCCCTGCTCGCACGACCCGTTAAGGTGCCACATCGCCTCGCGCATTGGATGTGGCGCGCCCCCGCCGCCATCGCACCAGCAGGAGCAGGCCCAAGAACCACCACCCCTCGCTCGCCGCCGAACTCGTGCTGCATCCGCATCCTCCTCCTTCCACCGCGCCGGGGCCGTCGCTGCCAGCGTCTGCCGTACCGCTTGCGTCGTGCTGGCCGCTGCCGTCCGCTGCGGCCAGCGCGTCCGGCGGAACCCCCGCGTCCGATGCTGCTTCGGCGTCTGGAACCGCGCTCGCGTCCGGACCCACGGCGGCGTCTGGACCCACGGCGGCGTCCGGGCCTACGGAAGCATCGGGCTGCCGCGCATCGGCCTGGCCACTGGCGTCGAACTCCGTTCCTGCGTCGGCGCCACTGGACTCGATGACGCAAGCCGCGCTGCAGCCGTCGCCGCTCGCATCGTTGCCGTCATCGCACTGCTCCACCCCGTCCTGGACGACGCCGTCGCCACAACGCGCCTCTTCGCAAGTGGCGAGGCACTGGTCGGTCTCGATGCCGTTGCCGTCGTCACAGGCTTCGACGCCGGCGTGCACGAAGCCGTCACCGCAGCTCGCGAGCATGCAGCTCGATAAGCAGGCGTCGCTCTCGAGCGTGTTGCCGTCGTCGCAGGTCTCGCCGGGGCCGACGATGCCATCGCCGCACCGCGCGAGCCGGCAGGCGTTCGTGCATACATCGTTGTTGCTGCCGTTTCCATCATCGCACTGCTCTGCGCCCGCGCGAACGAACCCATCGCCGCAGAACGCAGTCATGCAGGACACACATGCGTCGCTCGTCACGTTGTTGGCGTCGTCGCACTGCTCGAAGCCGTCGCGAACGAACCCGTCGCCACACGTGGCACGCTGGCACGCGACACAGTCGTCGGTGTTCGTGCTGTTGGCGTCGTCGCACTGCTCGAAGCCAGCACGAACGAACCCATCGCCGCAGGATGCGCTCTCGCAGCTCGTCAGGCATGCGTCGTTGTCGCTCGCGTTGCCATCGTCGCACTCCTCAGGGCCATTGAGTGCGCCATCGCCGCACCGCGGACCAAGACCCGTGCAACCGCCATTGCAGTAGCCGTATTGGCCGTTGTTGGGACCGTCGTCGCAGGTCTCGCCGACACCGATGACGCCGTCACCGCACACGGTCACCGGAGCAAACTCATAGGCGCCCATGTCGGGAGCCGGCCCGCCGATGCCGTCACCATCGAGGGAGCGCGTCGCCCCGTCTCGATCGACGGCGAGGGACGTTGCCTGAGCGGCATCGATGCAGGGCGACGTCGAGGAGAGGCGCAAGCTCGTTCCGGCCCCGACGTAGAGCGGATTGATGGAGAGCATGCCCGCGCCTTGCGTGATGAAGCCCTCGAAGTCGGACCCTTGATTGCCCCAGACATCGGAGTAGCGGATGTTCAGGGTCCCGGAGTTTCGGTCCACCCCGTCGTCGGTGTTGTGGGTCAGGATGCTGCTCGTGATATCGACCGTACCCCCCTCCGCGAGCACGCCATCACTGTTAGCGTAGAAGGTCGAGTGCACCACGTTCAGGATGCCCCCGAGGGCCCGCGCTCCGAAGGTGTTGTTCGTGACCAGAGTGTTCGTGAGCGTTGCCGAGGCGCCACTACGCTCGAGGTAGATGCCCTGGAAGTTGCGGTCGATCGTGAGCTGGTCGAGCCGTCCCGGACTCGCGTCGATGAGGTACAGACCGTAGGTCGCGTCGCGAAGACTGGCCTGAACCAAGCTCGAGCCGCTGCTTCCGGGCTCAAAGGAGAGCCCATACCAACCCCCGACGATCGGACTCGAAGCGCGAAGCTGCACCTGGCTGCTCGGGCTCCCGGCCGCCACCAGGGCGCCGAAGACTCTGAGCTCGCCGCGCACGGTGTTGCGGCCGGCCCCCATGATGTCCGTAGCCGCGGCGAAGACGAGAGCAGCCCCGGCCTCCAGGGTCAGCGTCACGCCCGAGGCGACCGTGAGGTCACCCGCCACGTTCGTCGTACCCGCGGGGACCGTGGTATTCGTCCACAGCGTGCCGTAGAGGCCCGGCGTCGGGTCCGAAACGTAAAGGAGCGCCCCTTGGTCGGAGCCGTCCAAGGCGCCAAAGCGAGAGGGTGAGTTCGAGGTCAGGCGTAGGTTCGCCGCGCTCACGTACAACGGGTTCGAGGAGATCACGTTCGTCGATGTGACCGGCCCCTCGACGTTCGAGTTTTGGTTACCCCAGACGTTGCTGTCGCTGAGGTTCACGGTGCCGGCGTTTCGATCCACCCCATCGTCGATGTTGTTGCTCAGAATGGACGCGGTGATGTTGGCGGTTCCGCCTTCCACCATCACGCCGTCGGTGTTCGCGTAGAACGTCGAGTGATCGACGGTCAGCGTTCCGGCTCCTTGACGCACGCCGGTCACGTTTGAGCGGAAGATGGAGTAGCGCACGGCAAGGCTGCCCGACTCGAGATACATGCCGTAGCTGTTGTCGCTGAACGTGAGCCGCGCCAGCGTGCTCGGGTTGGCGGTCAGGCCATACACCCCGTAGCTCGCGTATTGAATCAGGGTGTCGGTCAAGGCCGTGCCGCTGCTCGAAGGCTCGAGGATGATGCCGTACCAGTTCCCCGGACCCCCGCTCGACGACCGGATCTCGACCCGGCTGTTCACGGCACCTTGGGTGATCAGGGTGCCTTGTACGATGAGCTCGCCGCGAACCGTGTTCCGACCGGCGCCCATGATGTCGGTGGCCGCCGCAAAGATGAGGCTCGCGCCCGCTTGCAGGGTCAAGATGACTCCCGGGGCCACCGTCACGTCGCCGGTCGCGTTCGTCGTGCCCGCGGGGAGCGTGGTGTTCGTCCACAAGGTGCCGTAGAAGCCTGGCGTGGCGTCCGCGACGTACGGCAGCGCCCCTTGGTCCGAGTTGTCGGCGGCGCCGAAACGGGAGGGCGAGTTGGAGGTCAGTCGCAGGTCCGTGTTGCTTACGTACAGCGGGTTGGCCGAGATGACCGCACTAGAGCTGATCGGCCCCTCGATGTTCGTGCCTTGATTGCCCCAGACGTTGCTGCTCACGAGATTCACGGTGCCGGCGTTTCGATCCACGCCATCGTCGGTGTTGTTGCTCAGGATGGACGCGGTGATGTTGGCGGTTCCGCCTTCCACCATCACGCCGTCGGTGTTTGCGTGGAACGTCGAGTGAGAGACGGTGAGCGTTCCCGCGGATAGGCGGGCACCGATGGTGTTCCAACGAAGGACGGTGGTCGACACGCTCGGCGCCCCCGTTCCTTCCACGTGGAGACCATAGCTGTTTCCCACGAAGCGACTCGCCGAGATGAGCGGCGTCCCCGCGGAGACGAAGAGGCCATAGCTCGCATCGCTGATGGTCGCGCCGCTGATGTTGATGGTGGACCCGTTGTTGCCGATGATGCCGTACCAGAGTCCGGCAGCTGTGCTCGTCGAACGAAGCGTCACGGGGTTTTGTGCGGTGCCGTTGATGTTCAACGTTCCGTTGACGATGATCTCGACGCGTGTGGTGTTCACGCCGCTTGCGCTGGTGTCCCCGATCAGCGCTTGAACCACAGTCCCGGCTTCGATGGTGAGCGAGGCTCCAGCGGGCACCGTGATATCACCTTGGATGTTGTATGGACCGTTCGCGGCGGTCCAGGTTTGGTTGACGATGTTGCCGCCGGGGATGGTCACGTCGGCCCGGGCCGCGCTCGGCTGCCAGAGGATGACGAGAGCGGCCAAACCGGCCCAGAGACTCTGGATGGAGACGAGGATTCTCTTCGAGCGCACGATGCGACCACTTCGTTCAACGAACATGTTCTTGGATCCTCTCTTTGCGGATGACTTCAGCGGGCACCATGGAGCCCTCCAACGCCTCAAACATCGAAGTACCGCTCGACGCGACGGACCAGACGACACGCGATCTCTCGCGGACTTGGGTTTGCGCCTTCGAAGCGATGTGAACAGGTGTCGATCCCGCCGGCTGGGCGACCGTCGATGAGGACGCCGTATAGGGCCTCTCTCCGAAGGCCACCTTGGCCCGACGCGCTTCGGTCGACGACCTCGAGCTCCACCCCGTAGGCGCGACCAATCTCCTCGCTGAGGCGCAGAATGACGGACCCCAGCTCCGGCGCGGGTCGGTCGTTCTGCGCCCTCGCCCACGACGGACTGCCGACCTGCTGGCTTCCAGCGCCGAGCAGCTCCACCGCGACACGCCGCCGCGCGAGCATCCTCTGGCGTCCTTCGACCGGAGCGCGTTCTAGGTCCCCCCAGAAGTTGGAGGGTCTTCGCGGGGCCTTCGAGACGACGGCGCGGCTCTGAACCTGGACACTCAGCTTCACTCGCTCTCGCTTCTTTCGCTTACCGGTTCGGGTGCTACGGGCGATCCAGGCTGAGCGACTTCCTCACCGGCGCATCGTTCACGATGTCTCCGAGGTGCCTGATGTCGAGGATCAGCGCCGCTCGGTCGACGACCTCCGGCTGGCTGCCCGGACCACCGTCGCTCGGCCGGACCACGATGAAGGCGCAGTGACAAATGTCGTAGGCGGGTAGCTTCTCCTTCAACTCTCTGCGGTTCAGCTCGATCACCCCGTCCTTCGAAGAGAGGGCCACGGCGGGGCCGCTCGTGCTGAGGGGAGAGAGCAAGACGTTGCAGCCCGGTGGCACCTCGATGCGAAGAGCATCGGTCCCGGTCATCTTCTTGTTGGTGAGGGAGCGGCGAGCCGTGAGGCGGTCTACCTCGACACGCACGCCGGTTTGGGCGTTGGCGTAGAGCTCCACGGTGGAGAGGGCCTTGCCGTAGGTCGTCTCTTCGTACATGTACTTCTCGACGATCTGGCGAAGCGCGGACCCGTGGATGCACATCAAGTCGTCGGTGCTCGCTTGCTTCAGCTCCGCGAAGGTGACGTATCCGAGCGGACTCTGGTCCACTCCGGGCCGCGTCTCGTCGACCCGCATGGCAACGGCCTTCAGCTGCGCATTTTCGATCTTTGAGATGGAGACCGTGTCCACCCGCTTCACCACATCCTGAGCCGGCGGAGGCTCCGGATAGGCGGCTAGGAAGGCTCCGTTGCTGGGATGCACTTCGAGGCCCGGACCGAAGTCCTTGGAGAGGTCGCCCAGGTACTTGATGTAGCCGTACTCGGCGTCGTAGAAGCGCTGACCCAGCCGCGCGAGGGCGGACTCGGCCTCGATATGATCGAGGGCGTCGTTCTCGCGGGTCCGGGGGTAGGGGCCGAGATCGGTTTTGGGGGCGCTGCGTCCAAACGGAGCGCAGTCGATGGTTTCGAGCACCAGCGTGTCGTCCAAGCCCTTGGGCGCGCCCGATACCTTCTTGACGACGTCGTGGGGGATGGAGAGTTTCGTAGAGGGTTTCGTGGTGCTGATGGTCATACTGAGCTCCTTCGGTGCGTTTCGGTCCTGTCCCTACGGCGGGGGATCAACCCAGCCACGCACACTCGAGAGAGAGCAAGACGCAGGCCAACGCGGGGACTCAGCTCCGATCGTTCCGCTCGCCCATCAAAGACGCATGAAAGCGTCGGCCGGAGACGCCCATCGGCAGCATTCGGGGCACTCTTCGCGCGAGCGAATGCGCACGAGCGCAGGTCTCGGCGTCGCTGAAAGGATGGAGATTCAAGCGGAGGACGCTACCGCGAGCCATCGTGCGCGATGGGCTCTTGCTTCACTTCGAAGCCACCGTCCCAGGACCGCGCCGCGATCGCCGCCGGCTCTGGTTCTTCTCTGGTCCGGCGCGTTCGCTCAGCTCTCGCGTCGATGATCGCCTGGAGTATGCGGGGAAGAAAAGCCCGGTAGACCTCGCGTTCCGGCTCGGTCCGGTCTTGGACCCAGTGATGCCACGATTCGATCTCTCCGCGCGTCAACACGCCCGACGAGGTCTCTACGACCGACCTCATGGAGTCGATCCTGGCTCTTCAAGATCGCTTTCAGCATGCCGAAGCTTCGAGCACGCAGCATGCCACTCGGTCACAGCCCAGATATCCCCCCAGAACGACGTCCGCTCGCCTGGCCCGACGCCGGCGAGCGGCGTAGCAGACGCTGGTCCTGGGAAGCCTGGTAGACCGCGGTGCGGTGACGGCCGAGTCCCACGCCCGTGGCCACCATCTTCTCCCCGGCCGGGATGAACGAATGCTCCTGCATGTACGCGTGGGCGGCCGAGTCGCTCGAGACCTGCTGCGGCGGCACTTCGAACGTCCCGGCGAGCACCTCGGAAGCGCGCAGTCCTTGCCATCCTTCCACCTCGGCGAGCTCGGCTCGGCCCTCCGGGATCTCGGTGAAGTACATCGCGATCTTCATGCCGCGATCGGCGACCGTGCTCGACACCGCGTTCAGGCGGGCGTTGGGATCGGGGTCGTCGACGGGATTCGGGAAGTCCTTGGGGCCCACGATCTCGAGCCGAATCTGCACGTATCGCCCGTCGATGAAGTACGCGTGGCGCGCAAAGAGCTCGTGCTCGTGAAACGGCTCTTGGTTCGCCTTCTTGGTGGCGCCCAGGGCCGACCTTATCTGCCCCACCTCTTCGAAGAGCTCCCCGCGGACCAGACCGCCCGCGAGGAACTTGGCAACGCGAGCCGGGTTCGAGTCGAGGAGGCCCCCTTCCGACGGCAGCGACAGGCTCTTGGTGAAGTGGGTGTGCTTCCGTCCGGTGTTGGCGTGCGTGGTCTCACCGGAGTTGGCGGTGATGTCGAGTATCTGGGAAGCGGTGCCATCTTCGAGGCGCCCCTCGAGCGGCAGCGTGATGCGGACGCCGGGTTGGTGCGGCTTGGAGTCGGGCTCGTCCGGGTTGGTCTGGCTGCCCGACACGCGGACCATTCCGCCCTTCACGACCGATCCGAACAGGTCCTTCACCCACTCGGGTGCCTGCGGGCTCACCTTCATCGACACATCGCCGAACTCGACGCCTTTGGCGTGGTTCCCGCGAGCGTAAGGACAAGCGGCGCCGCGCGCCTCGGCGGTCTTGATGATGACCTCGCGGATGTTGCGCATGCCGGGCTCCACCTCTTTGATCCACTCCTCGTGAAAGCTCTTGGCGCCCCCGCGCGGCGACTCCTTTCCTTCGCTGCCTTTGAGCAGGCCGGAGCCCCCGGTGCCGAGCTTGATCAGGGCGGGACTCGCGACGGCGGCACTGGGGTCGGCCGGGGTGAGCACGCCTCTCTGTGCGCTCATGAGCACGATGTCGGCCGTCTCGGGATCTCGGGTAGTGGTCACCGCCCTCGCGAGCGCGTCTGACTCCTGGGCGCTCAACCGGATCTCCAGCTTGGGAAAGCGAAACGGAACAAAGCCGGTGCCCTCGTAGTTCTCGGCGTCGGCCGCGGCCTTGCGTTGATAGGACTCGAGGATCTGAAGCGTGCGCGCGGCCTTCTTCACGACCGCGGGGTTGGGGGACAAGAGCGCTTCCTTGAGCGCGGCCGCCACTTTCGCCGGATCGGCGTCGCCGGAGCGCACCGACAGCAGATCACGCGACGAAGGCACCGCGCCCAAGGCTCCGCTCGTCCCGCTGACCACGCCGTAGCTGGGCGTGGTGAACGCAGCCGAGAGGTCCGGGGCGGCTCCAGCGACCGCGAGGCTTTGGACATTCGACGTCTCCCCAGCATCGAAACGAAGCCGAGTCAGACCTCCGGTATTCGCGCCGCCGTCCGCGGGACCAAAAGCCGACGGCTTGTCCGCGCCTCGGGTCACTTTCCCCGCAGGGTCGCCGGCGGCGACGAACTGATGCCCGAGGTTCTCCTCGAGCGCCAGACCCGCCGCGAGGCGGAGCTCGGCCGGCGGGATGCCGGTCTTCGCGCTGAAGGCTTGAAGCGCCCCGGGCGTCTCCTGCGCCACCTCGTCGAGCGCCTTGCGCACGCCCACCGGGTCCTGGGTCTGCAGTTGGTTGAGGATGAGACGGGACTGAGTGCTGATGGACATAGGTGCTGCTCCTGGTGGCTTCTCGTGATCTTGATCGTGCGTGGGTCAACGCCGGGCGCGCGAGCTCTCGCGACTCGGTCGATCCGCCCTCCCGGCTCGAGCTCGGGACGATGGCAGTGTCAGTGTGGCCGAGCCGTCCCTTGAAGGGCGTGGTACCTCGTTGGAGTTCGGAGGAAGACGCGCGGCATCGATGCGACGGTCGGTCGAGCGGGTCGCGCCGACCGCTTCATCGAGCGCCTTCGCCGCAAGCTCGAGCCGGGAGCGTTCGGGTTCGGATAGCTTCCCCATGAAGCGCTGCCTGAGCAGCGATTGAATCTCCAGCGAGGCGTCGGTCAGGTTCTCGAACCTCGTATCGACCAGAGGCTTGGAGCCCGGGTCGACCGCCGCGTCGAATACCTGCATGGCCGGTCTCCGGAGCTCGAGCGCGGAGGCGAGGACGTCGCGGCCGAAGCCGCCCGTCGCGTTAGAGGCCGCGGGCGGTGGCTCGCGGGGGAACTGCTCGTGTACTTCGAGGCGTCCTGCAGGCATGGCCACTCAGAGAGCAAAGCCCAGGCCAGCCCCGAGTCAAGTCGAGATCACCCCAGCGCCACGGGGTTGTGAGTGTGCTGCGCGCCGCGAGCCCGCGGGTGACGCCGAGAAGCGTCGACGCGAGACGCTCGCGCAGCACGATCGGCGACCTTCCCGGCGCCGAGGAACAACGATTCCGTGGCCCTGCGAGCCTGGTACGACTGATGCTGACACATGGGTGTGGACGCCACTGACGAAGCGCCGGCCACGGCGCATGAAGGAGAAGCTCATGAACTACACCATCCAGAAAGACCGAGACGGTCGCTACGCGATCTACAGCGGGTACAGCACGCTGGTTCGAAAAGGCGGCTCTTACTCGAGCCTGCAGGACGCGCAGAGAAGCCTCGACTCCTACCGAGGCCAAGACCCGCGCGGCAAGCAGGTGCTCTACGTCATGGGTGATCCCAGTCGGCCCATCTATCGATAGAGGAGGAGATCGAGATGCGAAAACACGGCCGCACTCGCTGATCCTCCGTGCCCGCATGAGCACTCACCAAGGGAGCTAGGCTGCCCCAGCTTCCTACGCCCGATCGACCTCCCGCAAACCCGAGGCCCCCGGTGCGCGCGGTGGGCGGCGGCCAGTTCGCGAGAGGTCCCCGCCGCGATCTTCTGCAGCGTGCCGGCCTCACCGAGAAGGCGGGCGATTCGTTCGACGATCTGGAGGCGGGCCTTGGCCTTGGCGGCCGGTGACTCCGCGCTCGAGGGAGTGTTGGGTGTCATGACGTGCTTGATGTGCATGTTCGACGCCGTGTGGTGGGACCCAGGATCAGAAACGCAGCTTTCGACGCGTCGCCGGTTTGCCGGGTCCGCCCTCGTGCTGGTTCATCACCGCGAATCGCGCGCCGGGCCCGGCTGGGACCGTCCCCTCCGGGCGCTCACCGGTCTCGAGCGACGCGAGCTTGGTGTCGTTGCCGAACCACTTGGCGAACCGCCGCGCCGCGTCCTGGGCGCCATCGCCCATGCTGGACCGCAGCAGCGCCTCGAGCTCTCGCACGAGGGGAGATCGGTGGTGCTCGTGGTAGGCGGCGAGCTTGGAGACGACCTCGTCGGGTGGATCCTCCGCCGTCACGCCGGCCTTCTCCGCGAGCTCGCCGACACACTCGAGCGCAAAGCGGGGAAGCTCGATGCTCGGGGCGGCTCGCTTGAGACCGATGCACATGAACGAGATCGCCTCCCGCACCACGGCGTCGGAGAAGCACGGCTCTCCGTCCTCGTTTCGCCGCTCGAGCAAGGCGGCGACTTGCCGCTCCATCTCGCTTCCGGACGCTGGCCGTGATGCTTGCTCTTTCATCGAACGTCCTCCTCGTTTCGTGCCCATCGGGTCCTACCTCCACCTCTCTGCGGGTTGCGGTCCAACCGTCCAAGTCTCCAAATGCACGGACCTTCGGGGTGACTCCAGCGCTCGCGCTCACCCGGACGCGTCTCGGGCTGACGCCTCGGAGCGCCAAGCCCCACGCCCCAGCTCACCAGGCGGAGGATTTGGTGCGCGGTGACATCCGCTCGAAGCTATCCCGAAACTGCTTGGACACCGGGTAGGCGTCCACGAGCTCCAGCTTGGTCCCTGCCTTCTTGACCCGGCCAATCAACATCAGCCTCGCCGAATCGCCGGAGCCGTGCTCGGGAAGCTTCGACTTGAACTCCACCGACAGATCGAGTTGCTTCTTGTATTTCTTGAACTTGCAGTCTTGGAAGTAGATCACCTTCCCGCTCGGATCGATCCGATCGATCTTCTTCGAGTCGCGGCAATCATAGGGAGTCTCACCGCTCTGCTCTCGCTTCGCCGTGCCCCTGGTTCCGCTGACATCCAGCGTGGCGGCGAGAAGCAGCCACTGACCTGGTTTGACCTTCCCGTAGTCGGGCAGGTTCACCTTCGTCACATCTCGGTCCACCAGGGAGGTGAAGCACTGGAGGCCGCTGTAGCGCGCTCGGTCGATGACACCGAACGCCTCTCGATTCAGCCGGTTCATCGCCGCGCCGAGGTCACCGCTGCCGGGCAACTGCCGAAAGGTCTGGTTGCTGGCCAGCCAGATGAGTCGCTCCACCCCCTTCTCCTGGACCTCGTGCCTGAGTCCGAGGATGACGCAGCCGTCCAGAAAGCTCGCCCAATCGCGCGCTTCCTCCGTCCAGCTCAGGAGGAGTTCGAGCGCAGGATGCTCCGCGTCCGCCGGGATGATGTAGCCCGCGTCGAGCGCTCGGTTCTTGACCGTCCCGTCCGGCTTGGCGGTCGGCGCGGTGATGACTCGGCCCAGCGCTGCGATCGCCCCAGCGTCATCACCGGCGGCCTTCTTCTCCTTGGCCGTCTCGATCGCCTTGTCGACCTCGAGCTTTCGGGCTTCATAGGCCTTCCATGCCTGGTTGAATTGAGCGGAGAAGCCAGCGAACTGAGCAGGGTCCACGCCATCGAGGGCAAGAAGGGCCGCGGGCAGATCCCCCTTCATCGCGCCCGCGGTGATCGTGCTTCCGGCCTTATGGCTGACCGCAGCCAGGAAGTGCTCGACCGCGGACTTCTCGGCGGGGTGGGGGCCGGGGGACTTGATGAGCTGCGCGCCCGCGGGACCTGGGCTCAGTCCAGCCCAGGTCCAGAGGGAGACGAGCACGAATGCGAACAACGAGGATCTCTTCATGAGCTCTCGTCCAAGCAAGGGCCGAGCCAACGCCCACGGACGAAGACACGTGGCCACGAGGACCGACGTGCTCGTCGGAGCCGCCCGAAGGCGTCGAAGTGGCGCTTCGCAGCGCCGCGGCCGAGCGCCCGACGACCCTCGACCTCGGGAACACGACGCTTCGAGGACTCAGCGGATGAGGACTCGGAGCGTGGCGCAGCGTGTTGCGTGCGCTTCGGTGAGACGTTCCGCCGGCCTAGAGACCTGGACCAATCATTGCTTGGCCTCGTGAGCATGATGTTCTGCTCGAGGCGTCGCTCAGTTCCCCAGAGTCCGTTCGCCGACGGCTCATTGCTGCGCGGCCACGCCCATGACTGCCCGCGTGCGGGCGGGCGTCCATTCAGCGTGTCCTTGCGACCTTCGTCGGTCCGTGGATTGCTCGGACTCGTGGTCACCATGGTCTCGACCGCGGCCATGGCTGAGCCCGCCACGGAGTTTCAGATCGCGGAGTATCCGAAGCGGAGCCATCACGTGTATCTGTGGCCACTCAATGTCCACGCTGGTTACGGGTTCGTCGCCGACGCCCAAGGAAGCGCGGGCGGTCTGTCGCTGGGCGTCGATGCAGCTACCATCAGCTACCAAGGCCTCGTCGTGGACGTCGCGAGCGCGCGCGCGATCTTTCGGAGCGCATGTGTGGATGAGAGCCCCTGTGGGGCCGCGGCGGACTTATTCCTCGGCACACGCGCCGCCTACGCTATCTACCTGGGAGAGGATCGAGTGCATCAGTTCTCGGTCGGGGCAGGCATGGGATGGGGTTCGGTCGGAGGCGGTTGGAGCGGACGACCGAACGGCGGGGACGGGCAATGGCTCGTCGCGCCGAGCGTTCGTTACGCAGCCTTCGGTCTGTTCGGGGCGGAGGTCGCCGCGCTGCTGCCCCTCGCCGGAGACTTGGGGGACCGCTATCCCGTGGCACTCACCTTCAACCTCCACGGAGCGGGCATGCTCATCCTTGCCTTCGCGGGCATCAACCGCCCCTAGAGGTCCGAGGCGAGCGTGGCGCATTCACTCGAGTCACCTGGCCGAAGCTTTGTCGATCGCGCGTTCCAGACCGTCGATCTCGGCGTTGAGCTCGAGAGCTCGCGAAGACCCTGGATCGACGCCCGGCTCGAGCAGCCGTCGCCGGAGGTTGAAGTAGTCGCTCTCCCATACGCGCGATCGCTCGTCCTCCGAGTGAGCGCGTGCCCACGCGGTCGCCTTCCGGAGCACGCGAGCGAGTCTCTGTTCGAGGAACTTGCGGTCGATTGTGGCCTGCCCGAGCCCGCGCTCCAGCTCGCGGAGTGATTGCTCCCCGCGCTTGGGATCGAGGTCTCGCCGCGCCTGATCCCATACCTCGAGGACCCTGGCCGAGACGCCGAGCATCTCCAGGTCCTGCTCGCGGATGGAGTGACGCCGGAGCAGCTTCCGTCTCCGCGATTCGACTTGGGCGAACTCTACCGTCTCCGCCTCTAATGCCTCGGCTCTGGCATCGTGGTCGGTCGGGAGTCCGGGCGACGGCGAGGCGCTGCGACGCGGGGGCCGCGGCGGAGTCGAAGGCTTCGGGGGAGCGGCGAGAACGTGGGGCTCGACTTCGATCGTCGGCGCCTCTGCCGGTTCGGACGGAGTCGAGACCGAGACGAGCGGTGCCGGTTTGCTCTCGACCGCCGGTGGGGGATTGAGGGACTGAGGCGGGATCTGCTCATCACTGCGCGAAGCCAGCGATGCAATGACCAGGAGCGTACTCGCCGCGGTCGACACCAGAACCCATGCCAACCAGGGAACTCCTCGGTGAACCGGAGCTTTCTCGGGCGGCTCGAGACTCGGCACAGCCGAACTCGACGCCCCGTCGAGCCCCCCAGGCACACGGGTGGCCGCGACCTCGGTGGGGTCATGAGGGGGGGGATGCTCGAAATCGTGAGCCCCGTCCGTGCTCTGCTCGAACAGCTCGTCATCGAATCCCCGAGTGCGCTCGACCGTCACCTCGCTTTCGAGTCGGCTCCGGGCTCTCACGACCGCGGAGGTCGGTGGTGTGGGCGAGTCCAGAGGTTCGTTCGGCGAGCCGAGCATGCGGCCCACTTCGAAGAGGTCCTGGAGTCCTCTTCGCTTGCTCATCAGTCGGATCGCCCGCGCAAACCTCGTCGATTTAGCACTCGCGTGAGGTAGGAGCGATTCATGCCCGCAAGTCTCGCGGCGCTGGTGACGTTCCCGTTCGCGCGCTCGAGGAGGCGCTCCACGTACTGACCTTCGAACCGATCGACCAGGATGTCCTTCGCCTCTGAATACGGGAGATCGAGCAGGTCGACGAGGCTCTCCGCGTTCGGCCGAGGCCCATCGGTCGCGGGCTCCAGGTCGAGTTCGTCTCCCATCACCAGCGCGGCTTCGACCGCGTTCCTGAGCTCACGGACGTTGCCCGGCCACCGGTGCTGCCTCATGGCTTCGAGCGTGCTCTCTGGCAGGATGTCGGCGACGGGTCCCGAGTAACCAGCCCTTCTCATGAAGTGCTCCGCCAGCTCGGCGATGTCCTCGGTGCGCTCTCGAAGGGGTATCAGCCGCAGGAGGACGACCGCAATGCGGTAATAGAGGTCCTGCCTGAATGTACCGGCGTTGACCTCGGACCTCAGATCTCGATGAGTCGCGCACACGACCCTCACGTCGACCTGAATGGGCTTGGTGCCCCCCAGGCGGCGAAAACTCCGGCGTTCCAGAGCCCCGAGCAGCGCGGTCTGCAGCGCGGAGGGCAGCTCACCGATCTCGTCCAGAAAGAGCGTGCCCCCATGAGCACGTTCGAACGCGCCCACGTGCTGTTGGTGCGCGCCCGTGAAGGCGCCCTTCTCGTGGCCAAAGAGCTCGCTGCCGATGAGCGTGGGCGCCATCGAGCCGCAATCCACTGTTTCAAAGGGCTGGTCGTTTCGGGGACTCAGACGATGGAGGGCTCGGGCCAACACCTCTTTGCCGGTTCCGGTCTCACCGAGAAGCAGCACCGAAGCATCCGACTTCGCCGCCTTCTGGACGCGAGCCATGAGGCTCCGCATGGCGGCCGAGCGTCCGACGACCCCCGCGAGCTCGTGCCCCTCGAAGAGCTCGAGCGCCGCGGTCTCGCCATCGTCCACCCGAATCTGCGATCGCCCAACGGAGAGGACGGTGCCTGGCGTCAGATATCCTCGAGTGATCCACGTGCTTCCCACGCTGGTGCCGTTGGTGGAGTCGTAGTCGACGAGTTCCAGGCGATCGCCTTTTCGGGCGATCTCGGCGTGATGACGAGATACGGTCTCGTCGGTCAGCACCAAGTCGTTTCCCGGGGCGGTGCCGAGCGAGAGGGTCTCGCTCCCCGACACGACCTTTCCCTGGTCGGGACCCTTGATCACGGTCAGGCGGATCGTGCGGACCGGGGCCTGGGCGTGAGTGATGGGAAACGTCTTCTCCAAGGTTCGAGTACACTACCAGCAGCGATTCGCGCCGCCTAGTACGACTTGATCACCTGCGGGATGCTCCGAGCGGCGGGGCTCGCCGGAAGCTGTCAACGCGCATGGGACACCCGCTGCACTCGGTTTAGTGGGTGACCTCGGCTGAGGTCGACCCCGTCATCGCTCTCTTTGGGCGTCTCGATCACGTGCTCCTCACGTCGCACCGGGGGGGTGATCCACACCGCGGCCGGCAACTTCGCCACGCCCGGCGCGCCCCGCAGGAATCGCTCGGGATGTCGCTCGTAGGCCACGCGCATGATCTCTTCGCGTCGCGCGAGCACCTTTAGCGCGTGGCCGAAGTGGACCTGGGCCGGGGTGAGTCCAACCAGGCCGGCATGCCGATGCCCGTCGTTGTACCAGGCGAATAAGCGCGCGCAGAGGTTCTGGGCGGACTCGAAGCTCGCGAAGCAGTCCGGGAAGCCGGGCCGGTACTTCAAGGTCTTGAAGTGCGCCTCGCTGAACGGGTTGTCGTTGGAGATTGGGGGTTGGCTGAAGGATGCCTCGACGCCGAGGTCGGCAAGCGTCTGCGCCAGGGTCTTGCTCCGCATCGGCGCGCCGCGGTCCATGTGAAGCGAAAGTTCGCCCGCTGCGACCCCGTGTCGCAGGCACGACTCACGGACCAGGCGACGAGCGAGTTCGGCGCGTTCGCTCCTCGCGAGCATCCAGCCGACGAGGTAGCGGCTGAAGGTATCGAGCACGACGTAGAGGTAGAAGTACGTCCACTTCACCGGACCGAGCAACTTCGTGATGTCCCAGCTCCACACCTGCTTCGGACCGATGGCGACGTGCTCGTTGGGCGGACGACGCACCGGGGCCTTCGCGATGCCGCGGTGTTTGAGCAGGTTCTCCTCTCGAAGGATGCGGTACATCGTCGACTCCGAGGCCACGCAGCGATGCTCGTCGGCAAGCTTCGGAACGATCTGGTTCGGCGTGAGGTCACGGCGCGCGGCCTCGTTGACGATCTCGAGCACCAGCTCGCGCTCCTTCGCGGTGAGCTTGTTCGCCGGCGCCGTCTTGGGCCCATGACGCTCGTCCTCGAGCTCGCCGCCGCGCGCCACTCCTTCAACTGCGCCTCGTGCAATCCCTCGCGGCGCAGGAACTCACCGAGCTCGTCGTCGTTGCGCCGGCTGGCCTCGACGACGACACGGAGCTTCTCAGAGGGCGTCCACTTCTTGGCGGGCTTGTCCATGACCCCCTGTTTCAGACCGCCCGCCCAGGCACCGGCGAGGACCCGACAACTTCCCTGACACAGGGGGATCGCAACTCGAGTTGCATGCGCGGTGCGGCGTACTCCGGATGCCGGCGAGTGAGGTTGGCACCGAAGAGAGAAGTCCGTCTTGACCTCCCATTCCGTGGAAGGCGTTCCAAGGTCGATCTGGCCCCGCACCCGCGTGCCCACGCCGCCCGCCCGCATCGAGTCCGGAACCTACAACCCGCTTGCGCGACGGGCGCGGTGGGCAAGATCGCGGGGACATGGAGGTCGAGGGGGCGCTCTGGGCTACAACCGCTTGCCCGGATGTACTCCAGAATGAATTGGACTTCGTCGAGGGCTCTGCCCACGGGACTCGCTTCATGGGCGGTGTCGGGGCCTCGTACGTGGGGGCAGAGTGAAGCTGAGCACGAGTGAACGCCCACCGGCTCTTCCCACCGCGATCACCTCGGCGTCGGCGAGGAGAAGATCGTGCAGCTCCACGCCGGGCAACTCATCGTTGCGGGTGAGGTAACTCGCGAAGGTCGCGCTGGTGGAAGACTGCACCACGAGGAAGCCACGATCGCCATCTCGTGTATGGTCCCTCGAGTCCTGCGTGTAGCCCACCAAGTAGCGTCTCCCCTCCGCGTCCATACGAACCGCAATGCCCAACGCCATGCTCGCGTCGATGGCTTCATTCGAGATCACACTCGTGTGTTCGTGGTCGAAACAAGCGGTGCCGGACCGCGACTCGTCGAACGTCCTGAGTGAGGGTCGGATCTGTCTCTCGTCCGAAGAGAAGGCGAAGCCAAAGAGGAGCGTGCGGTCATCATGACTCACGAGATCATAGAAAACCTCCTTCACGCCCCCGATCGCGGAACGGGCGGGCCCGAGACAGAGACCTCGGCTCGTGTCGGCCGAACGCACGTGGCCGTCGACGTCGAAGCGGGCCACAAAGCCGCGCTCCGCGTTGACCTCCGGTCCTTCGGACCAGCCCACGACCGCGAGCCCGCGCACATCGGACCGAACGCGCAGGACTTCGTCGCGACCACGAAGGGAGGCCGGCTGCGCCCCTCCGACGAAGCTCAACCCATCGGCGCCGAAGCTCGAGTCCAGTTCACCGCCCGGACGCAGTCGGAAGAGCACCCCTCGGTGGAGACGAGAGAGGCCGCGCCACGAGATGCGGACATCGGAGCTCGTGCCCGCCACGATGATTCGGCCCTGGTCGTCGGCCAACACCCCGCGGAAGACCTCGAGCGGACGAGACCTAAGCCAGGCCGCGCCGAGGAGCGGTCGCTCGGGCAAAGAAGCGAGGACACGCTCGCGAAAGCTTCGGTCCTCGACGCCGCTCTCTTCGAGCGCGGTGACGAAGCCCAAGCTCGTGCGCCCATCGCCCTCCTCTCCGACAACGATGATCTTGCGTCCGGCGGTGGTGACCCCAAAGAGCCGGCGGCTCGAGAGCGCCCCCTCGTTCGGCAGGAGCACCACACCTACGCTGCCGAAGCTCGGGTCCAGCTCGCCCTCGCGCGACCATCGAAGGACCAGCGCATGTGCTCGGCCGTCCGGACCGAAGGACCAGCCCGCGGCGACACGACGCCCCAGAGCGTCCTCGGTCACGGACACGAGCTGATCGGCGCCGCCCCCGGCATAACCAGCCTCGGGGCCGAGCTCGATCCGCGGGTTCGGGAGCCCAGCCGCCAGCAGCAAAGAAAGGCCGAGCCAGGTGCTCGAAATCACGGGCACAGCCAAACACGAGGTTCGGACCAGGGAAAGCCAGGTTGCGTGGTATCTGGCTTCCAGCCGGCGGATTCGGCTATGGTCGCGGCTCGTGCCTTCGCCTTCCTGGAAGACGCTCGCATTCGCGCTGTCCGCGGGGACCCTGCTCTTCGGGCCCGGCTGCGGGCACGCCCCCACGTCGAGTACAGCGCAGCCGCTCGCGCCCGCGAGTGCTGGTCCCACGCATGAGCACGAGACCACCACCACCGCTTCACGCGCGGCCGAGGCCGCGGACGTTGGCGCCGCTCCGATGGAGCACTGCTCCAACCTCTCGCTGATCGATTCGCCGCTGCCCGACGAACCCTCCACCCGCTCGCTCGAGGACGAGGGCGCTTCGGAGGAAGAGGAGCAGCCTTCGGTCCAAACCAGCACGACGCCGACCATCCGCTACACGGGGGATGTCTCGGACGAGGATCTCGCCGCGCGCTGGAAAGACAGCATCGAGTCGCTCGGCTCCATCTCGGTCGGGTTTGCGCACGACGGCCGGTTGATCAACGGCCAGCAGTTTCCCGCCGGAGATCGTCGCGCCTGGGTCGTGATCAGCCCCGGCAACGCCTTTGGCACCACGGAGACCGTGCGTTATGTGGTCACCGCAGCCGAACACGTAAAGGCCGCGCACCCTGATGCGTTCCCATTGCGAGTGAACGGACTCAGCGCACGCGAGGGAGGGCATCTTCGACCTCATCGAAGCCATCAGAACGGGCGCGACGTCGATCTCGGCTTCTACTACCCCAGTGATCCTCCCCCCAGGGTGGGTGCGCGAGAGCGGGTGATGGCGGTCGATCAGAACTGGAGTCTCATTCGCGCGCTGGTCACGCTGACCGACGTCCAAGTCATCCTCGTCGATCGTCGCGTTCAAGAGGTCCTCTACGACTACGCGTTGAGCATCGGCGAAGACCAAGCTTGGCTCGACACCCTCTTTCGCGGTGGACGTGACTCGATCATCCAGCACGCACCTCGTCATCGTGATCACTTCCACGTGCGCTTCTACAACCCGCGCGCTCAAGAGCTGGGCCGTCGCGTGGCGCCCCTGCTCGCGCAGCGCCCCGAACACAACCTCGTGAGCGTTCGCATCCGCTATGGCGACACCCTCAGCGGAATCGCGGTGCGCTACGGGAGCTCGGTGCGCGCCATCCAGAAGGCGAATCGCATGAAGGGCTCGTTCTTGCGGGCGTCCCAGGTGCTCAAGGTGCCGCTCTTTGGGCCGTGCACCCGCTGCCCGGTGCCACCGCCGGTCGAGGTCCCGCCCCGGCGCCTGCCCCCGGAGCCCACCCGAGAGCGGATCAGCTTTCTCGGCCCAGCGCTCAGACGTTGAATCGAAAGTGGAAGATGTCGCCGTCTTTGACGACGTAGGCTTTGCCTTCTTGGCGCATCTTTCCGGCCTCTTTGCAGGCCTGCTCGCTGCCGAGGGCGATGAAGTCCGCGCACGCGATGGTCTCCGCCTTGATGAAGCCGCGCTGGAAGTCGGTGTGGATGACCCCCGCCGCCTCGGGCGCGGTCGCGCCTTTGGTCACCGTCCAAGCGCGGGCCTCTTTGGGGCCCACCGTGAAGAACGTCAGGAGTCCCAGAAGCTCGTAGCCCGCGCGGATGATCTTGCGTAGGCCGGGCTCCTCGAGGCCGAGCGAAGTCAGAAACTCCTGCAGCTCGGCCGGGTCCTTGATGAGGGCGAGCTCGGACTCGATCTTGGCCGAGATCACCACCGACTTTGCGCCGAGCTTCTCCGCCATCTCGGCCACGCGGCGCGAGTAGTCGTTGCCGGTCGCGGCCTCGGCCTCGCCGACATTCGCAACGTAGAGGACCGGCTTGGAGCTGAGGAGCTGCAGGCCCTGGAAGATCCTCTCCTCGTCCGAAGCGATGCTCACCGTTCGCGCCGGCCGCCCGGCCTGGAGCGCGGTGAGGACCTTGCTCATCACCTCGAAGAGCGCCTTGGCTTCCTTGTCGCCCGCCTTGCCGCGCTTTTCGGCGTTGCCGATGCGCTTCTCGATGCTCTCCATGTCCGCGAGCAAGAGCTCGGTCTCGACGGTGTCGGCGTCACGAATCGGATCGACGGAACCCTCGACGTGAGTCACCTCGCCGTCGAAGCAGCGCAGGACATGCACGATGGCGTTGGCCTCGCGGATGTTGGCGAGGAACTGGTTGCCGAGCCCCTCGCCTTTGGAGGCGCCGCGCACGAGCCCCGCGATGTCCACGAACTCGAGCTGGGTGGGGATGATCTGCGCGGACTTGGCGAGCGCAGCGATCTTCTGTAGGCGCTCGTCCGGGACCCCGACCCGACCGGTGTTCGGCTCGATGGTGCAGAAAGGGTAGTTCGCCGCCTCCGCCGCCTGAGTGGAGGTCAGGGCGTTGAAGAGTGTAGACTTACCAACGTTTGGAAGGCCGACGATGCCGCAGTTGAATCCCAAGGCGCGCTCCGATGTCGGCGACCCTGTACCACAAGGGGTCGAGATTGGTAGCCGGAAGCTCGACTGTCCACTTTCGCCCTCGGATTATCCTGGGGTGCCTCGCCCAAGGGGCTGGGCGCGGATGGGCTTGGGTCTCATGGCGAGCCTCTCGGCCTGCCTGGACGCTGTTCCCCTCTCGTTTCCGGCGGCGGAGGACCCGTATCAGAGCGGCTTCTTCGTGGAGGAGTGTCAGAATGCCTATCGAGTGTGGGCGTTCGGCCCTTCGGAGCCGGGACCGACGATCCTCGACCGCTGCCCCGGGGGCGACCGGTACTACGTGGGCTACTTCCAGGCCGAACTCGCCGAACTCGGCCTGGAGCCGGGACCGGTCAACCTCGGAGACTGCGCGCCGGAGGATCGGCTGACGTGCACCGGGGGCGAACTCCCCCGCTCAGCGAGCGGCGAGATCTTCGTCGCAACGCTACAGGCCGATGGTTCGCTGTCTGACTGGAGCGAGGCTGAAGCAGGCTGGCCACGTGAAGTCGCCGAGCTTCGCTTTCCGCGTCGGGTGCGCTGTCCGGCCTTCTCTCACGTCGCCATCTACCGAGACGGCTACGAACGCTTCCTGGGGGTGTTCCTCGACAGCGAACGCGTCGTGATCTTGGGGAATCCGGACGCCACCCGCCCGGAGACTCCGGCCTCCATCCATCTGTTCGAGACGACCCTGTCGGCGCTCCGCCTGGGACAACTGCCGGAGCAGCCCGATGCCATCATCGACGGCTTCCAAGGAATCAGCATCGCCGCCCATCCCGTCACGAAAGAGCTCTACATCGGAGTTGGGGGCACGCCCTTGTTTCTTCGCGGGCATCTGGACGGAGGCCTCCAGGCCGTCACGCATCCAGATCCGTCGCGCTCCGCCGCCCTGCTGGCGGTGCGGCCGGGGTCTGACGAAGCGGAGGAGCTGGTCGTTCGCGATCCCGAGATCTCGAACGAGCTCCACTTCTATCGCTCGGGGGCCTGGACGCCGCCCTTCGAGGATCCGGTGCCCGGACAAATGCGTGGGACCTGCCTTTCAGTCCGCGGGTCGGGCCAGAGGGCCTCGCTGTTCTGGCTCGACGAACGAGAGCTGGTCGCGATGCCTCACTCCAAAAAGAAGCCCAACAGAAGTTGGGTCATCAGCGCGACGACCACCCCCGATGGCTACTGGCACGTCACGGACGGCGTGCCCGAATGGAAGCGGATTCCAGACCGCGGAGAGGGCGACTGTCTCTCACTCATGGCCGACGTCCCCGCGGTCGGGCTCATGGCGGTGACGCTGACCACCCGCTTCTACGTGCGCGATCCAACCGGGTGGCGAGAATTCGAGATTCGGAATCTCCCCCGGGGAGCGATCGACGACGAGCTGCGTCGCGTGGCGCCCATCGAGCACGGCTTCGCCTACAGTCGCGAAGGCCACCGCTTCGGCTACGTCGCAGACGGCGTGAGTTGTGATGAACTCGTGCTCGAGAGAAACGAACTCGACGACATCATCAGCTCCGGAGCGAATCTGCTCATCTTCGGCGATGCACCGAGAACCCAATCGGAGGGCCAGGGTGCTCGACTCACCGGCGCCGCTTCCATCAATCTGATTCAGCTCCTCGAGGCCCCGCAGTGAGAGCCGCATTCGCGCTCGCTCCGCTGCTCTGTCAGCTCGCTTGCTTTGGCGCCACGGAGCTCGTTCTCCCCAGCGCACCCGAAGATGCGCGCTCCGTCTTTCTCTTTCGCGAGTGTGGGGGTGCGCTGAGCGCGACGGCGCACCGGGTGGAGGATGCGATTCTGCCGGCCGTCGAATCCTGCTCGAGCCCGCTCAGGTACTTCGCTCTGTACAGCGATGAGACGCTGGAGACGTTGAACGTCGGGTCAGGACCGGTTGCGCTGGGGCCGTGTCCGGATGCTCTCGAGCCATGCTGTGTCGCAGCGCCACTGCCGACTCAGAGCACCGAGACACTCTACTTCGCGGACGTCGGCGCAAGCGAGCAGGGTCAGCGCTTCCAGCCCATCGGACCCGAAGGACCGTTTCTCTCGGCCGAGAACTACCAGAGGGACTGCCAGTGTCCTGCGATGAAGTCCCGTGCGTTCATCTTGGGTGACGGGAGCGGCCAACGATCGTACGCCGCCGTGAACGGCGCTGGCCGCGTCGTGCTCGCGATGTACCGCGCGGAGGACGAAACAGGCGCCTGCGAGGAAACCGGGACATGCGGGGTCCTGTACGAGAGCGAGATCTACGCGACCACGCCAGAGGAGCTCCAGCGGGAAGGACCGCCACGCGTTCCCTACGTGCGTCTCGCGCGTTCGGGCGTCGGCTCCGTCGCGCTCTCCGAGGACGGCATCGTGTACTTGGGTTTCATCGACCGGTCCGAGGTGCTGTTCGGCCCTCTGGGTGGCGAGCTGGAAACGCTCCCCATCTCCATCGAGGGAGACTCGAGCCGCCTCGTCGCACTCAACCCGGCTTCCGCCGGGGCACCCGAGTTCGCCGTCGCCAGCGAAGCGGGTCCAGACGCGATCAGGGTCTATCGCGAGGGCGAATGGCAGGCACTCGCGACGAACGCACGCGACGGCGCAACCTGCGCGCCGAACGATGATCAGCAGCGCAGCGGGCTCATCTTTACACCTCGAGGCGATCTGCTCTTCATGCCCCATGGCGTAGGCTACAGAGTTCGCACGGAGATCACGCCCGAGACCGCGCCGGACGGCCTCTTTCGCTTTCGAGGCAACCCCGCAGAGTGGATTCGACCACCCCACGCTCCCGACGACTGCATCCGAGAACTCGGCTTCGTCGAGGAGCTCGGCATCCTGGTGGCCACCCGCTCTGGACAGGTCCATCGAGAGAGCCCCGAAGGCTGGGTGGACCCCGCACCTTTGGCCCGCGCCGGGTTCGCGCAGCTCTCAAGAGACCGGGACGCATTCGCGAGTTTTCCGGGAGGCTATGCCTATGGCGGAAAAGCAGGAGCCTTTGGCTACGCCGTGGATGGCGTCCTTTGCCACGAGGCTTTTCTCGGGACGAATCGGATCGAAGACCTGACCTGGGTGGGCGACATGCTGCTCGCCACTGGGTCGAGATCGATGTCCGGCATGCTCACGATCTACCTCATCGAGTTCGCAGATCTCGAGAGGGACTAACCACCGACGAACTTCTCGCCCTTCTTCCAGTCCACCGGACACAACCCGCCGCTCTTGAGCGCCTGCACCATGCGGAGGGTCTCACCGGGTGATCGACCCACGGAGGTGTCGTGCACGCTCAAGGAACGAATCACACCTTTGTCATCCACGATCACGGTGGCGCGAAACGCGGTGCCGGCCTCGGGCTTCATCACGCCGAACGAGTTGGTGAAGCGGTGCGAGGTGTCTGCGATGACCGGGTGCGTGATCTTCTCGGAGAAGGTCTGCCCGTCCTCGAACCAGGCCTTGTGGCTGTAGAACGAGTCGGTGCTCGCCCCGATGATCTCGACACCTTCGGCCGCGAACTCGTCCGAGATCCCCTGGAAGCCCCGGATCTCGGTCGGGCAGACGAACGTGAAGTCGAGCGGGTACCAGTAGAGCACATGCCACTTGCCCACGTAGTCCTTGCTGCTGATCGTCTTCTTCTCGCCCCGAACGTAGGCCGTCGCGGTCCACTCGGGCGCCTTTTCACCCACCATCACCATCTTTCTCTCCTCCTTCGTCTTCGAGCCCCCGAGCTGCCTTGTCGGGAGCCGAAGAAGGACTCACCACGCGAGGACGCTGAGATGCAAGGTGGGAAGGGCTTTGCCGACCGGTTTGGAGGTTCCCCCAAAAGCCGCTCCGGGGCATCATGGAGGGGTTGAGCGAGCGGCTTCCCAAGAAGTTCGGCCCCTACGTGCTGCTCAAACTCCTCGGCAGCGGCGCCGCAGGCGTGGTCTACCTCGCCCGTCCCACGAGCAAGAAGCGCGGCGTGCCGACGCCGGTGGTCGTGAAGACAATGCACGACCAACTCGCCGACGTGAACGAGCTGGTGGCCCGCTTTAGGCACGAGGCCGAGCTCGCGGTCGTGGTCTCGAACCCTCATGTGGCGAAGGTCTACGACGCCGGCATGGTCGGTCAGACGCTCTACATCGCGATGGAGTTCGTTCCCGGCTGCCGGCTGTCGCAGGTCCTGGTCGAGCTGCAGAAGCGGAAGCGCCTTTTGCCGATCCGCGAGGTCGTGCGGATCTTCCTCGGAGGCCTCGAGGGTCTGGAGGCGCTGCACGGGGCGAGAGACGCGCAAGGTCAATCGCTCGCCATCGTCCACCGCGACATCTCCCCCAAGAACCTGATGGTCGACCGGCGCGGGGAGATGCGGCTGATCGATCTCGGACTCGGGAAGTCGAAGATGCAGGACTGGAAGACGCGAACGGGTACGGTCATGGGTTCGCCAGGATACATGGCGCCCGAGCAGGTTCGCGGCCAGGCCGCCTCCGCCGAGAGCGACACCTACGCGATGGGGATCGTGCTCTGGGAGATGCTGACCGCCACCCCGTATCTTCCCCGCGGGAACCTGAGCGAGGTCTTGATCGCTTCTGCTTCGCCGGAGTTCCGGCCTCCCAGCGCCCTTCGGCCTTCGGTCCCGAGAGCGCTCGACGAGGTCTTGCGTGTGGCGCTTCGGGTGAAGCGGGAAGACCGCTTTCGCAGCGCTCGTGCGTTCCGGACTGCGCTCGAGGAGATCGCGGCCGAGCTCCCGGGCCCCGACCAAAGCACCATCGACCTGCCCGCGGTGGCGAGCCTCGAGCAGGACATCGAAGAGATCCGGCGCTTGTTGGCGGCCGACGTCCCCAGGACCGCACCTGTCCCCAACGAGGACAAGACGGTGGTCTTCGCGGAGCGCCCGGACCTGACCCCGATCTCGGAAGGTGATCTCGCGGCCACCGAGGTCTTCCAGATGGAGAGGGGCTTCAGCTTCGACATGGCGGACGCAGCACCCGGCTCGCTGCTCGTCGACGGTGGTCCTCCGCGGGATGAGACGGTCACCCAGCCGGGGGCGCAACCCATACGAAGACCACCCAGAGAGCCGGAACCGGTGCTCACCCACACATGGGGAGGCGCGACGGAACCTACCGCTCCACCCGTGGGCGGGCGCAGTGCGCGCGGCAGTCGTGGGGTTCCGCTGGTGCTCACGCTGCTATTGGTCGTCTGCGCCGGCGCGCTTGGCATGGTGGGCGGACGAATCCTGCTTCCGCCGACCAGCGTCGAGATCCCGACCCACGAGATCCGGCGTGTCGTGGCCGAGGCGGCGCCGGTCGCTCGTCCCGTGGGTGCCGTCGCCGCAACCAGCACGCTCGCGGAGGCAAGGCCGGACGAGAGCGCACTCCCGGAGGCAACCAAGCGGCCAACCCGCAAGCCGCGGCGCTCCAGGGCCGAGAAGGCGCCGGTCGGCCTCGAGCCGGAGCCGGGAGCGAAACCTCTTCAGCCGGCGCCCGGACCTGCGCCGGTGCCGCCGACCAAGCCGCCCCCCACCGAACCGATCGAAGAGCTTGCGCGGAAGCTCACTCGGAAAGCCCAGACGTTGAAGGAGGCGCGACCGGACCGCAGCGGGGAAGTCGATCTCATCCTCGGGGACATCGCGCTCGAGACCGCGTCCGGCGATCCGGATCGGGCACGCAGACGCCTGCAAGAGTTCTCGCGACGACTCGACACGCTGAAGGAATGAGACGAGTTCTGGAGAGCCGAACCGCATACCTCCCGTCGTCGGACTTGCCCCGAAATCTCTGCCTGCGTTGCTCCTCAATCGTTGGGGCCGACCCAACTCAAATCGTCGCGCCTTGCCAGGGATTCCGGGCTCTTCGTCCAACTTGGTCCGATGTGCGGATCGACTCTCTAGCAGCCGGAGCAGCCGCCGTCGGGGCCAGGTACACAGAAGCAGTACTGGTCCGTTCCGGAGGTCATCACGATCGCGGTCGCAGCGGCGGCCCCTCCCACGAGCAAGCCCACGGTCACCCAGAACCAGGGTGAGCTCACGAACGAACTGTCCTTCTCCAGAACGAGATCGAGTTCGCGCTGCTCACCTCGGAGCAGAGACACACGTGTGTCGATCGACTCGTAGCCTTCGAGGCTGGCTTGCACCGGGTACTCACCGGCCGGGAGCAAGAAGATGGAGCTCGCGCCCGCTTCTGGTTCGCGGCGGCCCCCGACCTCGACTCGGGCGGAGATGGGGTCGACGCGAACCGTGAGCTTGGCCCCTTTCTCGAAGCCCGCTTCGTCCAGCACCCCTTCGGCGAGCGTGCGGAGCTGGCCATAGAGCGACTCGTCGACGCCCGCGAGCGGAACCGTGCGCACGACCAGGACTTGATCGGAGTGTGTGTCGAAGAGCCGAAGCCCCAAGATCGGAGAGGAGGAGGCACTGCTCAGGACGACGAGAAGACCGGCGCTCGCGCCGACGGAGCGCAGTCGTTCGCTCACACAGGCTTGGTCGGAACCGCAACTCTTGACCGCGTTCATGGCGCTCTCACCGCCGGCCACAAACAGGTCCTCCATGGAGAGCAGCCGCACGCCCGATCGCAGCTCCGCCGCGGCCTGTATCTCGGAAACCAAGCGCGAGACTCGAACCTCACTGCCTCCCACGACGACCGGAACCACGGCCACCGTCGAGACGGCCGGGGCGGCATGAGCGCTCGAGGCGAGCCAAACGCTCGAGCAGAGGAGGAGTACCTTCTTCATCCGGTGTTCTGCCCCACAGATACCAAAGCACCGCCCCGGCGAAAAGCCCGCCAAGCGGCTCCAAAGCGTCAATCGCGCTGCTCAGACGCCGCCGGCCTCGCGACTGCTTCGGGTTTTGCGCCTTCTTTCCCCCGTGGCTGTGCTCCGCTAGGGTGAAGCTTGAAGGCTCGGCCTTCGTGAAACGAAAACCTCGGGGACCTCCGTTCGCGGAGACTCCTCGACCAAACGGAACGTCCGGCCAGGTTCGAGCGATGCTCGCCGCTAAAGCCGGATGCCGGCAGTGCGCCGGGGAGGGATGCAACGCGTGTATGAATCCAATGGTCTTCCGAGGTGTGAGAAATAGACCCTAGCAACCCGTGCTGGGTTCTCGTCTCCTCGGGAGACGGAGAGGCGGTGAGTGCTTTCGGCTCACCGCCTTTTTTTTATTCTGCGCCGCGCCCGAGCCCCCCGCCGAGGAGGGGTTCGAGGATCCCGTCGAGCAACTTGAAGTAGCCCTTGTAGGCCTCGATGGTTCCGAGCAAGAGCCGAGCGAGCACAAAAACGCCGAACAGCACCGCGGTGAGGAGAAACAGGACTCGGGTGCGGACCTGAGCCTGTTCACGGTTCCTCGCCTCGAGGCGAAGTAGAGCGTCGTCGAGGTGTCCGCTCTCCTCCCCGTGCTGGATCCAGGCTCGCTCCTCGCGCGTGAAGGGCAGTCGTTCGACCGCCACGTACAAGCGATCACCACGCAGAATCGCCTCGCTGACCGAAGGCATGGGTCGCGTGATCTTCGGGTGGCTGGCCCCACTGCCCGCGAGGGATAGCGCCTCGTACAGCGGGAGGCCGGCGCGCAGGCTCGACCCGAGCACTTCCGCGAACGCGGCCTTGCCTCGCCGGAGCGAGATCCCCGAAAGCAGCGGCAAGTATGCGAGCGGCGCGAGTATCCACCGCTGAAGCGAACTCTGTCCGCTGAGCCGAACCGCGAGGTACGGCGTGACGCCCGCGATCGCGACGAGAGGGACGAGGCGGGGCAACACATGTTTGGCGTAGGCCAGCGGCCCTTGCAAGACGAGTTGCGCGAGGGGCTCGATGAGGATCCAGGCGAGGAGAAGCACACACGGATAGATGAGTTGACCCAGAAACCGACCCAGACCCTTGCGACGCGTCTCGACGCCTTGTGCGAGGGCCGAGAGCCCCTTGGGCAGCTCCCCTCGCTTCTCCGCCGCACGAAGCACCGCCGCGTCTCCCGCTCCGGGGAGGCCGATCTCCTCGAGGAGGGTCACGACGGAGCCTCCGGCGTCGGCGAGCTCTTGGAAGCGCTGACCCAAAGCGGGCGGAAGCATCGCCCCGCCCGCCCCCTGCGCAAAAGCAGTCGTGGTGATGCCGGCCGCCAAGCTCTCGCTGGCCGCGACGAGGAAGCTCTCGAGCTCCCGCAGCGGCAGGCGCGATAGCACTGAGCTCCGCGAGGTCTGTACCGGGGAAGGCGAAGGCTTCTCTCGCACCGCCGGCTCCGATCCGCTCGAGCGCTCGACCGGCGGGCGCGCGCGGAAGCGCGCGAAGACGACCCCGCAATGGGGGCACTCGACGGTGCCGGGCAACTTCGGCTTCTCGCAGGCCGGGCAGTTCGGCGCTCCCTCCGTCACCGCGCGAAGCTAGCGCGGGCAGGCGCCGAGCGGAAGCTCAGTAGTGAGGCGGTGGGGGCTCATCGGCCCCGTCGCGAACCATGGAGGGCTGGATCTCGCGAAGCTGGCCGCGAAGCTCCTCGAGCTTGGACTCGAGCTGATGCAGCTCGAGCTGCTGCTTGGACACGAGCTCGTTCAGCTTGGCGAGCAGGTCGTCTTGAAACGCAACCGTCGACTCCAGGTTGATGAGACGCTCTTCGACCGACACCACAGACCTCCTCGGGTCACGCGGGATGGTTCTCGAGCGCGGCCACCCGAGGATCCATCGAGCGATGCCAAAGCGGCGGCGCCCACGCGACGAGCACCATGGTGCCATATCCCGCCGGGAGCTGGGGACTATCTTCCATGTGCCGGAGACTGAAGTAGGGACGACTCGCCAGGAAGTGATGATCGGCGTGGCGGGGGAGATTAAACAGGTACCAGTTGCTCATCCGGTGGGAGGAGTTCCACGAGTGATGCGGCTGCACACGCTCGTATCGACCCGGCTCGACCTCGCGGCGCGACAGACCATAGTGCTCCACGTAGTTGATGCTCTCGAGCAGAAAGATCGCAGCCAGGCTCTGGACCAGCATGAAGAGCACACCGACCGGGCCGAACGCGAAGAAGACGAGCGCATAGGTCGAAGTGATCAGCAGCGGGTGCCTGAGACGGCGATCGGTGAGGCCGAAGGGGCGGAGGCCGAGTCGCCTCACACGCTCCCCCTCGAGGTGCCATGCGCTCCGCAGGCCACCGAGGACCGAGCCGAGGACGAATTGATACACGTTCTGGCCTCGGCGAGCGCTCGCCGGATCGGCCGGCGTCGCGACGTTCTTGTGATGCCCGAGCACGTGCTCCACGCAGAAGTGCGTGTACGTCGCGGCGGTCATGAGGATCTCGGCGAGGGCGCCTTCGACACGTCCCGGTCGGTGCATCAGCTCGTGGGCGATGGTGATGCCGAGCGCACCCGTCACCACCCCGGTCGACAGCGCGAGGCCGAGCAGCTCCAGCGATGAACGCTGACCCGAGCTCGCCTCGTGAAGGCCAAAGCCGAGCAGCGCGAGCTCCACCGGCACGAAGAGCCACAAGAGGAGATCGTAGCGAAGGCTGCGGGCATTGGGCTCGGGAACGTCGTTGTTGGTATCGAGCCCCAGCACCACGTCGAGGATCGGCGTGAGCACGAAGACGAAGACGAGCGTGAAGAATGTGGCCGCGCCCCCCACCCATGCGCCGATCAGCACGCTGCCCGGGATGAGGAGGACGACGGCATGCCTGAGCCCCCGCACGTCGGCAACAATAATCTACTGATTAGTATATTTCAACCGACGTTTGGAGGACCCACACCGGCCCGGCTAGGCTGAAAGCCATCCGTGACGCTGGAGGAGGCGCTCAAAGAACTCGGGCTCGAACGCATCGACCGAGCGGAGGAAGTACGCGCGGCCTACCTGCGGCTGCTGCGCCACCGAAAGCCCGAGCAGAACCCGGAGGGCTTTCGGCGGCTGCGGGAGGCTTATGAGTTCGCGGTCACTTGGTTCGATCAGGGCGAGACCTGGAGCCTGCTCGAGCGAGAGCTGGGTGGATCGCTCGGCGGATCGGCCCCGCCGGAACCAGAGCCGGTGGGGCCGCAGCGCTTCCGTCGCCTGGACTTCTCGGCGCTGCTCGAGCGGTTCCGTCTGAGGCTGAGCGCCTACGAGACCGCGACCCTCTCGCGCGCACAGTCGCCGGTTCACGTGCTCTACCTCGTGCACCGCATCATCGATCAACAGAAGGGCGAGATCGCGCTCGAGATCTTGAACACACTCGTCGATCAGCTCCCGCCTTCCGAAGCGGATCGACTCCCGGTGCTTCTGTTCGCTCGCCATCTGCTCCGCTTGCACGGAGCGGGTCACGCCGAGGCCGCGTCCGCCTTGACACGCAAGCTCAACGCTTGGCTCGAGGTCACCGGTCGCGAGTCCGATCTGGTCGCCGGCGAAGCCGCGGCAGCCTGGCAGGTGTGCAAGGAACTCGCCCGACTCCCGCTCTCGCTGCGACCCGATGTCCGAAAGGCCCTGGTGCTGATGCTTCTCGAGGATGAGCACAGCTTCGCCGACCGCGTCCTCAGTCGCTTTGTCAGTCAACACCCCGAGGAGGCCTACGATCTCGAGGAGGCACTTCGTGAGCATGCGCCAAGCTTGTATCGCCTGGTGAATCTGCCCGGTCGCCCCGAGGCAGGGGGCACCGACGTGCGCGCGGAGACCGAGCGCTGGCTGAGCTATGTGCTCATCGCGGCCTTGGCCTTCCTCTTCATCCTCTGGCTCGGTCGGCGTATGGATGTCTGAGGCATGACGCGCCCCATTCTGGGTATCGATCTCGGCACCACACACAGCCTCGCGGCCGTGATGGATGGGGCCCGTCCAAGGGTGCTCGAGAACGCGCTCGGTGAGATCCTCACTCCGAGCGCCGTGCACCTGGACGCACGCGGACATCTGCTCGTGGGGGCCGCGGCGAAGGCTCGAGCGACGAAGGAGCCGGAGCGCACCGCGGTAGGTTTCAAGCGCGACATGGGCACTGACCGCCGCTATGTGCTGGGCGACCGAAGCTTCTCCCCGGTCGAGCTGTCCGCGATGGTGCTCAAGCAGGTGAGGGAAGACGCCGAAGCGGCGAGCGGTGAACGCTACGAAGAGGCCGTCATCACGGTGCCGGCCTACTTCGGAGAGCTGCAGCGCCGCGCGACGAAGGACGCCGGGGCGATCGCGGGGCTTCGAGTGGAACGCATCATCAACGAACCCACGGCCGCCGCCCTCGCCTACGGGCTGCACGACACGTCGAGAAAGACCCGTGTTGCAGTGCTGGATCTCGGGGGCGGGACCTTCGACGTCACGGTTCTCGAGATCATCGAAGGCATCATCGAGATCCAAGCGTCGTCCGGAGACGCTCGACTCGGGGGCGACGACTTCGTGAGCGTCATGGCAGAGCTGGTCGACGAGCGCATCCGACGGGAACACGGCCGAAGCGCGGCCGGTCATCCGGTCGGTTGGGCACGACTTCAGGAGGCCTGCGAAGGCGCGAAGCGTCGCCTCAGCGAGCAGAACGAGACCCGGCTCGCCCTACCCGCCCTGCCGACCGAAGCCGGCGAGATCGACGTCGAACTGACGCTCGAACGCGAAGAGATGGAACGAGCTTTTACGCCCCTGCTCGACCGCATCGAGGCGCCGGTTCAGCGGGCGCTGCGGGATGCACGCTTGCGGCCCACCGACATCCAGGAAGTGCTGCTCGTGGGAGGTGCGACCCGAATGCCGGTCGTCTTTCGGCTCGCGGCCAAGCTCTTTGGTCGAATGCCGCTTCGTACCTTGCCGCCCGACGAAGCGGTCGCTCTGGGCGCCGCGGTCCAGGGCGCGCTCAAGGCTGGGCATGCGGGCGTCGATGACCTCGTCGTCACCGACGTGGCACCGTTTTCGCTCGGAGTGGCGTGCAGCGACTTCCTCGGCAAGCGTCGCATCGACGGTCTGTTCTGCCCGATCATCGAACGCGGCTCGGTGATCCCGGTCAGCCGAGTGCGGCGCTTCGCGACGACGGTCGATCAGCAGTCCGCGATCGAGATCGAGGTCTTCCAAGGCGAGCACAGCCACACGAGCGACAACACGAAGCTCGGCGCCTACGCGATCGATGACTTGCCCCGCAAGCCCGCCAACGAGGTCTGCGTGGACGTGCGCTTCACCTACGATCTCAACGGGCTTCTGGATGTGGACATGACGGTGGTCGAGACCGGGGAGATCTCGAGCTTCTTCATTGAACGCTCACCCGGAAGCCTCTCGACCAATCAGATCGAACGTGCACGTCAGATGATGCAGAGCCTGAAGTTCCATCCCAGGGACGCGCTGCCAAACACCGCCGCCTTGGCGAGAGCCGAGGCGCTGTACATGGAGCTCTCCGGCGCCCCTAGGAGCGATCTCGGCCACGCGATCGCCATGCTGAGCGCAGCGCTGGACGGGCAAGATCAGACGGAGATCGAGATGTGCCGCGACGGACTCAACCAGATGGTCGAGCGTCTCAGGCACCGCTCGCACTGAGTTCGGCACCGATCTAGCGCACCCAGAGGAGCTGGTTCGCGTCGTCGGAGAACGAGACCCCGACCGTCACCGCTGCGTAGGGGCCGGTGCGAACCACGTCCCGAAGCGGCGCCGAGGCGAGCGTGGGCTCACACTCGGGCCCCGAGCCCTCGGGCTGCGAGGCGAGCATGCCCGTGAACGGCGGGCCCACGCCCACCACGAGGCCATCGTAGCGCTCCATGACCATGCCAAACACCGCGAGCGTCGACTCGGTGTAGAGGATCCAGTCGGTCGCGCGGGGAGGCAGCAACCAGACCTGACTGCTCCACGTCCGGTCCGAGTTCCACCGAGCGGTCGCGACGAAGAGGCCGTTGTCGCCGTACACCACCGCGCTCGGGCTGCGCCCCGGCTCACTCGGTAACACCAGCGGCCTGGGCGTGCCGCCGGCTTCGAAGGTGTAGATCGCGTCTTGTCCACCTCGGACCCACGAGACCGCGACCGCGGTGCGCGGGCCGGTCCAGCGAACCTCGCGGGTGTCCAGAAAGCTCGCACGGGTCGTGCTGGTGCCCACGATCTGTCCGCTGGAGGCCATGCGAGCCCCGTCGTAGTGGAGCACGGTGCCGTCGAAGGTGAGCGAGAAGATGTCGTCGTCGCGTTCGGGGTCGCCGTCGATGTCGACGATGAGCCGTTCGATCGCCGGCTCACTCGATGGGAGCTGGGCTCGAACTTCGAAGTGAAGTTCGGAGGCCTCGCGGGCGGCCTCGATCTCGGTCGAGGCGAGCAGCCCTCGCTCACCCCCAAACCAGAGGCGCGAAGCGGAGCGGTAGCCGCCGGTCACCGCGGCGCGTTCACCGGTCACACCGAGCTCGGTGACGATGGGGTTGCCGCTTTGGACCCAGCTCGCGCGAAAGAAGCGCCCCTCCGCGGTGCTGATGAGCACGTGATCCTCGTCGATCGCCGCGAGCCCCACAACATCGTGCGGTCGCGGCATCGTGCCTTCCCGAGGCGGAAGATTGATCGGCTTCACTCGGTACGGACGACACACTCCGGGCAAACGGAAGGGCTCGATCCAGGCGGGCAGGGATCGCGGTGGCAGATTCCGCCAGGCGGCTCCGTCGGTCCCCGCGCCCTCGAGCAGTCGACCGGCATCGGGGGTCTTGAAACGCCCGTCGTTGGGATAGACGCGCGACGGGGTGAGCCCAAGCGCTTCTAGGTTCGTATCGTAGAAGAGGAAAGCGACCTCGGAGCCCTCGATGGGCGGGTCCAGCAAGCTCGGACTGTCTGTGGCGTCGACGAAGCCGAAGGTGTCCGTCCCGATGGTGTCGACCCGGACGGTGACCCCGAACCCGGCGGCCTCCGGGGGCAGCTCGAGCTTGGCGCCTTCCGAGCTGCACGCGCCAAGCAGCAGCACCGGGGCGATTCGAACCCGCCAGAGGGCCTCGCTCATCCATTGATGGTACCTCGGTCGGTCGGCGGGCTTGACTCACGGATACCCTCAATTCTCCGACGATCGGCTGGTGCTCGGCGGGCCGGGTCGTACGAGGCTGGGCCCCATGCAACTGCGGCACATGGTGGGTATTGCGGTCGCCGCGGCTGCGTTCACCATGGCGCTGTCGACCTTCGGTGGCTGCGGCGAGAGTGTGGTCGACCCGCCTACGGGTGACCCGATCGTGAAGCTCATCGAGCGCGAGGCCGAGCTCATCGGAGGCCTCGAGGCCGATGGCCGGGTGGGCGACTATCTTCTCCAGAACGAGAGGGTTCGCTTCATCGTCAAGAGCCCGGGAGCCGGGGCCGGTTGGAGCCTCTACGGCGGCGCGCTGGTGGACCTCGGCCTCCGAGAGGGCAAGGGCGACGATCGACTTCAAGAGCTCTTCCCCCAGTGTGACCTTCGAAGCTTGAGACCGGAACGCGTCGAGATCGTGAGCGAGGGCAAGGGCGGCCAAGCCGGCGTGCTTCGGTTCGTAGGAAAGGACGCAGGCATCCCGTTCCTCGATGCCATCCTTCAGCGGGACCCGCTCGACACCACCATGACGCTCGAGTACCGGCTCGAACCGAACAGCGACACCTTGGAGCTCGTCGTCACGCTCAAAGACGAACGCAAGCTCGAGCCGCGAGAGATCTCGTGTGGTCTCGTCCTGCTGCGCGGCGACCAGAACCGCATCTTCCTGGACAAGCTGGGCCCGGACGCCGACAGCGCCTCTGGAAACCAAGCCTATATCGCGGCCGCCGCACACGACGCGCCAGCGAGCTGGGTGCTCCACCGAAAGGGAGAGCCGGTCGAGGTTCTGCTCGCTCAGTTCGAGATCATGCCGTTGGGCTCGACCTCGAAGGTGCTGCAGGCCAATGGCTCCATCGAGGAACGTTACTCCTTGACCGTGGCGCCACGCGACGTGGACTCGGCGCTGATCGCGATGCGCAAGACCTGGCCGGCGGAGCGACAACAAAGGCTGCGCACGGTCGCACTGAAGCTCGAGCGCGACCCAGGCCTCGCGATCGATGACGGGAGCCTGGTCCTCGACTTCGAACGCTTCGACGAACAAGACCAGCGCCTCTTCTTCACCTCTGCGAGCGTGGATGCCGCGTCGAAGATCGCCTCCGTGCAGCTCCCCCCGGGGCGCCACGAGGTCACCATCGCGCTGGCGAACCGCTTCCTCGACCGCCTCGAGATCGAGGTCCTCGAGGGTGAAGGGGTGCAGAACGTCAGCCACGCTTTGTCGGGGTTCGGAGTTGTCCAGGTCTCCGCCACGGAGCTCGACTTCGACGGCGCCGACCGAGGACCTACGCCGGTTCGGGTCCTCGTTCTCAGCGGCCATGACGCACCCCTCGGTCGTGCCCAGGCCCACGAGCACTACGCACACGCCGGCTTCGACACGTTCTTTCTGCGCGAGGGCCCGTACACCGTGGTTATGGCCCACGGGCCCGAGTTCGAGCTCGTCCGGGAGAACATCACCGTCGCATCGAATCAGACGGTGCGTGCGACCGGGGTCATGCGCCGCGTCGTCGACCGACGCGGTTGGACCAGCGCGGACTTCCACGTGCATGGCACGCGAAGCAGCGACTCGCAGGTCCCGAAGCGACTGCGCGTGCTCTCGGCCGCGGCAGAAAACGTGGACCTCCTCGTGTCTACAGATCATGACGCGGCGACCGACTACGCCCCGGTAGTCACCGAGCTCGGACTCGAGGATCGCGTGAAGACGGCCATGGGTATCGAGATGTCGATGCTCTATGGCCACATCAACGGCTACCCACTTCGCAATAAGGGCGAGAGCTACTGGAGCCCGGCGTGGTTCGTCTACGGTCCGGATGGCGCCTACGCTGGCGTGCGAGAGCC
The DNA here is from genome assembly GCA_011526105.1 of Deltaproteobacteria bacterium. Classification (GTDB taxonomy): domain Bacteria; phylum Myxococcota; class Kuafuiibacteriia; order Kuafuiibacteriales; family Kuafuiibacteriaceae; genus WYAZ01. The sequence goes on along the minus strand of WYAZ01000142.1, from coordinate 47,539 downwards.
CCACGAGGTGGCGGCCGCGCTGCGAGCCGCGGGCGCAGAGATCGTCCAGGCGAACCACCCGCGAGATGGTCAGGGCACCTTCGGCTACATCGGCCTCGACCCTGCGACCGGCATGAGCGTGAAGCCCTGGTACGATCCGGATACGGCGGAGGTGCTCAACGGCAAGAGGCTCGAGGACTACGCCGATGTCTTGCGGGACATCATCGGGGTGACCAAGGCCGGGCGGCGCCTCACCGCGGTGGGTACCTCCGACACACACTCGCCGTTTTCGGGCGTGGGCTACGCGCGTACGTACGTCCGCACCGGCGCCGCCCACGCCGGCGTGCTCGCGGTCGACGCGGTCTGGCCAGCGCTCAAGGCCGGCAAGGCGGTCGCCTCCATCGGGCCCTTCGTCGAGGTCTTCGCGCGGAGCAACAATCAGCAGGCCGAGATCGGCGATGTCCTGGTCGCCAGTGGACCGGTGCAGTTCGAGGTTCGCGTGCAGGCCGCGTCATGGGTGAGCGCCACCGAACTTCGGCTCCTCGAGAACGGCGAGGTCATACGTGCGGTCAACATCCCCGAGACCACGCAGGACCCCGAACGCCCGGGCCTTCGGTTCTCCGGCACACTGACCGCCACACCCACCGCCGACGCCTTCTACATGGTCGAGGTGCGAGGCGGGAGCAATCGACCCTTCTTCAACGAGACCATCTCTCTTTCGAACCCCATCTACATCGACCGCGCCGGCGACGGCTTCGGCTACGGACAATGACCGCCCACGAGCCTGCGTTGGACGGCCACATCTTCGGCGCCGGACAGCCCTGTTTTGGCTGCGCCCCGGATCATCCAATTGGCTTCAGGCTCGCCTTTGAGCGCATCGAGTCTGGCGTCTCCACCCACTTCGTCCCTGACGCGCGTTATCAAGGACCGCCGGGCATCATGCACGGTGGGCTCGTGGTCACGCTCGCAGACGAGGTCGCGGCCTGGGCGATCATCGCGGAGCTCGGGAAGTTCGGCTTCACGGCGGAGATGCAGGCTCGCTTTCAGAAGCCCGTACGGATCGGCCTCGAGGTCGCGGCGAGTGCGCGTCTTTTGCGTTCGGTCCGAGGGATCTCGACCGTCGGGGTCTCGCTCGAACAAGACACCAAAGCGGTGTTCGCCGCGACCATGAAGTTCGCGGTCATGGACGTCGCTGGGGCCGAGGCGCTGCTCGGTGGCCCCTTGCCCGAGGCTTGGAGACGCTTCGCTCGATGAGACCGCTCTCGAGCCACGCCACCGCGTTCGCCGTAGCCGCCCTGCTCGTACAGATCGCCGGATGCACACGCCACAACTCCGCTACGAAGTCCCAGCCGGTTCGGATCGCCGCCGCCTCCGACCTCACCGTCGCCTTCGAGGCACTGGGTGCGCTCTTCGAGACGCGCCACGGTCAGTCCGTGACCTTCTCGTTCGGATCCACCGGCCTACTCGCCAAGCAGATCACCGAAGGTGCGCCCTTTGATCTTTTTGCTGCCGCCAATGTGTCCTTCCTCGACGGGGTCATCGCTTCGGGCGCCTGTGATCGGACGACGGTCACCCCGTACGCACGGGGCCGGATCGTGCTTTGGTCGAAGAGAGGGAGCGCAAAGCGGCCGACCTCCCTCGCAGATCTCGAGGACCCGAGCTTCGCCCGGGTCGCCCTCGCCAACCCGGAACACGCGCCTTACGGCCAGGCGGGCCGGGAGGCCCTGCAGACCCTGGGGCTTTGGGAGAAGCTGAGCCCACGGCTCGTCTTTGGTGAGAATGTCCGGCAGGCCCTGCAGTTCGGAGAGAGTGGAAACGTCGAGGCGGCGATTGTGGCCCTTTCCCTCGTCGCCTTGGATGATGTGAACCACTGGACGCTGATCGATGAACAGCAGCATCGACCGATCGATCAGGCCCTGATACTGTGCCGCGGGGGAAGCAACCGCGCCGGGGCCGAGGCCTTCGTCACGCTCCTCCGCTCGGAGGAGGGACGAGCCCTCATGACGCGGCACGGGTTCCTGCTTCCCGGTGAAGGAACGCGCTCCGAGCAATGAACTGGGAGCCACTCGCCCTCTCCTTTCGTGTTGCGCTCGTGGCCATCGTGCTCGCTGGCCTGAGCGGAGTCGCGCTGGCCGGGCTCATGACGCGCACTCGGTTCTTCGGCCGGGACCTCTTGGATGCCCTCGTGACGGCACCGATGGTCCTCCCGCCGACCGTGCTCGGTTACTATCTGTTGACCTTCATCGGTCGGAACAGCGCGCTCGGGCGGATCTACGAAGACCTGACGGGGTCCTCTTTGGTCTTCACGCCCACCGCAGCGGTCCTCGCCGCCTCCATCGCCGCGTTTCCGTTCATCGTGAAGACGACCAGCGCCGCGCTCGAAGACGTCGATCCGCGTCTGCTCGCGGCTGCCTCCACGCTGGGCGCCTCGCCGCTCCGGGTGTTTCTCACCATCGCCTTGCCGCTGAGTCGGAGCGGCGTGATGGCCGGACTCACCTTGGGTTTTGCGCGAGCGCTGGGGGACTTCGGCGTGACGCTCATGATCGCGGGCAACATCCCGGGTCTGACCCAAACCGCTTCACTCGCGATCTACGACGCGGTACAGGCCAACCGAGAGGCACGCGCAGCCGGATTGGCGGCGGTCATGGGGGCCTTGGCCATCACCGCGCTCTACTTGGGCGCCAAGCTCGTAAAGCGGAGGCCTCATGCCTGGTGAAGCACGGCTTCGCGTCGAAGCGCGGGTCAACAGCGAGCAGGTCGGTGTCCCGCGACTCGACGTCCGCTTCGAGACGTACGACGGCATCACCGTGGTCATGGGCCCCTCGGGCGCCGGGAAGTCCACGCTCCTTTCGAGCATCGCGGGGCTGGTCCGCCCGAACGCAGGACGCATCACGCTCGGCGGCCGGCTCCTCTTCGACGAACGAACCACGATCCACCTGCCCGCGCATGAACGTAGGGTGGCGTTGGTGTTTCAGTCGCTCGCCCTCTTTCCGCATCTGTCGGCCTGGGAGAACGTGGCCTACGGTCTTCCGCGCGGCCCGAGGGACGAACGACGACGGCGCGCGGTGAGTTGGCTCGAGCGTGTTCGCGTGGCCGAGCTCGCAGAGCGGCGACCCGAGACGCTCTCCGGCGGGGAAGCGCAGCGGGTCGCGCTCGCAAGGGCGCTGGCCAGCGAACCCGAGGTGCTGCTGCTCGACGAGCCCTTCTCGGCCATGGACGCGAGTCTTCGGCGGGAGTTGGGCGATGAGCTTCAGTCGCTGGTGACAGAGGCTGCGATTCCCGCCCTGCTCGTGACCCACGACCGCGGCGACGCCGACAGGTTGGGCGCGCGCATCCTGCGGCTCGAAGCTGGGAAGCTCGCCGAGGACTCGAGCGCTCAGTCCCAGCTCGAACTGGACCCGCAGGTGGGCATCGACTGACCCATGTAAGGATTGTCCAGTTCCGCGGCCGGCTGGACCCACTTCTGGTAGCCATCGGCCATGCCGCATTCGAACACGTGTAGGCCCTTTCGCAGGGACTCGCTCGAAGCGAGCAACAGCACGACCTCGCGACTGAGCTCACCGAAGGCGAGACGAGTGGCCTTCATCGTGTCTGCGGCAGCCTTCTCGAGCTCGATGGCGCGAGTTCCGAGCGTCTGAAGTCGGACCTTGTGTGCCTCGGGGAACGTGCCCACGAGCTCGACCGCGCGGACGTTGATGCTCAGAGAGAGCGGCGCGAGCCCCTCGAGCTTGTCTTGCACGAGGAGCGCTCGCATGCGCTCGTAGTCTTCGAGCAGAGGTGCAAACGCCGCGACCTGTTCCGGGGTGAGCGCCACCGAAGCGACGGTCGGAGCGGCCGGTTTCGAGGCGGCAGCGGCCGGTTTCGAGGCGGCAGCGGCCGGGGGCGGCGTCGGCTTCGCGGCCTCCTTGCAGCCGAGCGCGAGCGCCATGAGCAGGATCGAAGTGAGCGGGAGCACGTGAAGTTTCATCGGGCGGCATCCTTTCCCCTCCTTGTCTCAAAAACAACCCGATCGGGCCGTCTCGCGCGCAGAAAAGGACGGTGAGACTTCAGCTCGGGGGGAGAGGCGCCGCGGAGGGTTCGCGCGCGAGAATGGGCGCGAGCAAAGCTTGCGCGCAGTTCGCGAAGTGCCGCGCGCCGGGCACCGTCAGGTGAATGCCGTCCTCCTGGCGCAGCGGCTGCGGTGTCTTGTAGCCCGGCACCTGCACCTGCTTCAGCGGCTTGCCGGTCTTCGAGAGAAAACAGGAGCGTGTGTCCACGTAGGTCGCGACGGAGTCACCGGCGAACGCCTGCTCCTGAACGCCGCGGATGAGCCGAAGCTTCTTCTCGAGCCTCGGTCGATCCATCAGCGGGAGACCGAGAAAGACCACTTTTCTCCGCCCCTTCGAGAGGCTCTCCGCCAATGCGGTCAGCCGCCCAGCGTAGGCGCCGGGCCAAGCCTTGCTTCCCCAGTGGACCCGAGCCCGACCGGTGGTCCGCAGCAGATCCTGGCCGTCGTTGCCGCCGAGGATCACGATGACCACATGCGGGTCGTGCAACTCAACTTGCTTCGGCCCCTCGACCATCCAATCGAAGAAATCCGGACGGGCCAGCCCGGTGGAGCTCTTGCCGCGACGGGCGGTTTGAACTCGAGCGTCCCCCGAAAGCACATCCTCGAGAGCGTGACCGAAGTCGGTTGCCGCCATGCTGTCTCCGAGGATGAGCAGCTTGAGTGGCGAACGAGATGGCGCAGCTTCAACGGGCGTAGGGGGGGGAGCGTCACGCGGTGGCGCAGACTCGGCCACCGTCGCGGAGCGCGCTTCCTCGAGCAGCACCTCGAAGGGCTCCGGCGGTCGAGCGACGACCGGGCCTGGATCCGCTTTCGGCGTTCGCGGCGGCGACGAAGGCGTGGGCCCGGCGCAGGACACGAGGGCGCCCAGGGCAAACAGACAAACGAGAAAGAGGCTCCGCAAGGCGCGTATTATCCTCGCGAGCGGAGCGAAGAACAATCCGAGGAGGTATATCGTGAGTTGGGTGTCCACCTCGCCGCTGCAGCTGATCGAGCGCGAGACCGTCGTTTCGCGGGCGCCGCTGTGCCCTGAGATCCAGCTTCACCTCGTCACTCACACCTGCCGTTTGTGGCGCGCGACCGATCGAGACCTGGAAGCGCTCGAGCTCGCGGATCCTTTCTGGGCTTTCGCGTGGGCGGGCGGTCAAGCGATCGCGCGGTACCTGCTCGATCATCCCGAAGAAGTCCGCGGAAGGAAGGTCTTCGACTTTGCCGCCGGTGGAGGCATCCAGGGCATCGCGGCCGCGCTGGCCGGGGCGAGTTGCGTCGCGGCGAACGACCTCGATCCGATCGCGCTCCACGCCGCATCCATGAACGCGGACCTCAATGGCGTGCACCTCGATCTCGCGGGAGGCGACCTCGTCGGTGATCCTTTGGCCGAGTTCGAGGTCGTGCTCGCGGGGGACGCCTTCTACGGAAGTGAGGCCCCCGCGGTGCTCAAATGGCTGTGCCGCCTCGCCAAGGCCGGCAAGCGGGTCCTGCTCGCCGACGCAGGTCGGGGCTTCATCGAGACCGAGGGGCTCTTGGGCCTGGCCCAGTTCGAGACCCCGACCGACGAGGACTCGGACGGAACCCGTCTGCGCCCCACCTGGGTCTACACGCCAAACCCCTAAAATCGCAGGCTAACCACATTGGCACTTCTTTTCCGACCCGCGGGTCGGCTAAGGTCGGGCCGAGCTTCCACATGCAGTGGCTCGTCAAAAGGGCAGCTTTGGCCTTCTACCCGCGAACGGTCGCCCTGCCGGGCGCAGGGGACTGCGCGCTCGACGAGCAGCTCCTTCAGCTCCGCAAGGAGGGTCCACCGATCCTATGGCTGAGTTTGGTGTTCGGCGCGGTCTTGTTCATGCTCACGCCGCTGTTCACGCTCGGCGTTCCACTACCCGCCTTCCTCCTGCCACCGAGCTGGCTCGACAAACACGCATCACGTCTTTCAACAACCCGCTTCTACCTGCTGCGTCAGGCGATGCTCGGCCTCAAGTTCGCCGCTAGCCTCGCGTGGGGACGAGACGCCGAGGTCCGCCGCGCGCTCGGCATCGCGCCGTACGCCGAAGACCCAGAGAGGTTCCGCACAACGTGACCCACCTCGCCTTTCAAAAGAGCGGACGCACGCTCGAGATCGACGCGGACGTGGTCGTCGTGGGCAGTGGCGCGGGCGGCGCGGCGGCGGCGGTCACCCTCGCACGCGGGGGGCACTCGGTCATCGTGGTGGAGGCTGGTCCCTGGCTCGACCCCGAACACTATCCAGGCAGCTGCGCCGGCGCGATGAAGTGGCTGTTCGATGACTGGGGCGTTCAAGTCACACGCGGACGAGCGCTCTGGCCGGTCGTGCAAGCCCGCGCGGTGGGAGGCACCACCGTCATCAACTCCGCGATCTGCGTTCGGACCCCGGGCGACATCTTCATGTCTTGGCGGACGGAGCACGGGATCGACGACGCGCAACTCGCTGACCGCGTCTGGCGCCATCAGGATCAGATCGAGAAGGAACTCTCGGCGGAGCTCGTTCCAAAGACCTCCTTGGGCCGCTCGAACGAGCTCGCCATCTTGGGTGCGGAGCGGCGCGGTTTCGAGGGCCACGTGATGCGTCGATACGCCGAGGGCTGCCAAGGACAGGGCCAGTGCCTGCAGGGCTGTCGCGCGGGCCGGAAACAAAGCACCAACCTGAACTACATCCCCGAGGTGCTCGAGCGAGGAGGCACCGTGGTCTCGTGCGCGCCGGTGAAGCGCGTCCTCCTCGAGAACGGTCGAGCCACCGGGGTGGTGGGACGGTTTCGTCATCCTGGGACAAAGGCGGTCGGAGATCGCTACGTTCTTCGCGCGCGTCGTGCGGTCTTCCTCGCCGCGTCCGCCACTCATACTCCGGCGCTGCTCGAACGCTCGGGCTATCGGTCGCCCGCGCTCGGGCAGCACTTCCGCTCGCACCCCGGCACCGGTGTCTTCGGCCTCTACGATGATCCCGTGGACATGCAGATTGGCGCCACGCAGGGCTGGGCTTCGATGGCTTACCGAGAGAACCCGGGGCTCAAGCTCGAGACCTTGGCCCTTCCGCTCGAGATGGTCGCCAGCCGACTCGCGGGCGGGGGAACGCAGCTGATGGAGCGCCTCACCAACTTCCGGCACCTCAGCTTCTGGATTCAAGCGGTGCGAGCAGAGGCCTCCGGCACGGTGAGAAACGGCTTCGGGGGTCGGCCGGTGGTTCGTTATCAGCTCGGCCCCGTGGACATGCAGAAGATGAAGACCGGCATCCGGATCCTGGCGGAGATGCAGTTCGCGGCCGGGGCCAAGAAGGTCTGGCCGGGGGTGTTCGGCCTGCCCTTCGAGATCGGCCCTGATGAACTCGGGGTCCTCGATCAAGCACCCCTCGACCCCAGAGCCTATACCGCCATTCTCTCCCACCTCTTCGGTGGTGCGGTCATGGGTTCGGATCCGAAACGCGCGGTCTGCGACACCCGGGCTCGGGTCTACGGGGTCCCGAACCTCGTCATCGCCGATGCCTCGGCCATTCCCACGACGCTCGGCGTAAATCCTCAGCACACCATCATGGGCCTCGCCCAACTCCGCGCGGAGGAACTGCTGAACGAAGAGTCGAGAGCTCATCTCGAGACCCCTGCCCGAGCGAGCCGACCGAAACACGAGGTGCGCTAGTCCCCTTCGTCGAGCAGCGCCTTGACCTCCGCCGGAGGCGCAAAGCTGGGCAGCTCCGCCGGGTTCTCCTCGACTTCATCGAGGCTGATGATGCTCGTCGACGCCCCCTGCACCTGCCGAACTCGAACGGGGTGCGCGAGACCATCGACCTTCCGATACTCCTCGTAGTGAGACACGATCCGAACGTCGCCCATCACGGTGGGAGTCATCGCTTCCCGGCCTACGAGCAGACCGCTCTCGACGCTGAAGTAGAGTACTTCGTCGCGATCATCCAGGGTCTTCAGCTCGACCCGATAGCAGTCCTGCTTGCCAAAGACGCGACGCCCGGAGGTCCGCATCTCGCGGTAGAACTTCTGGAACTCGAGCGCATAGTGGAGCTCGGAACGGCGTTCGAGATCTCGCAGCTCGTCTCCGCTCTTGGTGCGAGGCCCACTCATCGGGTCGATGCTCCAGCCCACCTCGCCATCGAAGCCCTCGCGCACCTCGCCGAAGCCAGGCATCTGCAACACCGTGAGCGTCTTGTTGGGCGCGGCCATGTACACGAGCAGCTCTCCCTCGATGCCCTGATCGGCCACACTCAGTGTGCCCTTGGCGCGATAGCTGTTTCCGCGGAGGATGCGCGCTCGACCCCCCATGGCTCGCACGTAAGCTTCAAAAAGCTCGGCGGGCGTGGGCGGGAGCTCGGGGGCCACTTCCAGCGCTGGCTTGGACTTCGCTTCGGTCTCGAGGGGAACCGCAGGCGCCGAGGCGCAGGCGATCGCGCCCGAGAAGAGAAGTGCGACACCTGTCTCGGGCCAGCGCGGAGTCCGGACCACCAACATCCCGGCTGAGCTTCCAGCACTTCGGGGCGGGCGGCAAGTCGCCCGGAGAAAGCCCAGGCCGCTTCTGAACTGGGGGGAAGGCTGATACGCTCGTTTTCGTCGGATGTTTCCTTCAGCTCAGCGCCTCGCCGCGGCCTGCCTTGCGCTCTCGGCCTGCCTGCAGTCGGAGGTCCGCGAAGACAACACCGTCCCCCTCGGTCTCGAGCACGTCGCAGCCGCCGTCGCGACCGACGAAGGGGTGATACGAAGACTCAGCGGTCTCTGGCCCGGATCGAATCCTCCCCCCGTCCTGCGAGAGAAGGGCCAGATCGCGTGGTATTTCGGATGGGACACCGCGCTCCGCGAGGCCGGCCTCGACCTCCAGGCTCTGAGCGAAGGCTTGCTCATTCCGAGGCCGGATTGTCGGCCCGGCCTCCCCCCGCCGATTTGGACCTTTGAGGTCTCGGACGATCGCGGCGACGGACCCATCTCGGAGGAACGGGTGCCCGAGCTCTCACATCCATCGCTCCTCGCCACCTGCCCCACCGAGCACCTCTTGCGTCCCGCGGAGGAGATGCCGCCTGGCCTCGCCGCCAACATCTCGGTCGAGAACGACTGTCTCGCGGACCCCTGTTTCGGTGGAATCGAGCTCCTCGATGGATGCCAGGCCCGCATCAACCTCGATCGGTGCGTGGGTGAGGAACAAGCCATATTTGTCGATCGACTCGGACAGCTCTGTGTCGATGGGAACCGGGAATGCAGGAACACCGCGCCTGAGAACGACGCAATCCTCTCGATGGTCTGCACGGTCGGACCCGAGCAGTGCCGCTTCCACCTCCATCAGCCCGAAGAAGCGCTCACGATCTCACTCGAGAGAGTTCGGGTGGCGTCGCCGCTGTCCGAGCCCTCCATCGCCCAGCGGCCGAATCGGATCCCGTACTACGCATTTCACGGTGGACACGTACCTGACCTCGCAGTGGGCAAGACGCGCATCGTTGCCCTCACGCGAAGCTCCGAAACCACGACACGCGACTGCAGCGACGAAGGCACGCCTTCGACACTCACGACCGTGGGCGGAACTCCTCTTCAGGTGCTGACTCGCGCCGAGCCGGGACTTCCGTGCTTGAACGTGCTCACCATGGATCTCGAAGACCAGCTCTACGGGGTCTACGGTGTGTATCCTGAGCTTTACTTCGTACGTTTCGACGCCGCCGGGGCGGTGGAGAGTACACGGCGGATCCCGAGCAGCACCCCGCTGGAGAGCGCCGCGTTCGCGCCTGTCGATCTGTTGTACGAGCCCGAGTCGGATCGACTCGTGCTCGCGCTTCACACCGAGCAAGTCCAGGGAAGCGATCGGCTCGTCGTCGCCACACGCGACCTTCGCGAGGTCCACACCAGCACCCTGACCGAGCTGAGCATCTCGAGCATTCGGCGGGGAAAGAACCCGGACGGAGCTCGTCGTGTCGTCGTCACCGAGTCTACGCAGAGCCTTGCGATCTGGTGGCAGCCGCTCATACTTGCCGAGGAGAGTGGCGCCGGCCTAGCGGCACCAAGCCTTCGCCTCGGTCTGCTCACCAGCGCCCCCTTCGGCGACGGGAACGTGCTCGGCTTCTTCTCCGAGGCAAGGCCTGCCTTCACGCGCTCGCGCTCTGGGATTCCGGGCGCCATCGCCCCACCGCAGTGGTTCTTCGAATCCGCGGCCGATGCCACCGCATTGGCCGAGTTCGAGTGGAACGAGGGGAAGAAGCGGAGGCTGTTCATCGCCGCGCGTGAGCGAGGCGCGGGTCGGCTCGGCCGAGCCTTGCTGGCGGAGTACGGTCAAGGTCCGCAACGCCGCCTGCGGCCAGGAGCACGAGTGATCGGCGAGGGGCTCGTGACCGGCGGCCAGCGAGACGACGCTGGAAACGCTTGGCTCGCCTTGCCGTGGGCGGGTGAGGTGATCCGGCTCGACGCCCCCGCACCTCCGCCCTGAAGACGATCTCAGCGCTCGAGAACCGGCTGGAGCTGCTTCAGACCCCGAACCACCCTCGACTGCCACGGGTATCGGCCGTCGGCGTCCGGCCAGACGAGCTGAAGGGCGGGGAATGGAAAACCGTCGTAGTACCAGAGTGCCCGCGCCAGATGCGTGGCGAAGTGACGAGCGGCCACTCGGCGAAAAGTGCAGTCGTGAGCCTCGAGGACATCGTCGTAGGTCTTCTTGGCCTCGAAGCGCTCGCCGCCCCGAACCTCCTCCGCAACGTGCGTCAGGATGTCGACGAGCCGGTCTTCACCGAGACCGACCACGACGATCTCCGGGTGATGAAAGCGATGAAACAGGCCCACTGTATGGGCGAAGGGCGAAGGCGTGTCCGCGGCGCCGACCACCACGATGTGATAGTCGTAGCGCCTAATGTTCTCGAGGAGTCGCCTCTCCGCCTCGTCCATGACCTAGGGTCCGGAGGTCAAATACGGTCGAACCTGCTTGAGCACAACTTCGCCCGAGCGATCGATCTTGACCTCCAGATCGAGTCGCAGTGGCCGAAGCTCTGGATAGACACTCGTTTCGAAGTGATCCTGCACCACGAACACGAGGCCTCCGAGGATATCTAGGTTCTCGTTCGACCAGAGCGGAGCACCGCCGGCGGAGAGCGAGGACGACACGAGGTGTTGCACCCCGACCACGCTCTGACCGTCGCGCCTGAACGTGAGCACCTCCGCGACTACGGTGGGGTCCGCCGGCTGGACCACACTCTCGTAGCCCACCTGCGAGACCACTCGGTAAAACGAGTTCGTGCTGGTGCCAGAGAGGTTCGTGAGCACGACCGCGTTCACTTGCTCCAGTGCAAAGGCAGGATTGACCGCGATGCCCATGAACGCCAGGCGGTGGTCGATGCCGTAGTACTCGCGCTCGTCGAAGGCTCGCTCGTTCCATAGGCTCGACCAGACTCGACGCACCGCACGAGCGACCGTCTTCTCCTCCGAGAGGTCACCCTCGAGGTCGAGAATCATCTCCGACAGCCACGAGCGGTCGGGGTACTGGGCCTGTTCTGCACGCAGCTCCACGAGCCGCGACTCCAGAAACGCTCGCTCCTCCTGCGATAGACAGGCGGAGGGGCCGAGCTCATCTCCGTCTTGATCGTCGGCCAGACAGCCCCGGCGCGAGTCATAGAGCCCAGCGCCGGTGAGCGCATCCAGGTCTTCGACGTTGGTGCTGCTCCGGAACTTGAAGGGGACGGTCGCCGCTTGCCCGCCTGAGGTCGCGATCATGGCGGCCTGAATCTCGCCCTCGAGGGCAGCGGGAAATGGCGCCGCGCGGATGGCGCGCCGAAGCTCGTTTAGGCGAACCCGCTTCAAGGCGGCGTCTTCACGCACCCGCGGGTCGGTGAGGAGGGCCTCGATGCTGGCCTCGAGGCCGCCTTGCTGAATGAACGCGTGATAGGCCGCGAACGGAATCGCGAAGCCATCCACGCGGTGCGCTGCGGGGAGGAGGTTTCGGAGTTCGGCCAGGTTCGCCGCTTTTGCGCCGTAGCTGTCGCTGTCGCTGAAACCCAGATCGGCGTAACGTCCGATCTGCGTGACGCTGAGGTCGGCTCTCGGCTCGGGGACGACCGGTCGATTCGCCGCCCAGAATGCCTCCGCCTCAGCCAGCGCCGCCGGTCTCAGATCGACCTTGGTCTCGGTCACTTCGTAGCGCACCAGCTTCGAGTCGAGCGTCGCAATGAGCGCGTTGTCATAGACATCAGGAACGGCCGCGTTTGGGATGCCCTTCTCCTGCAGACGAAGATTCACGTGGCTGTGGAGGTTCTGCGGGTCCGCGCTCAAGAGACCCGCGACGATGGAGATGTCGTTGGGCGCGCTCTGCACCACCACCACGTCCCGTGGGCCGTAGTCCTGCAGGTACTGCCCCGAAGGTACGATCCGGAGGAATCCGTAGCCCACGCCCACGCTGTAGGATTCGGAGCTGAGCCCCTCAATCAGCTCGCGCGGCCGCACCACACCGATGCCTCGAGCGGCGAGATCGGCACGGAGCACCTCCGCGCTGCTGGCCTGCAGGGGATGGCTCGGGACCACGACGAGGAGATCGGCGGCGAAGGGCATACATGCGGACAACCGACCGTGGACCTCGGTCACGAGTTCGAGCGTGAAGGCCTCGGTCTGGTCGGTGTAGACCATGAAACTCACCACGCCCTGCCGCTCCGTCAGTGGATGCGTGACGCCAGGCCAGAGCCGAACATCTCCGCCCCAGAGCCGTCGTGTGGCCTTGCGAAGCACCCAGCTCACGTAGGTATCGAACCCGAGCGCCTCGAACTCGGGAAAAGCTTGCTGGAGAAACTGCACGTGCCACTCCCAGCGTCGCATGTTCTGGAAGTAGCAGTCCTCGATGAGAGGACTCGGGAGCTCGCTCCCATCGACGCGGGCAAGATACTTGACGCCGGGCTTGGCGGGGTTCTCGACCCGAGCCATGTCGTCCGAGCTCTCGAGGACGTTTAGGAACGCGAGCGCATCCACCGGGCCCGCATCCACCCCCAGATCCGAGGTGCCCGCGTCCGCCTCCCAGGCATCCGAAACGCCGAGGTCGGCGACATCTACCCCAGCGTCCGGGTCGGGCGACGAGGATCCGCAAGCCCACAGGAGATGAAGCGTGAGCGCGAAGGCGCTCGTGCATGGAAGACTTCGTCGCATGAAAACGTCGGGAGCAAAGCGTATGCCACTCGTCCGCGGTGCGCCAGTTGCCGACCGGTGGCCGCGAGACGAACCCGAGAGCTCGCCCCGAACACGGGTTCGTCAGTTTTCTGACTGCGCGGACTGGCTTGGATCGCGACCGAGGGGGGGCGTGAGATGAGCTCTAGCCTAGAACTTTCGGTACCGATCTCGAGCCTGGATCTTCTTCTCGATCTCCTTGATCTTCTCGCGCTCTCGCCCAAGGGTCTCCGCCTCTCGCGCTTCGAAGCTCTCCTTACGGCTGAGACCATCCCCGGCGAGGAACGCCACAACGCGGATGACCTCTCCTCCGTCGAACCAGGTGCCGTGGTTGCGACAGACATCGACCATGACCCCCGAGACGCGCTCGAAGTTCTTGCGTGCGGTGCCCTCTCCGCAGGCCGCGCAGGGCGGATAGCCGACCTTCGCTCCGTCGACCTGCTCCGTCCTCTTCGAGTCGAGGTCGGCCGCGAAGACGGTAAGCGCCTCCCTGAACGAAGCGTCCTCGATCAGAGCCGAGCTGGCGGCGGTCTCGAGGAAGAGCCCGCCGCACGGAGCACAAGCGTGAACGTGACCTCCGTGGATTTCGGCGTGGACCAGGGAGCCGTGCGCCCGAGGGCAGACTGCACGCTCGATCTGGCGCGGGGTGGTGGGACCCATCGCAGCCTCTCTCGCTCCCGGGGTGTGGGGCCAAGCGAGGTCTGCGTGGCAGATCAGGCAGTGGGCCGAGCCGGTTGTGACGACGGCTTCACACGCGCCGCATCGATATCGGCCGTCACGACCGAGCTGTACACTCTTGTCCGAGGCTCCGCTCATGCCGAGCAGTGTAGCAGACTCCGCCGCGGGCTCCCAGTCGCCTCAGGCCGGCGGGGCGCGACGACGATGGCGGCGACGTGCCTCCCCCAGCCAGCCCTTTCTGACGAAGAAGCCCACGAGTCCGAGCGCCACGACGAGCATGAGCAGCAACGCGAAGGGATAGCCGAAAGTCCACTCGAGCTCCGGCATGTTCCAGGGCGAGCGCGTGGGGTTGAAGTTCATGCCGTACACCCCCGCGATGAAACTCAAGGGGATGAAGATGGTGGCGATGATGGTGAGGACCTTCATCACTTCGTTGTTCTTCTGACCAAGACTCGAGAGGTAGATCTCGAGCAGGCCGGACGTGAGCTCGCGGTAGGTCTCGATCACGTCGATGAGCTGCACGGTGTGGTCGTAGCAGTCACGCAGATATGGACGCGTAGGTGCCGTAATGAGCGGGCTCTCATCACGATAGAGGCTGCCCATGGCCTCGCGCAGTGGCCAGGCGGCTCGCCGCAGCCCCAGCAGTTCCCGTCGGACTGCGTGGATCTGCGGAACCACGCTCGGGTTGGGATCGCGCAGCACCTCGTCCTCGAGGAGTTCGAGCTTCTCTCCGAGGGCCTCGAGCACCGGGAAGTAGTGGTCGACGATTGCATCGAGGATTGCGTGCACCAGGTAGTCCGCGCCGGCCGCCCGCAGACGACCCTTGCCCTTTCGCAGCCGGTCCCGAACCAGCTCGAGGCAATCTCCCTTGCGCTCCTGGAAGGACAGGACGAAGCGCGGCCCGAGGAACACGCTGACCTGCTCCGCGTCCAGCCCCTCGTGCACGTGCACCATCTTGAGCACGACGTAGAGATGGTCCTCGTAGGACTCCACCTTTGCCCGCTGATGGGTGCCCACGACGTCCTCGAGCGCGAGGCGGTGGAGCCCGAACTGAGCACCAATGCGTTCGATGAGCTCGGCGTCGCCGAGTCCATCGACGTTCAGCCAGGTGGTGCCGCGGCTGAGATCGAGCGCGGCGAGTTCATTCGGCTCCTGGATCCTTCGCTCCTGGCACTCCACCTCATCGAAGTGGAAGACCGTGACCTCGGGCTTCTCCGCCTGCGGTGGCGCGACCACGGTGCCGGGTGCGGTTCCCGGCCGTTGGTGCCGCCGAACGCGGAGCAAACGGGCCCCTCGCCGCAGCGGCCGATTTATCGTGTCCAAAATAGCGGTGCGGATGGGGTCAGTCATGGGGCTCCGGAGCCGCGGTTCTAGCACGAGTCCGGTCGCCGGTCAGGGTTGCCGCCGTATCGCGCGGGACGAAGGGCGGTCTATGCTCCTTCGCGTGCGGGCGTTCATCCCCTTCGAGATTGCTCCGCAACCCGACGACCGGACCTGCGGTGCCACCTGCCTCCACGCCGTGTACGGATACTACGGTGACAAGATCGAGCTCGAGGTCTTGGTCGATGAGGTCCCTCAGCTCGCGAACGGCGGGACGCTGGGCATCTTCTTGGCGAACCACGCGCTCAAGCGCGGGTACCGAGTGGAGATCCACACCTACAACCTGCAGATGTTCGACCCCACATGGTTCGAGCCTGGGGTCGATCTCGCTCAGAAGGTTCGCGCTCAATCCAAGCTGAAAGAGGCCGAGAGGATTCGCGGCGCCTCGGAGGCGTATGTCGAGTTCCTCGAACTCGGTGGGCGGATCGAGTATCGAGAACTCTCGGCGGAGCTCCTCTATCAGTACCTCCAGCGCGGTTTGCCGATTCTCACCGGGCTCTCCGCCACGTACCTCTACCAGTCCGCTCGAGAGAACCCAGAGACCGATCAGCCGGACGATGTCGGCGGGGAACCTGTGGGTCACTTCGTCGTGCTCTGCGGCTACGAGGCCGCATCACGCACGGTGGCCATCGCCGACCCGCTCTCCTCGAACCCCATGGCGGACGATCAGCTCTACACGGTGTCTTACGAGCGTCTGATCGGTTCGATTCTCTTAGGCATCATCACCTTCGACGCAAACCTACTCATCATCTATCCGCGAAAGGAAGGCACAGACGAATGAGACATCTCCTCGTCGTCAAGCAGCCCGAGGATTGGCCGAGTCCCGAGGGGGACGTCGAGGTGGTCTCGGCCGAGGCCTACCTCACTTCCCCCGTCTTTGCCGAGGCGCGCGGCCCCACGAGGGTCGTCAATCTCTGCGGCTCGTACCAGTACCAGAGCATCGGCTACTACGTGTCGCTGCTGGCCACCGCGCGCGGACACAAGATCATCCCTGCGGTCTCCGCGACTCAAGACATCCGAAGCCGCGGCTACCTTCGTACGGTGGCCGAAGATCTCGCGCCCATGGCCAAGAAGGCCTTCGCCGAGGTCAAGGAGACTCGGACGAGCCTCGACGTCTATTTCGGTCACAGCCTATCGGGCGAGGACGACCGGCTGCGCACTGGTCTCTTTGGACTGCTCCAGATCCCTCTCATGCGAGCGGCCTTCTCACTGCGAGACGGGCTCTGGTTCCTGCAGAGTGTCACTCCTCTTTCGGTCAGCCAGCTCACCCCCGAGATCAAGGCACGGGTGTTTACACTTGCGCAGTCGAGCTTCCACCAGGGCGCTCCCCGACGCCAGCTCAAGGCGTACCGATATGATCTCGCCATCCTCCACAACCCGGACGAAGCCGATTCCCCCTCGAACCAAAGAGCCCTCGCCAAGTTCCGTCGTGCGGCCGAGGACCTCGGGCTCTGGACCGAGCTCATCCAGAAGAACGACTACCGAAGGCTCACGGAGTTCGACGCGCTCTTCATCCGAGAGACCACCGCGGTGAATCATCACACCTACCGGTTCGCGCGAAAGGCGGCTGCGGAAGGCCTCGTGGTCATCGACGACCCTGAGTCCATCCTGCGGTGCACGAACAAGGTCTACTTGGCGGAGCTGCTCGAGCGCCACGGCATTCGGCATCCAAAGACCACGGTGCTCTCGAAGCACTCACTCGCCCGCGCGAAAGGGACGCTCCAGTACCCCTGCATTCTCAAGCGACCGGATGGGGCGTTCTCGCTCGGCACGGTTCGGGTGAACTCGGCCGAGGAGTTCGATGCAGCGGCCAAGACACTGCTCGACGAGTCTGAGCTCATCCTCGCCCAGGAGTTCGTCCCCACGGAGTACGACTGGCGCATCGGCGTCTTGGACGGCAAGCCGCTCTTTGCCTGCCGATACTTCATGGCGCGCAATCACTGGCAGATCATTGCCCGCGATCCGAGCGGGCGGGAGCGCCTGGGCGAGCATCAGACTGTGCCCATCGGGGAGGCGCCGCCCAAGATCGTGGAGGCGGCGGTGAAGGCGACCAAGCTCATCGGAGACAGCCTCTATGGCGTCGACCTGAAGGAGCTGAACGGCAAGCCGTACATCATCGAGGTCAACGACAACCCGAACGTGGACGCCGGGGTGGAGGACGAGATCCTCGGAAACACGCTCTACGAGACCATCATGAAGACCTTCTTGGAACGCATCGAGGCCAAGAAGAAGGGCCGACCCCAATGACTCAAAGCTTCGGTCTGTTCGAGGCCTACGGCGTCGAACTGGAGTATATGATCGTGGACCGGCAGGACCTCTCCGTCCGCCCGATCGCGGACAGAGTCCTCCTCACAAAGGACGGAGAGATCAGCAGCGACCTCGAAGATGGTGTGGTCACCTGGTCCAACGAGCTCGCGCTCCATGTCATCGAGCTCAAGACCACTGGGCCTGCCCCCCGTCTCGATGGCCTGGGTGATGCCTTCCACGCCAGCGCCCTGCGAGTGCTCCAGCGCCTCCGCGAGCACGGCGCGTGCATCATGCCGAGCGCGATTCACCCGTTCATGAATCCCGATCAGGAGTTCAGGAAGTGGCCGCATGACAACGCGGAGATCTACGCCTGCTTCGACCGCATCTTCGACTGCCGCGGTCACGGCTGGTCCAACCTGCAGAGCGTGCACCTGAACTTGCCCTTCTCGGGCGCCGACGAGTTTGGCCGCCTCCACGCGGCCATTCGGTTGGTGTTGCCGATCATCCCGGCGCTGGCCGCGAGTTCGCCTTACTACGCAGGGCGGAAAGCGCGAGACCTCGACGCGAGGCTGCGCTTCTACCAAGGCAACTCGGCTCGCATCCCGGAAGTGGCAGGTCGAGTGATCCCCGAGCCCATCTTCACCCCCGATGAGTACGAGGAACGGCTGCTTCAGCCGCTGTATCGAGCGATCGCACCTCACGACCCCGAGGGGATCTTGCAGCACGAGTGGCTGAACGCTCGCGGCGCCATCGCACGCTTCGACCGAGACACGATCGAGATCCGAGTCACCGACTCCCAGGAGTGCCCCGCGGCCGATCTCGCGGTGACCCGGATCATCGCCGAGCTCGTCCGGGGGTTGGTGGAGGAGCGTTGGTCGAGCTACGAGTCCCAGAAGGCTTGGGCGGTGGAGCCACTGGCCGCGATCTTCGATCAGACCGTCCGCGAGGCGGAGCGAGCCCTCATCGAGGATACCGCCTATCTCCAGACGCTCGGCTTGGCCGGTCGTGGTCCGACCACGGGCCTCGACCTGTGGCGCGCGCTCTTCGAGCGGCTGGCCTCTGTGCTTGGATCGCCGAAGGAGCAACTCCCACTGGCCACCTACGCACAAGATGGCACCTTGGCGAGTCGACTCGTTCGCGCGCTCGGGTCCGCACCGCGACTCGACCTGATGAAAGAGACCTTTCGCGAGCTGGTGGGATGCTTTGAGTCGAATCGGAGCTTCCGCCCATGAGCGCTGGGTGGCTCGACGCGCTCACCGAGTTCATGAACCACAAGGCCTTCGCCGGCAAGGCGATCGTCAGCCTCGCCCTTCTGCTCGCGCTGCTGGCCTTTCGGTTCGCCGCGCTGCGGGCCATCCAGAACGCCGCGCTCCCTTCGTCCCATATGCGGCGGCGATGGATCGTCACGACGCGAAACCTTTCGGTCCTGCTCTTTCTCTTCTTCGCCATCATCATCTGGGCATCCGAGCTCAGGACCTTCGCCCTGTCACTCGTGGCGGTCGCGGCGGCGGTGGTCCTGGCCACCAAGGAGCTCTTGCTCTGCATCAGTGGCTCGCTCCTTCGGAGCTCCTCGGACATGTACAGCATCGGCGATCGCATCGAGATCCAGGAGCTGCGCGGCGATGTCGTCGACTTCTCTCTCTTCACGACCACCCTGCTCGAAGTGGGCCCCGGCGACTTCTCCCACCAGCACACGGGTCGGGCGGTGGTCATCCCGAACTCCCTGCTCTTGACCAACCCGGTCGTGAACGAGACCTACACCGACGAGTTTGTGCTGCACACGATGGTCGTACCGCTCGGCCCGGACGAAGACTGGCGTCGAGCGGAGGCGGCCCTGATCGATGCGGCGCACCATGAGTGCAAACCGTTCCTCGAAGACGCCAAGAAGCACTTCGAGCGCATTAACCGAGAGACCGGCCTCGAGGCGCCGAGCACAGAACCGCGAGTCTCGGTGAGAGTCCCGGAGCCCGGCCGGATCGACCTCTTGCTCCGCGTGCCGGTCCCGGCCCGGCGCAAAGGACGAGTGGAGCAGGCCATCCTGCGGCGCTTCCTCGATGCCACCGCCAGGGATGCAGCCGAGCGTTCCAAGCGAGGGTGACTCCCTCTCTCTAGTCTCAGCGCTCGTTTTGGCTTAAGGAGGCAGCGGTCCGTTTTCGAACATCGTATGTCCGGCTTTGGCCTCATCCTTGGAACCACGGCATTCCTGAGCGCGCTCGGGGCGGCGGAGCGTTACCAGCACCTCCGGGCACTCCGGCGCATCAAGACCCGGTTGCATGTCAACGGAACCCGAGGGAAGTCGAGCGTCACCCGGCTCATCGCGGCCGGCTTCCGCGCGGGTAACATCCGCACCTGTGCGAAGACCACCGGTACCCTCGCCCGCATGATCATGCCCAATGGAGCCGAGTACCCCGTCTATCGGCCTTCCCGCGCCAACGTGATCGAGCAGCTCCGCATCGTCCGCACCGCGGCCGAGCTCGAAGCCGAGGCCTTGGTCATCGAGTGTATGGCGGTGCAACCTCACTTGCAGGCACTGTGTGAAGAGGTCTTCGTGCAGTGCACGATGGGGGTCATCACCAACGCTCGAGCCGACCACCTGGACGTCATGGGCCCGAGTGAAGAGGACGTTGCGCTGGCGATCGCTGGAACAACACCCTTCGGCGGAACGCTCGTCACCGGAGAGCGTCGCCACATCTCCGTGTTCGAGGCCGCCGCCGCCGACCGCGGCACCAAGCTGCTCAAGGTCACGGAGGAAGACGTCGCGCTGGTCTCGGAAGACGAGATGTCGCGCTTCACTTATCTCGAGCACGCGGAGAACGTCGCCCTCGCGCTTCGTGTCTGCGCAGAGTTCGGCATCGACCGCACCACTGCGCTCAGCGGCATGTGGTCGGCGACCCCCGACCCCGGCGCCCTCACCGCGGTCGAGGTCGAGTTCTTCGGGCGCCGTCTCACCTTCGTCAACGCCTTCGCCGCGAACGACCCCGAATCCACGGGTCGCATCTGGAACATGACCTACGAGCGCTACCCCGGGCGCGAGAAGCGGATCGCGGTCGTGAACTGCCGGGCGGATCGGCCGGACCGCTCTCGCCAACTCGGCGAGGCCTGCATGAGCTGGGCGGCCGCCGACCACTACGTGCTCATCGGGACCGGGACCTATCTGTTCGCCAAGTCCGCCTTCAAGGAGGGCCTCGACCCGAGCCGAGTCGTCTACGCCGAGGAGCGAAGGATCGAAGAGATCTTCGAACAGATCCTCGAGCTCTCCGGGGAGTCTGCGCTCATCATCGGCATCGCCAACATCGGTGGCCCTGGCCTCGACTTGGTCCGCTATTTCAAGAACCGATCCGTTATCGACAGCAAGGACCCCAGTACATGATCGAAACGCTCACACTCGCGATCGGGATTGGTCTCGTCGTCAGCCTTCTCTTTTCGGAGCTCTTCGGACTCGCGGCGGGCGGTATGGTCGTGCCCGGCTACATCGCGCTTTACCTCGGCGAACCCTTCGCAGTCATCCTGACCATCGGCGCGGGGTTCCTCACCTTTGCGATCGTGCATGCCCTCGCCTCCGTGGTGATTATCTACGGTCGGCGCCGAACCGTTCTCATGATCTTGATGGGCTACTTGATCGGCGTTCTCGTTCGGAGCGTGGTCCCCCCGGTAGGGTTCTTTCAAGCGGCCGACGCGAGTGTCATCGGCTACATCATTCCCGGGCTCATCGCGATCTGGATGGACCGACAAGGCACCATCGAAACGGTCAGCACGATGCTCTCTGCCGCGGTGGTCGTGCGCCTCGTACTCCTGCTCGTCGGGGTGGAGATCTCAGTCTAATGAAGGGCATGTATTGGCGCCCGCGGCGCGTATCGCGAACCGCCATTCTGCTGATCGCCCTCTGGTCGCTCTGCGGCTACCTGTTGGTCGAACGCTTCCAGAAGGAGGTTCGCCAGCCTCACTTCGCGGAGAAGCTCGAGGCGGCGCGTATCGCGGAGCAGGCCTTCCGAACCATTCGCGAGGAGCGACTTCGGCTCCGGATCCCCATCGACCCCGAGACGGATCCCCTCCAGACGGGGCTCATCGGCACGCTCATGAGCCCGGTCACCACGAATCCGGGCACGCTCAGCTCGAAGCAGAGTTCCCTCAACCCCAACTTCGCGGCGGTGATCGTTCACTACCTGATGAAGGCCGGGGTGCAGCCAGGTGACACCATCGCGGTGGGATGCTCCGGCTCGTTCCCCGGGCTCAACATCGCGGTCCTAGCGGCGGCCGAGGCCCTTCGCCTGCGAGCCATCATCATCTCCAGCGCGTCCTCTTCCCAGTGGGGCGCCAACGAACCCGCGCTCCTGTGGCTCGATATGGAGAAGGTGCTCCTCGATCGCAAGGTCATCTCGCGCGGGTCGGTTGCTGCCTCCCTCGGCGGCATCGAGGACCGAGGACTCGGCATGTCGCAGCGAGGGGTTCGCATCCTGAGAGAGACCATCGAACGGCATGGTCTGCCGCTCATCGACCCGCCAACATTTCAGGACAGCATCCGAGATCGCATGCGCATCTATCGCGAGGAGTCCGGCGGCGAGCCCTTCAAGATCTACATCAACGTCGGCGGCGGTACCATCTCGGTGGGTCGTCGCTTCGGCAAGAAGCTCTTCAAGCCGGGGCTGAACAAGTCCGCACCGGCGGGGGTAGAGATTGAGTCGGTGATGAGCCAGTTCCTGGAAGAAGGCGTGCCGGTCATCCATCTCATCCAGGTCGGCGACCTGGCCTCGCGCTTCGGCCTCGAGACCCAGCCCAAGGTCGTGCCGAGCCCGGGCCAAGGCAAGATCTTCGTCCAGCCGGAGTACAACCGCTGGCTCGCCCTTGGCATCTTGATCTCGATTCTCGGGTCGCTCTACCTCTTCGTGCGATCGGACCTCGGCTTCCGCATGACCCGCGGCGGTGGCGGCAAACGCGGCGAGAAGGGTCATCCAGAGCCGATGGTCTGAGCTCGATCGGAAGTCTGATCAGGGGGGCTCGGTCCCCCGGGCACGAAACCTCGGAAGCTTGGCGACGTCGGGCAGATAGGGGGACGCGCGTGCCACCACACCGTGCTCTTCGGGTGGAAGATGCCCACTCTCGAACAGACCCACGGAGACGGCTGGGGGCGCGCCCTCAGGCGCACAGATCTGCGAAGGACACTCGAGACGGAACTCCAGCTCATCCGTGGGCCCGACCCGAAGCTCGAAGAAGCCGAGCGGCTCTTCCTCACGATGTACGATCAGGTGCAGCTCGACGCGCACGGCGAGCGGCGCCGAGAAGCGGAGCACGACGGAACCGGACTCGAGCTCCACCGAGGGCAAAGCGACCGTGCTCGAGACCACCGGACCACCGAGCACCGCTCGTCGGTCGAGTTCAAAGCGCGCGAGCTGAGAGGCACGGAAGTCCTCGAGCTTGGGAAGGTCGAACCGCCGCCCAAGCCGAATCGCCTCGTCGAGCTCTCCACGCCGATAGTGAATGGTGGCGAGGGTGTCGCGGATCTGCGCATCTTCCGGCGAGAGCTTGTTCGCTCGCTGCGCAAGCTCCAGCCCCAGGGCGAGCTCCTCCGCCGGACTGAGGAATTGAATGGGCAGCCAGCTCGGAGCGGTCTCGGGCGGCCGTTCCGCGACCTGAGTCCATGCCATGAAGTTGAGCTCCTCCGCGGTGGCGGATTCGGCCCAAGCGGCCCACGTCTTCTTTGTGTCTTGGGCACTCTCTGGCCACCTCGAACCCACGCCGATGGCAAACACCGCGGCGATAAAGCCCACGAGTCCTCGGGAGCCCAGGCGCAACAGCA
The DNA here is from genome assembly GCA_011526105.1 of Deltaproteobacteria bacterium. Taxonomy (GTDB): domain Bacteria; phylum Myxococcota; class Kuafuiibacteriia; order Kuafuiibacteriales; family Kuafuiibacteriaceae; genus WYAZ01. The sequence goes on along the minus strand of WYAZ01000142.1, from coordinate 24,294 downwards.
GGGAGATCGGCTTCTCGAGCAGATCAATGGGGTCGTTGTGAGGGCAGAGGCCCGCGGTGAGCAGGATGCCAGCCAGGAAACCGCCGCCGTGCGCCACATGATCGATGTTGGGTACGAGCAGCGCGATCCACGCATTCATGGCGAACAGAGTGAACCAAAGACTCCAGGGCTGTCGGAACTCGGTGGGGAGCTTCTCCCGGTAACGCAACGCGAGGTACAGCAGGCCGCCGAGCAAGCCGGCCACTCCGGTGGAGGAGCCGAGCCCGATGGCGTGCCCCGCGAGAAGGGTCGAAGCCATGGCGCCAAAGATGCACGAGCCCAGGAAGAGCACGACGAAACGATCTCGCCCGAGGAGTCGCTCCAGCACCGACCCCAAACTCACGAGCGCAAAGCCATTGACACCCAAGTGAACCAGGTTGGCGTGCAGGAAGTTTGCGGAGACGATGCGAAAGAGCTGCCCGTCGCGAGTCAGCGCCGCCACGTTCGCGCCCAGCGCGATGTCAGCTTGATTAAACGACGCATCGAGTGTGCGCTGCACGAGATAGATCAGAGCGAAGAGCAAGACCAAGCGAAACGAGCTGATGATCGGCCGCTGATAGGCACTCTCCGCGAGCATGAGCCGGCGCGCCATCGCGGCGAGCCGCTCCGAGCCACCGGGGAGCTTCGCGATGCCCGCGTGGATGCGCCGCAAGAACGACTCGAGGTCCGCCAGGCTGTGAAACGCACCTCGCGGCACCTTGATGAGGCGATGCTTCGCGTCGATGAAGACGAAACGACGACCGAGCTGGACCAGCAGCACGTCCGCGTAGGGGAGCACATGCCGAACGTGACCCGAAGCATCCGGCACCTCGAATCGGTCGGGCCAAAAGATCGCCGGGCCCGCGCCCTTTCGAAACCGATACCGACGGATCGCGCTGGAGACGATGCCCACATCCAAGAAGACGAGCAAGATCAGCAGCGCGATGCCGTAGCGAGGCCCGAGTTCGAACAGACCACGCACTTCTTCGGTGTCGCCACCGGAGCTGGCGCCGGTGACCACCGCGACCAGGAAGATGAGCCCTAGATTATAGACAATCGCGAGCGCCACCAGCAGCACGAGCGCCGCCTTCTTGGGCGGACCCGCGTGGAGCGGAAGTGTGACGGGACCATCGCTTTCCATCAGAACCTGGCGCCGGCCAGGCGTATCCGGTTGGCGGGCATGAGTCACGCGGCTTCTGCTCGCTCGGGTTCACAAGCGCGAGGCGGCGGAATACAGTGCCCGTGTGTCGCTTCTGTCGAAGGAGCTGCTCCTCGTCCTCGCGTGTGTTCTTCCGGCGGCATGTGTCCCGAGCGGGATGACCGCTCCCCCGCCGGAGGGAGCGCTGGGTTTCGGGAGTGTGCTCGTGATCGAACGCTCGACGTTGGAGGGACGCGGCGTGCCGAGAGCAGAGCTATTCGCGCTCGAGGACGACGTGCTTCCGACCCGAACGGTCTCGAGGGAGACGGAGATGTTGTGGCTCTTCTACGACGAGACCCCGGGCGAGCTCGACCTCGAAGAGGGGGTGCACGATCCAGCGAACCACGAGACCGGCGCGCTCGCTCCGAGCCGCGCGCTGCGGATTTCGGGCACCGAACCCGAGTGGGAGGAGCTCGACGCGGACGCATGGCCGGAGTGGGTTCGGCCTTTCTTTCTTCGGCTGCCGTGTCGCACCGTCGTGCAGACTCGGAAGCATACGTTCGCCGATCGTCTCTCGGAGTTTCAGCCCAACGATGGCCGCCTTCCGGCGATGACACTGCTGGTTGCGCTCGACGATACGCGCGCGTTGGTCGCGAGCGCCGTCGGTCGGTTCTACCGGCTGGACTGGCCCCCCGGCGGGGCGCTGATCCTCACCCCGGTCGAAACGGCGACGACCAACTATCACCTGGGAGGATTCAAGAGCGGCGACGTGCTCTATCTTGGCGGCACCGGTACACGCGTCGCAAAGGCACCGGTCGCACCGCTGCTCACGGATACGCCGCGTCTCGAGTTCGGAGAGGAGCTCGTGCTCGCCGATCGCCCCGACACGATCGACCATGCGGTGGTGTCCATCTCGGGCGACCCGAGTGGGGTGACCGACCTGTTCTTCATGACCGAGAGCACGGAGGTCTATCACCTCGGTCCGTCAGGTACGAAGGCCTTGGGCGCGATGGACGCGCGCAGGCCTCCGTTCATTGCGGAGGTGGACCGGGAGCTCCGGCCTCGCCAAGTCGCGTGGGTGGGGGCCGGAGAGGCCGTGGCCGCCTGGTTTCACGACGGTCAGTCCGTCGGCGAACCGGGACCAGTGCTCGTCTCCGCCGGTGGCATCCACACGCCGCTCTCATTCCCGTCGCTGACTGACGACATCCTCGCCTTCTCGAGCTCAGCGGTCTTTCGAGCCGAACACGGACTGTTCGCGGCCCGCACCACCTTCGAGGGCGGCGGACTCCGCTCGGAGATCTTCCGAAAAGCCACCCCAGCCGCCGAGTGGGTCTCCTTTGCCCTCGTCGACTACGCCGTCGTGGACATGGTGCCGAGCCGGTCCGCGGTCTTCGCCACGGGCGGCTACTTCTTCGCAGGCAACTGGTTTGGCACGGTGATGCGCGCGCAGCGTGGCTTTCGGTTCCAGGACGTGACCGAAGCGGATCGATGCCTCGGAGTCCGGCCGCACGGACGGCAGCGTCTCGTGATCCGTCTGGGTCCGAAACGCATGGTCTCGACCGGAACCACGGGGAAGCTCGACCCCGAGTGGATCTTCACCCATGAGGAGTGAACACCCGCTTTGGACCGAGGATCCTACATGAGCACACCCTTGGCCGGTGAAGGAACCCGTCCTCCAAGCCGTCCGTCTTTGATATGGAGATAGGCATGAAGCGTGGGCTGCCGGCGGTCTTGCTGACTTTTGCGCTGAGCGGCCAGCTCGACGCCGCCCCGCCGGTCTCGAGCTTCGGCGACTTCACCCCCCTCACTCTCTCGGAGCTGTACGAGAAGCGCCTGCGCTTCGAAAAACGCGAACCCATCGTCTCCGTCGGCGTGCTCGAGGGTCAGGCGCGCGTGGGCGTCCGAGCCGACGCGCCCACGCGCCTCATCTTCGAGGACGAGGACATGCCACGTACCGTCTACGCGGAGTCCGGGACCACGTTCTACTTCAGACCGATCGAGACCACGCCCGCTCAGCTTCGCCACTGGGCCGTCGTCGAAGTCCTTCCTTATGGAGACACGAAGGCGGCGGAGCAATCGCGTGCGAGCTGGAAGCAGAAAGGCTTCGAATCCAAGGAGTTCGTCACCGGCACGATCATGGCCATGAAGGGCAACGTGCTCGACACTAGGGAGCGCCGCGTAGGACTGGGCGGCTTTTCGGACGAGGCGCAGGCGAAGGCTTTGATGGACCGCTTGTCTCGCGAGCAGTCGGTCCGGAGTTTCGTGCACACTGAGCTGCTCGCCCCCGCCAAAGGGCGCGTCGGGATCTACGACGAGCGGAACAAGCTCCTGCATCGCGCTTTAGGCGCGGTCTACTTTGGCACCGTGCCCGGCGGGCGCGTCGAGTTGCTCGAAGGCGATCACGAGACCGCCAGCGGCAAGAAGAAGCGAGAGAGCCGACAGTACTGGGGCCACATCTACGTGGTCGTCGACCGACAGGGCGCACTGGCCGCAGTGAACTCGATCGGCACCGAACGTCTCTTGGCCGGGGTGGTGCCGGCGGAGATCTTCGCTTCGGCCCCGATCGAGGCGCTCAAGGCCCAGGCGGTCACCGCGCGCGGCGCCATCTTCGCCAAGCTCGGCCACACCAACCTGGGCGATCCGTTTCACATCTGCGCCACGCAGCTCTGCCAGGTGTACGGCGGCGCGAGCGCGGAGCAACCGAACACGAACCGCGCGGTCGAGGAGACTCGCGGGCTCCTTGCGGTGCGCCCCCGCAAGTCTGCGAGCGAGCCGCTTCAGCTCGTGGATTCGGTCTACTCCTCGTCGAGCGGCGGCTTCACGGAGGCCAACGAGGTGGTCTGGGACAACGCTGCGTCCGAGAGCCTTCGCCCCAAGCTCGACGCGAGCGCGGGTGATCCAGCCATCGCAAAGTTCGCCGCGGGCCTGAACGAGTCGAACATCCGCGAGTGGCTCGAATCTTTTCCCCCGACGTTCTCGGCTCGCTCGAGCTTCAGCCGCGCGGAGCGTTATCGCTGGAAGCGCACCTACTCACGCGCTCAGCTCGATGACCTCCTGTCGGGCACTGGGGTGGGCCAGCTCCGCTCGGTCAAGGTCCTAGGCCGAGGTCGCGGCGGACGGGTGACCGGGCTGCGACTCGAAGGAAGCCGAGGCGCAAAAGACATCTTGCGCGAGCTCCCCGTCCGGCGACTCTTCGGCAACCTGTACAGCGGGATGTTCGTGCTCGACGAGGAACGCGGACCGGACGGAGCCATCAGCACGCTGACCTTCACCGGCGGCGGCTGGGGTCATGGGGTGGGCATGTGCCAGATGGGCGCCATCGGTCGGGCGGAGCACAACCAGAACTTCGAGCAGATCCTGGCGCACTACTACAATGGCGCCGTCGTCGAGCGTATCTACTGAGGACTCCTGGGGTTTGGCTCCGCCTTAATACGGTGGCGAGGCGCCGGTCTGGGTGTTAGTTCCAGCCCCGATGTCCAAGATCCACAACACCATCCTCGAAGCGATCGGCCACACACCCATGGTCCGGCTCCAGCGCGTCGGCCGCGAGACAGGCTGCGAACTCCTGGTCAAGTGCGAGTTCATGAACGCCGGGGGCTCCGTCAAAGACCGCATCGGCAAGCGCATGGTGGAGGAGGCCGAGAAGTCCGGCCGCATCAAGCCCGGCGATACGCTCATCGAGCCCACCAGCGGCAACACCGGCATCGGAATGGCGCTCGCCGCTTCGGTGAAGGGCTATCGCATGATCATCACCATGCCGGAGAAGATGAGCCGCGAGAAGCAAGTGGTGCTCGAGGCGCTCGGCGCAGAGATCATTCGAACGCCCACGGAGGCGGCCTGGGATGCGCCCGAGAGCCACATCAGCGTCGCCCGACAACTGAACAAGATCATCCCGAACAGCCACGTGCTCGATCAGTACGCCAACCCCGACAACCCCATGGCGCACTACGATGGCACCGCGGCCGAGATTCTCGAGCAGACCGGGGGCAAGCTCGACTACTTCGTGGCTTCGGCCGGAACCGGGGGCACCATCAGCGGCGTCGCCAAACGGCTGAAGGAGATGGTCCCCGGCGTGAAGATCATCGGCGCAGATCCCGTCGGTTCGCTGCTCGCGGGACCAGAAGAGATCAAGTCGTACAAGGTGGAGGGCATCGGCTACGACTTCATCCCAGACGTACTCGACCGATCGCTCATCGACGAGTGGGTCAAGACCAACGACCGCGACGCGTTCCTTCTGGCCCGGCGCCTCATCCGCAAAGAGGGCCTACTCGTGGGCGGCAGCTCGGGCTCGGCGCTGTACGCTGCGCTCAAGATCGCCAAACGCGAAGGCCCTGGTAAGCGATTTGTCATCATTCTCCCAGACTCGGTCCGCAACTACATGACCAAGTTCGTGGACGATCAATGGATGCGAGCCAACGGCTTCACCGAGACCGGTTGGGAAACGACCAGCATCGGAGACCTCCTCCGTCGCATGCCGCCGCGCGAACTCATCAGCGCTTCGAGCGCGGACACCGTAAAAGACGCCGTCGTTCGGATGAAGGATGCTGGCGTGAGTCAGCTCCCTGTGCTCGACGACGGACGTCTCGCGGGCATCGTCACTGAATCAGATCTCTTGGGCCGCATGGTGGAAGGACGCGCCTCCCTCGGGAGCAAGGTGGCGGAGGTCATGTTCCGCCGGTGCGACACAGTGCGGGTCGATGAAGACGCGGCGAAGTTGCTCGAGCTGTTCGCGAAGGACGAGGTCGGCGTGGTGCTCGACGAGACCGAACGCGTCGTGGGCATCCTCACGAAGATGGACCTCGTCGACCACCTCACCGCGCCGGTCAGCGTCTGAAGACGAGACCTCTCTAGGGGATTGCTCGGGGGCCATGAGGCGGCGGGGCCGAGGCCAGAGCCCAAAAAGGTGAGCTGAATCGCCATTCAGGCGGACGCAGCTCGATCCATTCCGGACGGTCAGTCGCTGTGATGGCACCTAAGCCCTTGTTTCTGTTCTTTTCTCTGCCGTCCTCCTGTGTCACACCACGGGTGGGATGAGCGCCCGAGAACCCTCCGAGCTGATTAAGGCCGCTCGTGTCTTCGCGGAGGAGGATCTCTCGAAGACATGGAGGCTGTTGTCGTACACGATCGTCGCCACGGTCGTGGTGGCAGGGGTGGCGCTGACGCCCGCTTTCGGTCCGCTCCGCTACGTCGCTTCGGTGGTGCTGGGCCTTCTGTCCGTCCGCTTCTTCATCTTCTTCCACGACACCTTTCACAAGACCGTGTTCCGAGGTGACTCGAAGCGCGCGAAGCTTGGCCGCGCGCTGATGCGCGCGTACGGCTATGTCATCCTCTGCCCGCCCCAGATCTGGGCCGACTCGCACAACTATCACCATGCCCACACCTCGAAGATCGTGGGCTCGTCCATCGGCTCCTATCCGCTGCTCACCGTGGGCATGTATCGCGGGCTCCCCTGGAAGCAGCGTCTCATGTATCGCCTCGTGCGAAGCCCGGCGAACATCGCGCTGGGCTACTTCACGAGCTTCCTCTTGGGGATGTGCATCCGGCCGTTCTTGAAGGAGCCCAAGCGGTACTGGGAGAGCGTGCCTTCACTCATCATCCACTACGGGCTGATGGCCGGCTTCTACTTCTTCTTCGGCCTCGAAACGATGCTCGTGGCGTTCTTCTTGCCGCACCTGATCTCGCACGCCGTCGGTTCATACTTGTTCTACGCGCAGCACACGTTCCCGGGCATGGAGCTTCGCGGGCGCCGCGACTGGGAGTTCACGGCCGCCGCTCTGCACTCCTCCAGCATGATGGACATGAGCCAGCTGATGCACTGGTTCACCGGCAACATCGGCTATCACCACGCGCACCACCTCAATCACCGCATCCCGTTCTACCGATTGCCCGAGGCGATGAGCGGCATCCCGGAGCTTCAGCACCCCGGACGCACCTCACTCGCCCCCAAGGACGTTTGGGCGTGCCTGCGGCTGCACCTCTGGGACGCGGAAGCCAAACGCATGCTCACGTGGCGCGAGGCCGACGCCCAGAGCCGCGACCGACTCGCGGCCGCCTAGAGCGCCGAGCAGCACCACAAAAGGCGCAACCTGGCCTTTTCGGCGCCGATACTACCTTTGCCCACCTGAGCCTATATGGCTCGGCCATAGGTCCCATGCTGGATGTGCACTGGAAGAGCCTGATGCCAGAACTCACCGAGGCGCGGGACCAGAGCAGCCTCGAGCTTCAGCGGCGCTACAGAGCGGCAGAGGCGCGGGCGGAGAAGCGGCTCCTCGACTCCGGGAAAGAGGCGCGGGTCGTGAGCCTCTCTTGGGCGCGAAACGAGCGCCGCTTTCAGAAAGCTCGCTGAACCCTAGAGCTCGCCGCGACGTTGCTTGTCGATCCAAAGTCGGATCTCTCGGTCGATGACCTTCAAGGCCTCGCTCTTGAACGGCCTCAGCAATAGAGGCACGTCGAGGTCCATCTCGACTCGACCGGTCCTGAGCTCGATCCGGCCTTCGATGTGCATGCCCTTCACCGTGAAGGCGATCCGCGCAGCGTCCTCGCCGTTCCAGCGAACCTGGGGCTCATACTTCTGATAGCGCGCCGCGTACGAGTCGAGGGCTAGGCGAGTCACCTTGCGACAAGTCGGGGCATCGAGATCGTGCTCGACCGCGTGCTTCATGAGCTTCCTGTATCACATGGATCGTCGGATGAGGACCACCGTGTTCTTCGGGAGGGAGGTCGCGCGCACTTTGTTTCCGGGGACCAGTCTTCCACCGGGCAACCGATAGAGCGTTGAGGGATCTCGCCATCGCGAACCGCAGATGACCGATGGCGGGCGACGAGAACTGATCCGGCCTGCGTTCTCATAGCCACGCAGCACTCGGGTGCCCTTTGGGAGTCGCTTCAGAAGCCTTCGCCCATCTTTCGCGGCGAGCAGTTCGGCGTGCGACGCGATCCGGCCCGTGGGCAACACGTAGATCAGATCCTCATGGGTCTCGACCGAAGGGCGTCGGTCGCGCGAGCGCGAACTCGCTCTGGACTTCGCCCGTGCGCCATAGAGGTGCTGCGCCAGCTTGGGGTCAGCGAAGACGAGACGACCGGCCTCGACGTCCGGGTCCGAACTCGGGATGGACGCAAGCCCCAGTGCGGCCCGCACCTCGGGCGTGCTCAAGTTCATGCCGCAGCGTTTCCGGCCACGATGCGCGCGCCGGTGATAGCGATTGGGCGTTCCGAAAGCGACCATCGAGTGCGTCAAGACGCGGTCATCGGGTACATCGTAGAGCGACTGGAGCTGAGAGATGAGCTCGCGCAGCGCGCGAAGCTGGGCCTTCCCCACCGGTCGGTTGTGATAACCCACGACCTCGATGCCAATCGAGTGCTGGTCGAGCGCCGCGGTCCCGTTCCACATCGATCGACCTGCGTGTGTCGCAACGCGGTTCTTGTCGACGATTCGGCTCACGTGACCCGCTCGGTCGACCAGGTAGTGCGCCTCTCCGCTCCGCCTCAGCTTCGCCAGCGCCCCCTTCTTCTCTCCCTCCGTGGTGTGGAGGATGATGAAGCGCGTGCTGCTGCGCCCTGACCGCGCATGGTTCTTCGGGCTGCCCGAGTCGGAGATGTCGAGCTCCGCCCGGCTCGAAACCGGGAGGCACAGGAGTAGGGTGAGTAGGAGCCCGCTGGGGCCAGCTTTGAGAGTCCACATCGACGCTGATGTCGGCCAGAGTAGCAGAGCCGATGAAGAGCGCCAGAAACTGGGCGCGAGGCCGTCGTCGAGCTCAGCCGTTGTAGATCAGCCCACCGAGATCTCGATAGCGAGCGAGCACGGCCTGCCCCTCCGCACGCATCACCTCACGCTCCACAAGCACACCTCGGTCGCGGAGATATGCGTAGCTCTCTTCGAAGACCGGACCCTCATCGAAGCCGAGCGCGCGTGCGTCCTCGCCGCTCGCGGCGCAGACCAAGCGGCGAACGCCTGACCAGAGCGTTGCCCCCAGGCACATGGCGCAAGGCTCACAAGACGTGAACAGCTCGTGGACGTCCTGCCCCTCACCGCCCAGCGTGTGGGTTCCAAGGGCGCTCTGCGCCATCTGAAACGCCACCATCTCCCCATGAAGTGTGCTGTTGTGGTTCCGAACCACCAGGTTCATGCCCACCGAGACGAGGCGCCCAGTCTCGGCTTGGAAGATGGCGGACCCGAACGGACCGCCCGTACCTCGCTCCACGTTCTTGAAAGCCACGTGGATCGCCAGCGCCATGCGCTCGCGATCGGAGGGGTAAGAAGCACTCCAATCCAACTCGTCTACCCAGTCCGGGTAGCCGAACTGAACCGTGCCCGCTCTTGGCGCCCCGGGACCGTCCTGCATCCTCACATGCTACGGCAGGAACCCGAGAGATTGAACTTTTCCGCCAGCTTCAGGCCGAGCTCTGCTCCTGCTATCCTCCGAGCGTGGCGACTCTGAAGAAGCTCTCGGATGGTACGGAGCACGCGGTGCCCTCCCGCTGCATCGTGGGTCGTTCTTCCTCCTGCGGCCTCGCCACCGAGGACAAGTACATCTCGAGTGAGCACGCAAAGATCCAGTGGACCGGTACTCACTGGGAACTTCGAGACCTCGGAAGCCGAAATGGCACCTTCGTGGATGGCAAACGCGTCGAACCGGGTCACCCCGTGCACATTGGGGTCGGGGCCGAGCTCGGCTTCGGCGAACCCGAGCCTGGATGGCGGTTTGCGAACGCAGAGGCCCCACGCCTTTCGGCCCTCGAGCTCAGCTCACAAGAGGTCTTGGCGAGCGAGGGCGAGATCCTTGCGCTTCCTGGAGACAGCGATCCCGAGATCACCATCTACCCCGACAAGTACGGCCGCGGCTGGGTGCTCGAGCATCGAGATGGCGATGTGCGCACCGCCGAAGACCAAGAGGTCGTCATCGCGGGCGGGCGCTCGTGGAGGCTCGAACTGCCGGTCATCCCGGAATCCACGCCCATGGTGGATGTGGCGCTCACGCTCGAAAACGTCGGGCTGCGCTTCGCGGTGACGCGGAACGAGGAGCGCGTCCAACTCACGGTCCTGCTCCACGGAAAAGAAACTCAGCTCGAGCAGCGCGAACACGGCTATCTCCTGCTCACCCTCGCCCGGGCGCGAGCGCAAGATCAGGCACTCCCACTCGAGCAGCGAGGCTGGCGCAAGGTGCCCGAGCTCCTCCGGATGTTGCGCATGGACGAGAACGCGATGAACGTCGCCATCCATAGGGCGCGTCAGCAACTCGGGTCGATCGGACTCGAAGGGGCCGCCAACGTGGTTGAGGTCAAACGCGGTCAGAGACGGATTGGGACGGAGCGCTTCGAGATCACGACCCTCGAGGACTAGATTGGACGAGCAAGGTACCAGCCCCGGCACCTTGGTGGACGGAAGGTTCCTCCTGCGTCGCCAGATCGGCGGAGGCGGCGCGGCCATCGTGTGGCTCGGTGAAGACCTGCAGGACCACAGCCCCATCGCGGTGAAGTTGTTGCATCCCAAGCTGCGTGCGGTGGACTCCGTCCTCTCCCGCCTCAGTCTCGAGGCAAAGCTCTTGTCTGAGCTCGACCACCCGAACATCGCCCGAGCGGTCGCATTCGGCTTCGACCGCGTGCAGCCCTTCATCGCGCTCGAGTACATCGAGGGCTCCACTCTCCAAGCGGAGATCGGCGCGCGGAGTCCGCTGGACGATCACTTCGACTTCGACCTTTTGCTTCGCCTCTTCGGTCAGCTCTGCTCGGCGGTCGAGCACGCGCACTCCCTCGGAATCGTTCACCGAGATCTGAAGCCCGCGAACGTGATGCTGCAGGCGACCGAGAATGGTGCGGTCATCAAGGTGCTCGACTTCGGTATTGCGAAGATGATCGACCAACACCCCTCAGCCGCGACCACGCAGGGCCGAACGCTGGGGTCCGTGGCGTTCATGTCCCCCGAGCAGGCGCGCGGAGACCTCGTTGACCATCGCACCGACGTCTTTGCCTTGGGTGTCATTCTGCAAGAGATGCTCACGCTCCGCCGGGTCTGGGCGCTGGGCGACGATGGTGGGCCGGTGCGCGCTTACGCGGAGCCCATGCGAATGAAGGGCCCGAACACCGCCCAGGCGATGTTTCAGCGGATCGCGGAGGGCGAACGGCCACGCGCGTCCATCCTGCGTCCGACCTTGGACCCCGAGGTCGATCGACTGATCGATCAAGCTTTGGCCGCCCGGCCGGAGGATCGCTTTCAAAGCGCCGGTGCGCTGCGAGAGGCGGCCGATCGGCTTTTTGCGGGCAAGGAAGAGACGCTGGATCCGACCTTCGTTCGAGATCCGACCAAGCTTCACACCGAACTGCGAACGCAGATGTATCGACCCTCGGAACCGAGTGTGACCTCAGTCCCGCAGCCCGAGGTCCAGACGACGTCTCCCAATCCCGCGATGTTCACGCCGACTCCCTTGCTGCCTACCCCGCACGGCATGACGATGCCGAAGCCCAAGCGCAACATCCTGGGCACGCTGCTCTTCGTTGGAGGGCTCGCCATCGGGGTGCTTGCAACCCTGGTTGTCGTCCGGACGAGCCAAGGCCCACGGACGGTGGAGAGAGCGACCGGATCGGGCCCCGACCAGGCCAAAGTCACACCGCTCTCCGCTCCAAGCGCCCCAAGGGCGGTCAGAGGGATCGCGGAACCCAACAAGGATCCGCCCCATCTCACCGAGCCGACCGAGGCGGAGCCGGCACACGAAGCCTCGAACTCACGGGCAGGCCTCAAGCGTCCGCCCACGCCGAAAGAACCCACGACCTCCACCGAGAGTCCGGCAACCCCCGATCGACCCGCGGTGCCGTGGTCTCAACTCGAAGCGCTCCTGGCCGAGGGCGCCGGGTCGCAGTCGAAGATGGACGAACTCTCGAAGCGCATCCTCGAGCACGCCGAGCGAGTGACCGACGAGAACGAGAAGAAATCCATCAAGCGGATCATCGCAACGAGCCCCGGGGACCCCGCCGCGCTCGCAAGCGGGCTGCGAAAGCTACGCAAGGCCCTCGAGTAGCCAGCGACCTGGGTCGGCCGTATGCTAAACCGGCATGGGAGCGATCATTGTCGCTGCGCTGCTGGCCGCCGCACCCACCCCCGCGAGCACCACCATTGGCGCCGGCGAGCGGCCGGACCGCGCAGTCATGCTCGTCATCACGCCGGGCTCCACCGCGCCTACGATTCCGAGCTCGAACTATCTCGACGCAGCGCAGCGCGTCTTCGGTCGCGAGACGAGCCTGAGCCTCGCATCTGCGGAACAGGCCGGCGTCGATGCGAACGCGATGCGCGAGTGTCCGGTGGACCTTCGACTCCGTTGTTGGGCTCGACTTGCCCGCGCCGACGACCGCAACGTCGCGCGCTTCTTGCTCGTACTGTCCGTTCAGCCGGTTGCAGGCAACGACCGCGTCACACTCCTCGTGCTCGACCTAGAGCGAGTACAGCGTGTGCTCGAAGACCCCGCTAGCGCGGACGACCCAGAGGCACAAGAGCAGAGAATCTTCGAGCTCGCACGCCAGCTCCAGCCCGAAGTCCTCAGTCCAGAGGAGAGCGGTGCTCCGGAGCGACTCCTGGGTGACCTCGTCGCGAGAGAGTTGCGAGATGACCTCGAAGAGAGCGGCCACTTTCGTCCGTATGGAGAGATCGAGCTCGAATCGGAGACGGCGGATCTGGTCATCGATCTCGATGGCCGCGTCATTGGGACGACGTCGGGCGAGCACACGCTCATCCGAGAGGTCTCGGCCGGCGAGCGTGTCTTGTCGCTCAGGCGCGCAGACGGATGGAGCACGTCTCGAAGGATCCAGGTCACCCGCGGCGGCACGACGTGGGTCGAGATGGAGGATCCACCGAGTTCAACCCATCCGGCGCGGCCCGTCGTGTGGGTGGGCGGTTTTGTGATGGCCGCGGCGGGGCTGACGCTGCTCGGCATCACCGCAGCGAGCACGTCCGGCGACTTGCAGAGCGCATGCCTTCAGCGCGATCCGAGTGACAGTCGCTGCGGTGCCCTCGGAACCTTCACCCACGCGTATGAAGGCCCGGACGCGGCCCCAACCACGAATCCGGCCGCGGTTAATCCGAGCGGTCTCTTGATGGCGCCTCTCGGCGTCGGTCTCGCAAGCGGGGGGTTGGCGACGAGCCTCGGCACCTTGCTCCTCGGCGACGAGGCCGACTTCCCCTGGCCACAAGTCCTCGTGGGCCTGGCAACCGCGGGGCTCGTGTACGGGATGGGAGCAGCGCTGGATGCACGCTGAACGCTCCGCTCGACACCGCCGTCTGCTCGCGCTGGTGGCACCGTTCGTGGCGTGCGCGGGGGAACCTGCGCCCCTGACGCTCGACGCTCCGTCCGAGACGCTGTTCGTCGCGCTGATCACGCTGGTGGACGGCAGGACCGAGACCGCGTCGGGTCTCGTTCGCTGGAATCCAGGGGAAGGCTTACCGCTGTTCGTGGACGGGACGAAGGAGCACCGAATCCTCGGCTTCACCGCGAGAGACCTCGAGGCCCTCGGTCCCATCGACGAAGCGGAGGCCGCGAGCACACCGCTTCGTGTGGCCGTGGGATGCGAACCACCTCTGCCCTCGCCTTCCTGGCGCGCGCACTGGCCGGCGGGCGCGGCTGCTCCCGTGCGCGATCAGTCGGATGACGAGCTCCCCGTGCTGACGGTCAGCTGGCTCGATGATCGCTGTGAGGCCGTCGAGGATTCCCGATGGATGGTGGAGACCTCCTGCTATCCCTTTGGCGTCTTTCCGGTCGTGACCCCCACGGAGAAGCGCTGCGTGAAGGAGCTCGGCCTCGCCGTGTACCAGCTCCCCGCTCTGATCGGCCGAGTTTGGTACGATGGAGGGACGTGCACGGAGCCTGCGGCTGCCGATTCGCGTTGCCGTCGCGATGCGGAGAATGCTCGCTTGCTCGACTGCGCGGGCAACGAACCTTGCAGACTCACGGTGGGTCTCTCCGAGATTCGAGACGCTCCTTTTCGGAGTGAGACGGTGTCCTTGGCGCCCGATCTGCCCCCGCTCGAGGACGACGCGTTCCTGACCTCGAGGGAGTATCGCGCACTTCGGACACGCTACGGATACACGCGGGCGATGGCGGTGCTCGAGGACCGGATCTGGGTGGTCCGCTACCCCATGGAGATTCACAATGCGTGTCCCACTCGGCTGACTGGTTTCTCCACGTCGGAGCTCGTTCAGCTTGCGAAGAACGACCTCTCCGTCGTGGGTACGGCAACCGCCCCGCCGTGCCTGCTCGAGCTGGCGGCTGGAGCGGGCCCAGAGTTCTGGGGCGCCTTCGCAGAGGCTGGAAGAAACGTGGTCGCACGTTTCGACGCCGAGGGCCGCATTCTGCTCCGACGCCCCGTGGGGTCGGGTCCCGAGGATGTGGTTTCGGATTCGGAGCTGATGCAGCCGGTCGAGCTAAGATACACGGAGGACCATGGGCTCCTCTTGCTCATGACGGATGACATCGCGAGGGAGGGCTTTCGGCCGACGCAGATTCTCTCTATCGACCCCGTCACGCTCGCGGAACGACGACGCATCCAGAACGCCGGGCCCGACCGAGCCCACACCCTACACATGCTCGAGACCAACCGAGCCGCGCTCGGACTCCACCAATCCAACGCCATTCAGTACGTGGACCTCGGCGCAGGGACCCTCGCCGAACGCATGAGCTTCGAGCATGATCCGGGCATCGGCACTCACGGTCTCGGATACACGGAGCCGTTCCTGTTCCTGGCGGCCTTCAACGTGCTCTTCATGTTCGACACGCGCAGCGGAACGGAGGTCATCCGAACCCCCGTCAGTGCCCGACCCATGAACCTCATCCGCGCCGAGCCTTGGCCCGACGATCCCAACCTCATCTTGGTGCTCGGCCTGTCGCCCAGAGGATTCGCGCCGCACGTCACGCTCGCGAGCTTCTTCAACATCCGCGAGCGACGCTTTGAGCCGACGGTCTATGAAACCGGAGGCTTCGGCGTACCGGGTCGGGTCGTGCGGGACGGGACGGGCTCCTTGCTCCTGCTGCATCCTTGGTCCGGCGAACTCACTCGCCTGACCCCGAAAAACCCCTAAAGCGAGCGTGCGGTTGCCCCGCGCCTGAGCCTGGACCATACCCGCGGCATGAATGGTGGGCGTCGGGTCGCAGAGGCACTCAAGGCACAGGGCGTCAGTCACCTGTTTACGCTGGTGGGCGGGCACATCTCTCCCATCCTGGTCGAGGCCAAGCGCCTCGGGATCCGCGTCGTGGATACACGCCACGAGGTGAATGCGGTGTTCGCGGCGGATGCGATGTCTCGCCTCTCGGGAGTCCCTGGCGTCGCGGCGGTCACCGCGGGTCCTGGAGTTTCGAACGCGCTCACGGCCGTCAAGAACGCGCAGCTCGCACAGTCACCTCTGGTCCTGATTGGCGGCGCGACCGCGACGATGTTGCGTGGTCGCGGCTCCCTCCAAGACATCGATCAGATGTCGCTCATCGAACCCCACGTGAAGTGGGCGGCGCGACCCAACACACTCCGCGAGGTCCTGCCCGCGATCGAGCGCGCGTTCGAAGAAGCCAAGAGCGGCGTGCCGGGGCCGGTCTTCGTAGAGCTCGCGGTGGACCTGCTCTACCCAGAAGAGATCGTGCGCGAGTGGTACAAGAAGACCACCGAGAAGGACAACAAGAAGCTCACGGAACATGCACTGTCGCTCTACATCCGAGGGCACCTGCGCTACCTCTTCACGGAGATTCAAGAGCCGGTCATTCACGCACCAAAGGTGATCGAGCCTCCCGAGCCCGACAACGCGGACGTGAGGAGCGCCCTCAAACTGCTCGAGAAGGCGGAGCGTCCGCTCATGATCATCGGCAGTCAGGCGATACTCCGTCCCTCGCGCCTGCCAGAACTCATCGAAGCCATCGAGAAGATCGGCGCGCCGGTCTACCTGTCCGGGATGGCGCGCGGGCTGCTTCCGCCGGGCCACCGGCTCCTCATGCGTCACAAGCGACGCAACGCCCTCAAGGAAGCCGACGTCGTGCTTCTCGCCGGCGTGCCTTGTGACTTCAGGCTCGACTACGGCTCACACGTCTCGCGCTGCAAGGTCGTGGGCGTCAACCTGTCGGAAGAGGACCTGCAGAAGAACCGCAAGCCGGATGTGGGCATCCTCGCGGATCCCTTCGGCGTGCTGGTCACGCTGGGCCGAAACTCGGGCCCCGCCCCGGAGCGAGTGGGCTGGTTCGAGACACTCGTGGCTCGCGACAAGGAGCGTGAGGCCGAGATCGATAAGATGGCGGAGGAAGAGACCGAGTACCTGAACCCGGTGGCGCTCTGCCGAGCGATCAATCGCCACCTCTCGGACGACGCACTGCTCATCGGCGACGGCGGAGATTTCGTCGCCACGGTCTCGTACACCGCACAACCCAGAAAGCCGCTCTCGTGGCTCGACCCCGGGGTCTTCGGCACGCTCGGCGTAGGCGGAGGCTTTGCGCTCGCCGCGAAGCTCGCTCGACCGAAGTCGGACGTTTGGCTCCTCTACGGTGATGGTGCCGCGGGCTTTTCGATCATGGAGTTCGATTCCATGGCCCGCCATGGGCTCGGTGTGATCGCGGTGGTCGGCAACGACGCCTGCTGGTCTCAGATCGAACGTGATCAGACGCCCACTCTGGGGGACGACGTCGCCTGCCGCCTCACGTACATGGACTACCACAAGGTCGCCGAAGGCTGCGGCGCGAAGGGTCTCTTGCTGGACGACCCAGCAAAGACCGATGAAGTGCTCGCGAAGGCCGTAGAACTCTCGAGGGCCGGGCATCCTGTGCTCGTGAACGCACTCATCGGCCGGAGCGACTTCCGCAAGGGATCGATCTCGATCTGAAGCACTCGGTCGTCGGCGGAGTCAGCGGGCGGTGGCGGTCTTTCGAAGCCAGGCCTCATCCAACTCCGGGGCGAATCGCTTCAGCATCTGCTTCAAGAGCGCGAGCTTCTTTCTCACGTGCCCGTCCTTCTTTGCGAGCTGGGCGAGCGCCGGATCCGTCAGCAGTCGATCGTAGAGCTTGGCCTTGTCCTCTTCGATGGAAGCGGTGGCGTAGGCCTCGGTGAATCCGGGCAGGTCCATGCGCAGACTCGTTCCGTATCCGTCCTGCATGTCCACCCCGCCCGAGCCGTAGTGGAAGTTCGGCGGGTTGGCGGCCTGCCAAGCGGCATCGAGCTGCCGGCGTTCAGGATGCCTGACGTCGAGGAGATGAAAGAGCTCGTGATGTACGACGCTCCGCTTCCACCGATCTGTGGCCCGGACAAATCGAGCCGCGTCGAGGTATATGGCCATCTCGCGATGGGTCGCAAACGCCGCCACCGCCTGCTCGGTGCGCCGGTCTTCAGCCCCGTCGACCGTACGCTCGCGAGTGCCGCCAAAACGTATCGACAGGTCTCGACAGAACACGATCTTGGTGAGTCCGATCTTCTTCAGAACTGGACGGGAGTAGTGCGAGAGTTCCCGGATCACCCGCTCGATCGCGATCTCGAGCTCCTCCTCGAAGGGCGCGTCGCAGCCATACGCTTCGCCGCGGTTGCCGCTGACGGAGAGCGTCTCATTCGACCACTCGAGCACGACCCCGGTCGCGCTCTCGAAGGCCTCCGCCAGCGCTCTCGGCTTCTCCGCCCGCGCCGCACCCGCCCCCATCGGGAGCGAGCAAGGCAGCAGGAGCAACACCACGCTGCGCCAAGCCCGCATGTCTGAACTCTAGCCGACTCTCCGTGCACCGCCTACCCGCGGCGCGAGAGGTCCGCTGCCCACATTGACCATGCTCCACCTGGGTGCTTGTCTCGGGTCGCATGGACGCGAACCCATTCGAGTCTCCTGCCACCGAGTTGGAGCCGGAGGCCTTCTCCGGAGGCGGTGCCGACGCCTTGTCTCCCTATTTTGCGGTGAGCCCCACGAAGCTCGTGGCCATGGGCCTCGCCACCTTCAGCTTTTACAACCTCTACTGGTTCTATCGTCAGTTTGCTCAGGCCAAGGCTCGTCGGGGTGATGAGACGTCTCCGTTCTGGCGGACCATCTTTGCGATCCTCTTCTGCCACGAGCTGTTCCAGGGCATCTGGCTTCACGCCAAGGGAGAGGACCTGATGCCCACCTACCGGCCCGGTCTCACCACCGGCGTCTTTATCCTGCTCAGCCTGAGCGCCTACCTCCCGGAACCCGCTTGGCTCGTGGGCTTCGGCACGCTCGTCCCGCTCGTCCAGGTGCAGAAGACCATCAACTTGATTCATGCGAAGGTCGCTCCCGGAGCGCCAAGGAACGACCGGTTCTCGGCCGGAAACTGGGTCGTGCTCGTGCTCGGGAGTGTGTTTTGGCTGCTCGTCATCAGCGGACTGTTCGTGTCGGTGTAGACAAACCGATCGCTTTGGGCGCGAAGCTTTTTGTCCGTAGGACCGAGCCTGACAACAGGCGTGCGGTCTTCTCCTCCGGCGTGATAGCGTGGAGTGGTTGCGACGCAGCTGGCTTCGATTCCTCGCCGCGCTCCTCCTCCTGACGTCGCTCGGCGCCAGCCAGCTACCACTCACGCCGAGCTCGAGCCCGGGCGGAAACGAATCGACGGATCCGAGCATCGTCGAGGGCACCCGCCAAATCGACTGGATCCTCCCGTCCGCCCGAGAAAGCCTCCGTCCGCCCGTCGGCTGGCTGGCGAGGGGTCCTTCCGCGACCACCGTTCGCGTGGCCTCCGAGTCCGCACGCATCAACCTGACCAACAGCGAGCACACTCGGCGAACGCCGGACCGCCGAGTTGCGATTCACCGTCACATCCCGCGTATGCACGCCGGGGACGACCGACCTCCCAGAGCTTCGACGAACATCTGAGCCATCCCGTTTCGTCTCAATCTCTGGAGGATACATGTCTAATGAAAACGAGGTCCAAGGACCTCAGGAAGAAGCCCCGAACAAGAGCTCGGTGGGCTTCGCAGTCGCTTTCTTTCTGATCCCACTACTCGTGTTGATAACGTTCGGGGTGCTCTCAAAGAAGGCCTGAGCAGCACGTCGCTACATCCATAGAGTCCATGAACCCCTGATCGGATGGCTCCGGTCAGGGGTCGCTGGCTTCCCTTCGGCGGCGGCTCTCAGGCCGGCTGCGCCCGGATCTCGCCCTTCTGAATCGCCACCGCCACCTTGGCGAGCGCACTAAACAGAAACGTCCCGAACGCCCAGATGCCGAGCGAGACGAGGATCTCGACGGTCGACGGCGTGTACTCCACAAGATCGCCGAGTGGGCTGGGGATGAAGCCAGGAATCACCAGGCCCATGCCCTTTTCGATCCAGATTCCGACGATGCACAAGACCGAAGCCCAGCGCACCAGTCCGCTCTTTGCGCGCCACTTGGGCACCACAAAGACGAGCATCGCGGTCGTGGTGAACAGAACCGAGGCCCACATATAGGGCACGACCATCCCGTGACCGTGAATACCAAAAAACAGATACTCGGCGGAGGCCGCGTGGGTCGTGTCCGTGTAGAGCTCTTTGAAGAGCTCGCACCCGAACAGGAACATGTTGATGGGCAGCGTGATCGAGATGATCCGCTTCAGAGTCTCAAAGACGCTGTCCTTGATCTTCATGCCCCCCCAACGATTGAAGGCGTAGAAGACGAGGATGAGAATCGCGGGACCGCTCGCGAAGGCGCTCACGAGAAATCGCGGGGCGAGGATGGCGGAGTTCCAGTACGGCCGAGACCCGAGACCCGTGTACAAGAACGCGGTGACGGTGTGGATGCTCACCGCCCAGGCCATCGAGATGTACACAAACGGCCGGTAGTACAGCTTGGTCGGGGCCTCGCCCTTGTACTCCTTGTAGAGGAGGTAGCCTGGAATATGGAGGTTGAGCAGCAGATAGCCGGACAGGACGATGACGTCCCAGGCAAGGATCGAACTCGGGAAGTTGAGCCGACCAAAGCCGGGCATCATGTGAATGAAGCGCTCGGGGTGACCGAGGTCGGCGGTCACGAACATGAGGCACATGACGATGGCTGAGAACGCCATGAGCTCACCGAGGATCACAACCTCCTTGATGTCCTCTCGCTTGCCCAGGTAGGTCGGAACGACGAGTAGAACTGCGGCCGCGGCAACGCCCACCAGGAAGGTGAAGTTTGCGATGTACGCGCCCCAGCTCACCTGATCACTCAGGTTGGTGACGATGAAGCCCTCTTTGAGCTGCTGTGCGTAGGCCAGCCCTCCCACGAGGACCACGAGGAGGAGGCCGGCCATCCAGGAGTAATAGAGCGCCGAGCCGCGCACCGCGCAGCCGATCATCCTTCCCCAGTATCGAAGATAGCCGCTCATTCAGTCCTCATCCAAAGTAGTAGAAGAATCTTGGTACGGTGTTCAGCTCTTCCTTGAGCACGAAGACCCGCTTATCGCGAAGCACCGCCGAGATCTCGCTGTCGGGGTCGTTCAGGTCCCCGAACTTGCGAGCGCCGGTCGGGCAGGCCTCGAGACAGGCGGGGTAGTGACCTCGCCGTGTTCGATGCAGGCAGAAGTGGCACTTCTCCACGACGCCGCTAGGTCGGACGCGATTCGACAGGTAGCCTTGCTGCGGATTTAGGTCCCGGCCCTCGAGCTTCGGCTTGGTGAAGTTGAAGTGACGAGCCTCGTAAGGGCAGGCCGCCATGCAATACCGGCAGCCGATGCACCAGTCGTAGTCGATGACCACGATGCCATCCTTCTCCTTCCAAGTGGCCTCGACCGGACACGCCTTGACGCAAGGTGGATTGTCACACTGGTTGCACTGAACCGGGAGGTAGACCTTGTCCTTCCGAGGGACCTCCTCCCCTTCGTAGTACATGTTGCCCTCTTCGAGCTTGAAGGTGCCACGATCGAGCTCGAGCACCTTGATGTACTGGATGGGTGGGTCCTGGCTCTGGTTGTTCTCTCGCATGCACGCGGTCACACACATGCGATTGCCGTTGCACTTGTTGAGATCGAGGGCGAAGGCGAAAGAGACTCCGGGGATGGGCTCCGGGTCATGCACCTGCACCTGCACCCCAAAACGCTCGTTCGCCTGGGCGGCGATGCGCTCGAAGACCCTCTGCTTCTCCTCGGGACTCATCTCCTTGTAGTGCTTCTGGAAGAACTCGTCCCAGAAGCCCGAGGCCTCTTTGCCGGAGTCATCTCGAGACGCCAGCGCGGTGGTGGTGGCCGCCACCGCGGCCCCGCCGCCCACCAGCCCCTTGAGGAAGGAGCGCCGAGGCGCCACCTCGTCGAGCTTCTGCTCCGCGAGTTTCTTCGCCCGTGCCGCGGCACGAAGGTTGTCGC
This sequence comes from Deltaproteobacteria bacterium, assembly GCA_011526105.1. Classification (GTDB taxonomy): domain Bacteria; phylum Myxococcota; class Kuafuiibacteriia; order Kuafuiibacteriales; family Kuafuiibacteriaceae; genus WYAZ01. Next base: position 2,882 of record WYAZ01000142.1, on the reverse strand, counting down.
TGCTCGGGCCGTTCTGTCGGTTCCAGAATGCCATCAGTGCCTCTCCTCCTTGGGGATCGAAAGAGGCGGCCTCGGTGGCGGGGGGACGGCCTTCATCTTCGGGAGACGGGGCGAGTGCGGCTCGTGGCAGTCGACGCAGCTGTATCGATGGGCGAGCGCTCTCCAACTGCCCACCTGTTTTCCGTGCAGGTTCTTCTTCCAGTCCCCGAGCTTCTCGCCGTGGCACTGGCCGCAGAGCTGATACGATTCGTTGAACGTGACCGTTCGACCGTCCACCAGACGCAGCGTGTCCATGTCTTCCGACGGGTGACACAGATTGCACTGCTCGATCTTGTCCATGTGCAAGAAGCGCATCCCCGAGTGGGTCTTCGTCCTCGGCGCCACCCCGCTGTTCGCCTCGTCGATGTTCACGTGGCACTCCTGGCAAGGGAAGTTCTCTAGAGCTTTTTGGCGCGGAGGCACCTCCACCTCTTGCGGACCGCCACGACCCGCCTGCGTCCACAGCACCGCCCCCGCAAACGCGAGCAAGCCGGCGAAGTAGGCACCGCCACGCGGTTTGGATGTAGACGGAGTCATGATTGGCCTCAGCTCACTTCGACTACTGATACCGAGCCTTGAACTCGACGGCGCGGCGCTCGCGTTCCGCCTTCTCTTCCGCCGACATCTTGCCGAGGTACCAGCGGTGCTCTTCGGAGTTCATCATCTTGTCGAGTCCGGCCTTGAGCGCCTGAGCGGCGGCAACCTTCGTGGGGTCGCCCGAGCTCTCGCCCTTCGCGACCAAGTCCTCGAGCTCAGGGATAAACTTTGCGTACCAGTGTTTCGCCAACTCGTAGGTGCCATGCCAGTGCGTATAGTCGGGTCCCATCATGGAGACCGCGTGACGTGCGCGACGGCCCTCGTGATGCCACAGCTCGAACCACGTGAAATCGACCTTGTTGGAGAACTCGATCGGCTTCAGCAGAGGTTTCGCGAGCGCCATGAGCTCCAGACCGGGGTCCGCGAACTTGCGATGGTACAGGTCGATCAGCGCGTCGTACTGCAGGTAGAAGGCGTCGATGTAGTTCTGGTTGTGGCAAGCAAGGCAGACGTTCTGCATGCTCATTCTGCGCGTCTGCCAGGGGACCTTCGCGCCCGCGAGGCCCATCTTGGCGTCCGAGATCTCCGGCCGAATCGATTTGATCGGACGGTTGTTCCAGCTGATTCGCATACCGACGTCGTGCGTCACCGGCTGCGTCTTGGTGGCCGACATGTGGCAGGTCGCGCAGGTGGGCGCCGCATTGTAGTCCACGCCGACGACCCACTTCTCATTGGAGAGGTTCATCTCGTCGACGTTGGCGCGAAACGCGATGCCATGCTTCGACTCGTTGTAGATCTCGATCTGCGGGTGGTCGGGACCCATGTGGCACTTGCCGCAGTTCTCTGGGTTCCGCGACTGCTCCACCGAGAACTTGTGGCGGCTGTGGCAGGCGGTGCACGAGCCGCGGCTGCCGTCCGGGTTGAGGCGGCCGATGCCGGTGTTGGGCCAGGTGGCCGGGTCGAGCTTTCCGCCCGCGAGCACTTTAACCTCGGAGCCGTGGCACTGCCAGCAGCCGCTCACCGCCGCGGACGACACGCCTTTCGGGAACCCCGGGGTCACGAAACCTCGGTCGCCCTCCACGACCTCGGCGAGCGTGTTGTCGAGTGAGCCGAGAATGCGAGCAGCCTGCGCGTGGTGGCTCTCCGAGAACTCCTTGACCTCGCTGGGGTGACACTTCGCGCAGTCTTGCGGCGAGACGATGATGGAGATCCGCTGCTTGTAATGCATGAAGGCGTCGGTATCTCCCGCCTTTGCCTCGTGACACTCGAAGCAGCCGACCTTGGCTCGGAAGTGCTTCGAGGCGCCCCACTGCTGGACGACCCCCAGCGACTCCTTCTCGTGACAGGTCACGCACTCCTTCGACTGCGGACTCAGTGACTCGGGAAGCGACCCGGCAAACCCGGGGGGCGCGACCAGAACGAGGAGGGCGAGGGATGCGATAGGCAAGCTGGCTTTCATGGCTCAGCGTAGGCACTGCGAGATCCGTGCCTGGTGTGCTCTAGGATCGAAGCGCGCGAGGAAAGAGGACGTGGTTCTCGAGATGGATGTGATCTTTGAGATCGCGATCGAGCTCGGCGAGGCCAAGGTACAGAGCTCGCCAAGTGTTGCAGGCGCCGGGCGGGGGAGAATGACCCTCGGTGATCACCTCGATCTCCCGCAGCAGCGCGCCCGCGGTGTCGTGTTCTCGAAGCATCACAGAGATGGGTCCCCCGGCGGTCTTGGCCTCCCCGCGCCGAATCCACGGAAAGAGCACGGACTCCTCCTTGGCGAGGTGCTCGAGGAGGTCCCGCCGAAGCTCGGCGACCAGCGAATGCAATCGGGGGAGACGCTCGGGGTCTTTCGCCCCATGCACACGCTCGACCTTCTCTGCCATCTCGAGCAGGCGATCGAGTTCGCCGCGCAGCGGGGCGTGATATCGCGCGAGGATGAAATCGAGGAGCTGGCCGGTCGGACGTTCGTCCCATCGCACGTCGGTGGCGGCTCCGCTCGCAGCCTCTTCTCGGATCTCCCGCTCGAGCTCCGCGGGGTCCGTGGACGTCTCTCGGCAAACCTCTTCGAGGGTCCGCTCTCCTTGGCAGCAGAAGTCGATGCGTCTTCGATGAAAGACCCGGCTCGCGGCTGGGTTCTGCGTGGCGAGCTCCGCGAGGGTCTTGAGGCGAGTTCTAGAGCTCATCTCAGGACCCCCGACCGAGCGAGACGGCCAAGACGCGAGGCCCGCAAGGCGGGCCGACGAATGCGCTATCCTGCGATAACGCGAGGAGGCCCAACACGGCGGGCCGACGCGGATCGGCCGAAATCGCGACCG
>WYAZ01000141.1 GCA_011526105.1 Deltaproteobacteria bacterium | reverse complement strand
GCGCGCTACGAAGGGAGTTGGGTCGCCCCCAATGACCGAGGAGCCCGAAAGGGCGGCCGCAGGCCGCGCGTCGGCCAGGGGCGAAAAGGACAAGCGCGAACGTGATCGAACTTCTCGGACGGGACACTAGGCTCTGGTCATGCGTCTCTCACTCTATATCGGTATCCTGCTCAGCCTCTCGAGCTCCATCGCGGAGGCCAAGGCCCCCGAGGTCGTCGTCTTCGGAGCGAGCTGGTGTGGCCCCTGTCGATCGCTGAAGGCCTTTCTCGAGCAGGCAAAGGTGCCCCACGAGTACAAGGACGTCGACGACCCCCAGAACCTCGACGCCTATGAGAAAGCCGCGCGTGGCCAACGAGGTATTCCGCTCACGGTCGTAGGCGGGCGGGACCGTATTCTCGGCTTCGCACCCGAGAAGCTCATGAGCGCGCTCGGCCGCTCCGGTGAGCAGAAGGCGGCGCCGGCGCCGGTGGGTGTCACGCTCTACGGCGGCAAGCGGGCCGAGGAGTGGCAGCGCGAGTTTCGTGAGCTTCGCGCGTACCAGAAGACCCTCGAGGCGCGGCTCAACCAGTTCGAGCAGGTTGCGGGGGACGAGCTCGAGAAGGCCGAGCTCGACAAGCTTCGGAAGCGCTTAGCCATCGCGGAAGACTCGCTCACGCTCCTCGAGAACGACGCCTCGCGCTACGCGCTCCCGCGAAGCTTTCGCAAGTAGCTCTCGAGGGTCATTCGCGAGACGCGGGCTTGGGCAGGAGCTTCGCGATCACGAGCAGCAGGCCGAGCATGACCGCAGCGAGGACCGCCCAGAAGATCCAACTCTCGAGCCCCATCATCTCCTCACCCTCGAAAGGTGCCTTCGCTCCCACGTCCTCCTCCGGGCCGCTCTCCGCCTTCGAGCGTTCTGCCGCGAGGAGCTCGTCTGCCACCAGCGAGAGATCGTAGCGCGGCCGGCTCGCCTTCGGATTCCCGTAGTGCAAGACCGGGCTCTGACTGGTCTTGAATACGACGCGCCGGACTCGATGACTGAAGCGACAGTCCGCCAGCTCGAGCGCGGGGTTGTCGCCGTTGTCGGTCTCGAGCACGAGCTCGTCCGAGCGCGGCGCCTCCACCAAGAAGAGAATGGCGGTGCGGTCCTTTGTCTCGCTCCGCTGTTCCCAGGTCGACGAGCCCAGGGTGCGCTTGTACTTTCCACCGCGGCCATCCGAGACTTGCTCAAAGAGCGACAGGTCTCGTCGAAAGAGCGGGGTGATGGGCCTGCACTCGAGCGCGGTCAGCGGGAGCCTCGGATGCGAGAGCTTAAATCGCCATCGCGTGAGGCTCGGCCGCTTCTCGTCGCGCTCCAGGACCACCTCGGGCTCGATGCGTCGGCTGATCGACGGATGCTCAATCACGTAGGGCACCTGCCGGCCCTGAAAGACCAGCCGCAGATCCGAGAGATCGGCGGCGGCGTGGCTGAGCACGTCCGGTCCGAGTTCGAGCGCGTGTACCCCTCGGCCGCCCAGCGTGATCGGTTTTCGATAGCGCCAGGCAGAGACGTCGATCTCCGCCCCCAGCTCGGCGAGCTCGGGCAGCGCCTCGGGCGGCTGATGCTCCGGGTTTGGCTGCACCGAACCCAGCTCGGCCGCCCCGGCGGTCGCCTCCTGGAGCTCCACCCCAAGGCCCGCGAGGTCGTAGTTTGGGGCGCTGGCCTTGCGGTTTCCAAAGAAGATGCGGTGAGCGCCGGCCTCGCGGGTCTGAAAGCGGAGCACCACCGGACGCCGGCGGACTCGGATCTCGGAGATCTCCATCGGTGGGCTGTCGCCGTTGTGCACGACGACGATCAGCTCACGCTGGCCGAAGGTGTGATCCACAGAGATGATCGTGCGCCGGGACGCGCCGTCCTTTGCCGCCTCAACGGCATAGATGAAGCCTGCGTGCAGCTCCCTCTCGCGGATGCCTTCTTCGTCGAGCGCCGCCTCACGAAGGCTCACGCGCCTTTGGAAGAGCGGATCGGAGGTGACGAGCTCGACCGTCGCCAAGCTTAGGTTGGCCGCTCCGAGGTCGAGGACAAAACGGGTGGTGTTCGGGGTCTCGTCTCGAGCGCGAATCTGAACCAACACCGGTTCGCTGAAGTGATCCGGACCCGAACTCTCGTCGACGACCGCACCGGTCCAGGCGACGGGTCCCTCTCGCTCGTCATCGATCGTGATCTCGAGCCACGGCCAGAGCGAAGGGCCAAAGTCCAACCTGAGGTTCTCGCTCCCGCTCTCGCGAAACAGCGGTACACCGCGTCCGAGCACCACGAAGTTCTTGCCGTCCTTCGAAGCCTCGAGGGTCGCCGCCTTGATGAACGACGAAGCCGGAGTCTCGAGGATGACGCCACCGATGGGTCGTGTGGCTCCGGTTTCGAGGCGCAGCTTTGTGGTCTTGCCCTTCAGCTCGGCGCGAAACGATCGGACTGGGCTTCGGCCCGCGCGCACGGGCTTGGGCCGACGAACCAGAAAGGGCACTTCCATGCCGTCAGGGTCGAGGAGCCTGAGGTCAGCGAGATCTGCTCGAGCCCCATTCAGTACCTCGGGTGAGAGCGCCAGGTCGTAGAGCGCGGGCGCTTCGACCTTCACGGGCGCCCAGGAGGCCCAGGGGTTCGTGGGTGCGGCCGAAAGCTCGAGGCTGAACCCGAGCCCGGCAAGGAGCGCTAGAGCGCGCAGCGTCTCAGGGCGTCTGGGAAGTGTCGGTCTCGGCTTCATGGGCACCTGCCTGCGTTTGATTGAACTTCTGATAGAGGAACGAAGCGGCGAGGGTGACCATCGCCAACGAGACGAGCGCGCCCACACGGTAGAGCGCGTCGAGCTTTGCGAGGTCGTGGAAGAACAGCTTGAGCATGGTGATTCCGAGCAGCGCCATGGAGGCGTAGCGAGCGGCTCGAATCGACTTCAGGATGCCCACCATCAACAAGCTCAAGGCGAAGAGCCCCCAAGCGATGCTGTAGCTCATGTCGCGCGCGAAGTTTCCGGAGAACTCGAAGGTCAGGACCGTGGACCCGGGCTCGGTGAAGTAGTCGGCGATCTGGATGTTCAACAAGATGAACGTGAGCACAACCCCGAGCGCTCGGAGCAGACCACCCACCGGCTTGCCAAGCACTCGGTCCCGAGGCGGCTCCAGCCAGTGCGCCGCAGCCGCCAAGGCCGCGATGACGAGACCGTAGCTGTAGAGGTACCAGTTCAAGATCGGGAGGTCGGCGCGTGTGTAGTAGCGGAAGACCTCCGGGTTCAAGGACAGCCGCACGAACGCGGTGAGCAGGAGACCCACGCCGACGAGGCGCAGCCCCGGATGAGGCACGCGGAGGAAGAGCCAAGAGAGCGCGGCCCCCTCGATTGCCCAAGAGATGGTGATCCACTGCCGGCTGAACTGGAGCGGGAAGATCAAGGTGATGAAGAACAGCGCCACGCCGCCGTAGAGGGCGAGCTGGGTCTGCCGGGCCTTTGCGTCCTCGGGGGTGAGGCGCAGCACCGTGACCAGACTGGCGAGCGAGGGGAGCGCGAAGACGACGCCGAGCATGCCCATGGGCGCGGCTGGCCAGGTCTCCTTCACGAGCTCGTGGACGAGATAGAACTGCGCCGGTCCGATCAGCGCGGAGGCCACCCACGGACCGCTGCTCTCCCGCAGATCTCGGTGGAACACGAACGGGTAGATCGCGAAGGCGGCGAAGAACACGCCGTACCAGCCGAGGACCAGGGTCTCATGTTCGAACTCAAAGCTCGAGAGTTGCCAGACGTGCTCGAGACACACCAGGGAGAGCAGTCCCACGAGCGGCAACCACGCGAGCTTCAACATGCGGCTCAACGCGAGCAACATGACGACCAAGAGGATCGCCAGCCCAAACACCGGAGACGGGTTCGCGAGCTCGAGGCGTCCGACGATGATGACCAACAGGAGGAAAGGGAGCACGACCGCAAACGCGGGGAGCTGCCGGGCGAGTGTGGTGGTCCGAGCGTTGGCCTCCTCGGCCGGTAGGACCGCCACCCGCCGCGAGAGCCACAGTCCGGCGAGCACGAAGAGCACCGCGGTCACACCCAAGACCAACAGGACCGAACCGAGGCCGAGGACCGCGAAGCTCACTTTGAAGATCAGGGCCGCCGCCGCGACGAGCGTGAGCACCAGCGTCGCGAGGACGGGCAGAAGCGAGAGCGTGAAGGCAGCGAGGGCTATCGCGAGCAGGTCGACGAGGAAGATGACCGGCCAGATCCAGATGGAGAGCTCGCTCAGCTGAAAGACCGGGATGAGCAGGGCTAAGAGAGCCAAGGGCGGAAACGCCATGAGCCACACCGGCGGCCGGCTCGTCTCGCCGTCGATGCGGGCGAGGGCGAGCGGAACTGCGGTGTGCGCAAGCGCGAACAGCAAGGTGAAGAGGAGCGCGGGGGCGAGGAGCTCGTCTCTGATGGTCGAGGCCATCCACACCGACAAGAAGACAAAGACGAGCGCTCCGGCCAAGGGGTAGACCACTCTGCGGTCTCGATCGACGCGTGAAAGCGCGAGCGCTACGAGGTCGAGGAGAAACAGAAAGCCGAGCAGTACGAAGGGCCGCTCCGCGACGCCGCTGAAGGTCGAGAAGAAGAACGCAGCCAGAAACGAGGTCAGGACCAACCAGAGGGCGCTGCCCGAGAACCAGGGTCGGTCCGTAGGTCGATCGCGAGCCAGGCGCGTCGCGGCGAGCCAGAGCAGGTTGAAGCCGAGCAAGACGCCCATGGGGATGAAGATCTTCTCGTCCTCGAAGTAGCGTCCCTCGCGAAAGAACTTGCTCAGCCAGCCGAGCTGCATGAGCACGGTGCCGACCATCGCGAGGGGCGAGAGGAAGCGCCAACCGCGCACCAACGCGACGGAGATCAGGCCCGCGTCGAGCAGCGCGATGTACGTGAAGAGGGCGATGGGGGCGTCATGTCCCGTGCTCACGAGCACTGGAGTCGCGAAGCCCCCGAGCATACCGAGGACCGCGACCACCATGGCGTCGAGTCGGACCGCGAGCAAGAACGCGGTCGCGGTGATGAGCGCCATGAAAGCGAAGGTGGCGCCGGCGCCAAAGAACGGGAAGTGGTAGACGGCGCGGCACGCGAAGGTGACCACGTAGAGGATGAGCACGCCGGTCGCCGCCAAGGTGTGCGACAAGGCCGTGTAGCGCTTCTGCCTGACGATGACGCCGCTCGTGATGAGTCCGAGGCCGAGCACGAAGCCCATCGCCACCCGGACCACGGGCGGCAGCCAGCCGCGATCGAAGGAGTGTTTGACGAAGTAGGCGACGGCGAGAAAGAGGCTGAGTCCGCCGATCCAGCCATAGAGCTTGGCGCCCATGAACTCTTCCCAGCTCAGCGTTCCCTTCATCCCTCGCAGACTGAAGCCGGAGGCCGGAGCGGGCTCTGGAGTGGGTTCCCATGCGGGCGATGGGGGAGAGGGGGGCGGCGGCGAAGGTGGTTCGGGTGAGCGCGGCGGCTCTGGGGTTTGGGTCGGCTCGGACTCAGGCGCCGGTGCTGGCGCCGGTGCTGGCTCGGGCTCCGGCTCTGGCTCTGGCTCGAGTTCGGGCTCGAGTTCGGGCTCGGGCTCGGGCGCAGGGGGTGTCTCGACGCGTGGGATGACGGCGGTCGCGGGTGGCCCTCGCTTCAGCGCGAGCAGATCGTCTTCGAGCGCTTCGACCCTGCGGCCGAGCGCCCTGGCCTGCTCGATCGCGCGTCCCGCCCGCACGAACGCGGCGATCGGCATGACAAAAACGACGAAGAGGAATCCGAGAACTAGGAAGATCCAGCCGTCCATGGGGTCACGATGGGCGCGCGTCTTTCTCACACGCGCTTGCAGGAAGCACAAGGCAACCGAAAGAAACCGGGTCTTTCCTTAGCATTCCCGCCCATTTGTCGCGAGATGGGTGAGTGCCATCACGAGGTTTGCCTTCGCGCCGAGAATGCGTAAAGTCGCGGCCATGAAGCACCTCAGCTTGCTCCTTTGCCCCTTGCTCGCCGCGCCCCTCGCCTGCTCCTCGCAGGAGACCGCTACCGGCGCCGTCAACCGTCCCGGTGAGATGGTCGAGTATCCCGTCTGGGTGCAGAGCGGATCCGGACTCAAGCAGGGAGACGGCCACAAAGTCTTCTTCGGCGTGGGTTCGGCCACCGGCATTCAAAACGCAGGTCTCGCTCGGCAGACCGCCGACAATCGCGCGCGCGCCGAGATCTCGAAGCTCTTCGAGACCTACTCCGCCTCGCTCATGAAGGACTTCCAGGAGTCTGTCACCGCCGGCGACTTCTCCGCGAGCTCCGAGTCTCAGCTCGTTCAGCAGGCGATCAAGACTTTCAGCGCGAACACGATCAACGGCGCTCAGGTCTCCGAGCACTGGATCCACCCGACGGACGGCACCATCTTCTCCCTCTGCGAGCTCGATATGCAGGCCTTCATGGACTCGCTCTCCGGTCACAAGGAGTTGAACGAGAAGACCAAAGAGGCGGTCAAGCGAGCGGCCGAAAAGGCCTTCGCGGATCTCGACGCCGAAGAAGCCAAGCACGCCGACGAATAGGGTGACGGCTCAGCCTCGCGGTTCGAGCCGGGGCTCTTCTGGAACCGGCTCCCCGAGATATGGGGCCAAGCGGACCCCGGCCTTCACCAGTCGCCGCACCATCTGCCGGATCTCGGCCATCTGCGTGACCACTTCCGCCATCACGATGGCCTCCACGTCGCCGTCTGCCGACGCGTGGGTGAGTGCGTCGCGCGCGCTTCGATATCGCTCCTCGACTTCTCCCAGGTGCAAGAGCGCTTGCTCCGTCGAAAACTCGGGGTCCTTCGGATTGCCGGACTGGATCGCCCGTCGCGCGATCTCGCGGTAGCCCTCGAGGATGCTCGCGGCGGGCTCCGCGATGACCTCCGTCAGACGCTGCCGGCCCCGGCTGATCGACTCGGCCAGATCCACCGCGGTCACGTACTGCTGAGTCGATCGCATGATCTCCGGCATGATGGTCGAGACATCCTCGGGGATGGAGGCGCGGTCGAACTGCGCCATGTAAGCGGAGATCGCCTTCATCAGCCGCTCGAAGACCGCGACCCGCTCCGCGATGTTCTCCGCATCGGGACTCGTCTCGGTGATGGCGGCCAGGCCCAGGACGTTGGCACGAGCGCCCGCGCGACGCAGTTCGCGCAAGGCGGCTTGAATGGCCACGTGAGGCACGGCCAGCACCGTCTTGTCGAGATAACGCGGGGTGCCTTCTTCCTCTTCTTTCGTCCGGAACTGCTTGAGCAAGAAGCGCACGAGCGGGCGGTTGAAAGGCAAGATCACCACCACCCCCAGGATGTTGAAGAGCGTGTGGAAGAGCGCCAGGGTCACCGCGACCTCTCCCCCCAACTGCAGCTCGCGGCTCAGGCGCTCGACCAGCATCAGCATGAACGGGAGGAAGAGCAACGCGATGAATGCCGCGAGCACGTTGAACACCACGTGCCCGGCCGCCACACGTTTGGCCTGAGATGTCGCGCCCACCGAGGCCAGGAGCGCGGTCGAGGTGGTTCCCAGATTGGCGCCGATGACCAGCGCAGCAGCGGCCGCGAGTGGGATGACCCCGCCGGAAGCGGCAGTGAGCGTGAGGGCGAGCGTGGCGGCCGAGGACTGGACGAGCGTGGTCACGAGCATGCCCACCACGACGAAGAGCAACACGCTGGCGGGACCGGCGTCGGGCAGCTCGGTCAGATCGAGGTTTCGTCCCACGTCCCCAAAGCTGGCGGCCAAAAAGGAGAGCCCCATGAAGACGAGCCCGGTGCCACAGATGGCCCCTCCGATGGCGCCGCGCCGGGTCTTGGGTCCGGTGAGCTGCAGGAGCGTCCCGAAGCCGACGATCGGAAGTGCGAGCGCCGTGAGGTTCATGCTCACGCCGGTGAGGCTCACGATCCAGCCGATGGTCGTGGTGCCCACGTTGCTGCCGTAGATGACGGTCAGGGCGCGCGCGAGATCGAGCAGCCCGGCGTTCACGAAGCCGAGAGTGGCGACGGTGACCGCGCTCGAGGACTGCACCAGGGCGGTGATCAGCGCCCCGGCTAGAACGCCGCGCAGCGTGCTTCTCGTGGAGGCCTTGAGGATCGTCTTGAGCGCGGCCCCCGCCGCCAGCTTCAGACCCTCGGTGAGCAGGTGGATGCCCGTGAGAAAGAGACCCAGGCCTCCGATGAAGGTGCCAAGCATCGTGAGCAGCTCGTTTGTGCTCAAGGCGAATCGAAGGTACCAACATTCAAACCGAGCAGCGAGCATCGACCTTGACAGAGGTGTGGCCGCCGCGATTCCTGGGGCGGCGTGGGCTTTGTTTCTTTGGAACGACTTCGTGCCAAGGGGCGAAAGGCGTGCCTCTACTGGCGCGGTGATCAGCAGTCGGCGCTCGCTCTGCACCGCATCCGAACGCATCACGAGGCGGAGATCGTGGTGCTCGTGGCTGCGCTCGGGGAGACACCCGGGACGGTGACCCCGGGGCTTCGCCCGCTCCTCGAAGAGCAGGCGCGTTCACTCGAGCTGCCGCTCCATCTGGTGCACCTTCACGGGGCGTCGAGTGCCGAGCAGCTGATGCTGGACACCCTCGAGGCGGCGGCGGTGAAGGACTTGCGCGCGCTCGTCTTCCCGGCGGCGCGCCCCTCATCAGCGAGGGCCTTGGGCGAAGCGCTCGCGGCGCGTGCGGGTCTCGAGCTGCTGTCTCCGCTCTCGAAGGATGACCCATCTCGGATCTCGCAGTCGTTGCTCTCCCTCGGCTTTCGTTCGGTCGTGAATCGGATCGATCCATCTCGGCTCGCTCGAGATCTGCTCGGGCGGGTGTACTCGGAGCGATTCCTCCTCGAGCTCCCCGCGGGAGTTGATCCGCTCGGAGAAGATGGAGCCTTCGACACCTTCGTCTGCGCAGGCCCAGGGCTCCTCCGTCCCATCTCCCCGCGCCTCACGGACATGATCGACGAAGGCGGCGAGCTCCGTGCGGTTCTCGGGCCGGGCCCGCAGCGGGCCTACGGCGACGTCTGAGAGCGGTTTCGGGCCGAGCCGTCGTTTCCGGAAAAACCCGCGGCGCACCCTCGGCGCCCTCGATGAGCGCTACGAGAACCGGTGTCCGCCATGGTATCGGGGCCCTCGCCCATGGAAGACGCCCGCGCGCCAGCGGTCTCCGAGTTCCGCTCGATCGACCACCTCCTGGCGAACCTCATCAACGACCCCCGCGACCTGCCCTTTGTCTACCTGATCATGCAGTGCTCGCTCGTCGCCGCCTTCGGGGTGGGCCTCTTCTTCGTCGAGACCCATTTTTGGGCCTGGGCGCTCGCGTACTGGGCGGTGTGGGGCTTTTGGGTGATCGATCGCTTCATCCTGATGCTCCACTGCACCTCGCACCGCATTCTCTTTCGGCACGAGTACAAGGTGCTGAACAAGATCATCCCTTTTGTGTTGTCGCCCTTCTTTGGCGAAAGCTTCGACACCTACTTTGCGCATCACATCGCGATGCACCATCCGGAGAACAACCTTCCGAAGGACTTGAGCTCGACGATGCGTTTTCAGCGCGACAGCTTAGTCCACTGGCTGCGGTACTTTGGGCGCTTCTTCTTTGGAACGCTCCTCGAGCTGCCCGCGTACTTCTTGCGCAAGGGTCAACGCCGGATGGCGATGCGTTTCTTTTTCGGGGAACTCGCGCTGCTCATCGGGGTTGCGGTGCTGGCGGTCTTCGTGAACTTCCCGGCCACGTTCGTGGTCTTCATCGCCCCGGTTGTGCTGGTTCGCATCTTGATGATGGCGGGCAACTGGGGTCAGCACGCCTTCGTGGACGCCTCGGACCCCGGGAACCCGTACAAGAACAGCCTCACTTGCATCGACAGCCGCTACAACCGGCGCTGCTTCAACGACGGCTACCACATCAATCATCACGTGAAGGCGCGCTTCCACTGGAGTGAGCACCCGGCCGAGTTCGAGCGAAACAAAGAGATCTACGGCCGAGAAGATGCGATCATCTTTCGCGGCATCGACTTCTTCCAGGTGTGGGCCTACCTGATGCTCGGTCGCTACCGCACGCTCGCGCGCCGATTCGTTCAGCTCCCCGGGGCGCCGGTGCGCAGCGAAGACGAGATCATCGCGTTCATGAAGACGCGCTTGAAGGCCATTCCAGAATCCCCTGCCGCGGCCTGAGCTCGGCTCACCAGGAGGGCCAGAACTCCAAGCAGTGCCAGCCCGCGCGAGTGGACTCTAGACCCGTTCGGAGCCCGAGGTTCCGGTACACTCCCCGCACCTCCTCGAGCTGCGCCTCGTAGATTCCAGAGAGGACGAGGTCGGCCCCCGAGCCGAGCACCCGAATGAGCGCCGGTGCGATCTCGATCAACTCGGCGCTCGGCATGTTGGCCACGACCCGTGGAAAGCGACGGGCCACTGCGCGCAGGCCGTCCGGTTCGATCTCGACGCGCTCGCTCAGGCCGTTTCGAGCGGCATTCAGGGCCGCGACCTCCAGCGCTCGCGGGTCCAGGTCCAGGAGTACGGCGCGTTCGACCCCGAGCTGCAGCGCCGCGAGGGCGAGAATCCCGGTGCCGGTGCCCACGTCGAGGATACACGCCGCGGGCGGGAGTTCGAGCAGTCGCTCGAGGCAGAGCTGCGTGGTGGGGTGCAGGCCGCTGCCAAAGACGCCGCCCGGATCGAGCTCGAGGCCGAGCTCCGTTCGAACCGCGGGGGCCGAGCCCACCGGCCACAACCAAAAGCCTGCGATGTTGAAGGGGGCGTCGAAGTCGGCGCCGTCCTCCGCGTCCACGAGCGAAGGGGTCACGGGCTCAGCGGGGGAGGTTCGCGAGAACCTTGCCGCTCAAGTGGGTTTCTTGGGCGCGCTTACCGACGAGAAGGATGTATTGCATGGCCGCATCCGCCACCTTGCCGGTTTCGTTCCGGGGTTTGGCGCCGAGAGACGTGCGAACGGCCGACATGACGCGAAGGTTGTCGGCGTAGTGGGCGGCTTCGTGGCCGAGGGTCTTCTCGGCGATGATCTTCTCGAGCGAGCCGGGGGTCAGACCTTCGAGGACCTCGCTGTAGGTCGCGGTGGCGGTCGTGTTTCCGGTGCTGCGCTCCTTGGCGTTCGTGATGCTCACGATCCGTTCGAGCAGACGGTCGGTGGCGGACCAGATCTCCTGGTTCACGAGGGAGTCTGAGAGCCCGAGCTCGCTCTTGGCCGCCTCGCGAATCGAGCTCAGGTCCTGGCTCGGTTGATCTGTCTTGGGCTGCGCGATGGAACGCTTCAGCATCGTGATGCCGAGATCGAGATCGGCTTCGGTGAGGATCCGATTCCCCGTGCCGTGCTTGGGTCGGAACGAGTAACCGAGCCCGAGCCCACCCTCCATGTAGTCCCCTCGGCTATCAGCGCCCCAAAGGCTGGTCTGTCCGCGAGGATTCACGAAGTCGACGTAGTCGTAGAGCGCGCGCGCCAAGGGATCGATCGATTGAAGCTCGTTACCGTAGCTTCGACCGACGACCTTCCCGTCCCCGTTGGCGTCTGCCGCCATGAGTCGTGCCTTGGCCGAGTCGAGGGCGGCGTGGGGATTTGTGACGACGCGTTCGATGCGGGTGGGCGCCTCTTGGATGCCTTGCGCTTGGGCCGGCGCCGGTGACGCGAGCAGCATCACCGAAACGGCGGCGGTCATGACCGCAGCGACGGCCGGCTTGAAGAAGCCTTGCAGGAGCCCAGGCGCGCTCGGCTTGTTCTGGCGCTTCCCTGTCGTGGGCAGTGGCGCAAGCTCGGCCGTCGAAGTGGGGCTGCTTTGAGCGACCGATGACGACCGCTCGGTCGCGGTGACCCGTCCCACGCCAAACGCCTGCTTTGCCGTAACGGTTCGCACGGGCTCGGTATCGGCCCGGCCGGCTCGAGGTTGCGGCAAATGCCCGGGGACCGGGGCGCGCGCGTGAGGCCGCGCACCCTTTTGGGGGTGCAGACCGCCGAGCTAGGAGGGTTCCTGCTCGAGCTTGGGCTTTTCGCCCTCGTAGAACTCGACGGGTTTCTTGGAGCCTTCGCCGATCGAGCGGGAGGTGATCCCCGCGAGGTCATTGGCTTCTTGGTGCACGACCCAACGCTCATAGCTGTTGAGCGGCTCGGTCTGCTGCGGGCCTTCACCCGCCTGCACCTTCTCGATGAGCTCCTGCGCGAGCTTCTGAAGCTCCGCGTCCCGGACCGGGTCTTTCTTTGGGCGACGATCCCCGAAGCCTCCGGTGTGACCGTCACGGCGTGGGCCGCGGTCGCCTCGTTCGGAGCGCGGTCCACGATCTCGGTCACCGCCGCGGGGGGGGCCTCGGTCGCGGTCGCGCCGAGGCGGGCCTCGATCTCTATCTCGATCTCGCGGACGCGGTGCTCTTCGAGCGCCGTCCGGATCGACCTCTCGGGTGTTGATTCGCAGTTCTCGTCCTTCGAGGAGATCCTGCGCGCTCTCGATGAGCACGCCGCGGACCCGCTCGACGTCGTCGTCGCTGCGGGGCGCAGCACTGGACGAAGGGCTGGTCAGCAGCACGACGTGCACCGAAGCGAGCGAGGGTCGAACCTCGACGTCGGCCTCGAGCGAGAGCCCTTTCAGGATCTCCTGCACTTCGGCCTTGATCCGCTCGATGGCCTCAGCGGCGTTCGGATCCTTCTTGGCCACGTGGATGCGAACGGTGGCCGCGCCCGACGCGAAATGCGAACGGTCGTAGTCGAACTCGAGATCGTTCTTGGCGGCACCGAGGGTGGTGGCCGCCTCGTCTAGAGCTTCGGAAAGGCTATTGGCTTCGATGGTGATGAAACGGCCCACGGCGAGGACCCCCTATGGTTTGAGGGAGAGGCGGAGAGGGCCTCAGCCCTCTTTCTTCTTCTTGAAGCGACGGTTGAACAGCTCGACGCGGCCTTCCTTGGCATTGCCGCGCTGCTTGGAACCGGTCCAGAACGGGTGCGAGGTCGAGCTGATGTCGAGACGAATGACGTAGTGCTCAACGCCGTTCACGTCCTTGGTCTGCTTGCTGCTCATGGTGGAGCGGGAGATGAATTCCTGGCCCGACGACGCATCGACGAAGACCACGGGGTTCAGCTTGGGATGGATGTCCGGTTTCATGTTCGACCTACCAGCTGCTCTTTCGGACGCCAGCGAGCTCGCCACGAAGGGCGAGGTCGCGCAGCGCGATTCGGGAGAGACCGAACTTGCGGTAATACGCGCGGGAGCGTCCGGTCAGGCGGCAGCGATTGCGGACGCGCACCGGGCTCGAGTTGCGCGGGAGTGCCGCCAACTTCTGAACCGCCTCGAAGCGCTTCTCGTCGTCCGTCTTCGGATCCCGGATGAGCTCTTTGAGCTCAGCGCGTTTCTTGGCGTAGCGGGCCACCATGTCGCGCCGCTGCTTGTCTCGTTCGATCTTAGATGTCTTGGCCACGTTCGTTTCCTCTGTTGGAAGGTTGGATTGGTTAGAGAAACCGCTTTCGGCTGTCAACGAGATGCCTAGGGGCCTCTGCGAGGACTAGGGAAAGACCTAGATTCTGAGCACCTGACTCCTTTCAGGGCCCTTCCGTGACCCCCTCGTAACCCGGTCCAGGGTAGGGCGTACCTCAGCGCTCACCACCTTCCTGGAGGAACGAATCGTATGACTCGAATCACCGCGCTGCTCTCACTCTCACTTCCCGCGCTGGCGCTCAACGCCTGTGGAGACGATGCCCCCGGCGATGGGAGCGCCTACTACGCCGGCGCTCAGTCCGCCGCGCTCGGGGCCCCGGGCAATCAAGCCGACTGCGCGCTGTGCCACGACAACGACGGCAATCGTCAGGGCCGATCCGGCAACTCGATGAAGGACATCGCGTTTCGCGCCGCCTTCAAGGGCGGCGACGCGCCTACGCTCCTCGATGGCGTCAACGCCTGCGTGACCGGTTGGATGGGAGGCACCGCCCTCACCGCGACCGACGACAGCTACGTTCAGCTTCGATCGTACCTCGAGTCGATCTCGGATCCCGCCGTGACCTCGATGAACCCGCTCGCGCCCGAAGTGCTCGCGGACGAAGCTGCGTATGAAGCCGCCTACGCTGGCGGCGATGCTGCGGCCGGCGCCGCGAAGTACGATCAGGTCTGCGGAACTTGTCACGCGGGCGGCAAGCAGCTCGGCACCAGCACCGCGTCCAACAAGAGTGATCTCGTGCTGGAGACGATCGGGCGTCTCGCCCAGCAGGTCCGCACTGCGGGCCCGCCGCCTTCGGGGACGGCGGATGCTTCGGACACCACGCCGGGGCCGATGCCATTCTTCGAGCCCTCGGATCTCTCCGAACAGGATCTAAAAGACATCATCGCTCACCTCAAACAGTGAACTCTAAAGTCGAAGCTGGATCTTCGACGGCGCTTCGATGCGATAGGACAGCTCGAGCTTCTTGGTCGCCCTTGGGCCGAGCTCGAGATCCACGTGAATGAAGCCGTCTCGATGATCGAGCGTGCCCCCTTCGTGCTTCAAGACCTCGACTTTCAGGTCCGCGAGTTCGCTGACCGGGAAACGCTCAGAGACTCGAAGCCGCTCGACGCGGGCGCCGGTGTTGCTCAAGTAGAGCTCGATGGTCCGGGTCAGCTTCTGCGCCCCGGTCAAAGTGGCGACCTCGCGTTCCTCGTTCGGACGGCGACGCACCGTGATGCCCTCGAGACTACCGAGGCCGATCTCGAAGGTGTCGCCAGCGGCCACGAAGGGCGCGCGCGCCCGACCGACGATCTCGCTGCCTCGCGCTAGGTTCATCGGCCCCGCGAGGAGCGGTGTCTTCCCGGTGAGCGTACCGCGGGCGCGGACAAAGGCGCTCTCGGAGAGCTCCGGCATGGCGACGCAATCTGTCTTGCACGGAACCAGCCGCCGTCCGATCTCGATGCGGAGAGGATGACCATCGCTGGGCACGGTGGTCGTGCCGCCTTCGAAGGTCAGCGGCTCTCCGCCGTCATCGACCCCGGGCATTTCGTCGGATGCGCCCGGGCCCCGCTCGCCTCCGACCGAACTCACCACCTGCTCGCGAGCCTCCACCACGACGGTGCGCTTCTCCTCCTCGGTCTTCTTGCGGAGCCTGAGCGCCTCTTCCGAGAGCAGAGGCGGCGAGGCGATCTGCGCCGGCCGTGCCGTCGAGAAGTGACAGGCGATGTCCTTCCAATCCTCGCCGGTCGCCTGCCACACCGTTGCGTGGGTCACGATCTCGAGCTCCGAGATCCCCGCCTCGCGGGTCACGAGACGCACCAAGTGCTCGGGGCGCCAGAGTGCGCACGGCACTCGATACACGAGGTCCACCGTAATCGTCTCGGCCTTCTCGACTTCGACCTGCGCCTCCACGTGGGTCTCGAACACCGGACGAGCTCGCCGCGCGAGATCGAGTCTCGCCTGTGCGCGGTCCACGTCGCGGCTCGACTGTTCACACTCCAGCCGAGCCTCGGACTCCCGGTCCAGGGTCAGCCGAAGTTGTTCCTCGACGCTCGAGCGCGAGCTTCGCCAGTCGCTCAGGTTCTCCGCCGGGCCCCTGGGTACGCGGGCGATCGCGATGGTCCAGCGCTCGAGCAGCTTCCGCAGGCGCTGATGCTCGGAGGCCTCGATGGCCAGCCTCTGCATCGCCCGGTGGTGACGCTCGCTCGCGCGTTTTGCGTCCTTCTCCATGGCTTGAAGCTCGGCCTCGCTCGCGGTGGGCGCCTCTCGCACTCGGCGCACCACGTTGCTCTGGAGGACCCGCGCGTTGGCCGAAGCGCGGATGACCAGGCTCGAGTCGTCCACCGCGGCCGAGATCCCGTCGACGCGCACGCGGCAGAGCCCCGGCTCTGCGCGGAGAGTCGAGGTTCTCAGCACCTCGGCGCGGTCTTCGAAGAACGTGACCTTGGTCGCGCGGCTCTCCAGAGTCTTGGTGGTGTCAGTCACGGCGGTTTCCTCCCACGATCTCCTGCTTTGACGGGAACACGAGCTTGTAGCCCCAGTTCAAGGTGCGGGCCTCACCGGGGTCGACGTGCAGCAGCCAGCGCCAGCCGCCGCGAATCGGCGCGTCCTGGTCGGCTTGTGTATACCGCTCGGCCTTGGTTTCACTCGGGAGCATCGCGACCTCGAGATCCGATTCATCGGTCACTGGGGTGCGTTCGAGCAGCTCCACGTCCACGCCAAAGCCAAGCGCAGAACGAAGCTCCACCTTCACTCGGTGCTCCACCGCGGTCGAACCACGAAGTAGGCCCGCGGTGTCTTCCTGCACGGTGACGTTTCGCGCCACCCGAATGCGTTCTTCGATGCCGAGACCCACACGGAACTTGCCCCCGCGATCCGTGGCGCGAAGCGGGGCCACGAGCAGGAGCGTCCCATCGAGATAGACCTCGACCGGACCGCCGAGCAGGGGTGCGTCAAAGGGGTTGTCGAGCTCGACCGTGCGATAGACCTCGGGGGCTTCCTTCGGAACGACGCGATACGAGAAGCGCGGCGACGCGCCCTTCGCCGACATGCGAAGGCGATGTGACAGCCCGTCCGAGGGGACGTCGACTCGGCCCTCACCGTCGTAGCGATGATCGAAGCTGCCGCGCTCCCAGAGGGGGTCACACAACATGTCTCGCGGGGCGAGGCCTTCGATCTTGCTCTCTGCCATGGATCTCGAACGGGCCTCGGGGCCTTGGGCTGAGGGATGAAGTCGGCCGCGAAGCGCGAAATCGGAGGCGGGGGCGAGTCTCAGACCGTCAAAGTCGAGCCACGCGCCCGAGAGCTCGGGCCCGGCCGGTATGGGTTCGGCTTCGGGTTCGGGCGGCGCCCCTCCTCCGCCGCTGTTGCCGAAGAAGCCGCTCCGCATGGCTCGTGATGGCGCGACCCCTTTGGGGGTGAGGAGCCTGTCGAACTCGGCGTGGTCGAAGCTCGCGGCGCTCGGCGCGGACGCCATGACGACCGCAGGTGCCTCCTCCTTCATCTTCTTCGAACGCTGCGGCGCGCCCCTGGACACCGACTTCGCCATCGGCGCCATGGGCGGGGCTGGAGGCATTTCATCGAGGTACTCTGCGGACGCTTCCAGCGCGAGCTCCTCTGGATAGATGCCCGAGCCTTCGTCTTCCGACATCACGCCAGCGAACTCCGGAGCCTCCGGCATGCCGCCAAACACCCGATCGTAGGGGCCAAAGAGCATGTCCAGCCCTGCCGGTGGTTCGCGGAAGCCCGAGCGCGCGACGGGCTGTGCTTTGCCTATGCGCAAGGACCGAAGCTCGGGAAGCTGCGCGTCCCGAAGGAGATCAGAAGTGGAGAGCCCGAGCGCGACGCCGGCCCAGTCTTCACCCGTTCGCTGGGCCACGAGTGATTCGAAGCCGAGCTCGGCCTCCTTGCCGCCGTTCGTGATGGCGAGGGTGTACATCGGCCACCAGCGCGCGGCGCGCACCACGTAGCTCACGGTGAGATCTTCCACCGGGCCTTCACCGGCCAGGTGGATGCTGATGCTGCGTTTTGGGTGACCCAGCCCCATTCGAGCCTGGTCGCTCGTCTGCGCGTCCTCGAGTCGCCGCTTCTCGATCTCCTGCTCGAGCTCATCGATGCGGAGCAGGAGCTCGGACAGTCGTTCGGCCGAAGCCTGGCTCACTTCGCGAAGCATCTCCGAGATCTTTAGGGCGGTCCCGAAGCGATCGGTCGCGCGCTCCTCTCGGGATCGCACCAGATTCCCGGGGTCGACTCGCGTGTTCGAGAGACGCTCGATCGTGTCTTCGAGGAGCGAGCGCTCTGCGTCGAGGCGCATGTGCTGGTTCTCGAGCTCGAGCAGCCGCTCGACGGTGGGGCCGAGCGGGGTGTTCTCGGGCTGGATCTCGAGGCTGCTGTGTACGGAGACCACTCGGCGCCCGCCCCTCACTGCGGCGCGCACACTTCCGGGCTCTGCGAGCGGTGTGATCCCGTTGATCCGTAGATCTAGATTCGCGCCACCATCGGCAGGGCCCGTGAACTTTCGGGTGATCCATGCGCCTCGGGCGTGGACGACGACTTCGGAGATTTGGCTCGTGGACACGGGTGGCTTGTAGCTCGGATCGAAGATGGAAAGAACCGGGGTCCGATCTCTGCGCCGGCGTCAGGGTGCCCGTTGTGCCCACGCATATGTGCTTTTCGCCTCAGGGCTCCGTCAAAGCGTCCAGCCGGCCGCCGCGCCGAAGCGCGGCCTTCGCCTCGAGCGGGTGCTCCATGAACCGCGTGGTGGGGTACGCGAACTGGATGTTTGGCTCCTTCTCGAACGCATCGAGGATCGCCTCCCAGAGCTTCTCGTTCATGCCCCGCCGTTCGCGCGGAGGCACCAGGTAGCGAAGAGTCAGGCATACGCCGTTCTCTTTGACCGAGGTGTAGACTGCGGGGTTGAGCGCTCCGTATTGAATGAAGTGTTCGCCCGCGGTGTCTCGGAGTTGCTGCTCGGCTTCCTGTCCATACGAGCTCGTTAGCTCGGTGTTGATGCCTTCGAGGAGCCGCTTGGCCCTGCGCCAGTCGCTCTCGAAGCTCAGCACGACCGCGAGCTCGTCCCAGATCGGTTCGAAGCCATGTGTGTAGTTGATCAGCGTGTGCTGGAACACGGAGCCATTGGGGAGCAGCGCGATGCGCCCGGTAAACTGGTCGGCCTCCACCCACCGTCCACACTCGAGCAGATAGACTTGGAAGAGGCGGATGTCGATGACATCACCCATGACGCCGTTGGACTCGATGCGATCACCCACAACGAAAGGGCGCCGGGTCAGGATGTAGACCCAGCCCACCAGGTTCAGCAGAGGCTCCTTGAGTGCGATCGCCAGGCCTGCGGCGGCCAGGCCGAGCAGGACGCCGATGTCGTGAAGCCCGTGAAACCAGATTCGACCAAGCGCGAGCAGCGCGATGACGCCGGCGGTGTAGTTGACCGTTCGGCGGATGCGATAGAGGCGGTCGGCGTCCTGGATTCGACGCCGAATGAGCCTGAGCACGCTGGTCTTGGCGACGAAGACCGCCAGAAGCAGGAAGAGAGAGAGGAAGAGCTTAGTGACCGTGAATGGGTCGAGGCCGATCCATGTTCCGACTTGGTCGACCCAACGATTCATCGGCGCGCAGCCTACCGCTGTCTGATGGTCCTACAAAGGACCAAAGGCGGACCGCCATGGGGTCGACCTCCTCTGGCGACGAGATGGAGCGTTTTCGTGCTGATCCGCGCGTCGACACGATCTTGGGAAGCTCGGTCTGATACCGCTGCACAACACCATCGGAGGTGATGCCTCCGCAGCTCCTGAGCGGGGCTTTTCCACCGAGAGGTGGCACCCCGGAGGTCCGCGGCTCAGTCGGCCTGGAGCGGGATCCGGGCTACGAAACGAGCTCCGCCGCCGGGCGCGTCTCCGACCGAGACCGAACCACCGTGGGCCCGGGCGGCGTGGGCGCAGGAGGCGAGGCCCAGCCCGTGGCCCGCCCGCGAGTTCCCCGTCCCGCGAAAGAACGGCTGGAAGACCTTGTCTCGATGAACCATCGGAACGCCGGGCCCGTCGTCCTCGACGGAGAAGAGGATGTCCTGGTCCGTCATCGTTGCTCGAACGCGCACGGTCGTAGTCCGCGGAGCGAACTTGATCCCATTGCTGATCAGGTTCACGAGCATGCGAACGAGCGCCTCACGGTCCGCCTGCAGTAGGGGAAGGCCATCGTCGACTTGCTGTGTCACCTTTCGACCGGAGCCCTCCGCCGCGCGGCGAGTAGCGCGCACCGCGGCCTCGACGACGTCGCGCGGCGAGACCTTCGAGCGAATCGGCTGGTATCCGGTCGGGAGGACCAGGACGTCGAGGATGTCGAGGATGATGACGTGCATTTGCCGACCCGCCTCCACGATGTCTTCAACCAGCTGGTCGTCGTGGTGTTCGGAGCGCAAGAGCTGCCCCCCCGCGAGGACGCCGGTGAGGGGCGTCTTGAGGTCGTGGATGGCCATCGCAAACGAGCGCTGCACCGAATCGGCACGGTGCTCGACCGTGATCATGCGCGCCCGGATCTGAAGATGGCCCTCGAGACACTCCGCGAGCATCTCCAGGACGGCCAGCTCATGGGCTCGCAGGATGCGCGGCTCACGATCGATGATGCACAGCGTACCGATCGCGTAGCCATCCGGGCTGCGCAGCGGAACCCCAGCGTAGAAGCGAATGTTTGGTTCCCCTACGACGAGCGGGTTGTCCAGAAAACGCGGATCCTTGGAGGCGTCCGCCACGACGAGCGGCTCCCCGGAGGTCGTAGCGTGACCGCAAAACGAGATGCTTCGCGGCGTCTCCTGCGGTTCGAGCCCATAACGCGACTTGAACCACTGCCGCTCGCCGTCCACGAGCGTGATGAGAGCGATCGGGACGTCCATGACCCGCGCCATCGTCTCCGTGATCCCATCCAGATCAGGCTCGGGCGGGGTATCGAGGATGCTTAGTCGGCGGAGCGCCGCCAACCGGGCGACCTCGTCCTCAGGAATCGGCGCTTCCAGCAATGTTCCCCCCTACACACCCCAGTACTCCAAGTAAATCGATACAACAAGCACTCAAACTCACTTCCACAACTATCGAAGCATCTTCTCGTTCTCGTTCGGTCGCGTGAACGTGGGCACGCACCTCGCGCCTCGGCCGTCTCGCTCGGTCAGGGGTTTTGAGATGAGCTCGAGTCATGCGTCGAAGTCGAGGGTCGCATCCCGGACCACAGCGCTGCCGCCATGAGAGCGATCAGAATCACCGCGAAGTGCCCGAGCAGAAAGTGCTGTGACTCTCGATGAAGGCAGCGTAGATGCAGCGCGAGATCACCCGCCAAACCCGCGACGAGTGCGGCGGTGATCATCGAGGGACCCGCGGGGTTTCGATCGAAGAGGCGAACCAAGAGGTACACAGGCACCGCGACCACGAGCCCAAACGCCAGGCAGGGCAGGCCGACACTCGCGACCCACGTGCTGCTTGCGTCCGTCCACCATCCGCTCGTCGGCATGAGCCCAACCGCGAGGGCCACGACGCCGGATGCGAGGATGAGCCCACGCCGGAGGCGCGTGGACGCCCACGGCCTGTGCGCAGGACTGAGGGTGAGCCACATCGCCCCGAGGATCAGCGACAGCAAGACAACGAAGCCCACGTGGCGGTGGACGAACTCGAAGGGCTCGAGCGCACGCTTGGTCTTGGCCAAAGAGAACGCCACAAAGATCAACACCAACAGACCTCCGAGTACACTCCGGCGAGTGCTCGTTCGTTGGTGCCTCAGCCATGCGCCGAGCCCGCGTTCTTTCTCGAGGGCGCTGCTCAGCGCGGCGAAAGCGCGATCCGGATCGAGGTGGTCGCCCGCCTCTTCGTCGCCGACGCTCGGCCCCAGAGCTTGGTGGGCGCTCGTGAGCTCTTGGCAGAGCGTGCAGCTCTGGATGTGCGCGTCCAGTTCGGTGTGCACATGTAAGGTCCCGTCCGCGATCGCGGCTCGAACCTCGTCGCAACGTTCCATCCAACCCTCTGGTACGTCTCTGCCGCGCATTGGTTTCATTCCCTCGCCGGCCCCCGCTCGAGCAGCGTTTTCAGCGACTTGTAGCCGCGATGGGCGCGCACCTTCACCGCCGAAAGTGAAGCACCCACGGTCTGAGCTACGGCCTCGAAGGGCAGTTCTTGGAACCAGTGCAGCTCGATGACCTCACGTTGGTTATCGGGAAGCAGGGCGAGGGCGTCTCGGACGAGGGCGGCGGTCTGGGCTCGTTCGATGCGGTCCGGACCACTGCCCTCGGAGGGGAGCCCAGGCTCGGGTAGTTCGCCGGTGGGCAGGAGGAGCTCGGGCCTTCGACCCCGGGTGCGATAGGTAGATCGGATCAGGTTTAGGGTGATCGCGAAGAGATAGGGAGAGAAGCGGCGCTCGCGATCGAAGTCGAGCCGAGCTCGATGGAGCTGGAGGAAGGTCTGCTGCACGAGGTCGGCCGCAGTGTTGGGATCAAGCCCATTACGAAGGCCAAGTCGCAGCAGGCGGTTCGAGTAGCGGTCGAAGAGCAGGCGAAAGGCCGACTGATCGCCCGCGACATAGCGGACCATCAGGTCCTCGTCGGACGGTGCAGCCTCACCGACCACGTCCTCCCTTTAGCCCGGGACCAGGGGATTGGCCAGCCGAGGGTTCGACATCCGCGCCCCATCGAGCGAAGAAGCGAGTGATGGAAGCACGAAGCTACGATTTGGTCCTCTTCGGCGCGACGGGATTCACCGGCGGCCTGGTCGCGCAGTATCTCTCCGGACACGCCGCCGCGGAGACTCGTTGGGCCATCGCCGGTCGCAGCATCGCCAAGCTCGAGTCGGTCACGGCCTCGCTGGCGGGCACGTCTTGTCCGCCTGCGGGTCTGGTGCTCGCGGATGTCTCCGATCGAGCTTCGCTTGCAGCTCTGGCTCAGAGTGCGCGGGTCTTGATCACCACCGTGGGACCCTACGAGCGTCACGGACTCCCCGTCGTCGAAGCATGCGTGGATGCGCGGACGCACTACGTCGACATCACGGGCGAGCCTCACTTCGTGTCGAGGGCGGTCGAACGCTTCCACCAGGCGGCGAAGGCGGCCGAGGTCGCGGTTGTGCCATGCTGCGGCTTCGACAGCATCCCGCCCGACCTGGGGGTGTATTACACCGCGGGCCTTCTGCCTTCCGACGCGCCCATGAGCATCCGGGGCTATCTGGCAGTCAAAGGTGGGTTCTCGGGAGGCACGTGGCACTCCGCGATCGGCATCCTGAAAGACCAACCCCTATTTCGAAAGAGAAGCCGGCGCTCCGTGGACGGGGATGCGCGGAAGGTCCGCGCGCTCGAACTGGGTTTCCATCGCGAGTCGAAGCTCGGCTTCTTCGGCCTGCCCCTACCCACGATCGACCCGTGGATCATTCGGCGCTCCGCCCGCGCGCTCGATCGCTACGGGCCCGACTTCCGCTACGGTCACTACTTCCGAACTCGCTCGCTTCCGAAGGCGATGATGCTGACCACTGGTGCGGCATCGCTCGGCTTGCTCGCGAAGCTTCCACCCGCACGTGCTCTGCTCCTGCGCGTGAAGGATCCCGGAGAAGGGCCGAGCGAAGATGCGCGGGCCGACGGCTACTTTTCCATCATCTTCGTCGGCGAGGGTGGGGAGCGCACGGTCGTGACCGAGGTCAAGGGAGGCGATCCCGGCTACACCGAAACCGCAAAGATGCTCTCCGAGTCGGCGCTTTGTCTCGCCTTCGACTCAGCGCGCCCATCTCGATTCGGCGTGCTGACGCCTGCGGTCGCGATGGGTGATGCGCTGCTCAGTCGGCTGCAGGCGCGACAGATCGAATTCACCACCCGCGACTGACTAGAACTCATCTCGAGACTCCTTCGGTCGCGATCCAGGCCGACGGTGCTCGGCCGCCTCGCCCAGGCCTCGTGGCCGAGCGCCTACTTCTTTGCCGCCTCGAGCGCAGACTCGAGCGCGTCGATCTGCAGGTTGAGCGCCTCGAGTTTCGAGCGTTCCTCGCGTGCTCTGGCCAACGTCTCTCTCGCCCGGAAGTATCGCGCCTCGAGGTCGGGGAGCTGCTCCGGCGGAGGGTTCGACTCGGAGAGGGCACCGAGTTTTCCGAGAAGTCGTGTGAGGCGCGTCCGCAAGAGCGCTCCGGAGAGCGGGGCTCGGGCCACGGCGCCGAGCAGCGCATCCAGTTCTTCGCGGGCAGGGCTCGAGTCCCTGAGCGTTGGCTCGTCCGGAAGCAGCGCGCCCGCGTCTTCGAACCGGAGCGACCGTGCTCTCAACGCTCGCGTGAGTTCGGCTCGCGGTCGAATGGGCTGAGGTTTGGTGGAGGCGGGCTCGGAACCGCGCGAACCCCGTCCGGTTCGAGGCCGGAGCGCCTTGGCACCCGGCGCCTCGGTCGTTCCAAGCTCGGGTTCGGGTTCGACCTCCGCCTCTGCCCCTGCCGGCGAAGCCGGGGTCGGTGGGGGGGGGTGGGGTGCGATCGCGACCAGCGCCGGAGTGGGCGGCGCCGGTTCTACGGGCGCGTCTTCGCGATCAGTGAGCTTCAAGTAGATCACGCCGCCCATGGCGACGAGGCTGAGTGCAAGGAGCGCAGAAGCCACGAGCAGCAGGCGGTCCCGAGGCCGCTCCACCACCCCCTGAACGAGCGCTGGATCCTGAGTGCTGCTCGGGATCCGCAGCCAGGTGCCCGAGGAGGAGAGGGTGGTCTCGTCCACCTCTCGCAGTCGAGCGAGCAGCCCGGAGGCTGAGGCCGGCCGGTCTTCCGGCTCCTTGCTCATGAGGGCTGCGACGACGGCCTCGAACCCACCCAGGTGGGGCAAAGGATCCGCCGTTGCGTGGGCCTGCGCTCTGAGAACGTCGTGTGTTCGCCCCACGAATGGCAATCGACCCATGACCATGGCGTAGGCCGTGACCCCGAGGGCATACAGGTCCGCGCGTGCATCGGCTGTGCCTGCGTTTTGGATCTGCTCGGGCGCCATGAAGCCTGGGCTCCCGATGAGGTCGCCGGCCCGCGTGAGCTGTGTGAACTCCCCTCGATCGACGAAGCGAGCCAGACCGAAGTCGAGCAGCTTGACCTGCTCGTTGGGTGGAGCCCCGCCGACGAAGATGTTGGCCGGCTTCAGATCGCGATGCACGATCCCGGCGGCGTGCACCGCCTCGAGCCCCTTCGCGACCTCCTCTGTCAATCGAAAGGCGCGCTCGGGTGAAAGGGGAGCCTCCGCGATGAGAAGCTCCTTCAGCGTGCGGCCGGAGAGCAGCTCCATGGCGACAAATGCACGACCGTCCTCGAGGACGCCGAGGTCATAGACCTCAACCAGGTTTGGATGCCGGAGCTGCCGCAGAATCTCTCCCTCTCGAAGCACGCGCCGCCGAATGCTCTCATCGAAGGCGAGCGCCTGGCGCAGCACCTTGAGGGCGACCTCGCGCCCGCTCCCTGCGTGCCGGGCTCGGAAGACCTCGGCATAGGTGCCGGTCCCGAGCAGGTCCTGGAGGATGTAGCCGCTCACAAAGGTGCCGGCGACGAGGTGCGTTCGTCCCGTACCGGTGCCCTCGTCGAGTTCACGATTCTCCGTCGTGCCGGCGGTGCTCTCGTCCGTACCTCCGTCGGTGCTGAAGCTGGAGAACGACTCCTCGATGACAAGCTGAGTTGCGTCGGAGCGTTCGGCGGCCGAGTTCTCCTCGAAGCCGATGACGTGCGTTTTGGGGCGCGGGGCATTCAGCACCGGGCGCTCGGAGTCCTCGAGAAGGGCCGAAGGGTCGAGCGCGGAGACTCGCGGCCGCTTGTGGCCGCCGGGTGTATCTCCTCGGTCCGTCATCGGCGCGCCCTGGGTGCAGTCATCGTCGGGTTCGAGGGTCAGTCGATCGCTTCGGCCACGATGGCCACGATGCCTGCAGCCACCCCCCCACCGAGGAGGCCGAGAGCGATTCCGGTGTTTCGTCCGATGTCCGACTCGAGCCCGCGCACCTCGTCGTCGTAGACCGGCTTGTCCGCGAGGTCGCTCTGGGCGGATCGGGCCATGATCCCGAAGGTGACCGCGCCCGCGAGTGCGAGGCCAGAAACGATGAGACTGCCCACCGTGAGCGCGCGAGGCCCGCTGCGGCCGCCATCATCATTGCTCTGCGCCACCGCGATGACCTCTGGAGCGGCACCTCGGGCCGTGGCGCTCAGGTCAGGGTACAACTCGGCGGCCCAGCGTTCGAGCAGCTGCCGACGGTCGGGGCTGTCGTTGGGGAT
This sequence comes from Deltaproteobacteria bacterium, assembly GCA_011526105.1. GTDB lineage: Bacteria > Myxococcota > Kuafuiibacteriia > Kuafuiibacteriales > Kuafuiibacteriaceae > WYAZ01. The sequence goes on along the minus strand of WYAZ01000141.1, from coordinate 17,248 downwards.
GAACGAGGAAGCACGGAGCGCCCGCCCTCGGCCCACTCGCTCGCCGCTGACCGAGATCCGGGTCGGCCCACCGAAGATGAGCACGTGGAGTCGCTCGGTGTCCCCGGCCGCGTCCTTCTGGGCGCATTCCTTCGACCGGCAGTCCAGGATCTGGACGGCCTCGCCAGTCCGGTGGGTGAGTGCGCGGGCCAAATCGTCGAAGAGGACCGCCTCCACCGCTGGCTCGACGTCGCTGATCTCCTCGATCTGGACCGGTAGGGCCGCGAAGGCGAGGGTCAGCAGGACGAGCATTTCCCCACTGAAGCACCCCGGGGCGGCGAGATCAAGAAGGCGGGCTGGAGGTTGAATACCGCCTGAAATCCCTGCTATCGAGGGGGGGTGACCAGCGATCGAACCCTACCTCAAAGCAGCGCGGGCGTCCCCATCCGAAGGCTGCGCGTCGAGGTGCTCGAGGGCGCCGACAAAGGCGCGACCGCGGAGGCCGCGGACCGGCTCTCCATTGGCTCGGAGGAGGGCAACGATCTCGTCCTCCACGATGAGACGGTCTCGAGGTTTCACGTCGAGCTGAGTCGAAACGGAGATCGCATCTTCGTCCGAGACTGCGGGTCCACCAACGGGACGCAGATCGGCCCCGCCTGGATCGAGACCGCGTTCGTGAGTCCAGGGGTCACACTCAAGCTCGGACGCAGCAACCTCCGCGTCTCGGACGGGGAGACGGTCAGCGTCGAGGTCTTCGCGGGTGAGGTCCTCGGGCCCATGCTCGGGCGCTCGCCGGTGATGCGGAAGCTCATGGCCCGCGTCCGACGGGTCGCGGAGTCCGAGGCCTCGGTGCTCATCATTGGCGAGACCGGCGCCGGAAAAGAGATCGTCGCGCGTGCGCTGCATGAGCTGAGCCCGCGCTCCGACCAGCCCTTTGAGACCATCGACTGCGGAGCCATGGTCCCCACGCTGCTCGCGAGTGAGCTCTTCGGTCACGAGAAGGGGTCGTTCACGGGCGCAGACAAGCAACACATCGGCGCGTTCGAGAGGGCCGATGGCGGCACGCTTTTTCTCGATGAGATCGGGGAGCTCCCCGCCAGCTTGCAGGCCAACTTGCTCGGCGCTCTCGAGCGTCGGTCGTTTAGGCGACTCGGCGGCAAGGACCGAGTCAACGTCGATGTCCGCGTGGTGAGCGCGACCAATCGCGACCTGCGGGCCGAAGTGAACGGTGGCAGCTTTCGGGCCGATCTCTATTATCGCCTCGCGGTGGTGCAGCTCGCGGTGCCCGCACTGCGAGAGCGAGTGGAAGACCTGCCACTCCTCGCGGAGCACTTCCTCCGCCAAGCGGGCTACTCCGGCCCGGTATCGGACATCCTTCCGGATGAGGCCATGGAGTCGATGCGGGCGCACCGCTGGCCCGGAAACGTCCGCGAGCTTCGCAACGTCGTCGAGGCCGCGTGGGTCATGGGTGAGGCGCCCGAGCTCACCGAGGCCGAGGGCGCGCGCCCCAAACGCGAAGTGTCCCGAGTGGGTGGACCGTCCTTGGTCGCGATCGAAGACCTGCTCGGCTTGCCGTACAACGAAGCTCGAGGTGCGCTGCTCGATCAATTCGAGGGGGCCTATATCGAAGACCTCTTGCGACGCACACAAGGCAACGTGGCCAAGTCGGCGCGAGTGGCCAAGATGAACCGTTCCTATCTCAATCGCCTGATTCGAAAGCGCGGCCTTCAGCCACCTCGCGACGATACATGACCGCGGGCGGTGTCCCGAGGCTTGCCTCGCGGCCTGTATCGTCTGCTATGCTTCCCGTCCGATGCGCCAACTCCGCTCCGTCCTTTGCTCCATCGCCCTCTTTGGGCTCCTCCTAGGTTGTACAAAGCGCGAGGCCGCGAAGGAGGCTTCGGGCGTGGCGAGCACTTCTTCGGCCGCGAAGTCGAGCGCCCCGGCGGCTTCGGCCCCGGCCTCGCAGCCCGGTTCCCAGCCAAAAGCCCGCGCCGAGCCCAACTTCGAGGACCCCACGGACACCACCGGCATACGAAGCAAGACCCCTTGCGACAGCAGCAAGCCCTGTAGCTGCGTGGGGGTGCTCGAGTTTGGCGACACTGCGCTCGAGCAGATCGGCATCACCGCCGCTCACCTCACCTCGGGCACGGCCTGCGTGTTCGGTGACTTTGACGGCAACGGCTTCCTCGACGTCGCTTTTCTCGGGATTGAACATGGTGAGGTGGTGGAGAACCGTCCGAAAAAGGCAGAAGGGCGTGTCCTCATGTTCGACGGGGTGGGCCTGCGCCTCGTCTCCGCGCTTCCGGCGAGCGTGGTTTCGCTGGCACGACGTCCGAAGGTCAGAGTGGGTGACAAGACGCAGGACGCACTCTTCGATCCCGAAGGTGATACGAGCGTCGAGTTTGTCCTGGCGGGTGAACGTTTTGGTGTTCGGAAGAGCTCAGGACAGTAGCCAGCGAGCCAGGCGAGCGGGAGCGGAGCCTCCAAAGAACGTCTTCAGGAACTTCAGGATCCGCCGTTCGCTCTTCTCCGTGTATGGGAACCAGTGTGGCTCTCGCTTCGGAAGCGGGCCTGGTAGGCGCGGCTCGTTGATGTGACGCGCGTGACAGAGCTCTTTGAGGGCTCGGTCGCTTCGGGCCACGCCATGACCCGACTGCTTGATTCCGCCCCATGGCATTTCGGGCAGACCGCCGTGCAGGATGACGTCGTTGATCATGACCGAGCCCACCTCGATTCGTTCCGCGATTCGCCGCGCGGCTTCGAGATCACTCGCGAAGACGTAGGCGCCGAGGCCGAGGTGTGACTCGTTCGCGCGCGAGACCGCCTCATCCGCGTCGGCCACCTTCATGAACGGCACGACGGGCCCAAAGGCCTCCTCCTTCATCACACGCATCTCGTGATGACAGTCGCCGAGCACGGTGGGCGCGAGGAATCGTCCGCGTCCTTCGGGGCCGGTTCCCCCGGCGAGGACTCGAGCGCCCTTCTGCCGCGCATCCTCGACCAAGCTCGTAGTGATCTCGACCTGCCGAGGAAAAGTGATGGCGCCGATGTCGGCCGATCCAGCTCCCGACGCGGAGCCGATCTTGAGCGCCCGAGTGAGCTCTGCGACACGACTGAGGAGGGGTTCGTAGATGCCGGGGGTGCAATAGACCCGCTCGACCGAGGCGCAGATCTGACCCGCGTTGGCAAAGCCCCCCCAGACCAGCGCGTGCGCCGTTCGTTCGAGATCCGCGTCGTCGAGGACCACCGCGGGCGCCTTGCCACCGAGCTCGAGCGTACAGGGGATAAAACGCTCCGCACACGCCACCCCGATGCGTCGTCCGGTCGCCACCGAGCCCGTGAACACGAGGTGGTCGGGGGCGGCCTCGATCAGCGCGGCTCCGGTCTCACCGAGGCCCGTGACGACCTGTACGAGCTCGGGATCGATTTCGGCCTCGTCGAGGCAGGACTTAACTGCGAGCGCCGAGCGCGGACAGACCTCGGAGGGTTTGATGATGACGCCGTTTCCGGCGAGCAGCGCCAAGATGGTGTCCGAGGCGGGAAGGAAGAACGGGAAGTTCCACGGACTGATGACCGCGACCACCCCCTTGGGCTGGTAGACGAGGTAACTCTTTCGGTGTTTGAGCAAGGCGAGGTGGATGCGCTCGGGCGCCAGGATCCGCGACGCCTCGTGGACAAAGTACTCGAGGACGGCGAGAGAGGGCCCCACGTCGTGGAGCAAGGCCTCTTGACGAGGTTTGCCGTTCTCACGTGAGACCGTCTCAGCGAGCTCCGGGGCCCTTCGCACCAACACCTCTCGCAGCCGGCCCACCGCGGCGGCGCGATCCTCGATGGCGAGTCGAGCCCAGCGCTTCTGCGCGGCTCGTACGCGCTGCATGACTGCGTGCACTTCCTCGCGGGAGTGAACGGGAAGCACCTCGATCAGCTCCCCGTTGGCCGGGTTCCGGACCTCGAACTGGGTTTGGTCCTGGATGGCAGACATGGGCGCGATCGAACGCCCCGCGGGCCTTCGAGTCAACCCGATCGATCAGGGGACGACGTTCACCTCCGCCCCGGCGGGCGGCGTGAACGTGAACTGCTTGCTGTCGAGCCCTACGTTGGTCTTCGTGTTCTTGAACTTGAAGTGATTCGTGTTGCCAGCGGTCTCGAAGAGCGTGGACTCCAAGACCCGACCGCTGTCGCGCTCCACCAGCAGCACCAGCCGAAGATAGGTGGCGTCCTTCTTTGGCGTGAGCTCGATCCGGCGGTGTTCGGGGGACTTCTCTTCGAGCAGGCGTGGCACGAAGCTGTCCATCAGCTTGCCCTCCCCGAGCAGGAACGAGAGGGATGAACTCAGGTCGGAGCTCTTGAAGCTCTTCTGGATGGTCACGACCTCGTCCTCGGGTTCGTAGACGACGAGCTGCTTCCCGTCAGCGATGAAGTGCTTGGCCACGGGTGTCGAGTAGTCCCAGCGCATCATGCCCGGCTTCTTGATCTTGACCGTGCCTCTAGACTCCGAGGTCCTCGAGAGCGCGGTGCGGGTATAGGTCTGGATGAACTCCGCCTCGAAGTCCTTCGTGTCCTCGTAGAACTTCTGAACGCGCCCGACGAGCGCGTCGAGCTCCGACTTGTCGCTCGTGGACTTCGCCTTGGCCGCTTGCGCCCCCGCCGATTTGTTCTTGGACGGGTCACCATTGCTGCCGCTCGGCAGCAACGCGATGGAGGCGCTGCAGAAGGTGAGGGCGGTGAGGATCTCGATGACCATAGGGTTGGAGCCCGGGAGTCTGACGCCCCTGCGTCCCCGAGCACGCACGAAAAACACGTGGAGCGGACCCGGGCTAGAGGCTTCTCCGGGTTTCACCCGACGAAACTGCTGATTCAGGGTCCGCACCGCGCATCCCGCCGCCTTTTTTGACGGACCCGACAGGGTCGGCCAGTCTCCTACATGTAAGACACCATGGCTCGAAAGAAACGCACCCCAAAGAACGACAGCTACGTGGGCGACTCGGAGGTCTCGGTCTTCCCTTCCAATCTCCGCATGGAGGCGCTGGGGGTCGTGTTTCTGCTCTTCGCTGGGCTCCTGAGCTTCGCGCTGCTCGTCTTCGACCCTTCGGATCCGAGTTCGGGTCGGCGCCTGATCGGCCCCGCCGGAACACTGGTCGCTGAGCTCATCTTGGGCGGCATCGGCGCGCTGGGCTACGCGGTCGCGGTCGGGGCCGTGCTGGGGGGCGGAGCCGTGCTCCTCGGTCGGGCGCGTTGGCCGAGTGGACTCGCCGTCGGCTCGGCGCTCGCGATCTGCGTGGCGGCCACCGTTCTCGCCCACCTCACCTTCGGCGAAGACTTCGTCCTTGGTCATCCCGCCGGCGGCGTCGTAGGCGCCGCGATCGCCGGCCTGCTCGCAGGGGTGCTCGGTACGGTCGGTACCGGACTCCTCTCGTTCTCCGTCGTGCTGCTCGGGCTCATCGGCCTCGGTTCGGTCTCACTCGGCGCCGTCCTGCGCGACACGGGACGCTTCGGCAAGTGGCTCCTCGTGAGCACGGTGGGCCGCATCCTGATTCATCATGAAGCCAAGAAGGCGGGACTCGAACACGAAGAGACTCGCCTCGCCGAAGAGGACGAGAAGCGACTCGAGAAAGCAAAGCGCATCGCCGAGAAAGAGCAAGCGCTGAAGGACAAGCTCGAAGAGAAGAAGCGCCTCGCCATCATGAAGGCCAAGGCCTCGGCGGAAGAACGGGTGCTCAAGAAGGTCGCGGAGCGCGAAGCCAAGGAAACGCTCGAGCGCGAGCTGGCGGAGAAGGCCAAGCTCGAGGCCGAAACGAAGGTCGACGAGCAGAAGGAAGTCGGCGCGGAAGCCGGCGCCGATGTCGACGCGAATGTCTCGGCGCCCTGGGAGGCTGGCGAACCCGAAGTGGTCATCGCCCACTCACCGGCCCGTCCGCAGGACGAAGTCGAAGACGAAGAAGAAGCGGAGGAGGACGAGGAGGACGAGGAAGAAGCACTCGAAGAGAGCGACGAGGAATACGAAGACGAAGACGACGCGGAAGAAGACGACGAGGAAGAAGAAGAAGAGGACACGGAGGCCGAAGACGGTGAGGAGGACGAGGATGCTTCGAGCCCCCTCGCTCGCGCATTTAGTCGTCGCGCGGCCAGCGGCGTCGCCGACCCGGACTCCTTTCTCGGCCCACAGATCTTCGACGAACGACCCGAAGGTGCGCCCGAAGACATCCTCAATGGGGAGGCGGAGCCGGAGCAAGAGGAACCCGAGGCTCCTCGCGAGTACGTTCTCCCGCCCGTGAAGTTGCTCGACTACAACGCAGCGCCTCCCGTGAGCATCGATGAAGCGTCTCTAAAGGCTCGTGCCACCCGGCTCGAGGAGAAGCTCCGCACCTACGGGGTGGATGGTCGAGTCACCGCGATTCGGCCCGGGCCCGTCGTGACGACCTACGAGTATCAGCCGGCCCCCGGCGTGAAGGTTTCGAAGATCGCGAGCCTCACTGATGACATCGCGATGTCGATGGAAGCCAAGAGCGTCCGTATCATCGCCCCCATTCCCGGCAAGGGCGTGGTGGGTATCGAGCTTCCGAACGAGACGCGAGAGACCGTGTACTTGAAGGAGATCATCGCGCACGATCGCTTCCAGCGCTCGAAGTCGCTGCTCAACCTCGCCCTCGGCAAGGACACCGAGGGTGATACGCAGTGCCGCGATCTCGCGAAGATGCCGCACCTGCTGGTGGCCGGAACCACCGGCTCCGGCAAGTCGGTGAGCGTGAACGCGATGATCCTGTCGATCCTCTACAAGGCCACACCCGACCAGGTGAAGTTCATCATGGTCGACCCGAAGATGTTGGAGCTGTCGCTCTACAACGACATCCCGCACCTGATGCTGCCCGTGGTCACCGACCCGCAGCAGGCGTCCCGTGCGCTTCAGTGGGCGGTGGACGAGATGGAACGACGCTACAAGATGCTGTCGGACTTCAAGGTCCGGAACATCGAAGGCTTCAATCGAAAGCTCGAGAAGCTCCGCGGTCAGCGCCGCTTCGAAGACGAGTTCGGCATCAATGATCAGCAGGAACGCATTGCCGACCCCTGGTCCGGGGAGGCCGTGCCCAGAGATCTGCCCTACATCGTGGTGCTCATCGACGAGTTCGCGGATCTGATGTGCGTGGCGCCACGGGACGTCGAGGCTTCGGTTCAGCGGCTGGCTCAGAAGGCGAGGGCCTCGGGCATCCACTTGCTGCTCGCCACGCAGCGGCCTTCCACGGACGTCATCACCGGGGTCATCAAGAACAACTTCCCGAGCCGTATCTCGTTCCGCGTGAGTTCGAGACACGACAGCGCGACGATCATCAACTCCCCCGGCGCAGAGAACCTGCTTGGGCAGGGCGACATGCTCATGATGGGCAACGACGGTCCGGTGCCCATGCGCGTGCACGGCGCCTACGTCAGCGAGGACGAGGTTCAGCGTGTCGCGGAGTTCTGGAAGGCGCAGGCGAAGCCTTGCTACGACCAGACCATCCTTCGGCCGCGAGAGGACGAAGGCGGTGGAGGCGACGAGGACTTCGAACGCGACGAGATGTACGATCGCGCCGTCGCCTTTGTGCTCGAGACCAAGAAGGCGTCGATCTCGGCGGTGCAGCGCCGGCTGCGCGTGGGGTACAACCGCGCGGCGCGCATGGTGGAGATGATGGAGAAGGAGGGGCTCGTGACCCCGCCCATGGGTCCGAAGGGCGAGCGGGAGCTGCTCGCGAGTGGGATGGGACCCGACGGTCCGCCTCGAGTCTAGAGCTCATCCGCATATCGGACCGAGTCGGACTTGCCCCCGACGGGAGGTATGCGGTTCGGCTCTCTAGGCAAGCGGCGCATCGATGCGCCAGTAGTGACGGCCTCTTACGCGCAGTCAGCGGGACGCCCGTCGCGGCTCGCCTCCGGCGGCGGAGTCGCGGTACAGTCCCGAACGATGGCGCAGGTGAGACGCGGCCTGACTGCGGATCTGGGGCCCTACGTCCAGCGCGTGCTGAACTCCCCGGAGATCGGGGTTCGGTACCGGCCTCTCGTTTCCATCGTCACCGGCCGCCCGCTCGCCTACGACACGCTCTTTGACATTCGACACGAGTCTGCTTCCACGCTCGAAGCATTGCAGGACCTCGCGCTCTCTTGCGAGGTCCTCGGCGAGTTCGGTCGGCACCTGCGCACGATGGCCATGAACGCCGGCCCGGAATCTGCGCTCATCATGCGGTTCCATCCGCGCGAGCTGGAGGAAGGCTGGATGACCCGACCGGATGATCCCATGTACACGCATGTCCATCCGATCTACCTCGAGCTGTCCGAATCCCTGCCCGTGAGTCATGGTCGGCCGACGCTCGGGACCTTGAAGGAGATGCGCGATCGAGGCATTCGTTTGGTCGTCGACCAGTTCGGTGGAGGCCTCTCCAACCTGAAGTACATCGCTGATCTGGAGCCGGCGGTCGTCAAACTCGACAGCAGCTTTAATCGCGCGCTTCTTCAGAGCGAGGCACATCGCAAGCTCGTGGGTGGCATCGTGCGATTGGTTCAAGATCTCGGTGCGGCCGTCGCTGCGGTGTCCGTGAGCTCGCTCAGAGAACTCGATGCGCTGGCCTCGGTCGGGGTGAGTTACGTGGAGGGGGACTTCGTAGGTCGACCGAGTATCACTCCAGTGATCGATGCTTCGGTTCCGAGTTGGCCCTCTAGTCCGTCCCACGATTGAGCGTATTTCCCTTTTGACCTTTCCTTCGGATTGACCTTAGGTGCGCGGCGTAGCTGCGTGGCCTCGCTGCGCAGGCACACCGGAGGTCCATGCCCGAGTTCAGTCCAGAAACGATCCAGCTCCTTCAAAACTACGGTCTACGGGCGCTCGCGGTCGTCGGGGTTCTCGTGGCCGCCCTGGTAGGGGCCCGTTTCGCCCGTGTCGCGGCCGTGCGCGCCCTGGAGCGGGCCAAGGTCGAGGCGACGCTCGCCAAGTTCTTCGCAAATCTGATCCGCTACGCAATCCTCGGCATGTCTGCGTTGGTCTGTCTGTCCGCGCTGGGCATCGAGACGACGAGCTTTGCCGCGGTGCTCGGCGCCGCCGGTCTCGCGGTGGGCCTGTCCCTTCAGAGCAGTCTCTCGAACTTTGCCGCCGGCGTGTTGCTCCTGACCTTCCGGCCCTTCAAGGTCGGCGACTTCGTCAGCGTCGCCGGCACCAGCGGCAAGGTGGACGAGATCGAGCTCTTCAGCACTCGCCTCATCACCCCCGACAACCGCGTCCTGATCCTTCCGAATGCCTCGGTGTTTGGAAGCACCATCGAGAACGTCAACGCGCTCACCACCCGAAGGGTCGATGTGAACGTCGGAGTGGCCTATGGCGCGAGCATCGACGAGACCCGACGCATCCTCGAGCAAGCCGCGCTGTCGGTCGAAGGGGTCCTGCCCACGCCCGCCAGCCAGATCATGCTGAGCGAGCTGGGGGCGTCTTCGGTCGACTGGGTCGTCCGGGTCTGGGCTCCAACGGACCAGTACTGGGTGGTTCGCGAGCGAGTCGTGCGAGCCGTGAAGCTCGAGCTCGATACGGCGTCCATAGGCATTCCCTTTCCACAAGTCGACGTCCACCTCGATGCGGCCATTGGCCGAGCGGTGCAGCAGGCCGCGCACAAGCTGGGCTCATAGGCCCGTTAGGAAGATCATGTTGAAGAAGACGACCCTCATCAGTTTCGCTCTCTCGAGCATGCTCCTCAGTCCGCTAGCTCGCGCTCAGGCGCCTGGCGAGATCCTGGAGGACGCAGTCCCCCCGGCTCCGCCCGAAGAGGGCGAGGAGAAGCCGGCCGAAGGTTGGAAACTCACCGGGAATCTCGGCCTCACCTTCTCCTTCAACAACGCTTCGAATGTCGTGGGCGTCGACAGCGGCACGACGCTCGCCATCGGTGGCGTCTTGGGTTTTGCCGCGAACCTTCGGAGCGGGCCCCACCAGTGGGAGAACAACCTCTTGCTCCAGCACACCCAGACCAAGACCCCGTCCATCAACGGCTTCCTGAAGTCCGCAGACAACCTCGAGCTCAAGTCGACGTACTTCTACCGCTTCGAGAACCCAAAGTGGTTCGGTCCGTTCGGCAAGGCGAACCTGCGCACCTCGATTCTGTCCGGCTTCACCAAGCGGCCGGCCCAAGTGACGACGACGCGGCCCGACCCCGCGGGGGGCGCGCCCATCACCCGGGTTGTGCCGGCACAGACCCGCATCGACCTCACCGGGGCCTTCGAGCCCCTGTTGATCAAAGAGGCGGTGGGTGCCTTCGCACACCCCATCGAGACCGACGAGTTCACGCTCCGGGGACGTCTTGGTATCGGTGGCCAGCACATCATCAACTCGGGTGGTGTCCTCGTGAAGGACGACGCGGGCACCCCTGAGCTGGAGTTGGTCCCGCTCGGCGAAGCCAACGAGCTCGGCTCCGTGCTCGAACTCGATCTCAAGGGTCAGGTTGTGAAGGACGTGCTCTCGTGGGGCCTCGAGACCGAGACGTTCTTGGCGCTCGTCACGTCTCTCGAGGGCGACCTCGAGTTCGTGGACCGGATCAACATCGACGTGAACGGAAAGCTGTCGCTCAAGCTCAACGACTGGCTGTCGTTCGACTACGCGCTGCTTGTGCGTCGCGTGCCGGTGGTGACCCTGGACGTGCAGGTCCAGAACACGGTCATCGCGAACATCACGTACGAAGTGCTGTAGCCTTGGTGGCCGGCCTCTTCCGGGCCGGCCCTTTCGAGCTCTTCTTGGGACGTGCGCGGTTGAGCTTGGCCTTGTGAGCCGCGATTCGCATGAGTCCGATCTTCTCGAGCCAGCCGTCGAAGTGTTTGACGGCGACGACGAGCTGAGCTCTCGCGGCCTTCTCGATGGCGAGCGCGGTGCGCCGAGCTTCGGCCTCGCGATCGTCGAGGTACTCTGCCGCCTGCTGCGCGGCGACGAGCTCTTCGACAGGCTTCGGCAGCGCGTGTAGAAGTCGGTGGGCTGGCCCCAGTCTTTTGGCTCGGCTCGGGCGGCGGTGTCTCTTGGCTTTGGTGACGGTCATGATCCTCTCCTTATGGCGCAATGCGTTAGGCAGATGATAGCGCGTTGCGTCATAAGATCAAGACCGATGACTCGGTGTAATAACAATGGCTTAGCTCAGAAGCACTGACTTCCCAGCGGCGTGCAGTAGCGAGCGATCACTGCGGGCTGTCCGGTCCCTGGGTCTACGCAAAAGTCGAGGAAGCCTTCGTTGAGGACCTCGACCGTGGCGCAGAGAAGGCCGGGTGGACACCCGCCAAAACCGACTTCGCAGGTCTGATACGAGCTTCCGCACGCCATTTGGCCGGGGCAGTCGAACTCGTCCACACACGGCACTCCACAAAACGTGAAGCCCTCTTCACCCTCGATGATCCGCACGAGGCACGGACCGAAGTTGCAGCCAAAGTCGCAAGACCGGCAGTGCGCGGGGTCGCGAGGGCCGCAGCTCTGACTGCGGACGTCGCAAAAGGAGGCGAGCGGGCAGTAGTTGTTGTCGTCGCAGCGATCGGACTCGCATCGGCGATTGATACACACGTCTCCCGGTCGGCAGTCCGTGCTGTCGTCGCAGCCGGGCACGCAACGAGCACCGGCGCAGTGCTCCTCGATGCCGCAGTGCAGGTTGCTCGCGCAACTGCCCTCCGCCAGACAGGTCTGCGCCTCGCGATGGCAGAAGAAGCCGGCCGGACAGTCGTCATTGCGGGTGCAGCCCTGGCGGTTCTGGCAGAAGCCATACTGATTGCAGAAGCTGTTTGAGGGACAGCTTTCGTCACTCGTGCAGATGCAGCGGTTCTCCGCCCGGTCACAGACGAGCCCGGCCGGACAGGCCGCGTCGGTGTTGCAGGCGCACGAACCATCGGGCCGTTGCTCAAACCCGGCCGGACAGCAGCCCTCTCCCACGCAAACGCAAGCCTGCACCGCGGCCGAGTAGACGTGGGCTTCCGGACAGCACGCATCGTCGGCGCAGGTGCAACCACGACCGACTTCATCGTAGCGGGTGTTCTCGGGGCAGCAGCCGTCGCTCGAACACTCGCAGAGGTCAGAGTCGGCGAGATAGCGGAAGCCTTCGGGGCAGCAAGCGTCGTCTTGGCAGTGACAGGTTTCGGTGGAGACCTCGAGCAGGTAGCCCGTGGGACAGCAGCTGTCGCTCGCGCAGACGCACTCGTCTCGAGCCGCGTCATAGCGTGTTCCCGGCGGACAGCAGGCATCACTCACACACACGCAGGAATCGAGTTCGTCCCCGACGCCGGCGATGAATCGATGTCCGTCCGGGCAGCAGCCATCGTCCACACATCGGCAGGTGCCCTCGATGCAGCCGAAGCCGTCCGGGCAGACCGAGCTGTTCTCGCAGACACAGATCCCGCTTGCTTCGAGCGTGAAGCCGTCCGCGCAGACCTCGGGCAAGGGCGAGCGTCCACACGCCGAGACCAGGGTCAGCAGCAGCGACGTGAGAAGAGCCCTACAGATCCACGTCATATTCGATCCGGATCTCCGAGCCTGGCTTCGGGGTTCGATTGGGGCTGAGCTCGAGCGAGCGCCCGTCGGGGCGTAAAGACCAGCCGTTGGTCGTACTCTGGGGCACGGCCACGCCGTCGATTCGAACTCGAATCGAGCCGGTCACGGGTGGCGCCGACAGCGGAAAGACCCGGCGGAGCGCCGCGAGGCGTGTGGCGAGCTGATCGACGAACGGACCAAAGTCGGCGGCGCAGATGCTCTGCTCGAGCCCACCGGTGGCGTCCGATACCTCCAGGTATCGCTCGCCGACCTCTGCGTGCGCGCCAAACAGGCCTTCTTCGCCTGGCGGGTAGCATCCGTCCGGGACCTCGCCCACGACCGCAGAGAGGCTGATGTTCACTGCGCGGCCGGGCGGCTTCAGCGCGGCGAGAAAACGCACATAGGTCTGGGGCGTGCCGATGGACTGGTCGTCCTCGTCGCTGACGACGATGACCGCGAGCGCCGCCTCTTCGCGCAAGAAGCCCTGGTTCTCGGCATCGACCAGCGGTGAGGACAACGCGGTCGCGATCGCGAGCAACCCTTGTTCGTGGGACACCTCGCGATCGAAAGGGAAGTCGACCGCCCGCGCGAAGACGACGTTCGGGTTCGGCGTCTCCCGTGTGATGAAGCTGGGTACACCCCTCAACCGGCCGCGGTCTCCGGTCTCAAAGCTCATGTCGGTGCTGGTCACGCCCACGTGGAAGTCGACCTCTGCGCCCAAGAGCACGGTGATGAAGCGATCGAACTCTCGGGCGAGCTCCTCGCGTTCATTGGCGAGCGTGCCCGAGTTGTCCACCACGAAGAGCACGTCGACCACGGCCTGGTCTTGCGTGAAAGTGTCGATCTGCCGGGGTCCGCGAACATTGGGGGCGATCGTGGGGGCGGAGCGAAGGCGCGACGGGCCGAGCTCGGGTGCGAGCACCTTAGGGGCGGCGAGTGTTGGGGTCACAATGCGTGGTCTGGAAGGCACGCCTCGTGCGGGCGGAGGACGGACCTCGATCGTGTCGTCGGCGCAGGCCCAGACGAGCACGAGGGGGAGCCAGAGTAGCCGCCGCGAGCTGCGCACCGCGGGCAGCATGCCGCGCCGTCTCGGGCGAGACAATCGTGATCGCGATCTCTTTCAGACTGCGTCGGCGCGAGACTCGATCACCCGCAAGAGATCCTCGAGATCGAGCGCTTGCATCTGCCAGTAGGCTTCGGTGCCGAACTGCGGGAAGGCGTGTTTAAACGCTGGGTCTTCGGAACGGCGGGCGATCCACGCCGCGTAGTGGATGAGCCTCAGGCCTCGAAGGGGCTCGATGAGTCGAAACCACCGAAGGTCGAAGGGCCGAAACTGCTCATAGGCCTCGACCAAGAGAGCGCGTCGCACGAGGATCTCCGGATCGCGACTCGCCAAGAGGAGCCAGAGGTCTTGGACCGCCGGGCCCTCGGCGTGATCATCGAAGTCGAGAAAGAACCAGCCTTCGCGGCCCTTGAGCAGGTTGCCCATGTGACAGTCCCCGTGGATCCGAAGGACCGGCACCCCGCGGCTCAGCTCGTCGTAGATGTCGGCGATACGTAGCACCGCATCCCGGTATCGCTCGGCCCAAGCGGGGGGGAGAAAACGACGTGTCTCGAGGAGCTCGAGCGACTGCCGCGCGTAGGTGTTCGAATCCAGCTTGCGCCGATGCTGAACCTTTCGCGAGGCGCCCACGTTGTGCATGCGCGCGAGTAGCCGGCCGAGGATCTCCGCCTCTTCGTCGCTCAGCTCATCCGGAGCGCGGCCGCCGACGCGCGGCCAGACCGCGTAGTAGATGCCTTCGACTTCGTGCACCGTCTCTCCGCTCTCGAAGCGAAAAGGCACCGCCACGGGGATCTCGGCTTCGCGGAGGTCGAAGAGAAACTGATGCTCCTCCTCGATCGCTTCTTTGGACCATCGACCCGGGCGATAGAACTTCGCGACCACGTGGGTCTCGTCCTCGAGCATGAGATCGTAGACGCGGTTCTCGAGCGAGTTGAGGGCCAGACAGTGACCCGTCGGGAGAAAGCCGCCTTTTTCGACCGCGCGGAGGACCCAGTCGGGGGTCAGTCGAAAGAAGAGCTCGTTCGTCACGGACGGGCTCTAGCCCGAATCCCCGCCGGTGACCACCCGGACTCGGCCGCTGCCCTACTCGCGCGCGTGCACCACGAACTCTTCGACCAATCTCTTGGCGCTCGAGGAGTGTTCGACGCGGATCCGGTATCGCCCCGGACTGCGGATTCCCACGGAGAACGGCGCGGCGCCATCCTCGTCGTGCGTGTGCCGAAAACGATGTTCACAGATCGAGTCGTCACAGCTCTTGACCGGCGCAACGAGGGCGGGCGCGGCGCTGGTGCGCAGCGAGACCGAGTCCGGCGCCTGCACCGAGACCATGACCTCGTGGGGATGATGACCCGCCGTTGCAAGCTCGAGATCGAGCCAAGAGAGCTCACCCGGCTCCAGGATGGCGTGGATCTCCACGTTGCGCGCCAGCGGCTCGACGGAGAGGTCTGACCACCGCTCGAGCAGTGTGAGGTGAACGGCCAGCGCTCCCATGGCGACGATGGGGAGGGCCGCCGCCCAGGAGAACCCGAGACCGACCGACGCGCGACGGGGTTGCGGCGCGGCGTGATCGAGGTCGGCTCGAATGAGCGCCCGCGAGAGACGCTCCTCGAACCCCTTCGAAGGCTCCATTCGCTGGAGCTCGCGCTGACCTGTGGACTTCTGGCTGATGCGCTCCTTTGTCATTTCAACCCCCTTGGTGCCGTGCTGCTTCGTTGTTCGAGCGAATCCCGAAGGCGCGTTCGACCGCGGGCATGCCGACTCTTCACCGTTCCGATCGGCAGGCCGAGCATCTCCGCGACCTTTTCGTATCCCAGCTCCTCGATGTCGCAGAGCCAGACGACCGTCCGGTAAGGCTCGCTCAGGCTTCGAAGGTGGGCGAGGAGCGTGGCTTCAGATTCGTGACGCAGGAACTCCTGCTCCGGGTCCGTCTCCGTCTGGGGCCAGAGGTCACCGAGCGCGAGCCCGAATCTCTCGACGACCTGCTGCGTTCGGGAGCGTCGGCGAGCGAGGGTCCGCACGGTGTCTTCGTGCTCGTGTCGGATGATCGTGACGAGCCAGCCTTCGAGGCTTCCGCGCCCGGTGAATGTGTCCCGGCTCTTGTAGGCTCGCACGAGCGCATTCTGGAGCAGGTCCTCCGCTTCCTCGCGTGCGCCGGTGAGAGCCACCGCAAGTCGAAAGAGCCGGGGAAGCAGGGGTCTGATCGCTGATTCGAAGCCCCGCCGGTCGTTGAACGAAGCTGGAACCGTGCTCCCAAGCGAAGGGACACACTCGTCCTCGCGACCTTCCATCTCTCGGGAGGGAGTCCTGACGAGCCGGGCAACACCTATGTGCAGAAGGACCAACGAATCTTCCCGCTCTCTCGCCGCTCGCCGTACCTGAAGACGTCATTCATGGGGCAGCAGTTCCCAGCTCAGATAAAAAGCTGGAGCTGAAGCGAGAGGACGTCAAGCTGCCCTTCGCCGTCGGTTTCTGCCCGGCCCTCTCGATGCAGAAATAGAAGACCCACTTTGAGTTGGTGTTTTGCCAGGTAGGTGTTCGCCAAACCTTCGTACACTGCGAATCCAGGGCTCGGAGTTCCCAGAGCAAGATCCACGACGCTGGCCCTTGTGCACAGCTCCACCGCCTCGAACAGGAGCGCTCCGAGCTGCACGTAGGCTCCGAAGCTTTCCGAGGCGGTGGCCGCCGCCGCCGAATCGGTGCGGCGAAAAACTTCAGCGAGCAGGGTGAAGCCGTGCCAGCTCGCCGCAAGATCGGCCCCCAGGGTCTTCCGCGTTCCGCTGACGTAGCCGTTCACCCCGAGCGCAACACGGAACGGGGCCGAGCCTTCGAGACCCGGGACTTCATCATAGGGTAGGGCGCCCAAAGGGTTCAGCGCCAGACGTCCCATCCACAACATGAGGTCGTCGTCGTTGCCGTCCTTGTCGATGCCGTTGCCGTTGAAGACCGCGAGATCGTACTCGAGTAGACCGCCAAAGGGCCGCCCGAACAACATGGCGCCGGTGTCTCTGCCTGCTCGAAACGCATCATTGGCGACCGAGAAGTCTGGGAACTGCAGCTTGGGCACCGGAGTGAGGAAGGCCCGCGAAAAGGGCGTCAGGAACTGGCCGGCTCGAAGGCCGATCGCTTCGTGAGGAACGAAGTCGACCTCGAGATCGAGCAGCTTGGGTTGGCTCGTGCCGAGCTCGGGCTGAACGAAGAAGCGGATCCAGGGCACGAGAAGGTTGCCTCGGAGCTGCGGCCGAACCATTCGAGTGAGGAAGCGACTTCGCCGATCGGGGTTGTCGGAGTCCGATGCTTCGTATCGGAACTGAAGGAGGGCGCCGAGCTTCAGGGAAAAGCGCCCCGACCTTTCCTTCAGCTCGAGCCCTTTTGCCATCGATATCTCGACCGCCTCAGGCGGAGCGATCGAGCTTGGAGGCTCGGCAGGCGCGGGATTCGAGATCGTAGCTAGGAAGAGGATCGATGCATGGCCGCTGAGCATGAGCAGCCTGAAGACGTCGCGGGCCTGGAGTTGGTTCCGCGGGAACCTGAACGTGGCTCGTCACGTCTTCAAGAGCGCTAGAGCTCATCTCAAAACCCCTTCGGTCGCGATTTCGGCCGATGCGCGTCGGTGCCCGGTGTTGGGCCTCCTCGCGTTATCGCGGGATAGCGCGTTCGTCGGCCCGCCTTGCGCACCTCGCGCCTCGGCCGTCTCGCTCGGT
>WYAZ01000140.1 GCA_011526105.1 Deltaproteobacteria bacterium | reverse complement strand
CCTGCGGCCGCCCTTTCGGGCTCCTCGGTCATTGGGGGCGACCCAACTCCCTTCGTAGCGCGCCGACCAGCGACGAAAGATACTTCGCGGGAACATGATCGAACTTCTCGGACGGGACACTAGAGAGCCGAACCGCATACCTCCCGTCGTCGGACTTGCCCCCGAAATCTCTGCCTGCGTTGCTCCTCAATCGTTGGGGCCGACCCAACTCAATCGTCGCGCCTTGCCAGAGATTCCAGCTTCTTCGTCCGACTCGGTCCGATGTGCGGATCGGCTCTCTAGAAACTCAGGGGGCCGAGGGGTCGATCGGCGTCCACGCGTCGTACTTGGCGGCGGGGGCAGGCCCCGCGAACACCTGAAGTGCGACCATCGGGGCCTCGCCGTTTTGAAAGGAGACCTCCGCGTTCGCGGGCATGAAGATCGTCGAAGAGGGCCCGACGTCGAAATGCTCGCCGTCGATGAGGATCGTTCCTTGGCCTTCGAGCACGTGGATGTACTCTTCGGTCGCGTCGCGATGCGTGGGCACCGCGGCGCCACCGTCCATGCGGAGCAGTCCAAGGTACGCGGCCTCACCTCGTGCCAGGTGACGGATCTCCGCCTTTCCGCTCGGCGCACGCGCGCGCGGCGCGAGTTCGAAGCTCTGCACGCGTGCTCTCGGCGTGCTCGCGCTCGGCCCGGCGACGACCGGCGTGAGGCTCGCTCCAGCACAGGCCCCCACACAGAGGGCGAAAGACGCGATGAGGCACTCTCTCAGGTTCATGTGTGGACTCTAGATCTCGGGCCCCTCGGCCGCTAGGCCTGGCACGAAGCATGTATGGTCAAACGGCATGCGCAGAACCGCCCCAGCACTCAGCCTCGTCCTCCCTCTCGCGCTCGCGACCGCCTGCGGTGGGCTCAGCGAGCCCGAAACCGCTCGTTCGGCCAAGCAGCGCGTCCAGAACCCGGTCATCAGCGACGCTGACTTCGCGACGCAGGTGGCCGCGAACACCGATTTCGGGCTCTCGGTTTTTCGTGAGGTCCGCGACTCGCAACCCAACTTAATCCTCTCGCCTCACAGCATCTCCTCGGCGCTGGCCATGTTGTATGCCGGCGCCCGGGGAGACACCCAGACCGAGATCGCAGCGGCTTTGAACTTCGTGCTCGCCGAAGGCGTGCATCCCGCCATGAATCGGCTGGATCTCCGTCTCGCCGCAGCTCGTGAGGCCGTCGATGACGAGGATGATCTCGAGCTGCGCATCGTGAACGACCTCTGGCTGCAGCGCGAGTTCACGCTCGAGCCCAGCTACCTCGACCTCCTCGCCGAGCACTACGGCGCGGGCGCGAGGCTGCTCGACTTCGCCGGCGCCTCCGAGCTCGCTCGGCAGACCATCAACGAGTGGATCGCGGACCAGACCCGCGACCGGATCCAGAACCTGTTCCCCGAGGGAACCATCACGCCCGATACGCGCCTCGTTCTGACCAACGCGATCTACTTCAAGGCCAAGTGGCACGCCGGCTTCGACGCCGCGGACACCGAGCCGGGCATCTTTCACAACGCTGGCGGGGCGCCGGTTTCGGTGCCGATGATGACTCAGACCGAGCAGCTGAGGTCAGACGTCACCGATGCATACACAGCGGTCGAGCTGCCTTACAAAGGGGAGGAACTCGCGCTCCTGGTCGTGATGCCCACGGGCACCACACGCGAGGACTTCGAGACCAGCCTCACCGCTCAGTCGCTTGCGGCCATCTCGAGCGCGCTTGATTCGAAAGAGGTGCGTCTGCATCTTCCGCGCTTCGAGTTCGATCTCGGGCTGGAGCTCAACGACGTGCTCCGAGGGCTTGGAATGAGCTCCGCCTTCACGACGGCCGCCGACTTCACGGGGCTCCGATCCGAAGGCGGGCTCCAGGTCCAGGCCGTGGTCCACAAGGCATTCATCCTGGTGGACGAGGAGGGCTCGGAGGCCGCGGCCGCGACCGGCGTCTCCGTGGGAATCGTCTCGCTTCCGCCTCCTCCAGTGGAGATTCGAATCGACCGGCCGTTCCTCTTCTTCCTCCGCGACCGAGTCAGCGGCGCGGTGCTCTTCGTCGGCCGCACCGCGGAGCTCACCGGCAGCTCGCCTTCCTGAGCCTCAGCCTGTGAATTCGAGCACCATGTCGACGATGACTTCGTCCCCGAGGGACAAAGCCACGGGACAGGTCTCCGCGTAGTCCTGAAGCTGGATCCGCGCGTCGTTCGAGTACTCGCCGTCCACCTCGATCGACATCACGAGGCGCGCAATCCGTCTCGGCGGCTCGGTGGTCATGTGTTTCTCGATGCGGCCTCTCGTGGGACCCAAATCGAAGCCGGCCTTCTGCGCCTTGATCGCCATCGTCGTGATGGCGCAGGAGAGCAGGGCGGCGCCCACCAGGTCGGTCGGCGAGAAAGCGGCCCCTTTGCCCATGTTGTCCTTGGGGGCATCGGTGTGCAGCAGACTGGACGAGGGCTCGTGGGAGAGTTCGCAGTGGAGGTCGCCCTCGTATCGGGCGGTCATGAGAACGGCCATGCGCGTTTCATGGCACACCCGCGGTCGGGCATCTAGGGGTGGTTCTCAGCGCGTTCGTGTGCGAACCTCGGACCGAAGCGCTCATGTTCGCTCGTCCATTTCATGCATGCGCTTCGATCCTTTGGACCCTGCTCGGCGCGAACGTGCTCTTCGCCTGTGTGGAGGCGCCTGCCGCGATCGATTGGCCGGATGTCTCGGGCGTGGGGACCCGGCTCGTGGTCCAGCTCGACCCCTCCGGCGCAGTTCAGCTCTACCGGGCGGACCTCGCGCCTCCCTCGGGCCTGAACCTCGGGAGGGGCTCGGAGCTCTTTCTGCTCGACTACGAATGCGCTGAACCCGAGTTGATGGGCCTTCGCTTCATCGGTGACCGCGGCGTCGAAGTGCCGAGCGGTCCGCTTCGGAGCCCGGACCAGGCCTTCCATCTGAAGAACTCGCAGGGGACCGCTCGCTTCGAGGCGCTCCCTCTCGACGCTGGCGCGGCAGACCTCGGGCTCCTCCCCTTCGAGTTTCGCTTCCCCTCGAGCTGCCAGGTCTTCGAGAGCCTTCCGACACCCACCATCCTCGAGGCTGAGCAGCTGGCTCGTTTCGTCGTCGACCTAGGCGACGGCACGGCGCTGCTCTTCTCCGAGGTTCAGGCGAGCCCAGGACAGACGGTGGTGCATCACTTCCGGTCCGCGGCCAAGTTCGACGAGTATCGGCTCGCCCCCGGGCTTCGCGTGAGTGCGGCGGCGGCGGACGCGAACGGTCTGCTGTGGCTGTTCAGCGGGCCACAGGGTCGGCTCTGGCGCGGTCGCGTCCGCGACATCGGGGCGCTCGAAGAGCTTTTCGAGGTGCTTCCCAGCGCCCCGCCTGACCATGAATGTACGGGCGACGGCGACCGGGACGACTCCTATCTCGCGCTCCAGACGACGACCGGAACCGCCTCCGAGCTGATGCTCGTCAACGGCAGTGGCACCCTCCGGCACCTCCGTCGAGGTCGCTGGTCCACGCTCTTGGACCCCGTGGGAAGCGGTCAAGTCGACCTCCTTTGCAGGTTAGGGGCAGTCGACATCCTCTGGCTCGGACCGGGTCGCGCCCTCGTCATCAACCCTGCGATCGAGCAGGGGCGCTGGCCGCTCGTGCGAGTCGAGTTCGACTCGAGCGGTGAAGCGAGCTTTCACGATGATCGGATCTCGCCGGACATCGATGGTCTCGAGACGCTTCTGGATCTGGGCGAGCGCGGTCCCCTCGTGGGCGGGCGCCGCGGGCGGATCGCCCGCCGGGGTGCAGAGGGCTGGACGACCCTCGAGCCCGGCTCCGTGCTCGCGAGAAACATCGACTTCATGTTCGAGGGCCCGCGCGGCGCGGTCATGCTGGGTAATGGAGCGGAGGGGCTAGCGCAATACTACCCAGACGAACCCGGGAGGCCGCTCGCGTGCCGCACCAGGAGCGCCGCCGCACCGGTGCGCGCAGCGGCGCTTCTCGGCGCGGATGAGATCGTCGCGCTTCCGACCAACGAGCCTGGCTGGCGCGAAGTCCAGGCCTGGAGACTCCGTCCGCCGACGGCCTGCGAACTCCCGCCCGATTGAGCGTAGGCGCAAAGAGCCGCGCCTAGCCTGACTTCTGCGCCTTGGCCCACGAGTCGCGCAGCCCCACGGTGCGGTTGAACACGAGACTATCCGGCCGGCTGTCCGGGTCGACGGCGAAGTAGCCGAGCCGCATGAACTGGAAGCTGCGCCCGGCCGGCGCCTCTGCAAGGCTCGGCTCCACGAAGCCTGCTTTTGAGGCCACTGAGTCTGGGTTGATGTCGCTGAGCCAGTCCTCGAGCGGTGCGGGATCCTCGGCGCGAAAGAGATGATCGTAGAGCCGGACCTCGGCCGGCCGCGCGTGCGGCACGGAGACCCAGTGCAGGGTGCCCTTGACCTTGCGACCATCGGGGGCTTCGCCGCCGCGGCTCGTCGGGTCGTAGGTGACGCCGAGCTCGATCACCTTGCCCGCGCTGTCCTTTTCGACGCGTACACACTTCACGAAGTAGGCATGTTTGAGGCGGACCTCGGCGCCCGGCGACAGACGAAAGTACTTCTTGGGCGGCGCCTCCATGAAGTCGTCTCGTTCGATGTAGAGCTCACGCGAAAAGGGCACCTTGCGCATCCCGGCCGCGGGGTCCTCGGGGTTGTTCTCGCAGTCGATGTCTTCGGTCTGACCCTCGGGGTAGTTGTCTATCACCACCTTGAGCGGGTCGATCACCGCCATGACGCGTGGGGCGCGACGGTTCAGGTCCTCGCGGATGGCATGATCGAGCATCGCCACGTCCACCAGCGAGTCGTCCTTGCGCGCGACGCCGATGCGTTCGCAGAAGTCGCGGATGGCCTCGGGGGTGACGCCGCGCCGCCGAAGACCGGAGAGGGTGGGCATGCGCGGGTCGTCCCAGCCCTTGACGTGTCCCTCTTTCACGAGCTGGAGGAGTCGCCGCTTGCTCATCACGGTGTGTGAGAGGTTGAGCCGCGCGAACTCGTACTGCCTGGGCTTGGCCCCCGAGCTGGTGTTGTCGACGAACCAATCATAGAGCTCGCGGTTGTTCTCGAACTCGAGCGTGCAAAACGAGTGGGTGATGTTCTCGATCGCGTCCGAAAGGCCGTGCGCGTAGTCGTACATCGGGTAGATGTTCCAAGCGTCGCCCGTGCGCCAGTGCGGCACCCGCCGAATGCGGTACATCAGCGGATCGCGCATCTTCATGTTGGGCGAGGCCATGTCGATCTTGGCGCGTACGGTGTACTGGGCGTCCGGAAATTCACCGTTCTTCATGCGCTCTAGGAGGTCCAAGTTCTCCGCGGTGGGTCGCTCGCGATCGGGGCTCGGCTTTCCGGGTTCTTTCACCGTTCCGCGATACAGACGGATGTCTTCTTCGGTGAGGCTGCAGACGTAGGCGAGCCGCTTCTCGATGAGCTCCCGCGCGAAGTCGTACAGGCGTCCAAAGTAGTCCGAGGCGTGATGGAGCCCCGCCCATCGGTAGCCGAGCCACTCCACGTCGCGCTTGATGGCCTCGGCGTATTCGATGTCTTCCTTCTCTGGGTTGGTGTCATCGAAGCGGAGGTTGCAGGTGCCACCGAAGTCTTCGGCGAGTCCAAAGTTGATCCAGATCGACTTGGCGTGGCCGATGTGAAGATAGCCATTGGGCTCGGGCGGAAACCGGGTCGCAACCCGGCCTGCGTGGGTGCCGGCGGTGACGTCCTTCTGGATCAGCTCACGCAGGAAGTTCGAGGGTTTTTCGTCGGTCTCGTTCGTACTCATGCCGGGTTCGCCGGCGGGCATTCTCGGTCATAAGCGCCGAAAAAAGCGAGCGCGATCGTGACGAGAAGGCGACTCGCGCCTCAGTTGAAGTCGTAGGCCTCGGCTTCGTTCGGTTTCTTGGGATCGATCCCCACGAAGAAGCCGTGGTCGCTCCCTGTCTGGTTGTCGAAGCTGAGCACCAATGGGTAGGTCTCGACGAAGCTGTAGGGGTCCGAATACTCGCCCGGGAAGTACGCGCGCTCCGGCCGAATGGCCGCTCGTGCAGCGGCGATGACCGCGGGGGTGTTCTCGCTGGCCCACTCGGTCATGAAGGGAGCGAAGTGCTCATCGAAGTGCGCGCGCATCTTGGCGGTGGCGGCGTCGAGGGTCTTCTTTTCGATGGCGATGGGCGACAGGACGAAGTGGCCCGCGTAGGGGATGGCGTGGGCGGTCCTGGTCTCGTCCCCGATCGTGTAGTCGAATCGATAGCCGCTTTGCGACCCACCGCTGACGTTCGAGATACCGATCGCATCGCGGCTGGGCGCGGCCTCCCCGTACTCCATGATGTCGAGGAAGGCCTCTTTCACGCCCAGCGGAAGCTGGACTTGGCCGGTCTGCTGACCGAGACGAACCGCGACTGCGTCCTCGCCCTTTTGGGCGAAGCGGTCGAGTTCTCGAACGACTCGGCTGTCCTGGCCCACCAGACCTCGGGCTGCTGCGATGTACTTGTGGCTCCCCGCGTAGCTCGAGGCGGGCGCCTCCGAAGCGAGGATGTCCTCGACCCCGGCGTTCACGATCTTTTTCGCGTCAGCCCGACTGACGGCGCCTTTTCGGTCGTTCGTGAGCGCGGTGGCCAGCGCGGCCGCAATTCTGGGCCCGAGAGGTGTGGTCATTGCCTACGTTATCGCACCTTGGCCGGGGAGGTTGCTTCAAAACGATCCGGGCCGCGTTAGACCAAAACGGCGGTTTCCGCGGCCTCGCGCTTTGCTAAAGTGCCGTCATGCGTGCTCGCTTTCCGATGGCGATTCTCCCGGCGCTCTCGATCGCCTGCGGGGGGACCTCCGATCTCTCCGGCGACTACACCGTCGCGCTCACCAACGGTCCCAACGCTTGCGTCTTCGAGGGGTGGACCGAGGGCCGAGAGCTGACCGGGGTGGTCTTCACCGTGACTCAGAACGAAGCGGAGGTCACCGGGCAGGTCGGCGGCGCGGCCGGCCTCTATCTCGGGGTCCTCGCGGGCACCAACACCTTCGCCGGTACGATCTCGGGGGCCGACTTCGAGATGCGATTGGTCGGGGTTCGAAGTCAGACCGAAGATCAGTGCCGATACACCGTGGATGTGGTGGCGACGGGTGCAATCGAGAACGATGCGATCTCGGGCAAGCTCACCTATGTGCCCAAGACCAGCGGCACTGGCTGCCGATTCCAGGACTGTCAGAACACGCAGGCCTTCGCGGGCGCGCGTCCGCCCACCGGCGGCTGAACGAGCCTCCGCTCAGCCTTTGACGCCGGCCGCGAAGTAGCTCCGGTCGCCCGCGAACTGGCCGACCCTCGCGCGCAGCGCGACGAGGAGTGTGTACTTGCCTTCGCCGTTGACGAAGATCGCCCCCAGCCTGAACTCGCTCCGTGCGGTCGTGGACGAGTCGAGCGCGGCGACCGCAACCGCCCGTCGGGAGAGCGGCAGCGTGATCCTCAAAACGATGAGGCTCGCGGTTGCGCCGTTCACGAGCGCGGTCGGGAGGACCGGCAGGGGGGGAGGGTGGAGTCGAGATGCCCTCCGGCCGAGGGCAAGCGATGACACTCTGCTCCATCCCGAGGGCAGCTGCTCGGCCCTCCTGGGCGCTTTTGAGCTCCCGAGGCCCATTTGTGGGCGGCACGGGTCGTGCTCTCCACGACGGTGGTGAGCGCGGGCAGCGAAGCGGGCGAGGAACGAACGGCCCCTCTCTTGGACGAGGAGACCTTTGGGTTGCCCGAGTGGGTCCTCGATGGACTCGATGACGACGACGCGCTCGCTCTGTTAGAGGCCCTCGAGTCCATCGAGACCGAGGACAAGGCCGAGCAGAGGGCTCGGTTCGTGCCCAAGGCCGACCAGGTCCTGCGCCGTGCGACCGCGGCCGATGAGTACCGAAACGGGGCCGCCGTCTTTCTCGCCCGCGAGAAGTCCGAGGCGGTGCGTCCCCTCAGTCCGTACGAGAAGGGGCGCATCAGCGCGCCCGACAAGAAGCTCGAAGACCTGCTCACCGCGAGCATCACTCGGGCGAGCATGAGGCATCCGAACCAAGTGAGGAGATCAAAATGATTGGTAGCATAGGAAAAGGCATTGCTGGCAAGGCGATCGGAGCCCTGAAGAAGGGAGGCAAGAAGAAGGGCGGAGGGATTCAGAAGATCCTCAAGAAGCTGCAAGAGAAGTTGCAGAACGCCAGCTCTCCTCAGGAAGCCCAGAAGATCAAAGAGCGCATCCTCGAGAAACTTCAGGAGAGCGGGAAGCTCACCCCGCAGCTTCAGCAGGCCATCCAGACCATGCCGTCGCCGGCGGGCTGAGCGCGCCAGCCCCCCTCACGGTGATCGGGCCTCGAGCAGGAGCCCTTCGTAGCCCAAGATAAAGACCCGAAAGGCGTCGGCGCTCAAGGCGCTGACGAAATCTCCGAACTGGGACCCTTGCTCGATGCCGAACACGCGGGCGGAGCGAGAGCAGCCTCGGTCCGGATGAAACTCCACGAAGGCCGAGCACGCCGAGGACGCGAGCAAAGCCGTGCTTCTGGGCGTCGCGGCGATCCGGGACTCGACCGTGGCCCCAAAGGAGCGATCTCCACACTCGTGCGTGGCGGTTTCACACGGCCAGTCGCTGGGCGGCAGGTAGCCCTGCAGCTTTTCCCAGGAGCCGTCGGCGCGGCGCCGCGTCATCTCGGGTGAGGCCGAGGTGTAGTACAGATCCGGCCCCTGGGGGGTCGGCCGGGCGACCAGGTGCCTCGGGGAGAGCGCGATGACCGGGCTCACGTCTCGACGGAACGTTGCGGTCTTGGAAAGGTCCCCAAACCAGATCCCGGCCCCCCTATCGAGGAACAAGTCCGGCTCAGTGGTGGGGGCGCCGGAAGCCCACCCCCGCAGGGAGGACACGCCGAACTCCGGTCGCTCCGCGGACTCGAAGGCGTCCGCATCCGGCGCGCGAACGAGCAGGAGACCCGCGTCGCCACCGGCCAGCGTCCGCCCGTCTGCGGCGAGCGCGAGGAAGTGTACCTCGCGGTTGACCTCGGCCAGGACCGTCACCGCTCCAAAGCCAGCCGGGGTCCAGTCGAGCTCCGCGAGGACGCCGCTGTGGAAGCGGGCGTCGGACTCGAGCCAACTCATGGCGAGGACGACGCGAAAGCGATCAGGGGCTGAACGCGCGTGGTCGACGACCAAGCCTCGAAGGGCTGGAAAACTCGAGGCCGGTGGTGGCGAGATTCCGTGGAGGGACCATCCATGTGTGGCGCGGTCCGTCCAGGCCTGGTCGCGCTCCATCACGTGGAGGAACTGAGGGCTCGCGGCGAGCACTCGGTCATCATCGAGGGGCCGTGCGTGCAGCAGGTCCACCCGACCGACGTCGGTCGGAGAGAGGGGCTCGCCACCGATCAGGGTGCCCACCCGCAGCAGGTGGGCCTCGGACCCAAACGGTCGAAACTCGAGCGGCGGCTCGTCGAAGCAGCGCTGTTCATCGAGAGGGAGGGTGAGGCTCGTGCGAGCAACCTCCGGTGGCTCGAGCAGCGGTGGGTCTTCTTGGCTCGGCAGCCACCGTGCCCAGGCCGCGTCGAGCGCCACTCTGAGAGAACCATCTTCGAGCACGCGTCCGGGTTCGCAGCTCTCCGTCTCGGACTCTGCGACGAGCGCTCTCCACTCCGCGGGATCGAAGAGCCGCTGTCGCTTCTCCAGCTCGCCGAGACTGACCACGAGGAAACGGACTTCGGCGGGGTCGTCCACCTCCAGCCTCTGCGGAGTGTACTCGACGCTCGGGCGAAGGGGCCCGTGAAACCGAGCGATGTGGTCGGGGGCCGCCGAGACGAAGAGGACCTCGTCGTCCGAGAGGCTCGGCAGCGCGATGAAGGTGTCCCTCGGACCGCAGGCGAGGCTCGCCGCGGCGACTGCGACGAACAGAGTGGGGCGAGCGGACACGGGCTGGACTAACGGCCGGGATAGACCATCGGCACCACCGCGAAATCGTCGGCGGTCGGTGCGGTGGCGTCATTGTTGTACTTGGACAGGAACTCGTGTTGCGCTTGAACCTCGTCCGCTCCGCCTTTGCCCGGGGGCACGAGGATGTCGAGTGAATGCGGGTCATTGTCGTAGTCGGTGCCGCCCCCGAAACGATGCTGACCTTCAAACTCGTTGACCTTGCGGGTCAGGAGGTCGGCCTTGTCCGGAAAGCCTTCGTTCGACTGCATGAGCACCTGGTAGCCCCAACCGGGCTGCGGGAGGCCTCCAAGTTGTGCGGCATCAACGATGGCGATGAGCGTGCGGCCGGCCGCGCGTGTGGACTTCGGGATGACGACGCGGCTCTTTTCCTCACCCACTTTGGTCTCGACCTCGCTGACGAGACGCGTGGTGCCTTGCGGGCTGATGATGACAACCTTGTCCCAGGCCTCCTCCGGCGAGAAACGTACGTTGTTGCCGGGTAAGCTGGTGGTGGCCCCGGACCCCGGCACGTGATCGGTGTCGATGTGGATGAAGGCCATCTGCAGCGAGAAGCCGTTGCCGCCCCACGCTTTCGAGTCCCACGGGTCTTCGATGCGCGTCTTTACGGTGACTCGGAACTCGACGGTGTCGCCTTTCGGCACGACCTCGAAGCTCGTGATGTCGAAGGAACCGGGCTTGTAGACCTGGTCCGTGGGATAGACGTAAGTCCCAGGTCCGTTGTCGTCGCCGGTTGGATCCATCAGGCTGACCCCGCCCGGGGGGGCGCTCGTGCCGGCGCCGCCTGCTTTGCAACCGATCGAGAAGGCGAGTGGAATGAGGCTCGTGAACAACCAGAAAGTCCGCATGGCCCGTCCTCGGGAGCATCGCTTAGCGCGGCCGGTCACCAAAAACAACCTCGTCGATCGGGCCTGGATGGTCGCGACCTTCTGCAAGCGCTCCCTGCGAAGCTTCGCCGACTCGAAGCTCGACGGGATCGGTGATCTCGCCGGTTTCGAGCAGCGACTGAGTGACCTCGCAGAGCTCGATGGAGCACAGGTGGCTTCGAGCGGCTCTTCGTGATCCCGCGAGCTCTTACCGCGACTCGTTCGTCTTTCGACACGGGCCCGACCCTCGTTGGACGCGGCCGCGGGACGAGGCCTCGGCGTGACACGCGGCGCCGGGCGCGCCGGAACCCGTGCTCTTCTTGGCCAGCCGAGTTGGTGGTAGCCTCACGAGGATGTCCAATCACCGACCAAGCCGAAGGCCCTCCCAGATCCACGTGCGCTCGCCCGCGCCTCGAGAGAAGTCGAACATCGAGCTCCTCAAACACGACGGACAGGTCCAGGTCGTGCTCGGACAGGCGTTCGGTCCCAAAGGTGACAACCTCATCGGCATCGATGACACCCAGTTCGATGGCCACGCGGCGCTCACGCTCAAGGTGCGCGCCGCCGGTCGCGAAGGGCTCACGCACATCAGCCCCATCCACGGCGACGATCGCAAGACGGGCTTCATCGACATCCCGGTCGGCACGAAGTGCGAGCTGCTTTGTCCTGTCTCCGGCGAAGTGCTTCCCAAGTTGCCGCCGGTCCCCGGCGACGAGACCACCAGCTACTACGCGCTGTACCTGACGCCGGAGCTGTCGGAAGGCGCGGTCGTGGGCATCAGTGACGTTTGGGGGCACTACCACTCGAGGGTGGTCGACAACTTCGAACTCATCTCGACCTGGCTCGACTCTGAACCGGGCGTCTGAGCCGCGCTCGAAGTTCTGAGCTCAGTCGCACTCGAGGGCGAGCTGCATCGCGGTGACCCAGCCTTCTCGAGAGGGCGCCTCTCGATCTCCAAAGCCATCATCCGCGTCGTAGTTGAAGACGATCGTGTCGCCGCGCACCTCGAGCATGGGCTCCGGCCACTGCGCGCCGCAGCAGAAGCACCCCGCGAGGATGGGCGCGAGCTCGATCGCGGGCCCATCCGGGAGCGCGGCGGCCATCACGTGCCCGGCGGGTCGCTCGAGACCCCCGCCGCAGAGTGCGTCCGGATCATCGTAGGCCAGCCAGGTCACGAAGCCGTCGCCGATGCGGGGGAGAAGGATCATTCGTGCGTCGTCGTCGACGCTCTGAAGATAGCGAAGTCGCTCCCCATCGTGAAACGCGAGGCGCGGGGCCGGGGTGTAGGTCCAGGCTCCTTGCTCGGTGCCGCAGGCCGCCACGACGCCGGACGCACTCGCGTGAACCGTGGTGCAGCCTTCGAGCGGGTTCGGAGTGAGCGTCTCTCCCGAGGGCGAAGCAGAGAGCGCCTTCGATCTAAACCGGCCCTGGTTCAGATGATACACTCGCCCGCCGAACAAGACCGGCATCGAGAGCAAAGTGTCCTCCTCGATGGCGGTGGGCAGCGGTCCGTTCTCTGTGGGCTGGTAATGAACGATGGCCGTGCGCCCACCTCCCTCACGACCCAGGTGAACGATGTTGCGCCCTTCTACGAAGAGCGGCTCCTGGCAGCGCGTGCGCTGGAAGAGGCTTCCGAACTCTTGCCGGGTCTGTAGATCCAGCGCGTGAATCGACCAGCCGTCGGGGCCGCAGTAGGCAGCGAGCTCGTTCGTGATCTGACGGCGGGGCTCGGGGGCGTAGGGGGCCTGTTGCGAGTTCCCGTCGAAGAGGTGGGTGAAGCGACCGCTCTCTTCGAGCCACACCCCTGGGCGGCCCTCCCTTACTTGATACAGGAGGGTTCGCTCCTCGAAGGCGTCGATGAGCTGCACCTGTCCCTCCGCGATCCGAGAGACGGCTCCGGTGGCGAGTTCGAGTCGCAGGATGCGGTCGGTGCTCGCGCGGATTTGCGTGAAGGTCACCATGCCCGGGCTGGGAATGACCGGCGCGTAGGCGTTGGTGAGCGGTACGCTCTGACGGTGCTGCACTCGCAACTTGGGTTGACATCCCGCGTCGAGCGGCCCTCCGCCGTCTCGGTTCGCGCCGGCGTCTGGGTCCACGGAAACACCCGGGCCAAAGAAGCCGTCTCCGACTTCCGTTCGACCGCATGCGGCGAGCAGCAACCAGCCCCCGATGGCGATCGAAGGTGAACGCGCGATCAAAACACAACCCCCATGCTCACGGACAGGTGAACGGACTCCGAGACCCCGGCGGCGACGGCGAGCGGTACCTCGACCCCGAGCTCCACGAACAGCGAGGCGCGATCCGAAGCGGAGCGAGTGACCGTATCGGGGTACGTGTTGGCTCTCTGGGTGGGACTCAGGTCGAACTCCCCGACGATCTGGCCGCGCCAGGCGGAGAGCACCCGCGAGCTTTCAGCGGACGCTTCGCCCTCCCCAGCGACGTACGCGACGGCGTCTCCGGCGACGGTGAACTGCGCTTCGTGGGAGCCAAAAGAGATCGCGAGCCCGAAGCGAGGCCCAAAGCCGATGTTCCAGTCGCTGACGATGCGGGAGGTCAGGCTCGCGCCGACTCGCGCCGCGAGCGAGAATTCTGGGACCCCCACCGCGCCGGGGGTGAAGACCAAGTCCGCCGTGTTCACAAGACCCCCGATTGTGGCGCGGGCGTCGAACTTCGTGTCCTCGCTGATGCCTATCGCCACCCCGAGATCCGCCGCTGGAATCGGGGCCTCCGTGATCGTGGGAAAGAAGCGCATGCCGAAGGCGGCGACCACCTGGCCTCGTCCGGGACCCCAGTTCGAGAACGCAAAGGGCCTCGCTCGCGGGCCAGAGAAGACCTCGGGATGGGCCTCGATCTCGCTGACCACCGACGACCTCTCGAGCGGTGGGGGCGGGTAGGGGCGACCGGCTCGATCGAAGGGCTCTTTTTCGGTGGTCGGACCCTCCGGACCCTCACACCAACGAGCGAACCCGTCGGGGGAGATCTCGAACATCTCTTCCTCGGGGTCCTCACAGGGGCGCGCCTCCGCGAGCGCGGGGCCGAGCAGGAGGGCGGCGAAAAGCGAGGGCGCAAATCGTCGGCTCACCAGGGTCATACCGCCGAACCCTGGGCTCGGGCGCGGGTTCGTGGCGTGGTGACGCGTGCTAGGACGCGAGCACGAGGTCGGCCAAGACCGAGAGGGCTTCATCGACGACCGCCTTGCCGAGCGGGTCTTCCTTGGAGTCCGCCTTGGCTTCTTCCTTGGCGCCCCCTTCGCTCTCGGGCGCTTCGTCCTGCTCGGCTTGCTTTCGGAGCTCCGAGAGCTTCACGACGCCACGGTTCTTCTTGGCCTCTTCGATCTGCTTCCGAATCTCGGTGAAGGGCTCGCTCGCGGCGACGCGGGCCTTTGAGTTCGCGCTGAGCTTGCTCACCACGCTCTTGCTCACCGGGGTCCAGCGCCCCTTGCCCTGCAGCCCGTTTGCGGTCGCCGAGACGAAAGCCGCGACCGATTGCGGAGGCAGTGAGTAGTCGAGCTTGGCTTCGCCCACCTCGAAGCCATCGAAGACGCTGGGCACCACGATGTCCGAGGGCACCCCGACCTTCTGAGTGGAGGCGCCCGAGGGGAGGAAGAACATCCCGGTGGTGACCTTCACCGCCCCGATGCCAGCGGGGAGCGCGTTGAGCACCTGCACCGTGCCCTTGCCGAAGGTCTGCTCACTGCCCACGACCACCGCGCGTTTGTAGTCGCGGAGGGCGCCGGCGAGGATCTCGGAAGCCGAAGCGCTGGCTGGGCTCGTGAGGACCACGAGGGGGCCGCTCCAAGACACGCCAGGGTCGTCGTCGGTGAGCACTTCGACGTCGCCCCGCGACGACTTCGTGGCGACGATGCCGCCCGTCTTGAGGAAGAGACCCGAGATGCGGACCGCGTCGCGAAGGAGTCCTCCGCCGTTGGTCGATAGATCCAGGACCAGGCCGTCCACCTTCTTGCCTCGTGCCTCGTCGAGCAGCGACTTCACGTCGCGGTAGGAGGATCGGCCGTTCTCGTCGCCGCCATAGAACGAGGGCAGCTCGAGCACCGCGAGGTTGAGCTTGCGCCCGGCGATCTCTCGCGTCTGGTACTCGATCTTCGCCGCCTGCTCTTTGACGTCGATCTTGCCGCGTACGATGGAGACGTCGAAGGTCTTTGTCTCTTTGCCTTCGCGCAGAATCGTCAGCCGCACCTTCGTGCCGGACTTCCCACGAATCATGGAGACGACGTCGCGTAGGTCCATGTCGATGACGCTGACGGGCTCCTCCTTGTCTTGAGCCACCGCGAGGACCTTGTCCTTCGGCCTGAGGATGTTCTGCTTGTCGGCCTGACCACCGGGCACGATCGATTGAATGATCGTGAAACCGTCGCGCGAGGTGAGGGCTGCGCCGATGCCCTCGAGCGACAGGCGCATCGAGATCTCGAAGTCGGCCAGGGTGCGCGCGGAGAGGAACGAGGAGTGTGGGTCGAGCGCGCTGGCGTAGGCCTCGGCATAGAACCCGGGGAGCTCCCGGTTCTGCGCGCGCTCCTTCAGGCGAAGGGTCGCGAGCTCGAAACGATGCAGGACCCGCTTCTTGGCCTCCTCGAGGGAGGTCTTGGCTTGAAGCAGGTTCGAGACCTGGAAGTGGACCAACTTTCGAATGAGGACCGCCCGTTCGGCGGGTGTCTTCGCGTAGCCTCTGCGCTCGGGATCGAAGTCGAGCTCGACCGTTTCATCGAGGCTGTACTTGGGACCGAGCAGGTCTTTGACAATCTGCTCGTTCTCCTTCGAGCGCGAGATGATCAGCGCCCAGGCGTCATCGATCAGCGCGCAGTTCTTGCTGCGCATGGTCTCGAAGACCTTGGGGAGGCTCCGGCGGAACTTCACCACGTCGGCCTCGAGGAGGAGGTTGCGCGACGGGTCCAGGCTCTTGATGAACTGCTCGACCGAGCGCTGGTTCACCAGCGGGGCGACCTGCTCTTTCGCGTAGTGGGATTCACGGAGGCTCTGAAGGACCGCGGGCAGGAACTCGCACTCGAGCGTCGGGACCTCCGGGGCGGCTGAAAGGGCGGAGCCCAGGGCGTATAGAGCAACGAGCGACATCGGCGGGAGCATAGAGCATTGTCTCCGGGTCGCGAAGGTCTGGACCCGCGCGTAGGTAGGTTCTCGGGAACTGACGGCCGAGACCGGGGAAAGATTCCCAGATTCTTCGGGGTTTGTGCGGGTGGCTGCTAAAGTCCAGCCGGTGAGAGCCGCGATCGTGATCGCGATCCTGTGCGCGTCCGGGTGCCGAGGGAACCTCGCTCCGCGCGCCGCGAAGGTCCCGCCTGGGGCCGCGAGAGTGATCTTTGTGGCCCCGTTTGAGCTCGAGCCCAAGGACGATCGACCGGCCGGGCTTCGCTTCTCGAGCGCGCTCGAAGGGATCATTCGGCAGCGCGTGGAAGAACTGGGGCACGTGCTCGGCGCCACCGAGGCGAAGTCGGAGCTTCGCTTGGGCATCGGCGCGGCGCTCGAGTTTCACCCCGCCGGGGATGTGAAGCGGGTTCGCTTGTTCGTGCGTGTCGAGAAGGAGGGCTTGCTGCTCGATGACTGGTCGAGTGAGCCGGAGTCGTTCTACCTCGTGCCGCCGCGCGAAGCTGATCTCGAGGCATTCGCAGACGAGGTCGTCTCGCGCCTCGAGATCGCGCTCGGCGAGGGGACTAGAAGTCGATGATGCACTGGCCGTTGGCCGCGCACACAAACGGCGCGCAGCAGTCGAGGTCGCTCACACACGGCGCGCAGACTTGCTCCACGCAACCGAGACCACCGCCGCAGCCGCAGCCGGTCGTGCATTCCGTGACCCCGGTATCGGGCGGTCCCGCATCCACGCCGACGTCCGGACCCGCACCGGCGTCGGGGCCTCCGTCTGCGCCTGGACCTGCATCCGCGCCAGGACCCGCATCCGCGCCGGGACCACCGTCCTCGCCCGGACCGCCGTCGGCGACGCCACCGTCGGGATTCGGTGGTGGTTCACAGGCCTCTGCCGCACGGCGAACCGCGGAGTCGAAGTGGACGTTCGCGGAGCCTTGGAAGCGCACGGACCGCGCGAACAGGGCGCCGTAGATGGTCGAGGAGGCACCGAAGTCGACGTGCGCCCGAGGGGCGTAGAAGTTCCCGCCAAACACGGAAGAAGCGCTGATCGCGATCGTTCCGGTGCCGGCGGTGTACGTCCTCACCGAGGAGGGCTGCGCTGCGGTCCCGAAGCGAAGCGCCGCGCCCACCGCGAGATCGCCGGCCACGAACAGATCGATCTCCGCGCCAGGGGCGATCTCGAGGTTCATCCCGCCCCCGACGAGCAGGTCTCCGTCCACATAGAGCACGGTCCTGCCCTCGGCGCGGATCGTCAGCCCGGCCGGCTGATTGATGCGCGTGATGTAGTAGCGCCCGCAGGGGAGCGTGATGTTCGTGGGGCCGCCGTTTTCCCAGGCGGTCGAAGTGATCACGCCCTCGACGTCGTTGTCGTTGTGGGTGGCGGCCCAGGCGGTGAGGCCGGCGATGTCGAGGATCTCGTCTTCACCGCAGGCGCAAGGCACCACCGGAGGGATGGCGCCACGGATGAGCTGTCCCCCGAGGTTGTTCTGGGTAGAGGCCGACACGGTCGAGTTCACCGGAACGTACAGGTTGCCGGTGATGTTGTAGGTGCCGCTCACGTTTCCGTTCACGTACATGTTGCGGCCAATGGCAGAAGACGAGTTCGCCTGATTGGCGTTTCCGTTTGTGTAGAGGTTGCGACTCACCAAGCTTTGGGCGCCGACCGAGAAGCCCCCGCCGCTGATGTAGCCCGAGCCGAGCACGTCGATCTTGCCGCCGGCGTTGAGCGCGCCGTTGATGCCGAGGTTGCCGTCGTGAAGGACGTTGGTGCCCCCGCCGGACAGCGTAGAGCCGTAGGTGCCGAGGGAGGAGTCGAAGGCGTCGAGGCTCAGGTTCGAGCCGACCTCGATGGTCTCGCAGGCACAGAGGCCGAACTGGAAGGTGTTCTGGGCCACCTCGCCCGCGCAGACGTCGCCGCCGCCCACGACCACCACCGCGCCGCTTCCGGAGCAGAACTCCGAGAGCGGGACCTCGAGCGGGTTGCCGTCCGTGGGTCCGGCGTCTCCGGGCGGGAGCACGTTGCCGTCGCCATCACGTCCGCTGTCGGGGCCGCTGTCGGTGCCGGTCCCGCCGTCTCCGCTGGGGATCACGTTGCCATCCCGATCGAGCCCGCTGTCGGCCCGAGGGCCAGCATCGGGCGCGACGATGACGTTACCGTCGCCGTCGAAGCCGGTGTCGGAGCCCCCGCCGGGGACGTCGTCCCCACACGCGACCGAGAACGAGAGCACGGCACAGAGTGCGAGAGGAAGTGAGGCCGGCGCAGAGCGGAGGGAGCGCATCCGGGGCATCATGCTACCGACCCCGAACGCGTCGCAAGGCCCGCTGTGGCATGATGTACCCGATGAGCAATCCGGTGACGATTCCGGACGAGGCCCGAGCGGCGCTCGATGCCTCGGTGGGGCTCGGCTTCGAGCTCGAGGCGAGGCCGGGACGATCGCCTTCGTCGGCGCTCGTGTTTCGCGCGTGTGGGCCGCGCGGCACGGTCTTTCTCAAGCTGCATCGAGAACCACGTCGCTACGAACAGGAACGCCACTTCTATCGAAGCTTCGCCGAAAGCCTCGGCTCGGCGGTACCCCGCCTCGTGGGCGAGGCGCCCCGCGGACTCGTCCTCTCTCTCCTCGAGGGCGAGCCGGTGAGTACACTCGCCGAGGGCACCGCTCTGCCTTCGCGCGCGTTTCATGAAGCCGGAGCGCTACTCGCGCGGCTGCACGCGCTTTCGGTGGAGGACACGGACGCGCTTTCGGTCTCGGATGCGCTCGCGGCGCGTGTGGCGGCGCTCCGCCGTGATGCCGGGGGCTTGCAGCTACACGCGGCGCTCGCACGCCTCGAAGCGATGTTGCCGGAGCTGACCGCAACGGCCCTTTCGCGCTCGTTCTGTCATCGCGACTTTCAACCCGACAACTGGCTCTTCGACCCGCGCGAGGGTGGCACGCTCGGCGTGCTCGACTTCGAACACAGCCGGCCCGACCTTTGGCTCTTCGACCTGAGCCGCGTCGATCTGCTGTACCTGAGCCGATCGCCCGTCCTCGCCGACGCTTTCTGGGCCGGCTATGGCGGGGCGCCGGCGGGCGATGCGCGCGCGCTCTACGAGGGCGTGAAGCTGATGGATGCCGCGCGCACCCTGATCTGGGCCGAGCGGCATCAAGACCCCGTCTTTCAGAAGGAGGCGGAGATCATGGGGCGTGCGCTAAAACTCTAGGAGCGAGGTCGCAAGCTGGGTTGCGGGATGTCCGACAGCAACGGGAGCTTTCGGGCCTGCCTCACCAGCCATCGCAGACCACCGAGCTGCAGGCGCTCGAGCCACCCCACGTGGTGTTCAGGACCAAAGGCCACCACCGGCTCTCCGTTCCGAATGACCGGGCTTCCGTCGGCGCTGCGCTCGATCCGATACTCCTTGATGCCGTGCGCCGGGTTGCTGCGGTCGGCGCGGCAGCTGTCCGCGAGCTGCTTCGAGAGCGGCTTGGAGTGCGCGACCACCGCGATCTCTCCGTTCACTTTCTCGGAGAGCAGGTCGAGGTTGTAGGAGCTGACGAGTGCGATCTCGTCGTCCGCGACCGCGGTCTTGGCGTGGAGCTTTTGCTCTCCGGTGTGAACGAAGAAGCGCAGGCTCGGGATGCACGCGAGGAGGCGCGGGTCGCCGTCGGTCCAGGCCTCCATCATCGCGTAGGCGCCGAGCATCTCCGTGTCGCGGCGAGGGAAGTTGCCGAAGCTGTCGTCGTAGATCTCGAAGTGCAGCACGTCTTGCTCGAACTCGAGGTCGAAGGCCTTCTTGGCCTCGAGTGAGGCCGCCTTTCCGGTGAGGAGAATGTCGGCGTCGCGGTACACGTCGCTTCGGCCTTCGGGCGTCGTGAAGTAGTCCTTGGAGATGTTGCGTCCGCCGGTGATGACCATGTCACCGCTCCGCAGGATCTTGTCGTGGTTGCTGGCGAGCGTTCCGAAGCGCGCCGCGTTGGCGGCGAACTGACGAAAGGCCTTCTTGTGAAGCGGGTGGTAGACACGCACATCGGCGTTCTTCGTGGCGACGAGCTCTTGGAGGTAATCCTGCCCGCGGAAGGAGAGCGTGAAGCCCTTCCGTTCCGGCGAGTCAGCTTGCGCTCGGGGGGGCTGGGGGGATCGTCGTCGCAGGAGAGGATGCTGAGCGCGGACACCGTCGTGACGCTTGTCTTGATGAAGTCTCGGCGGTCCACGCAGGCAGCAAACACGAGCGGGTGGCCTCGGCCAAGGGGGAGTCTTTCTGCCCCGGACAACTCGTGCTAACGGGAACCCGTGAAGGAGAATCCATGAAAAATGCCATCTCTTACGCCGGGCTCTTGAGCGCGGCCTTACTCCTCGCGGCGCCCAGCGGCGCAGGCGCGCAGGAACCGGCAAAGATCAAAGGCATGAAGGCCATGGGCAAGCCTAACTCTGCTTTGGGCAAAGAGCTCAAGGGCGGAGCCAAGGTGGACGTCAAGGGCGCCGCCAAAGCAGAAGCGG
This sequence comes from Deltaproteobacteria bacterium, assembly GCA_011526105.1. Taxonomy (GTDB): domain Bacteria; phylum Myxococcota; class Kuafuiibacteriia; order Kuafuiibacteriales; family Kuafuiibacteriaceae; genus WYAZ01. Next base: position 7,375 of record WYAZ01000140.1, on the reverse strand, counting down.
GTGCGAAACCCGAGGCGGACATCAAGACCAAAGGCAAAGGTAAGGGCAAAGGCAAGGGCATGAAGGAAGTGGCGCCCGAGGTCGACGGCCGAGCGGCCGCGGTCCGCGCGCGCCGCGAAGCCTGGCGAACCGACCCCGAGGGCTACGCAAAGACGCTGCGCGCCGAACAACGCAATCGCTTGAAGGCCGCATTGGGGGCCATCGCGCCCGATCAAGCGGTGCGCGAAGCGCTCGCACGTCACGCGCGTCGCATGGCGCGCCTCGACTGGGCCGAAGAGACCGCGGTCGAGAAGAACGACGATGTCGCGCTGGCGCGCATCGACAAGCTCCGAGAGAAGGAGAACGCGCGGCACGAGAAGTGGATGGGCGGTCGAACGCAGCCCGCCCCCGAGCCCGCCCCGGCTGAAGCCCCCGCCCCCGAGGCCGCGGGCACTGAAGGAGAAGCGCAATGAACCGACTCAGCATCAGCATTCTCGGCGGTCTGATGGCCGCCTCTTTGTGGGCCTGTGAAGACGCCTCGGCGCCGGCCAAGCCCCCGCCCGCCGCAGTCGCCTCGGCGCCGGCCAAGCCCGAGCCCCCCAAAGAGGCGGAGCTGCCGGTCCAGGCCGACTTCAGGGCAGAAGCCGAGAAGTCGTTGCCGCCCGAGGGCGACCTCAACGCGGCGCTCGATGAGCTCGAGAAGGAAATCGACGCCGCCGAGTGAGCGGAGTCGGTAGAGGCTCGAAGCGCCTCGCGCGCATCGGAGGAAGAATGCCCATCTCGTCGTTCTCGAAGTCACTTCAGGGCCTCTTGCTCGTGGGCGCGGTCACATCCACTGGGGTGGCACGTGCCCAGAGCCTCGATGTCAATGTGACCTTGAACCCCGAGCTCCGCCAGGCGCTCGCCGGTCAGCTCGAGCTGACCGAGCAAGCCTTGGAGGAGGGCATCCGCCAGAGCTTCGCCGCGGTGTACAGCGTGGCGGACGTCGCAGAGTTCCTGCGGCTGTCCGCCAACGCCCAGAGCTTCTCCAACAAGGGGCTCGGGGTGGACTACGCCTCCAAACCCGACGGCTTCCTCTTTGGTTTTGCCGCCAACCTCACCGCCAACGCAGGCAACGCGGACCTGGACAACTTCGCCGAGACCGTCGCCGGCAACATCGATCGAGCGGTGCCGGTCGCGGGCGGAGCGCAGCTCTCGGTGATGGCGGGCTACAACTTTGCCAAGGCCGGGTTGCCTCGTTTGACGGCGTATGTGAACGGCCTTGCGTACCCGCTCGGCTTCTCGCAGCTCGATGGCTTCTTCTGGAACGTCGGGGCACATCTGCAACTTCGGTTGCTCGGTCCGCTCGGCAAGCAAGAGATCCTCGAGTGGGGCGGCTTTCTCGTGACCTCGGGGGTGCAGCTCTCGCGGATGACGCTCTCTTTGTCGGAGACCTTCGAGGCGAACACCAACCTCGCGCCGAACGTGCCGATCATGACGCGCTCCACCGGCACGATGGAGCTCTACCAGGCGGCCACGACCATCCCGCTCGAGCTCACCACCAGCCTGCAGCTCCTCTACTTCGTCTCGATCTATGGCGGCATCGCGGTGGACTTTCAGTTCGGGGACGCCGGCATGACCTTCGACATCGACAGCGACCTCGAGACCAACGACCCGCTCGGGGGTGGAACCGTGGCCCTCGGCACGGGGACCATCGATGTCAATCAGGTCGGCGGCGCGAACCAGGCGCTGGTCCGAGGCATGCTCGGTGTCCAAGCCAACCTGGGTCCGGTCAAGGTCTTTGGCCAGCTCAACGTCGCCGCCGCCGATCTGACGGTCGGCCTCGCGGCCGGTCTTCGAATCGTCCTTTGAGTCCCCCGGCACCCTGGTTCGAGAGCCGGCTGGTGCCGGTATCGGAATCGCAACACATGCGCGTGCGTCTGGCCGGGCAGGGCGCGGTCACGGTCATCCTCGACGCGGGCTGGGGGCAGTGGTCGCCCGTCTGGGCAAACGTGCAGCCCGAGCTCGCGAAGCGCTTCACCGTCTGTGCGATCGATCGGATGGGCCTCGGCAAAAGCGACCTTCCTCTGGGCGCGCGCTCGAGCTTCCCCATCATCGACGAGCTCGAGGCGGCGCTCGATGCGCTTGGTCTCGCGGGTCCTTTCTTCTACGTGGGGCACTCGTTCGGGTCGGTGCATGGTCGCGTGCTCGCGCATCGGAGGCCGGCCGTTCGCGGCTTGGTCCTCGTGGACCCGGTCACGGAGAGCCTCGGTTTGAGTCCCCCGTTTCGCGCGCTTCGGGATGAGCTCCTCGGGCGACTTCGAAGGCTCCGGGCCTTGGCCCAAAGCGGCCTCCTTCGCCCGTCCTCGTTCCTCACGCGACAGCCCGCGTTTGCGCGCAGACTTCCGCGGCGCGAGCGCGGTGAGATTCGTCGCGGCTTCTCGGCGTCGTCGATCTCAATCATGCTCGCCGAGCTCTCGGCGCTCGATGAGAGCCTGGTCGAGCTCAAAGGCATCGGCGCGCCAAAGGTTCCCTTTGAAGTGTTGTCGGCGGCGCGCGATTGGCTCCCCGGCGCGACGAAGCAAGAGGCGGGCGCCGAGACTCGTGTGCAAGCGATGCACCGAAAGCTCGCGGCGACGAGTGAGCTCGGTGCGCACTGCGTGGTGGAGAAGACGAGCCATGATGTGCACATCGATGCGCCGGATGCGGTGGTGCGTGCGGTGGAGTCGTTGAGCGCGCGCGTGGGTCTCTGACGGCGCGCTAAGCGAGCACGTAGCCTTTCGCCACCGCCTGAAAATCCCCGACCTGCGCGTCTGCCCAAGCACCATCGCGCTCCAAAAGCTCTGCCATCTCTTGGGCGACCCTCGGCGCCGCTTCGATCGCGGCCCGAGCATCAAACAAGAGGCCGCGTGTTCGCCTCGACAGAAAATCTTCCACCGTGCGCGCCATCTCGTTCTCCACCGCAAAGACGAGCTGGGAGCGCCGAGTGGGGAGCCGCTCGTGAAATCGCTCGGCCAGCTCCGGGCGCGCTCGCTCGAGACTCTCGATGAAGGGCGCGTCGGAGCCGTACACCGCCAGCGTTCCAAAGCGCGCCGCCTGGGGGTGGGAACCGTGGATACTGAGCTGCGTGGTCACGCAGGGCCGAGGCTCGAGCTCGGCGAGCATGGCGGCCTGATCGATCGTGTCCTCGGCCATCTTTCGGTACGTCGTCCACTTCCCGCCCGCGATCGTGACGAGACCGCTCGGGTTGATCATCAGGCTGTGATCGCGGGACAGCGAGGCGGTGCTGTCGGCGTCGCCGGAAGTAACCAGCGGGCGAATGCCGGCGAAGACGCTCTTGACGTCTTTGCGGTCGGGGTCGATCGAAAGGTACTTCTGCGCGTGCTGGAGGATGAACTCGATCTCCTCCTCCAAAGGCATGGGCTCCATGCTGATGTCGTCGATCTCGGTGTCCGTCGTGCCCACGACCACGGTGTGGTGCCAAGGAATGGCGAAGAGCACGCGACCGTCGTCGGTGTGCGGCACCATGATCGCGTTGTCCGCGGGCAGAAAGCTGCGGTCGAGCACGATGTGCACACCTTGGCTCGGCTTGATCAGCGGGCGGCTGCTCGGGTCGTCCATCTTTCGGAGCCCGTCGGTCCACGCCCCGGTCGCGTTGATGACCACCTTGGCCCGCAGCGACAACTCCGCGCCAGACTCGAGGTCCTTGGCCTCGACGCCACAGACGATGCCGTCGTCCTTGATGAGGCCCACGACCCGCACGTAGTTGAGCAGCGTGGCGCCTTGCTCGGCCGCGGTCTCGGCGAGATTGATCGCGAGACGCGCGTCGTCAAACTGCCCGTCGTAGTACTTGACCCCGCCGCGCAGGCCCTCGGTTTCGAGCGTCGGCAGGGCGTCGATGGTCTCCTCCTTCGAGAGGATGCTCGACTTCCCGAAGCCGTACTTGCCGGCCAGCATGTCGTAGACCTTCATGCCGATGCCGTAGAAGGGCGCCTCCCACCAGTCGTAGTTGGGCACGATGAAGGCGAGGTCGCGAACCAGGTGCGGTGCGTTCTGCCGCATGATTCCACGTTCGCGCAGCGCCTCCATCACGAGTGAGATGTTGCCTTGCTGCAGGTAACGCACGCCGCCATGCACGAGCTTGGTCGACCGGGAGCTCGTGCCCTTGGCGAAGTCCGACTGCTCGAGGAGCAGGATTCGGTAGCCCCGGCTCGCGGCATCGACCGCGCAGCCGAGCCCGGTGGCGCCGCCGCCGACGATGATGATGTCGAAGCCTTCGGATTGGCCCTGGACCCGGTCGAGCATGTCGTCGCGATTCACTCGTGCAGGCTACACCGCGCGCGGCTGCCGCTCGACCCCTCCGGGCTTGTGGTCGCCCTACAGATGTTCAGATACCCGAAGCACGGTTCACCCGAGGTTCAAAGCCCAGTAGCATCCGCGGATGTCGGCGACGTCTAGCTCGATGACGGTTCGGCTTTTGGCGGCTGCGCTCGGCTTGGCGCTCGTGCTCATCGCCTTCTTGCTCGGGCGGGAGAGCGTCGCTCCGGTCGTGTCGGCGCCGGTGGCGGAGCGTCCGAAGGCCGCGATGGAGACGGACGCGCCCCGGGCGGAGCCCGCGCGCGCGCCTCCCTCGGTCTCCGCCGAGCCGGCAAAGCCGGCCGAACCGACCGAGGTTGCGAAGCCTCTCGAGCCCGCCGTTCCTCCCGAGCCAGGGACCGCGCGGCTCGAGGTGGACGATCGGGGCGAGGTCTCGATCTCGAACAAGGCTGGCTCCGAGAAGCCCCCTGCGCCTTTGGGCCCCGGCTCGGAGAAGGCCGGGGTCGAGGACTACTTCGCGGAGATGAAGAGGATCAGCGCCGGCGAGTTCGTAAACGACCCCAACGCGTTTGCGGTGGAGTTGGTTCAGGCGGCGACCAAAGGGGACACATCGGGCTTCGATCGTTTGATCAAGGACTCCGACGAGATGCGGCGCGCCGCGAAGGATGTGAAACCTCCGGCATCGTGTCGCGAGTATCACGAGACGAGCCTGAAACTTCTGGCGGAGAGTCGCGCGCTCCTCGTCGAGATGAGAGATGTCATCAAATCGGGAAACCTCGCCGGCTTGTCCTCCTTGACGCCGAAGGCGCAGGCGCTGCAGGAGCGGGCGCAGGCGCTCGAGGCGCAGGAGAAGCGGATCCGCGCGGCATCCTGAGCTATCGGCGGCTGGAGCAAGGTGCTAGAGCGAGCCCATGGCTCATCCACTCGAAGAGGTCATCCGCAGCGCCGAAGGCTTCTTGCTCATCGGTGATTCGAGCGAGGATCGCTTTCCTGCGTTCTCCTACAACGCCTACACCCAAGCGAAGAAGAAGTTCTTCTGCCTCGACCTGGGCGGCTTGAAGGAGTCGCGTGGGCCCACCCAGGGTGGGAAGGTCTACTCGACCATGGAAGAGATCCCCGCCGAGGGCCGGGGTGACCTCGCGATCATCTGGATGCTCCCTCGGAGCGCGACGAAGGGCGTCGAGCTTGCCCAGCAGTTTGGCGCCAAGAAGGTTTGGTTTAGCTTCAAGACCGGCCACGCCGACGCAGTTGCGAAGGCGAAGGAACTCGGGCTGCAGGTCGTGGAGGTCGGCCGGTGCCCGGTCTACTACATGGACGAGCAGCCCGGAGTCTGCCGAGCGCACACGCTGCTCGTGAAGCTGAGCGGCACCTACGGCCGGCCGGCGGTCGATGATGCCGATCCGAACCGCCGCGAGGTGTACTGAGGCCGGGCCGATTCAGAACGGGAAACGCACGCCGGCCTCGAGGCCGAGCATGAACAATGAGGGATCGAAGAAGAGGTCCGCGGTGAGGCCCACGTAGCCGAAGGTGAGAATCGAGAGGCCGGCCGCGGCCTCGAGGCCCACGTTCCCTTGCACCGGCAGCCAAGCGAAGTTGGCGCGCACGTAGGCGATGAAGAGATCGAGGCGAAGGCCGGGCGCGAGCAGGAACTCGACGTCGCCTTCGCCCGAGATGGGGAACCAGACGTTGGCGAGCGCCTCGACGGTGAGGATGTCCGCGAGCCCAAAGCCGGGCGCGGCGTGCAGGCCCACATAGCCGAAGTCGCCCAAGCTCCCGGTGGTGACGTCGTTGACGTAGAGCAAGGGCCGGACATCGGCGCCGCCGCGCAGGCTGAACTTCGCCTCCGAGGGAGTGGCGCCCAGGAGGGCGGTGGCGGCAAAGACCGCGAGGGTGGTGAGCAGGAGGCGAGAGAGTGTCCGTTGCATGAGGGCTCCTTTGCGCCTGGGCGCGGGCTCGTCCTACCGGCTGTCGGAAGGCAGATCAAGCTGCATCGTGAGGTGCGCCGCGAGGTGGGCCGAGTCACTCGTGTTATGGTTCCGCTCGCTTCATGGAACAAGGCCTCTTCAGGACCGAGCTTAGGGCGGTGGTCGAACGCTACGGCTACCTCCTGTGGCGCCGGTGTCACTTGTGTGTCGACCGTCCCGAGCTCGCGGAGCGTATCTTTGGTCTCGTCGTGCTCCGAGTCTCCGAGATCGGGGCGGAGCTGCGCGGTCGCGACGAGAAGCTCGAGTGGCTCGTGCACGTGTTCGAAGCGGTCTTGGAGAGCGAGTCGATTCGCGGGCCCGGTACGTCCCTCACTGACTCCGAGCTTCACTTCGAGGCATGGCACGCCGGCGATCCCGACCCCGAGCTCGCAGCTGCGATCGATTCTTCGGAGCGCCGGGCGCGCGTCGCTGCACTCGACAAGGCGCGAGCCGACTTCCGCGATCGGGTGGACATTCAGACGCTCCTCGACGGCGTCTTCGTCGACGCACCGCTTCCCCCGCCTTCGCGATCCCATCGCGGTGCCATTGTGTTTGTTGCGGCCCTGGGTCTTCTCTTGGCGCTCGCCGCGCTCTGGCCCCGCGCCGACGAGCCGACGGAGGTGCCTGAGGCCTTCGCGCTCACCGCCTACGTTGAGCGGGGAGGTCAGCGCCTGAAAGAGCAGGGGTCCCCACTCGAACTCGAAGGCGGCGACGACCTGCAAGTGGAGCTCTCGATCCCCACCGCTCAGACCGTGAACGTCTTCGTGCTCGAGGACGGCGGTGAGCTGACCCCGCTGGCGCTGGGGCGTCTGTTTCGGCCTGGCATCCACCGGCTCCCGCAGACGCTTCATGTCGATCCGAGGCGTCGCTTGTCGGCTCGGCTCATCGCGGGGCCGCCGGGCTTGGTGCGCACCGCGACGAGCACGGGCCGCTTCGAGGAGGTCTCGGTGATTCGGCTGGTCTCCAAGCCGCCCCAGAAGAAGTGAGCCGGCGAGCCGGATTGACTCCGAGTCCGTTCGGCGCGAGCTTTCCCGTCGAAGGCTGAGTCCAGACTTCCTTCTAATCCAGAACTAGTTTGGACGATTTCCTTCTTTGGCCGCGAGCGGGCTGACTCGCTCAGTCCGCTCGCGACCGCT
>WYAZ01000139.1 GCA_011526105.1 Deltaproteobacteria bacterium | reverse complement strand
CTCGGTGCAGGCGGTGGTGGCAGACGACGGCGAGACCTTCGAGTCGTCGCGAAGGTATTCACCGTGGGGCGAGACGCGGGAGACCTCGGGCGCGGGGGAGGCGAGCGACTTCGGGTACACGGGGCATTTGGACCACGGACCGAGTGGGGTGGTGCTGGCGCAGTACCGGGGGTACGACCCGAGGCTGGGAAGGTGGCTGAATCGAGATCCCTTCGCTGAGCGCGGAGGGCTGAATCTTCACGGCTATGCTCGGAACGCTCCCATCGATTTTGCGGACCCCGATGGAAGGAATCCGTTTGCCCTGATTGGTGGGCTCCTTGCGCTTGGGTACTACTTGGGCTCGAGCAATGATGGAGCTACGGGTGCACCACCCGATCTTTACACGGGCGCCGAGGCCGCTGCGTGGTACGTCGACAAGAAGGACGACCTCCGGCACGGCGGCGACGGGGTCCAGCCTCCTGGAACTGGTCGTCCTCCGGTGCCCGGCGATACCGGCCCGCCAGGGCAGCCCACGCGGCTCGACTACTACCACTGCATGCTGAACTGCGAGGCGACGCAGCGTGGTCCCGAGCACCAGGAGGTCGCTCGGTCGATCTGTGACTTGAACGAGGTCGTGGACACGGCAATGGGCAAGGAAGATGGTCTTCTGGACGAAGCATCGAACGAATGGGGGCGCCAAGTCCCGCCCGGATACTCGTGCGATTCGTGGTGCCGGTAGTGAGCTGGGAGAGGTGGGGTCGCATCTCGCGCTGGGTCGGCTCTATCGCGCTCATTGGGGTGCTGGTTCGAACCTCCTTTGATGCCGTCTACTATTTTGGCATCACCGAGTTTCGGTTTCCGACGGCTGGTGAGGTGAATGCCACGTCGCTTCCGGTGCTTCTCCCGGTCGACGCGCGGAATATCGTGGTCGCAAAGTGCATGGACACCGGCGAGGAGTGGGCGCGTTTCGACTTCTCGCGAGGTCGACTACCGGCTGGCCTACCCGGCGCGGGCGCGGCGGTTGCAGGCAGTCGTCTTGAGCTTCCGAACAGAACTGGCCCTCACTGGTGGTGGGATGATTGGTGGCCAGACCGATGGCTCAAGGAGGCCTTGCGGTCTCCCACCTCGTCCGAGGTGCAGCACCATAGGTGGTCATACGAATACTGGGAGCGGCCGCGACTGGCGCAGGCAATTCTCGACCTCGAGACGGGCACCGCGTTCGTCTGGACGAGAGATGTGACGGAGCCGTGGCTGCTGGACGCCTCAGTCGGGACCTCCACCGACTCGACCGGCACGCCGCAGGGAGCGCGTTGGGACGCAAGCGGGGCACTTGAGCGATAGGGAACCAAATCAAGGGGCACCCACGGAGCGGCGCTAGGTCTCCTGTACTGCTCGAGGGCACGCCACCAAGATGAGGCTCGTGAATCAACTTCCTTCCACTCGCTCGGCGCCCTCGGGAGATCGCGACCGCCGCGGCCCCCACCCAGGTCCGGCCTCGCTTCACTGACGCCCTGCAACCCACGTTGCGTCGCCACGCTCGCGCCTCCTTCACTCGCGCCGTCTCACTCCGCTCCACCCCGCCCAGCATCGGGGTGGGTCGTCCCCAGCCGCGCAGCCGCTCCGCAGCCCGCGGTCCGGCAGGGCCCCTGTACCTCCCTTGCCGTCCCGCGGGCTGCAAGGTCGCTTTCCGAGATGGGCCCCATCTCGGAACTGCGCTGGACGACCTCACCCCTCGGGCTCGGGCGCGTGCTGGCGCACGCTCCCCCTCGCCTTGACATAACCAAAGGTTATGTCAACTGCTCTTGCAAAGGCTCCGAGCCTCGAACTCCCGCGCGGCCGCGCGCTCACTGGCGCGCGACCTGCGAGAGGAGAGAGGTGATCGCGGGGCGGCCGGCCCTTTGCCCACCACCGCCCCCGTGCCGGGGGCTCCCCCGCCTTGCCGCCCGGGCTGGCTAAATGTTGTCGGCAGAATTGACATCGTAGTCGATGACCGAACTGCGCTCGTAGGAAATGGAGCGGCTGACCGCGCTGAGATCCGAAAAGTAGCTCCGCGCGATCGTAGCCGCGTCGTTCGTAGCCGATCCGAGTCTCGAATCGGGCGCGGCCGAATTGGGGTCGCAAACTGGCACGCCGCGGAAGCCCGCGTGCTCGCGAAGCTTTTCGTGACCACGCTGACATCGTAAAGGGCCCGTTTTTGGGGTGCATGCAGCAATAGCGCGGCCGCGACCGGGCTCTCGTCGTAGGCGTCAGAGCATTCGCAGCTGGCGGCCGTCGGGGCGGGGCGGGAGGCGTCGGAGCTGCCCGTGGAGCGCGGGCTCGAGGACGAGTCGGGCCAAAATGGCGGCGTGGGCTCGAGGTGTTGTCGGCAGAATTGACGTCGTAGTCGATGACCGAACTGCGCTCGTAGGAAATGGGGCGGCTGACCGCGCTGAGATCCGAAAAGTAGCTCCGCGTGATCGTAGCCGCGTCGTCCGTAGCCGATCCGAGCGTCGAGTCGGGCCCGGCCGAATCGGGGTCGTAAACTGGCACGGCGCGGAAGCCCGCGTGCTCGCGAAGCTTTTCGTGACCACGCTGACACCGTAAACGTCCGGTTTTGGGGGCGCATGCAGCAATAGCTCGGCCGCGACCGGGCTCTGGTCGTAGGCGTCAGAGGATTCGCAGCTGGCGGCCGTCGGGGCGGGGCGGGAGGCGTGGGCTCGCGGGCCGCGCAGACGTCCGGACTGTCGCCGCTCTCGAGTAGGGGGGCGGCGACGTCAGCGAAGATCGAAAACTGGCTTGGCTCACGATCGAACCGCAGCCTTCAACATCTACGTTTTCGCTCATAGGACCGATGGAGAGATAGAAGAGATGCGAACTCGTATTCGCGTGGCGCGCCATAGCCTCACACCAGACGGAGTCGAGTCGGTCAGAAAAGCCTTCATCGCCCTAGAGAAGCCGCGAACGAGCGATGTTGTAGCCCCCATTTCGACCGCTGCGGGGGACTGCGGACACGGGGACCACGCCAACCTCGAGTAGCCAGAGCCACACGCGACGAGGACGAGGATCGTGAACAACTGATCCTCCGCGGGCACCTCCGCAGCTGTCAGCCGGCCAACTCGAAGACGATTCGCTTCCCGAGCGCCCGAGCGGCTTTGTCGAGCGTCCTGATGCTGAGCGCCTCGCTATCGGGATCGAGCAGGCGGTCGAGCGCCGATCGCGAGGTCTCCATGGCCTGCGCCATGCTCTTCTTGGTGAGTTCCTGGCGTTCCATCTCGGCCGCGATTTGCCACGCGATCACTCGCTTGAGAGCCAGCGCCGTCACCGCCCCTCGCAGGCCATCCTCTTCGAGGAAGTCCCCAAAACTCGAGCCGATGCGCGGATTAGCGGCGCTTCGCCTTCCGGCGTGCCGGCCTTTTGGGGCCGCCTTCTGCTTCGCGACCCTCGACTTTCTTGCTGCCACTTTGCACCTCCTTCTGACGCTCGCGCGCGGTTTCTAGCTCCCGATCGGGCGTCTTCTGCGTCTTTTTGATGAAGCCATGAAGCAACACCATCTGACCGTCCTGAACACAGAAAAGAACGCGCGCGATCGACTTCGAGAGATCGGTTCTGACTTCAAACAGCCCTCGCCCGAGTGGCCTGCATGTTGGCATGCCGATGGGCCATCCGAGCTCGACGGTCATGATATCCACACCGATCGCCCTGCGTTCTGTGCGAGACTGCTCCAACAACCACTCCCGGACCGGCTCAGTGCCGGCCACGTTTCTGTAGAATCGAGCGGGGAGTCGCTTCTCGATCGTCACCGCACCGTCCGAGGGTACCAATATTGGTACACTGGTCCCGCGGTGTCAACCCGGGGCGAAGGGGACTTTGGGCGCGAGGCCGCGTCAGGTCTCGAAGCGGCGAAGACCGCGCAGTGCATCGGGGAATCGGGCACGAGTGCGTCGAAGTCGCGGTGGACTCCACCATCTCTACATATGGTGTGGTTCAAGGATTTGCCAGAAGAGGGCCGCGAACGGTGAAGCCGTGCTCGGGAGTTACTTCGACGACGGCTTCACCGAGAGCGAGGACAGCTTCGTTTACGTCAGAGATCATCTCGGCAGCATCTGGCAGGTTGTCGGCGATGATGGCGAGATCGTCTCCTCGCTGGCGACCTACAACCCGTGGGGCCAGCAGATGATCGGCGGCGCCGGGCCGCACTCGAGCTTGGGGTACACGGGGCACGTGAGGCCCGCGTCGCTACGAACCACCCGTGGCGAGCTCCACCCACCCAATCCGCGTGCGTAACACCTCCTCGAGCGCCACGCCCCTGCGCTCACGCGGATAGCCGAGCGCGGTCCCATACACCCTTCGGCCCGCGATGACCTCCGAACGCAGCACATGCGAATGCCCATGAATCGCGGTCCGCACCTTCGGCGATGACAAGATGATCTCCCCCAGCCTCCGGCTCCCCATGAAGGCGGTGAAGTACTCCCAAGGCAAACGGCCGGTGTGATACACGACCTCGTCGAAGGGCTGCACGTGGGTCACCACCAGCACCTCCTCGATCTGCGGGTCCGCATCCATCACCGCCAACTCGCTCGCGAGCTCGTCCTCCATGACACGCGCGACCTCGGGGTCGGTCATGAGTGTTCCGTCCGCGCGAAGAAACGAGATGTAGCGGCGGTCCGACCACACCACCGGCCCAAAACGACGGTCCTCGAAGCGAAGACTCGAATCACGCTCCTGGATCCAGCTCGGCGCAAAGCTGTAGTCGTACCATCCGGTAGAGCCCACGATCCCAAGCGAGCCCATACGCAGCGGAGCGCCCGGCAGGTAGTGACCGCCGACGCCCTCGACGAGCGTCCTCAAATGCTCGCGGTACCGAAGCCAGGTGTCCGGCTTCGGCCCTTCCTCCACCTTCGCGTCGACCGACCAGAGATCGTGGTTGCCCGGCAGGTACGCGACTCGGTCCGCGACCTCGAGAAAGGCGCGGATCACACGCTCGATCCGGTCGTCGCGATGGGACACGTCTCCGGCGACGATGACGAGGTCGGCCCCTCGTCGGTGGATCTCGGCCGCGATGCTGACCACCAACTCCCGATTGGCGGGATGATCGGTGTGGAGGTCCGAAACGCTCGCGATCCGCACCCAGGTCCATTAGCGCCCTCCCCGCTCGAAGTGAAATCGGGCGGCTTTCGGCCTCCGCCCGATCGCGCTAGGATGGCCGCGGGTCGCCCGATTTATGTCGCTCCACCCCCAAAGCGGTCAGGCCTCCGAAGGGCGGGCCCGAGACTCGAGCGGCACCTATCCGGAACCCCCTCGACCGCTCCGCATGGAGGTTTCGCCGGCAAAGCTCGGCGAAGACACCACCACGACGCTCACCGCGCGCTTCTCGGAGCTCCCCACCTGGTTCCGCACCGAGCTCGGCACCGAGGTGTTCCGCAGTCAGTCGCTTCAATCGAGTGATCTCATCGTGCCTCGGGCCATGAGCGCCGATGACACCTCGGTCGTCTTGTACTTCAAGCCTCTCGAGCTTCGCACTCGGCTCCTCGCCGATCTCGTGGGTGCCTTGCCCTGGCGCGCTGAACCCGGGCTCGTGGTCGCGCTCGTGCGTCAACTCGCCACGGAGCTCGAACGCACCGCTGAGTGGCCGGACCCACCGCGCTTTCGCGGGTCCATCACTCGCCGCAGCATCTTCATCACGCCCGACGCCCGCGTGCGGCTGCTCGGCGGCGGGCCTCGCTGCCGACACCTCATGCTCGAAGGAGCTCACTCCGACGAGGTCTTGCAGTGGGCGGCGCCCGAGATCTTGCGCGAAGGTCCCACCGCGAGGGGTGAAGTGCATGCGCTCGCCGCACTCGCTTACGAGCTCCTGAGTGGTACCACGCTGCGGCCGCCCATCGGCGGATCGGAGCTGATGGCGGTCGTCGCCGAAGCGCGCGCGCCCAGCCTCGCGAGCTTTCCGTCCGCGCAGGGCGCTGCGCTCACCGCGCTCTTCTCCGCCGCGCTCTCGCCCGACCCGTCGAAGCGTCCGGTGAGCGTGGCGGCGTTCGCGGACGAGCTCACACGCGCGCTCGAGATCGGCGCCGATGAACAGACCCTGCGCGACCGGCTGGCCACAAAGTTGAAGGGCCTGCCTCAGAACCCGGCCCGAGCCGGCCTCTCATCGCTGGTCAACCGCACAAAGGCCGCCCGTGAACAGGGACGAGATCCGGGCGCGGCGCTCGCGGCTTGGGGGGCGTCCCTCGCGGACGATCCTCGGGCCGCCGTCCCCAGGGGCCACTCCTCGGGCATCGAGCCCATTCCTCTGACCCCGGGGAGCCGGCCACCCTCGCGGCCGAGTGGGCCCTCGAGCTTGGAGCCGGAGCCCTATCGACTCGAGACCAAGGCGCCTACGGCTCCGGAGCGGCGGCCCTCGATGGAGGACGTGCTGAAGACGCGGCGACGTCGGCGAAGGATCAGGTGGCTCGCGGTCGCGTTCTTCTTGCTTTTGGCCACCGCGGTCACGCATCAGACGCTCGACCTCCCGGTGGCGAAGTGGCTGCACGAACGACTCGCCCCGCCGCCGGGCGCGGCCGAGCAAACGGATGACGGCCCCGGCTAGGCGGTTCTGAACTTTTGCGCTCAGCCGCGCTTCGACTTGGGCTTGGGCGGCGCGGATAGTCCGGGCGCCTTGAGCTTGGGCCCGAGCTTCTGGTGAAGGCCGCGTGCGTCCGAAACATCGAGATACAGCCAGCCGGCCTCGTCCTTCAAGAGCGACCACTTCGGCTGGGCCGAGGCGGCCGCACCGTCATCACGCGCATCGAGCGCCCCGCCCTCTTGGTCTTCCGCCTCGAGTCCTTGGGTCTCTTCGGTCAGAACCTGCTTCAGCTTCTGCACCTGATCTTCGGCGCGTTTGATCACGGTGCGGAGCTTCTCGAACTCGGCCTCCAAAGACTGCTTGCTCTCGGGCAACAGCGCCTGCGCGCGGTCGCTGCTCTTCTTCGCGTCTTGAACGGAGCGCTCGACCTCCTCGACCAGGGAACGCGTGAGTCCCACGTCGAAGATCTTGGCCGAGAGCGCGGCGTAGATGAGCTTGGTGCCATCGGCCGCCGAGGCGAGCTGCAGGCCCGCGCGGACGTGGTGCAAATCGGGCTCCTGGGCGGAGGCACGACCGACGTGCGCGAGCGAAGCGAGGAGAATGAGGGCACAAAAGAGCGGTGTCTGGGTCTTCATCGACCGACAGAGCTACCGGATCCGCGCTCGCTTGGCAAAGGCGAGCAGCTTTTGACCACCCACGCCCGCTCGTGTATTCGCCGGGCATGAGGCTTTCATCCTCCGCATCCAAGCTCACCCTCACCCTCGCGTTCCTGGCCGCCGCCCCGGTCAGCGCCGCGGGAGGCTGGCACGCTCGCCAGGTCAGCCGAGGAGAGGCTGCAGGCCCCGAGGCCAACGCGAAGTCCGATCTCTACTACCAGGACGGCCAGCTCCGCATCGATCAAGGCGCGACCTCGTCGGTCATCCTTCGCATGCGCTCCGGCCGCCTGGTCATCCTCGACCACGCCAAGAAGAGCTACATCGACGACTCCATCACCGAGCGCATCGAGCAGCGGAACAAGATGATCGAAGCGCTCAAGGCAAGGCGCAGCGAGCTGCCTCCGGAGGCGCAGAAACGCTTCGACGAGGAGTTTGCGCGCTTTGAGAAGGGACAACAGACCCCCGCCCCGCGCCCCACCGGGAAGAAGGACAAGGTCGGCAAGTGGTCTTGCGAGGTCCATGGCCTCTCGGACGACAACATGCAGAGCGAGATCTGCCTCGCCAAAGACGTGGGCGTGAAGCTCGACGAGTTCGCCAAAGACGCTAAGACCTTCGGCGCGCTCATGGATAAGCTCGGCGCCAAGGCGCCCGGCGCGAGCCTGCTGCTCGACATCACCGAGCGCGGCTTCCCGGTCCGCATGAAGCAGAAGGTCCGAGCGTCCAAAGACGGCCCGTGGATCGAAGGAAGCTCCGAGATGGAGCTGTTCGAGGCGATGAATGTGCCGGCCGAGAAGTTCCAGGTACCCACCACCTACACGCGGCATGCGATGCCAGAGATGCCGCCGCCCTCCAAGGCCCCGCCTAGGCAGAAGCCTTAGGGCTCAGCGGGCTCCGGCACCGGGAGCGTGTTGGCGGAGCCTTCAGACTCGCCCGGGCCAAGCGCGCCCTCCACCAGCCTGAAGATCAGCGTGTTGAGCGCCAAGCGCCTCGCGTATTGGACGACGCGTTCGATCTCGCGCGGCAAGATGTAGATGAAGACCTCGGAGTCTTCGTCGACGGTGATGGCCCCGCTCGAGACCTCCGAGGCCGGCACCTTCAGCGCCAGCACTCCGCCCTGCTCAATCTGCGCCAGCGCGGTCTCGAGTTCCTCGATGGCCTGGCCGATGGTCAGGGTGACCTGGGAGAACTTCTCGCGATTCGCGAGAAAGATCTCTTCGGGGTCGAGAAAGCCGATCGCACGCACGGGAAACGGGCTGGCAAAGCCGACGACCTTACGCTCGGGGGGCACCTCGAGACCGACCGCTTCGTAGCCTTCGACCTCCGCGAGGAGCCGCCGGGCTTGGTCTTGATCCCCCGAAGCGTCGGCGAGCGCGAGGCCAAAGCGCAGCATCTGAACGAGCGAGGGCTGTTCGCCGAGCTCGCGCAGCACGCGCGCCGAGGCCTGCACGCCGGAGTCGCTGAGCGCACGTGCGAGCGCGGTCTGCGGATCCGAGAGGTCAGCGGTGTCTTCGATCATCAGTAGGTCTCTTCCGCGATGACCGTCTCACCCGGGGATTGTGTCAGGCGAATGCCCACGAGCTGCACCGACAGACCGCGCAGCTCCGGCTGGCCTTTGGGCTTCATGCTCCAGGCGGTCTTGGGCTTGAACATGATCTCGACCGTGACCTGCCCACGCTCGAGCCGACGCTTGAAGCTGAACTCGGTCTCACCTTCGGGCATCTTCACCGAGAGCGGGACATTCTTCACGATGGGCAGGCCGTCGGCGTTCAGCTTCTGCGGCTTGCCCACGCTCATGGCGAGCGCCCGCTCGCTGAAGAACGGCGTCACCGCCACGCGGTAGACCCCGCGCTGCTTGTCGAAGCCCTTGAGCTCGAACATGGTCGTCGCATCCGGCACCTCGAACACGAAGACCCTGCCGTTCTTTTCCTTCTGGACCTTGGCCGCCTCTTCGTTGCAGGCCTTCTTGTCGAAGCTGGGGTCGTCGCTCGTGCAATCCCCGAGGTAGGCCTCGAGGAACCGGCCCAAGTTCGGGACGCGCTCGGCGCCTTCACGCTGGCTCGGATAGGAAGACAAAGCGGCCAGAGCCATGAGGAGAAGCGGCGAACCCGCGAGCATGGCCAGACGATACACCGGCCCTTTCGGCGGTCATAGGTCGGGGCCTTCGCCAACGGGTTTTGCACGAGACCACAGGTGGATGCCGACTTGCCCGTGAGTGCCGACGCTCCCTATGCTGAGTGATTGGACGTTCCCAGCCAAATCGCCCCAGATCTGGCCGAACGATATCGCCAGCTTAGGCCCTTCGACGAGGCGGAGCTCAAGCTGGTGCGTGCGCTGGTCAAAAGGCCCGACCGAATCTCGAGACGCGAGGAGGTCTTGCTCCGGCAGGTGCTGAGCCTCGCGAAGCTGTGGGTGCTGAGCACGCCCGCCGACGGCGAGACCTTGAGCGTCGGCCCAGTGCTGGGCGAATTTCGCGATCGGGCGACGCGGCTCGCCGAGACCATCGCGAAGCTCGGCGAGGGCTTCGATCCCGCCGAGCTCGGCCGGGACGCAGAAGCCTTCTCGGAACCCTTGGTCGAAGCCAAGACCCTGCTCCTGTCGCGATACCCGGGCCGCGTGTTCCCGTCGATGATCGACCGCGAGGTCGGCCAGAAGTCCCTGGTCCTGGTCCTCGGCGGCGGCGGCGGCTCCGGCTACGTCCACCTCGGCGCCTTCAGCGTACTTCAGTCGCTGGGGATCAATCCCGACCTCGTCGTGGGTTCGAGCATGGGTTCCGTCCTCGGTCTGTTCCGCGCCCGCGAGGTCCACTTCCGCGAGGCGATGGTGCGCGCGGTCTTTCACGGCCTGTCGTTCAAGAAGCTCTTTCGGGTGTTCGAGACCGACGCGCACTACGGAATCCCAGGCACGTTCCGCCTCTATCTCCGCAGCGCCTTGCAGCGCTTCTTCGTCGGCGAGGACGGTCAGAGCCTGCGCATCGGACAGACCAACGTGCCCTTCATCTGCGTGGTGAGTGGGCTGCGCGGGGATGCAGTGCCGCGCGACCGCTTGCAGAGCTACGAGCGGATCTTCACCCAGGAGTTCCGAAAGGGCGCCTTCGGGGCGCTCTTGCACATCAAGGACATGATCTTCTCGTGGGCCCAGCTCATCCAAGACATCGTGGCCTCGGGCCTCAAGCCCATCGCTCTTGGGGCCGATCCAGAAACGCAGGCCTTCGACGCGCTCGATGCGGTGGGCTTCTCGTGTGCAGTCCCCGCGCTCATTCACTACGACATCATGCGCGACGACCCGCGCATGCACGAGCTGATGCAAGCCACCTTGCGGCGGCACGAGGTCGACTACTTCATCGACGGCGGCATCTCTGCCAACGTGGCGACACGCATCGCGTGGGAGTCCGTGCAGCACGGGCGAATCGGCACGCGCAACGCGATGGTGCTGGGCCTCGACTGCTTCGCGCCGCAGCTTCGCCGCAACATGTTGTTCCTCCCGCTGCAG
The DNA here is from genome assembly GCA_011526105.1 of Deltaproteobacteria bacterium. Lineage (GTDB taxonomy): Bacteria > Myxococcota > Kuafuiibacteriia > Kuafuiibacteriales > Kuafuiibacteriaceae > WYAZ01. Next base: position 136,203 of record WYAZ01000139.1, on the reverse strand, counting down.
CGGATCGCGGCCGAGACCGTCGCGAGAGATCGGCCGTTTGCGCACGAGATGTTCAGCTACAAGAACGTGCTCTCTCCGGCCGCGCTCGTGCCAAGTCCCAAGCAAGTGAAGCAAACCGCCCAAAACGGGCGAGCTGAACTCGAGCGACTCGGGCCTTTTCTGCAGAAGATGGTCGAAGTCCTTCCGCCCATCGGGTGAAGCTGGGCAGGCCTGAGAGGCCAACGCAGCGCGTCGTCTTCATTTTGTAACAATTGAGAAGTGCCCACCGAGCGTGGGCACACCTAGGTGTATCTGATCCTGGAGACTACACTCACCCCCTCGAAGAGGGGTGAGAATGGCCCCGCGCGGAGGCCGTTGAGCGCGATCACAGGCCCCTCTGATGACCCGTAACCCCCTGTTATCACTCGGCTACTTCCGCACACCGGAAACACGAGTGGATCCGGGCCGTTCGGCCGGTCGCGACAGAAAAACAAAGAGTTCCAGACCATTACATGTAGGTCCGGGGTCGCTAAAGAATGACAAGGGGCGTCAGTTGACAGGTCGGAAAGCGGATCGCTATCGAGGATAGGCATCGTAAGTCCAGATGCTTAGCGCATCAGGGCGGAGACGCCGGTGTACTGGAACACCGAGGCTTTGAACAGACAGGGGAGGAAAACCTGAATGCGCTCTGGGGAATCCAACCGTTTTGACGATATCGACGACCGGACCGAGGAACTGCGGTCCCTTTCTGAGGAACACCCCGACTTATGGGGGGAATTCCTAAGAAGGTATGAACTATCGGTCCTGTACCACGAGAACGCCCTCGAAGGCATCGTGGTGACCCACGCGGAGCTGGGCTCGGCGCTGGGTGGGCGTCCCATCGCCCCCGACACCTACTATCCCATTCGAAACCTGAAGGTCGCGCTCGACTTCATGCGGGGCTCCGTCTCCACGCGAAGCAAGCCCATCGACCTCGAGTTCGTCCACACCCTCCACGACAAGTTCGGGGTCGGTGATTCGGACTTCGTCTCCGGCGAGTATCGCAAGATCATCCCGCTGCACCGGACCTACTTCCATGACATCGCGCAGCCGCAGGACATCGTCCCGCGCTTCGAGAAGCTCATGCATTGGGCGGCGCAGAACCAGCCGGACGATGATGAGGCCGTGGCCTACGCCGCGCACCTGCATCAGGAGTTCATGAGCATCTTCCCGTTCGCGAAGCACTCGGGGAAGGTCGGCCGCTTGCTGATCAACTTCGTGCTCCTTCGTCACGGCTACATGCCAGTGATCTTCCACGCGACCGAGCGGCAGCGCTACTACGATACCCTTCGTCACTCTCGCCGCGACATGGAGCGGTTCCTGAATGACATGATGTTCAACTGCGTCGACAACGCGATGGACTTCATCAAGAAGGAGCTCGAAGAGCGCGAGAAGCAGAGCGGTCGCCGCAGCGGTCTCGCCCTCGTTCGGTAGTCCCTTTTCGAGCCCTCGGGCTCCGCGTATGCTGCACGCATTCGCGTCCTCGACACAGGCACCCGAATCAGTCCCTTCGGTGATCGGGTCGCCGACCTCCCCTGTCTGGGAAGCACCTTCGCCAAGTTGCGCGAAGACGAGCTGGCCTCCGTTGGTCTCTTGGACGCCCCCCTCATCTGCTCGGACGCGGCCTTCGCGAGCGGCCCCATTCTGCGGGCCTTCTTCGATGGCGCCGCCGGCAAGCCCAAGCGCCTCGCCCTCCCGAAGAAGAGCGCTGCTGCTCTGCCCTTTGCTCCGGTCTCGAGCGTCGAGACCCAGGGCGATCTGTACCTGTTCGACGTCTTTGCAAACGCGCCCGGCGAGACGCTGGCCGCACTCCGTGAGGCCACCACCACGCTCACCGTCGATCTCGAGGTTCCCACGCACCGGCGGGATCTGCCGCGCCTGGGGCCGGGCCCCCATCACCTCGACCTGCCCTCCACTGGGCTGGTCGCCGCCCACGTCGAACATTGGGTGCATGTCCTGTGGCTCTGGCCGGCGCTCGTGGGTCGGCGCTTGGCGAGGATACACCCCCTCACGAGCGCGCGCCGCGGTCTCGCGCGAAACGCCATCGGCGAAGGAGCCATCATCCACCCCACCGCCATCGTCGAGGGTTCGGTCATCGGTCCCGGCGCCGAGATCGGTCCCTTCTGTTCGGTGAGGCACAGCTACATCGGCGCCGGCTCAAAGCTCTCCGACTTCACCAAGGTCACGCGCTCGGTCCTCGAAGCGAAAACGCACACCTTGGCGGACGCGTCGTTCTCCAGCGTGGTCTCGCTGGGCGAGAGCACCTTGGCCAGCCTGCTTCTCCGCGACACCATCCTCGGGCGTCAGGTGTTTCTCACCACTGGGGTGATCTTCTGGAACGAAGGGCACACGGAGACGGTGAAGGTCGAACACCTCGGCGAGTCGCGCGACACGGGGCGCATCGCGGTGGGCGGATGCGCGGGCCATCGAGCGAGCCTGGGGGCGCGCACCATCGTCGCCCCCGGCCGAGCGCTGCCCAATGGCGCGGTCGTCGTGATGCGGCGCGAAGAGGGCGTCATGCGCGTGACCGAGGCCCCCGCGGGAACACCCATGTGCTGGGACGAGGCCGCGCTGGTGCCCTACGAGCAGCTTCGTCCAAACGAGCGCCCGGACGAGGTGCAGTGAGCGTGGCTTGCACAAGCTTCACAGATCGGAAAAGTTACCGCGCGTGACCGGTCGGGCGATCATCTTGGCTTCGGGCACGGTCATCGCACCCTTTGGCGATCCGGCCGCCCTCGCCTTCTTCTCCGGCGAACGGCTGAAGGAGACGCAGGACCGTGCCTTCTCGAAGTTGGGCCTGGAGGTCCTGCGGGTCGCGAGCCCCGCCGAGGCGATCGAGTTGGTGAAGAGCGCCCCTGCGGGCCCAGTGGTTCTCTTGCTCGACCGACTCTACGTCTCCGAGAAGGCGGCGGCGGACTTCCTCAAGGCCACGAAGAAGCTGAAGTCACCGGTCGCGCTCGCGCTCGCGGTGGACGCTTCGGTGGAGTACACACGCCCGCTCAGCAGCGTCGTAAACGAAAGCAGCCAGATCGTACACGACATGGTGCGCGTGGACGGAGCGGATCTGCCGGCGGCCACAAACGACGCGGCGGCCTGGCTCCGCACCATCGTCGGCGGCGCTCGCCGAGCCCTCGTGCCCAAGCGGGTCATCGTGGTGGACATCCCGCTCCCGGTCATCCCCTCGCAGGACGACCCGCGACCGATACTGCGTTATCCGGTCACCTCCACGATCGTGTGCTCGATCGAGCACTGGGTGCACGTGTTGTGGCTCAATCAGATCGCCTTCGGGATCCGTTGGATGGAGCTGCTCCGAAAGCGGCCACTTTGGGCGCTTTTCCGTGTGTTGCTCGGCTTCGCGTTCACCCGCGAACGTCTGCTCCTTCGGCTGGTCCGACGCGGGCGCGGCGTGAAGATCCACCCCACCGCCCACGTCTCCGGATCCATCCTGGGCGACGGGGTCGTGGTGGGGCCGCAGGCCACGGTCCGAAACTCCATCCTTGGGCCTGGGGTCATCGTCTCCGACCACGCGGTCCTCTTGAACTCCGTCATCGGTGACCGAACGCTCGTGACCGAGAATACGTTTGGGGTCAGCATCGTCACGTACCCGGACGCGACCGTGGGCAACTACAAGTTCCAGATGTGCCTGGTGGGTGAAGGCGCCTACATCAACCCCTGGGCCGGGTTCGTGGACGCGAAGTTCATCGGACACGTGAAAGTGAGCCACCATGGGGCTCTGGTGAGCACGGAGCGCGCCTTCTTGGGTTCGTGCGTCGGGCATCGAGCCCGGGTCGCAGCCAAGGTGCTCATCCAGTCCGGGCGCGAGATCCCCAACGACACCGTCATCGTCATGCGACCCGACGAGGTCGTCAGCGAAGTGCCCAAGGACATGCCTGCCGGTCAGCCTCACGTGCGCGACCGAGGCACGCTCGTGCCGCTCGGCCAGGAAGGCGGAGCGCGATGAAGCTCGAGCACCTGATCTGGGCGGCTTGCCTCTCTGCCCTCTCCGCCTCCGCCGCCGCCGCACCATGGCGCCCGGTCGACCCCCTCGATCATCGCGACCGCGAGCGCATGGTCGAGAAGCTTTTGAAGCAGGTCGTGTACGTCTCCGCCAAGCCCATCCCCACCAAGGGCGACGCCTTCAAAGACGAGGTCCAGGACGGCTTTGGTGTCGCCATCGCACCCCGGCGCATCGTCTGTCTCAACTTCATCGTCGACAAGGTCGCTTCGGTGTCCGTGCGCGGGCCCATCGGCAAACCTATCGCCGCGAAGGTGCTCCTGCACGACGTAGAGCGCAGAGTCGCAGTGCTCGAGCCGGAGGCCGACGTGAAGACCATCGGTATCGAGGTCGCGAGCGTGAGCCGGGCCAAAGACCGCAGCGTGGATCAGCCGGTGTTTGCGTTGTCCGCCACGATAGAGCCCTATCTGCTCGATGGGGTGCTCACCGATCTGGGTCACGACTCCGAGGTCGAGGGCTTGCTGCTCTCGGACTTGAGGCTCGCCAAAGGCATGCCCGTCTTCGACGATCGCGCTCGGTTCGTGGGCTACTCGAGGACCGTCGAGTGGGACTCGAACCGGCTGCTCATCATCTCGACCGAGGTGATCGAGAGCGCTCGGACCGCGACGAAGGCCGCGGCGCCCGTCGCACCCGCGCCGAAGAAGCCTCCGAAGGAAGCGCCGTCCGGGTGGATTCGACGTAAGTGAGCAGCGCGCTCAGCCCGTCCGGGACCTTTGGGGCTCGGCGGCGACCGGTGGCCGCGAGGAACAAGCGCCGAGCTTCTTCGAGATGCTCGCGCTCTGCCGGCCACGTCCGCCGGCAAGCCTCCACCACGTTCGCCACTTCGGCATCGCGTTCGGTCCAGGCCGCGATGGCACAGTAGAGGCGAAGCTCTTCGAAGCGCCCGAAGGGACGCCGAGGGCTCCGCGAACGTGCGAGCCGCGCCTCGGCGTGCCGAAAAAACGCGTCCTTCTTCCGGTGACGCGTGAGCCACTTCAGCCCGTACTTGGCGACCAAGGAGGCGATCTCGTTCCCCGAGGCCTGGCGTGCGTGCTCGCTCTCGAAGCTCCACCAGCGATCTTCTTGGCCGGGCAGAAGCTCGCCGAGCCGAATCCAGCGCAAGCAGTCTTGCGCGTGGGGCCCGAGCTTGGGACGCGGGATCCATGGAGCCAGAGGCTCGAGGAACTCGAGGTCGAGGCCAAAGTTCACGGTGAAGCGAGAACCGTAGATGGAGGGCTGTACCTCCACCACCTCGATGACTTCGCCCTCGTTGCGGACGAAGTGAAGCTCACGGTGCACAAAACCCGCCGGCTCGAGCATCGGCACGAGCACCGAGCGGATGAGGCCCGTGAGCCTTTCCTGGCGCGCCACCATGGGGTCAAAGCTCCTAACCGAAAATCGAGAGCAGCGCTACGAACCACACCCCCGAGGCCAGGAAAATGACCGCAGTGTAGCCCATCATGTCGCGGGCGCGAACGCCGGTGAGCCCGAGCAGTGGCAGCGCCCAGAACGGCTGAAGCATGTTGGTCCACTGGTCTCCGTAGGCCACGGCCATGACCGCGCTCGAGAGCGAAAGACCCAGCTGGTCGGCCGCTTGGAGCGCGATGGGGCCCTGGATGGCCCACTGACCACCCCCGCTGGGTACGAAGAGGTTGATGAGCCCCGCCGATAGGAAGGTGAACACGAGATAGGTCGACGGGCTCGAGAGGGTGACCGCCGCCGCCGCGAGCAGCTTCGCGAGGCCGCTCACCGCCATCATACCCATGATGCCGCCGTAGAGTGGGAACTGCAGGATGATGCCCGCGCAGCCCGAGACCGCGGTCTCGACCGCGCGAAGGTACGATCGCGGGCGCGCGTGGAGCAACAGACCCGCGGTGAGGAGCACGACGTTCACGAAGTTGAGATCGATGTTCCCGAACCCCTTCGCGCCCAGGTAGCGCACGACATACGCAGCGAGCGGCACGACCAGGACGAGCGTCACGAGCGGGCTGGCCTCGAGCCGCTCGGTCCAAGAGGGGTCACTCGGCGCCATCGGTGCATCGTCCTTCGCTTCGGTATCCTCGAGCACCAAAGGCGTCGATTCGCCGGCCGAAGGGGTCATCGCGTAGATGAGGAGCGGCACGAGCACCCAGAGCCCGAGCGTGGTCACCAGGTTGAGCGGCGAGAGCAGGGTCTCGAAGATGGGCAGCGTGGGGACCACCGCCCCGAGCTCGGGACCGAGCAGCTCGATGAGGTCGGGACGGGTGGTCACCTTGAGCGGCGCGGTGCCGGAGAAGCCGCCGTGCCAGACGAGCATCCCGGTGTAGCCGGCGGCGGCGATGAGCGGATAGTGAAGTACGAGACCTCGGCGCGCCGCGCTCTCCGCCACCCGCTTCGAGAGGATGGCGCCCACCATGAGGCCGAGGCCCCAGTTGAGGAGCGCGAAGCCCATGGATACCGCCGCCACCATCGCGCCGGCCGCGCCCGCGCTCCTCGGCCACTCCGCCACGCGCCGAAAGACCCCCTGCACAACCGGCGCGCTGGCGAGCGCGTGTCCGGTGACGAGCACCAGACACATCTGCATGGAGAAGCCGAGGAGCCCAAAGAAGCCGCGCGGGCCCTGCCAGGCGTCGACGAGCTCACCGGCTCCGATGGGGGTCAGGAGCAAAGCCAAGACCGCGGTGAGCGCGGTCAGGCCGATGGCGAGGAGGAAGGGGTCCGGGGTGACGGCTCGGAACAGCCGCGCGAGCGATGCCCCGAGGGCCCTGATCACGAGCGCGCTCTACTCGCCGCGGAAGGCCGCGACCTCGCCGATCTCCTGATAGTACGGGTTGCCGCCGCTACCGGCTTCGATGCGGAAACGCATCCACGGGGTGAGCTGGCGCGGGCTGAAGTTGATGAGCGCCGACAGCGCCTTGTCGCTGCCGTTACCGCCGCAGAACTTGCCCTTGCTGGTCCAGCCCTGGGTGTTGCTCTTGGCGTCGGCGATGGTGTCGAAGATGCTGGTGTTGGTCTCGATGACCACACATCCGGCGTAAGCGTCGTTCATGAGCGAGTTCAAGAGGCCGCCATCGGAGAGTTCGGCCCCCGACTCGAACTTCACGTAGATCGACGTGGCGTTGTTCGTGATGGGCTCGCGGGTGGCGACGTCGTTGTCATCCGCGCGCGTGTTCTTGAGCGCTTGGTCGGCGCCGCTGCCCACCGCCCAGATGCCCGCGATGCCCGCCGGGGTGCCGGTGGGCTGAGGGACGGGCGTCGGCGGAATCGTGAACTTGGTGCGGAAGCGATACATCACCCCGTCCCCGTTCACGTACGCGGAGAACATGCCGGCGTCGGAGTAGTAGCTGTAGAGCGAGTACGCGGAGATCGAGCGTCCGAGCTGCTCGGTGCCCACTTCGGAGCATCCGCCCGCGACCACTTCGGAGCCGGCTTGGCACCGAATCACGAGCTTGGCGCTGTTCTCGCCGCCGACCTCGAGGCGATAGAAGTTGCGACCCCCGTTGGCGGGGTCGGCGAGCTTGTTCCAAGTGAAGCCGACGAGGCCCACGGACGGGTTGTCGTAGCTGACCGTCGCCTGCGCGTCCCAGAAGCGGAGTTCGCCGGTGACCCACGTGAAGTCGGCGCCAGAGAAGACGTGATCTTTGGTGTAGACGCCGGCTTTGCCCGCGCTATCGCCGGGATCCTTGACGACGATGACGAGGTTCGAACCCTCGACGTTGCCCATGGCGTCGGTCATGCCGCCGACCACTGCGATCTCGGCCCCGGTGAACTTGAGCTCGAAGTTGCCGCTGTCGTCGGTCATCACGCTCTTTACGAAGGCGATCTGCAGGCTCGAGAGGCCAGGGATCTGACAGCTCGCGCCTTGGGTGCACTCGAAGAGGTCGTTGATGGAGGGCTGCAAGCGAATCGCCGCGATGCGGTTCTCATCGAAGTAGCGGATGAGCTTGACCTCGGCGTTGGCGAGCGGCGTTCCGTCCGCTTGGAGCGCCTTGCCCTGAGCGGTCAGTGTGACACCGGGGTCGATCGTGGGGTTCGAGTCACAGGCGACGAGGCCGCCGGAGACGAAGGTTGCGAGGAGCCAAGGGTGGAGACGATTACGCAGCATGGATATTGTTTCCCTCACTCATTCGACCGCCAGAGGCCACGAACTGGTGCGGCGTGAGCGCGCGCACCGGAAGCCCCGGTCGGCCGAAAGCGGCCCACGCATAACACGCTCGGGTTTGGACGGGGAGTGGGGGGAGCGATCAGTCCGAGCGGGCTTCGGACGCCTCCTTGAGGACCGAGAGGACCTCTTTCAAAGCGCTCAGGCGACGTTTGGCGGGAAGCTCGAGGTCCTGAAGGCGCTGTTCTTGAGCGAGCACTTCCGCGGCGAGCTTCTCGAGCAGGGCGTCTCGCTCTTCGCGCGGTCTGAGCATCAGATCTCGAATCGCGGTCTTCGCGGTCAGAAGCGACTGCTCGGTCTCACGAGCGGCTTCGGCCTTCTTTGCCCCGGTCTTGCTCGAGGATGGAGGAAACGAAGCCATCAGGAGGAAGAGGTGACGTCCGCCCAGGCCTTCAGGATGCGCTCTGCCAGGGTGTCGATCTTCTCCTTGGAGAGGTTGCTCGTGCCGGTCGGATCGAGAGCCTGCCGAGTTCCAGACTTCATCATCTTCAGCAGATTGGGGTCGGTCTGGGCCTTCTCTGCCGCGCGAAGCATCGCCTGAGCCATCTGGCCCATGAACCGCTCGTCTTTGCCGCCGTAGCCGTAGACGTTCTCGGCGATCTGGCGCACGCCCTTTTGGAGCCCCGCGCTGATCGGGTCGCTCGGGTCTCGGTCCGCCGCCTTGATGTCGGCGAGATCGATTCCGTCCAGAAAGACGACGATTCGCTCGGCTGCCGCCGTACCTTTCGCCGACTGCGCCTTGGCCGAACCCGAGCTGCTGCCCTTGCGGACGCGGGTGCCCGCTCCGGTGGGCTTGGTGCTGACGGGTTGAGCCTTTGGAATCTTGGTCATTTGGGCCTCTCTACGTTCGCGACGGTTCTATATCCGACCTAGGCGGACATGTAAGATAAACAACTTCATCTAAGAAGCCAAGTAGGCTTCAATCGATTTCTTCCGGGCATCATCCTTCAGGCGGGTGGCAGCGTCGGCGAGGTCGGCTCGGGCTTCCACGGTGCGTCCGATGCGCAGGAGCAGCTCACCCCGGCCCAGGAAGGCCTCGGCCGCCACATCGTGGAAGTCCTGAACCCGCAGGGCGATCTCGATGGACTTGCCAAAATAATCAAATGCTTCCGGCAGGTCCTCGGCCAGCGAGGCCGAGTGCGCGTACATCAAATAGTGGGCCGGTTGCTCGGGCTCGAGGTCGATGAGCACCCCGAAGGCCGCCTGGGCCCCTTTAGGCTTGCCCGAGTCGAGCATGGCCATGCCGATTCGCCCCAGCGTGCGCCTCTCTTGGGGCGACAGCCAGGGGAAATCCCGGAAGTCGATCTCTCCCTTCAGCAGCTTCGCCAGTTCGGAGGCGAGGTCGGTGGGCGAGGACATGGCGCTTGGGGTCGCAACGGCGGTGCGCACGGACGATCAGCTCCGGGCCTTGGGGCCCGCGCCCAAGGCCGGAGACTTCGTTCGCCGATCCACCACGTCTTCTGCCCCCGCGCCGGGCGTCGCACTCCCGGCGCCCAGGATCAAGGTCTGGCCATCGTCTTGACCGACCCGCGGGGCCTTCGAAAGATCGGGCAGCGCCGGCAAGGCGGCGGGGGCTTGGCCCGGTAACACGGATGGGGGCACGGTCTCGACACCTCCGAACTCGTCGGGCAGTTCTACGCCGGCGGCTTCGAGATCCACCGCGTTGAGGGTGCGATCGCCGTCCGAGAAACTCCCTGACCCGATCTCCTCGAGGGAATCCAGACCACTCGGCTCCCGCGGCGACAACTCGGTCGACGCACGCTCTTTGCCGGGTGATTCGGGGGCCCAGGTCTTCACGTTCGTGGCGAGCCCAAACCCCGGCTCCTTGGAGACGTCGACGAGAAATGACTGACTGACGAGCTGCTCGGGCCGCAGCATGGAGAGGTCGCCCGAGCCGATCCTTCCCACTGGCGCGTCAGAGCTGCGCTGGTTCTCGGCCGCGAAGGCGGCCTCGACGACCCCGAGCTGGGCTTTGCTGCCCACCACACCGAGCTCCGCTCGCTCCGGTCTGGTCTCGTCGGGGAGGAACGAGGGCTTGGGTGCTTCCGAGACGCGACCGCTGAAGCTCGCGAGCCGCTCGCGGATGCGCGAGCCCTCGAGGCTCATCTCTTCTCCGCCTTCCGGCTTACGGCGCGCGAGGACGCGCAAAGAGAGGCGTCCTTGCACCCGACGCGGCTCTCCGAAGGCCAGAAGCTGCGCCGAGAGCTCGCCGGCGCGCTGGCCCAGCTCCGCGATGATCGCGAGGCCCCCTTCGATCATGGTCTCGGCCGCTTCTGCGGTGAGCCCTGGGCGTTCGAGCACGAGGGTGGTCAACAGGCGCGAGAGCCCCGCGCTCATATCCGGCGCCTCGAAGCTCGCCACGAAGGGACGAGAGCCGGCGAGGAGCTCGAGCCAGCGGGCCCCCGAAGGTTGTTCGGCGACGATGAGCTCGGCCCCCACCGTGAGCGAGAGCTGATGAAGGGGCGCGTCCTTGGCCCAGACCAACTCGGCGGCCAGGCCGCGTTCGAACAGGCTCTGCGAGAGGCCACAAACGAGCACGCGGCGCCGAGCCGCCGCCTCTTTGACGAGCGCCGCGAGCAAGGCGCTCTTGCCGGTACCGCGAGCGCCGATGATGACCATCGAGCTGTGCCCGACACTCCGCCGCAGGAGCTCCGCGAAGGACGAGGTGAGGACATCGGTGGCGATGAGCGCAGACACCGTCGGCGCGACCCCCGCCTCTCGTTCGATCCGGATGACCGGGCCCGCCTCCACTGCGGGCGTGGTGTGGAGGCTGATTCGAAAGCCGTCGAGCCGAGCCTGCACAACCGGGTGCTCGGGCCCGAAGGGAAGCGAGATCGCACTCACCAGAGAGCGGGTCAGGGCCCTCAGCTGGGCCGGCGTGAGGTCGGGGTGCGTGCGGCGTGGGCCCCCGGCACGGACCGCCATCACCGCGCCCCGCGCCGAGATCAAGACCTCTCTGACCGCGGGTTCGTCGAAAAGACCCGCGACATGCAGGAGGCGGCTCTTCCAGGAGGATACGCCCACGTCTTTTCGAGCTTACCCCGGGCTGGCAGAGGATGGGAGCCCTGGGCGCGGCGTCCGCCTCGGTTGGCCCAAAGAGGGCTCTTCCAGGCCAACCACCTTCACTTCGAGGATCTCGTCGTCGACCTGCAGGGCTTCGGCAACCTCGTGGCCTTTGGTGATCTGACCGAAGGCGGTGTAGGCCCCCTCGAGGTGGGGATGGCGCGCGTGCATGAAGAAGAACTGGCTCCCGCCCGTGTCTCGGCCGGCCGTGGCGATGCCGAGCACACCTCGGACGAAGGGGACGGGAGAGCACTCGTCCTCGATCGCATAGCCGGGGCTGCCCCAGCCATCACCTCGCTCGCCGCCCCCTTGCGTGACGAAGCCCGGGACCACGCGATGAAAGACCCGACCCTTGTAGAGCTTCGAACGCGCGAGCGCGACGAAGCTGCCGACCGCCCGAGGCGCGAGATCGCCCCATAGCTCGAGCTCGAAGGTGCCTCGCGCGGTGAGGACTTCAGCGCGGAGTCGCTCGTGATAAGGCGCGGGCCGCGCGTCGGTCGCGAGGCCGGGGGAGGCGCCGATGCGCGCGTCTTCGTGGCCGAGCGCCCGCGCGAAGGCGGCGACGCGCCTTCGCACCGGGGTCCGAGGATCAGAGCCCAGCGCGCGCACCGAAGCCTCGAGCGCGGCGGCGCGAGGTCCGAGGGCGAGCAGCGCATCGAGGACCCCGGAGACGAGCGTTGGGTCCGGGTCCTTGGCGGTCCGTTCGAGCGCCCGCGCGAAGAGACCGAGGACCTCGGGCGCAAGCTCGGCCTGAGCGAGCCGCTCAAAGACCAGGCTGGCGGCGGCGGAAACGGTGAGCAGATCCTCGGCGTCGAGCAGACCGAGGAGGGCTTGGGTGGCCACGTCGCCTTCGATCTGACCGAGCGCCTCGACGACCGCGGTGCGGACCCGACTGTCGGCGTGGGTGCCGAGCTCGAGCAGGCGCTTCAGATCAGGCTTGGTGCGCTTCGCGAGGAACTGCACCTCCCAAGACCACCGGCGCCAGGCGAGGATGCTGGAGTCGCCGCATCGCGGCACCCGCTTGAAGCGGCTCGTGACGATGTCGAGCGCCAGCGCGAGCTCGCACTCAAAACGGGCCCGATCACTCGAGGTCTCGGGGGCAGGGTTCTCAAACGCCGAAGAGCGGCGCTCGAGTTCGAGGAGGACTCGCTTGCCCGGCTCGCCCATCGGGCGCGCCGCTTCGATCGCCGCTCGCAACACGTGCAGCGCCGTCCCCGACGCGAGTGGACTCGCGACGGCGAGAGAGCCGAGCTCGGCGATGGACATCCGCAAGAGGCGTTGCGCTGCAGCATCGACGTCCTGGGGTGAGCCCTTCCCGATCGCGCCGAGCGCCCTTGCGACGTCGACGCGCACGCGCCAGTCGGGGTCGGAGAGCGCGGCGTCGAGCAGGAAAGGCCCTCCCAAGGAGACGCCAATGCCTCGCGCCGCGTTGATGCGGACTTCGGGGTCGACGTCGCGAAGGACCGTCACGAGCAGCGCCGGCGCTTTGGGGCCGGCGAGCCTGGACAGGGCGTAGCTCGCCCCGTACCGGATCTCGGCCTCCTTGGCTTCGAGCAGCGGCGCCAAAGCGGGATGAACGACCTCGGGGTCGAGGATGCTCGCGTCCCGCTTGGCGACGAGCCCCAGGGCCAGGCTCGCGGCCGCACGCACCGAGCTGCGTTTGTCGTCTAGAAAACGCACCAGGCCCTGCGCGGTGGAGGCGGTACCCGATCTCGCGAGCGCGAGCAGCGCCTGCTCGGGCGCACGCGAAACGGAGGCCAAAGACTCGAGCAGCGCCGCCTCTCCGTAGGCCTCACCGATCTGGCCGAGCGCAAAGCCCGCCCAGCCCGCAACCTGCTCATCGACGTCACCGAGCAGTGAGGCCGCCTGCGTGCTGGTGCCGCGCTCTTCGCTGCGCGCGAGCACGCGGAGCCCCAGGGTTCGGATGGTCGGGTACTGAGAGACGAGCGCATCCTCGATGCCGGCGGCGTGGACGTCGCGGCGACCTTCCGCGTCCTGCATCTCGAAACGCACGATCTCGGGAGAGCGGAGCGAGCGGGCCTGAACCGCGCAGGCGGTGATGGCGCTCCCAGAGAGCGTCACCAGGACGAAGCGAACGACGAGTGGACCCGCCGAGCGCACGACTATTCCTCCACGAGCTTTCGGAGACCCACGACGAGGGTCTCTGCAGCGCGGCTCAGATTGTCGGGCAGCCGCTCTTCTTCCATCAGCAGGCCGTAGAGGCGCTCCGAGAGGACGAGCGCACGGCGCATGCGATCGAGGGGGTCGACCGGCTGCTTCTTTACGGGTTCGGGGGCGCGGTCGCGCACGATCTTTCGAACCTGCGCCGGCGTGGGGTCGTCGCGAAAGACCTGGTCGCGCAGCTCACGGTAGTCTTTCTCGTTGAGATACGGATTCTCACGAGCGGCCGCGAGGACATCGAGCGCCTGAAAGCTGGGGAGCGCCGCCGGCCCTTGATCGTCGTCGTCGTCGTCGAGCAGAGGACGCTCGTGTGTGGACAAGAAGCGATAGCTCCGGAGCAGCTTCTGCGCGGTGTCTTTGCGGATGTGCAGCTCGTGCTGCGCGTAGGCATCGAAACTTCGATAGCCCCACTCTTTGAACTCACCGCTCTGCTCCACGTCCGCGAGGCGCCGCGCGAGTTCGAGCCACGAGCGCTTGAAGTCGATGGCGGTCCGGAGCGCGTGGTAGCGCTCGGTGTCCGGCTCGAGGGTCGCGAGGCGAGCCTCCATCGCCTCTTCGACCTTGGTGCGCGCGGTCTGAGGGCGAACGTCTCGCCCCTTGGTCGCGAGACGACCGCGCGTCTTGGTGCCCCGGCCAGGACGCGGCGGAGGCACGGCCTTCTTGCTGCGTTTGGCCGGCCGTCCCATCAGCGTGTCCTCGCTCGTTCGATCGTCACCGGCTTCTCGTCGAGCTCGAGGCCCCGCTCGGAGGCCGCGACCACGGTGGCCGCCAGAGACTCGGGCAGCTCGACGAAGGAGTGCGTGCGACGCAGGACCATCCGAGCGCTGTCGGGCCACTCGGCGCCGCCGACCGAGCCCACGAACTCGCGCATGCGCTTGTCGTCGAAGCCGTGATTCTTCCCGCGATTCACGAACAGGCGCACGTGGTCGGGGAGCGCGGGCAAAGGCACCGAGCTCTCCTCGTCGTCGTCGCGGTCGCGACGCTTGCGTTTCTTCTTACGCTTCTCGTCGCCATCGTCCGAGGGCGCACTCTCCCGCGCGGGCGCCGGCGGCGGCGCGGCGGCTGGTGCTGGGGGGTCGTCCACCACACGCTGCGTTCGGCGCTCCATGGTCTTGCGTTGACGCTCGTCTTCTTCACGCGCCTCCGCCTCGCGTTGTTCTTCCACCGCTTCGAAGTGGCGCTTGAGCAAGAACGCGATGGCCTCATGGCTGCCCTCGGTCTTAATCAGGTGCTGCGAAAGGTGGAGGAAAGAAGTGATCTCCACGTCCCGGGCCCGCTTGATCAGCTCGCCGGTCACTCGCTCCGCGTGGAGTTTCAAGATCTCCTCGCGCTCGGGCAGGACACGCTTTTTCCAGTCGATGCCAAACTGACGCTTGAGCTGGGTGAAGGTCATCTCATCCTTGCCCGAAACCAAAGACACCGCGGTGCCCTTCTTGCCGATGCGCCCGGTGCGCCCGACGCGATGGACGTACACCTCGGTGTAGTCCGGCAGCGAATAGTTGATGACGTGGGAGAGGTCCGAGATGTCGATGCCTCGCGCCGCGATGTCGGTGGCCACGAGGTACTGCAGATCACCGCGTTTCATGCGGTTCATGATGCGCTCGCGATCCTTCTGACCGAACTCGCCGGACAGCGTCAGAGCGTTCAGGCCCTGGCGCCGAAGGAAGCTCGCCACAACGGAAGCGTCGTCGCGCGTGTTGCAGAAGATGATCGCGGTCTCGGGGCGCTCGACCTCGAGGAGGTAGAGCAGGTTTCTCGGCTTGGGCAGCTTGTCATCACGCTCGTAGTACACGTTCTCGATGCCTTCGACCGTGAGCTCGTCGCGCGAGATGTCGATGCGCTGCGGATCCTTCAGGTACTTTCCTGCCGCACGCCGAATCTGGTCGGGCAGCGTGGCCGAGAAGAGGAAGGTCTGACGCTCATCGGGGAGCGAGTCCAGGATCGCGGTGACCTCGTCCCAGAAACCCATCGAGAGCATCTCGTCCGCTTCGTCGAGAACCGCGGCGTGGACGTGCACGAGGCGCAGCGTGCGCCGTCGGATGTGATCGAGCACGCGGCCCGGCGTGCCGACGATGACGTCGCAGCCCGCCTTGAGGCCTTGGAGCTGAGGGCGCATGGGCGTGCCGCCGTAGATCGTCATGATGCGGACACCCTTGGGGTCACCCAGCTCCGCAAGCTCCTCCGCGACCTGCAGCGCGAGCTCGCGGGTGGGGCACAAGATGAGCGCCTGGGGATCGATGAGCGATTCGTCGGTGCGAATGCGCTCGATGAGCGGCAGTCCAAAGGCGGTCGTCTTGCCGGTGCCGGTCTTCGACTGAACCACGAGGTCTTTGCCGGACATCGCGGGCTCGAAGGTGGCGGCCTGGACCGGAGTGGCGCGCTCGTAGCCGAGCGCCTGCAGACCAGCGCGGGCCTCGGGCGACAGATTCATGTCATCGAAGCGCACCGGGTCCGGGGGATTCTTGGTATTCACGTGGGATGCGCCTAGCGGCCCGGGACCAAACAGTCAATGCAGACGGGGGTCTGCCGGGGGTCATCCGATGATGGACAAACCGCGGTTTGGGGGTCTAGGACGGGGTGAGACATGAACGCAAACCCTCGTTCTCTTCGATCCCTCACCGCGTTCTTCCTGTTCTGGGCCGCCTCCGCCGCGTGCGGCGAGGACGTGATCATTCGGGTCCCCCCACCCGAGATCCAGACCGACGAGCTGAAGCAGGAGCCCGCGGCCTTGGTCGACATCCTCTGGGTCGTCGACAACTCCGGCACCATGGTCGACGAGCAAGACGCGCTCGCCACGAACTTCCAGCGCTTCATCACCGGCCTCACGGTGTGCCAAGGCACGGGTGAGGCCAACGACGTCTGCGACTTCTCCACCAAGCTCTGCTCGGTCTCCGGCGCTCCCTGTAACCCACCGGATTACCACATCGGCGTCGTCACCACCGACGTGCGAGCGAGCGCCGCGCTCGATCAGGGTCGGCTGAGAAAGGCGGGCCTTTGCACCAGCGCTCCGGGTGCCGCTCCCGCCGCGAGCAAGTTCCGCTACTGCCAGGTGGCCTCCGACTGCGCGCATCAAGCAGCGCTCCCGGAGTCCGACCCCGCCAACAACCAGTGTGATCAGACTCAGGCGCTGTCATTCATCACCGCCACCACCCCCGGCGCCGCGAGCGCCTTCTCACGCATCGTGCGCGTGGGTACGGCGGGCGGCGCGGGCGAGCGAGGCATCGAAGCCGCGGCCCGTGCGCTCGGTCGGCACGTCGATCGAGCCGCCCAGACCGGCGCGTTCATCCCCATGCCCACGGAGAACACCGACTTCGTGCGGCCCCAGGCTTCGCTCTTCGTCATCTTCGTCTCGGACGAAGATGACGGCACCTTCGGTCTGCCGCAGTACTACTACCGCATCTTCGAGAGCCTCAAGCGCGCCGGCAACGAGGGCATGGTCTCCTTGAGCGCCATCGTGGGTGACCCGGACCTCGACGGCCCCGGCCCCAACCCCGGAGGCTGCGCGCAGACCTTGAACAACCCCAACGGCGTGCGCACCGCGATCGAAGGCACGCGCTACATCGCGCTGTCCATGTACTCGCGTGGCCTCTCGGAAGAGTTCAAGATCTGCGACGAGGCTCGCTTGCTCTGTCCCACCGGCAGCAGCTGCACGTACCCCATCCCCGGCCTGCCCGGCATCTGCATGAGCACCGTCTGCCAGAATGACCAAGAGTGCGGCAACTTCAAGTGCGGCGAGCGCGGCTGCATCTCCTGCGAGAGCAACGCCTGCACCACCGACAGCGGCCGCTTCGCGGAGCTGCTGCAAAAGAACGGCATCTTCGGCTCCATCTGCGCGCAAGACTACGGCGTGGTGCTCGACGCGCTCGGCTTCGAAGCCGCGGGCCTCAAGCGTAAGTTCGAGCTCACCAAGTTCCCCGACTGCGCCCTGGGCAACCAGAACCCCATCCCCTGCGCCCCGGGGGACGAACCGGTCGCAGACGGGCCCACCGCGCCGTTCTGCGTGAAGGTCAACGGCGAGGTCATCCCGAATGATCGCGCCACGGGCTGGGTCTACGAGTCCGGCTCGAACGCGGTCTTCTTCGACGGCAACTTCGTGCCGCCCACGGACGCTACCATCGAGGTCAGCTATCGGCTCTCGACCGCCGACAAGCCGCTCTCCTGCGCCGAAATCTTGAACTAGGAGGGACCCGAGCCATGCTGAGAAACCTCCTCTCGATCGTTCTTCTGTCACTCGGCCTCGGGCTCTTCGCCGGCTGCTCCAGCACCGAAGAGTTCGTCGGCGAATGCACCGCCAACGAAGACTGCCCCGGCGGCTTCGTTTGCCGTTCCGGCCTCTGCTTCTGCCGAACCGACGAGTCCTGCGAACAAGGGCAGTTCTGTAACCGCCAGGGCCTATGCCAAGAGAAAGCCGGCTGTCGCTCCAACGAAGACTGCGAAGCGACCACCTTCTGCGATCTCATCTCGGGCGACTGTGTCGACCGCGGCTCGTGCACCCTCGACGTACACTGCCAAGCCGGCACCGTGTGCAACCGCCAGACCCGCCAGTGCGCCGACGGCTGCCGCGACGCCTCGGACTGCGCGCTCGGCGCCTCGTGTCAGCGGGCCACCGGCGTCCCGGCGGAGTCCCTCGGCATGTGCCGCTTCGGCGTCTGCGAGGACAAGTCGTTCTGCGGCTACGGCGAGCGCTGCCTGAACCAGAGCTGTCAGCGCGACCCCAACCCGAACCACTGCGCCACCTGCACCAACCAGCCCACCGACTGCGGCGGCGACGGCAACTACTGCCTCATCAACGTCAACTACGACCCAAACGACCCCACCACCGGAGGACAATACTTCTGCGGCGTGGGCTGTCAGCCCGGCCAAGACACCTGCCCCAGCGGCTACGGCTGCGGATCGGTGCAGCTTTTGACCTCGGACCTGTGCACCCCGGGCAACAACGCCGAGTGCGGCGCGAACCGCTTCTGCGTCGGCGGCGAAGGGGACCGCAAGGGCGCCTGCACCTGCGCAGAGAACGCGGACTGCAACGTCACTCAGGTGCCCGGGCAGTGTCTGGGGAGCTGCGGCGGACTCGGCGTGACCCCGTGCACCTCGGACGGTCAATGCCTCACGACCTGTCAGTTCACCTGCGCCGGCACCAGCCAGGCCTGCACCAGCGACGCCCAGTGCTCGGACATCCCACTCTGCCAGGGCGGGGTGTGCATCACGGACGGCAGCCGATGCACCGACAACGCTCAGTGTGGATGCTATCAGGGGCGCTGCCTGAACTCGGGCCGCGCCTGCACCGTGGGCACGCAGTGCGGGCTCGAGTGCACGCAGGGGGCCTGTTTGCTCGGATACACCTGTGCCCCAGAGCAAGGTCTAGACTGCACCGATCTCCGGTAAAGGACGGCGATTTGGTGTATGGGTGCTCCATGCGCTCGACGCTGGCCATCCTAACGCTCGCTCTCTCCTTCGCTGCCTGCAAGGGCTCGCCGCCGAGCGCGGCCACCGCCCTGCCCTTCTCGGACGACTTCGAGCGCACCGAACTCGGCCCACAGTGGCGGAAGTCCGGCGGCCACTGGGAGGTCCGAGGCGGCATGGCCCGCTCCAACGGCGCCAACAACGCTCCGCTCTTTCTCGGAATCGACCTTCCGAACGACCTCGTCGTCGAGTTCGACGCCCGAAGCGACACAAACTTGGTCGACACCAAGCTCGAGCTCATGACCAACGGCAGCGCGCATCAGAGCGGGTACGTCTTCATCCTCGGAGGCTGGTCGAACACCATCTCCTGCATCGCTCGCCTCGATGAGCATGGGGCCGACCGAGTCGAAAAGAAGCCCACCGGTGTGCTCGGCAACCGCAGCTATCACTGGCGGATCGAGAAGAAGGGCGGCGAGATCCGCTGGTACTTGGACGGTCGGCTCTACCTGAGCTTCGACGACAAGGAGCCGCTCCAGGGGCCGGGCCACAACCGCCTCGCCTTCTCGAATTGGCAGAACGAGATCGCCTACGACAACCTCCGCATCTGGCCGTATGACTCCGCGCCGCCGGTTCGAAGCTCCACCACGGCCCCTGGGCGCTGAGGCCGCCCATGGAAGAACTCTGGGCAAGACTCGAGCGCCTCGTCGCCCTCGGGGGACCGCTCCTCATTGTCCTCGTCGCCGTCACCGCGCTCGCAGCGCTGTGGCTCACGCGGGTGCTCGGGGTGCGCGTCGTTCGCTTCTTCGTGAAGCGAAGCCCCACGCGCTGGGACGACATGATCCTCGAACACGGGGTGATCGAGCGTTTGGCCTGGCTGTCTCCGGGACTCGTCATCCGAGCCTTTGCCGAACCCCTGCCCGGCGAGACCGCCACCATCCACCGTATCGTTTTTGGCTACCTGCTCGTCATCCTCCTCTCTTCGGTCTTCCGGCTGCTCTCTGCGGTCCAGGCCATCTATGAGAGCTTCCACTTCTCCGGCAGCCGCCCGATCAAGGGCTACGTCCAGATCGTCAAGATCTTCTTGGTCATCGCAGGCGGGCTCATCGTCCTGGCCACGCTTCTCGACGAGAGCCCTTGGGTCTTCATCTCCGGCCTTGGAGCGGCGACCGCGGTGCTCCTCTTGGTCTTCAGGGACACCATCCTCTCGTTCATCGCGAGCCTCCAGATCGCCGCCGCGGACCTCGTTCGCATCGGTGACTGGATCACGGTGAGCAAGTACGGGGCGGATGGGGACGTCGTCGACATCGCTCTCCACACCATCAAGGTCCAGAACTGGGACAAGACCATCAGCGTCATCCCCACCTACGCGCTCATCGAAGGCGGATTCAAGAACTGGCGCGGCATGACCGAGTCCGGCGGACGCCGCATCGCCCGCGCCATTGCCATCGACCAGAGCTCGGTGCGGTTCCTCAGCCCCGACCTCCGCGAACGTCTAAAGAAGGTCAAACTCCTCACCGAGTACATCGAGAGCCGGACCAGGGAGATCGAAGCCTGGAACCAAGCCCACGACATCGACGCGTCCAGCCCGATGAACGGCCGCCGCATGACCAACATCGGCACCCTGCGCATCTACCTCACGAACTACCTGCGCCATCACCCGAGCATCCACAAGGAGATGACGCTGATGGTGCGCCAACTCGAGCCCAGCGAGGCCGGCCTTCCGATTCAGCTCTACTGCTTCACCAACACCACACAGTGGACGGAGTACGAGCGCATCCAGGCCGATATTTTCGACCACGTGCTGGCGATCTTGCCCGAGTTCGGGCTGCTCCCGTTTCAGAAACCGAGCGGCGGCGACGTGGCGCGCCTGGCTCAGGTGATCGGCAGCGAGCGCGCGCAGAGCCCGGTGGGCTAGATGCGCATGGGGCTCAGGCCGCCCGCTCGAAGTACTTCTGTGCCCGCTCGATTGAAGGCTCCGGGCCCGAGAGCACGAATGTCAACGGCTCCGGGTCGCCGAAGCGGTCGTAAGAGACAGTGAGCGTCCCGCCGTTGAGCTTGGTCGATTGCACACGCGCCAAGACGAGGATCTCGCGGCCCACCTGCGCGTGGTCCTCAAAGAAGGCGACTCGGCAGCGCTTCTTGCCGAGCTTCAGCTCGGTCACCCAACGCGCCTTCATCTCGATTCGCCGCTTCAGGATCGGACGGCTCATGAACGACCCCAGCAACAGCGAAAAAGTCGTGCCGACCGCGATCTCGATGGGATGCAAAGGACCCGGGCCGAGCCAGGCCCCAAGGACGAAGCTGTAGAAGAACAGGAGCGCGGCCCCGACGGAGCCAAGGAGTGTGAGCATGAAGCTGCGCCGTTGCCACTTCCGGATCTCCGCTTCGCTTCGCGCTTCGCTCATGGCTAACGGGTGAGCTCCGAGCAAGCGAGGCCCTCGCTCGGAGCGCAGTTCTGGCCGATAAGGCAGGCGCCATCGATACACGCCAGAGGCCCGCAGTCGTTGTTGCCGGGGGTGCACGGCAGGCCGGTGAGCGCGCAGGTGCTCGAGGCGCCATCGCAGATGTCCGTGGGGCAGTCGTCGTCCGTGCCGCAAGAGCAGAAGCCGGAGACCGCCCCCTCGTTCGCAAAACACGAGCGGTCGGTTCGAACTCGGCCGGAGCAGCAGACGCCGCTCACGCAGGTGCCCCCCTCGCCGCACTCGGCGTCCGTCGCGCAACCGCAGTTGCCGCTGCGCGCGCCGCGCCGCACGAGGCAGAAGCCCGGCACCTCCTCGCTCCCTGGACACGCGGCGTGGCCGTCATCGAGGCAGAACACCGCGTCGGGGTCGGGCTGACCGTTGGGCTGAACAGGGTCGCAGGGCGCGGGCAGAGAGCACGACGATGTCAGCGTTGCCAAATAGTCGGTGCCGGGCTGGCAACGGCACTGGACGTTCGAGCGGCAACGCCCGTCCGTCAGGATGAGCACCCCGTTACATCCGTAGCCGTTGGGGCACGGCTGACCGAGCGAGCAATCCACACCGCAAAAGTACGGCGAGCCGCCCGCCTCGGCGCTGTTGACCAAGC
Source organism: Deltaproteobacteria bacterium (assembly GCA_011526105.1). Lineage (GTDB taxonomy): Bacteria > Myxococcota > Kuafuiibacteriia > Kuafuiibacteriales > Kuafuiibacteriaceae > WYAZ01. The sequence continues at coordinate 114,340 of WYAZ01000139.1, read as the reverse complement.
AGAAGTTCCGCGGATGGTCGCAGGGGTCCGGGTTGTTGGGCGTGGCGAGCGGAGAGCAGCCGCGGCAGTACGGCCCTCGCTCGCGCGCGCACTGACTGCCCACGCAGCGCTCTTGGTACTCGCAGAAGTCGTCGGTGCGGCAGAGACCTTCGCCAGCGGTGCACTGCCCTTCGATGCACAACAAGCCCAGCGCGCAGTCGCCGTCATCGTGGCAGCCGGCGACACACTGACCGGTCGTGCAGATGCTCCCGATGGGGCAGTGGCTCACGAGCCCGCACGAGGCGTCGAGCACCTCCGCCGGACCGAGCAGACACTCGCCGCTCAGGATGTCGCAAAAGGTGTTGGCCTGAGTGCAACCCGAGTTGTCGACGCAGCCCGCCCGCGCCTGGCAGTTGCCCGCCCTGTTGCAGAACTCGCCGTCCTCGCAGGCCTCGTCGAGGGTGCAGAGACATCGCCCGAGCGCGACGTCGCAGACCTCGCCCGCCCGGCAGTCCCGGGCGTCGCGGCAGCTGTCGATGATCGTGGGTTCGGTCTTGCAGCCCACCAAAGAGGCTGCAGCGGCGCAGAGGAACGCGAGGGTGCGGAGCGGGAGGAGTTTCATCAGAGGACTCGAGACGAAGCGCAGCTCAGTCGGTCTCTTCCTTCACCAGGATCGAGCCAAAGGTAGCCATCCAGCTTCGCCAGAAGAAGGGCGAGAACTGGTTGTAGATGAACTCGCGATAGTTGAACCGCGGCGCGATGGCCTGCTGCATGATGAACGGGTAGGTCCGGGGGGTGACGAAGGCCGACACCCCTGGCGCCATGCGCGGGAGGTAGTAGCTCTGGAGGCCGCCTTGGGCGAAGAGGCTCCAGCGGTTGAACTGCACCGGGGCCCCTCCGCCTTGCACTGGCTCGGTGGATTCGCAGAGCCCATTTATATTGAGATCGACGCAGCAGCTCCCGGACACGACGGTGCTGTCGACCACCTCGAGTCGTGTGATCTCCGGGACGATGCCCGGCTGCTCGAAGCTGATACGCCCGTCCTCGAGCAACTCGCCCGCCTTCGGGCTCATGTTCTGGGGCATCCGCAAGAACGGCCCCGCGTCCACGCCCTCCGAGAACGGCAGCCCGCTCGTCACCAAGGTGAGCGAGAACGGCGCCCCGTACTGACCGTTGCGCTCGGTCATCGAGCCGGTCATGTAGATGAAGCTCGAGGCCGAGACGTCGGGCATGTTGTCGAGCCACAGCGGGTTGAACAGCGCCACCTGCGGGTTGAACGGGATCACACCCTCGGAGAGCAGGTTCAAGAAAGGGAAGACGATGTTGCCCGAGGGCCCCGGCATCTGCCGAGGCGGGTCGTCGAGCCGAAGCTGAACACTCTGGTCGAGGTTGAAGTCGAGCGAGATGTTAATGCCCTCGGTGATCTCACCGGGCACCGAAGGCACCTGTCGGACCATGCCAAAACGCCGAGGGATGAACACCTGACTGCTCTGGTTGTAGTCGCCCAAGATCGCGTACACCGCGATCGTGCCGCCGCGCATGGGTGTGATCTCGTACTCGCCGCCATCCTGAAAGACGAAGTCGAACTGCGTGGCCGGCTCTGGCGGGTTCGGGGAGAACACGTTCGACTCGGAGTACGTGATCTGCGCGACCGGGATCCATCCCGGGCGCGTCACCGGATCGATCGTGCTCTTGAACTTGAAGACCTTGCCGCGCACCACCGGTCCTTCGCTTGGGGTAGGACAGGGCTGAGGGGGCGGAGGAGGGTCGGGGTTGACGGGGTTGGCACCGGAGAAGATCGACAGGTTCTGGGCGTTCAGATCCATGAAGGTCACGAACTCGAAGCCCGTCTGGCCAACGGTGACCGTCACCGGGCCGTAGAGATCGAGCTCGCTGATGGTGGCGAGGCCGTTTTCGTCCGTGAGGCGCGCAAACCGTGGATTCGCCTCGTAGCCGAGCTGCACCATCATGCCCGGCATGGGCTGACCGGTCTCGCCGCTTATCACGCCGACGTTGATCGCCCCGTCGATGCGCTCCCCGTACGCGCCGCCGGTGAGCAGGCGCGGATCGAAATAACGATACGCGAGCGGCAAGGTCTGGGTCTCGGCCTGCACCACACTCACGTCCACGCGGCCCGGCGTGGACGGCGGAGTGCGGGCCGAGAAGACCTGGCCGTTTTCGAGCCGGGGTGACACGCCGTCAAGGCCGCCGAGCTTCATGGCTGGCGCACCGGCGAAGCCGCGACCATACGCGGTGACGATCGTGTTGCCGGACATGGAGCCCTGCGCAGGCTCGACGCGCACGAGGTCGAACGCGGCGTCGAAGAGGAACGCGCCCGAGAGCACCGCCACCTCATCGCGCGTCCGCACGAGCAGATCCTGAGCGCCGTCCGCCCCGGCTTCGATGGTCCCTCGAAGCCGCGTCTCACTCTCGATGACCACTTCGGTGAGCGGTACGTCCGCGATGCGGACCTCGAGCGGCCCGGCAAAGCCGGTGCCTTCGATGGTGACGGTGGTTCGAAGTCCCACGCTCGTTCGGTTCGGGGTGATGGAGACCAGCGAGAGCGGCGCGTACAAGACCAGCGCGTCCGTCTGCGTCACGGTCGAGGCCCCTTGGCTCAGACGAATCGAGTGGCGCCCCGGGGCGAGCCCGCTTGGCACCACGAGTTCGAGCACGTTGGGCGAGACGTAGCGAACCGAAGCGGTCGCGGTGCCCACGAGCACAGACGCGCCCGGAGTGAAGCCGCTGCCCACGAGCGTGACGAGCGCACCGCCGGCGGCGGAGACCCGCTGCGGCGCGGCCCCAAGAATGGCCAGGGCGAGATCCGCGGGATCGTAGACCAAAAGACCGGCTTCGAGACGACCGGCGGTGTCTTCGTTCTCGACCTCGATATCGTAGACGCCTCGGGCGAGCGGCGGCGCCACGAAGGTGGTCAGCGTGGGTCCTCGAAGATCGAAGCGCTCGACCTTGGACGCCCCCGCTGACACCGCTTGGGTCTGACCGAGTCCGGTGCCCATGAGCTCGTGCTCGCTCAATCCGGCGAGCGTGGTCGCCGCGGGCGCAACCAAGGCGGGCCGGGGCACGGCGTACACAAAGAGCAGATCACCCCGCGCGACCCTGGCCTGCCGGTGCAGCACCTGAATCTGGGGGCGGCCGGGCGAAAGCGCGGGGACGTAGCCTTCGATGCGCTCACCACTGACGAGCCTGAGACCGCGCAACGGGATGCGGTCGAAGTAGACGAGGGTGTCTTCGTCGAAGCCCTTGCCCTCGAGCACCACAAACACGCCGCCGTCCTCGGGCACGCGCGCGGGCGTCACTCGGTCGAGGCGCAGCTCGGCCAGGTACTCGAAGCCATCCGGGAGACGGCTCTCTCCGCCCTCGGTGACCACGCGAACCTCGACCAGACCCCGCGGACCGGCCGGGGTGGTGGCGGCGATGGAGACCTCGTCGAGCACGACGACGCTGTCGGCTTCGGTGTCTCCGAAGTGGACCTCCGCCGGCTCGGAGAAGCCGGTGCCCTTCAAGATGACGCGGGTGCCGCCCTGCTCGGAGCCCGAGCTCGGCTGAACCTGGTTGAGGGTGGGCCGCACGCGGGAAGCATCGACCGGTCCGCCGTCGATGGCGGTGATGACGTTGGCATCGGGGAACCGCGCACCCTGGTCGGGACCGTCGCCCGCGTCCGGCGCTTCGATCTGCGTCCCAGTGCCGCGACAGGCCGAGGTCAGGGCGAGGAGCCCCGCGAAGAGAACTAGAGTACGCGTCATCGTAGACCCCCGAGCGAGCCTGGAGGCTAGCAGAGGGCGAAGGCCGGTGTCAGGCCGAACCTTCGGTCGAATCGGCCACTTTCAGCCGGATTCGGTCCAGAAGGTGCTCCTTCCTCAGCTCCCCGCGGAGGAGCACCGAAAACTCGCCCGGTTCGAAGAACTCGAGCTCGTATTCGGCGGGTGGCCCCGGGCACAGGGCGTAGCCGGGAAAACCTCCGCCCTCGAGCGCAAACGCCCGAATCCGCATGGCCAGCGGGACCTGAATTCGGATCGGCGCCCCGGGCTCGAAGGTCTGGCCCTCGAGCTCCGAACGGTTCTTCACGAAAGGCGAAAAACGCGCAAACGGCAACCGGTCAGGCGCGCGCTCCTTCACTTGAAAGAACAGCTCGAGCGGGTAGATGTCGATGATCCGTCCCGCATCCGCCAGGCCCAGCAGCACCCGCTTGAGGAACCGCTCCTCGGGCAGGCCGAGCAGCAGCTCCGTCACCTCCCCGAGCAGCGCGGCTCGCGCCATTTGACCCCTTCGGCGCGCCAAGCGGAGCATGATGTGCTGCGCCGCGACCTCGACGCTCATCGTCGCGAGAAAGGCGGCGTCGACATCGTCGTCGAAGAGACGGTGCCGCCCCGCGTGCTCGAGCAAGGCTTGGCCGCCGTCCTCTCGAGTGGCGTCTCCCGAGTGGCCGGGTCCCCGAAGGGGCATCGAGGTGGGCGCGCTCTTCTCCGCTTCGGTGCTCGGCTCGGGCTGGGCTCGCTGCGTGGGTGAAGGCGACTTTCGCCACGGGGGTATGCTCGCCACGCCGAGCTCCGACTCAGGCCGCTTCGCGGAACTGGATGGCGGTCAGGTTGCCGCAGGCGGTACAGATGAAGTGGTGGATCTCGGCATCACCGACGTAGACGTAGGGCTCGACGTCGCCCCAGTAGCGGCGACCGGCGCCCTCGGGGATCGCGGTGCGGCGATCCATCGTCCCCTCACAGCGGGTGCAGACGTTCATCTTCTTCACCCGTCGCTTGAGCCGAAACTTCACGTGAAGGCAGCTTCCCCGCGGCCCGGGGTTCGGGTCAAGGCCCTGCCGTTTCTTCCTGTGTTGTTGGGGCTTTGCGCTTGCGAGGCGGGCGCCCCATCACCCCTCCACACCGGCACCTTCGAAGCCCAAAAGGGCTTTGCCTCGCGTTCGTGGCCGGCCACATCCACCGCCGGCCCCGCGGCGGCGCGCGTCGGTGAGGTGTGGATCCTCCAAGGTGGGCCAGAAACGGTGAGCACCTCGACCGACGGCTTGGGTCTGCGCGTCGACGAAGAGGTAAACAACCTCGCGAACGTGGTGGCGCAGTACGCAGAGACCGCGGGTGAGCTGCCGGGGGTGCTCGTCGTCTTCACGAGCTTCGTCGATCTCGGCGGCGGCGGGCCCGCCTACTACGTGCCCATTCACAACACGACGCTGGGCACCGGCCTCCCCGAGATCGATCAGCGCGAACGGTACGGTTCGCACTCGATCATCGGCGTGGCGAACCTGAAGCAGCCCGAGCGGCACGGGGGCCGACTCATGACGCTGCTCCTTCACGAGCTCGGTCACATGCACCTCGCCTACGCCGACCTCGAAGTGCAGACCTCGAGCGGTCCGGTCTCGATCTTGGGTCGCCAAAAAGCCCACTGGCACGCGGCGCTTCACACGGAAGGCTCGTACCTGGGCGGGCACGCCTTTCGGGGCCAGGGCGAGGGGCGCTTCGTCGTGATCGCCCGCGACGCGACCTACTCCGCCTTCGACCGCCACTTGCTCGGCCTGAGCCCGCTCAGCGCGGTGCCCGAGCCCTTCTTCGTCGCCCACGCACGCACCGAATCCGGAGCGCCCATCCCCGCGGACGCGCAGCTCCCGGTGGGACAAATCGTGCTCGGAACCCGCGTCCCGCTGAGCCTTTCCGCGATCGAGGCCGGTTTGGGCGCTCGCCGGCCGCTTTTCCCCGAGGCCCCACGGACGCTGCGCGCGGCCTTTGTGCTGCTCACCGCGCCGGGCGAGAGCGCGCTTTTGCCCGAGGTGCGGGCGCAGGCCGAGAGGCTGGAGGCGCTGCGGCTTCAGCTCGAGATCGAGTTCACGCGCGCCACGAGCGGCGCCGGGGCCCTCGACACGCGGGCGGGACGGCCGGTCTCCGAGAGCTCGAGCGACGGGGGTCCCATCGATGCCCCCGTCGAGGACGGCTGTCAGTGTGAAACGGGCCCGAGGGAAGATGGGCCTTTTGGGCTAGACCTCTTCGCCTGGCTCCTCGTCGTGGTTGCGATACGCTGGACGACAAGGAGCCGAGGCGGAGGGTGGTTTGTCGGCTGGACCTACGGATTCAGACGTCGCTGCCACGAGCGGTCTTGCGGCCGTTCTCGAGGGTGCGGTGTCCGGCCTTGTCGAGCAACGCGTAGACTTCCTCGTTGAGGGAGTCGATGAGGTCGCTGGCGCACATCAGGTCCTTCGACCGGATGTAGTCCTTGACCTTGCTCTGAACGAGCAAGAGCTCGCGCGGCTCCTGCTTCTTGATTGGCTTCGTTCCCATCGCTAAAGCTCCTTGTTCCGGCCCCAAAAACCCCGCCAAACCCATCGAAAGGCGGCTGTGGGGCCGAATGCGGCGCGGAAGCTATCGGACTTGAATGGGACCCGCAATAGACAGATGACGTTGAAACGCACGGAAACGGCGTTTTTGCGGCGTTTGACGCGCCCCACCCTCTCAAAAAAGCGATCTTCGGGCTTTACAGGGCGTTTCGGTTCGGGTTGGCCGCGGGGCCCCGAGCTCAGCGGAAAAGCTCGTCCGCCGCGCTGTCGCCGGGCTCCATGCCCTTTCCGTTCTTCATGTCGTCCATCATCTCGTCCATGCCCTCGATGGAGAGGTCCGTGCCTTCTTCGATCATGTCCGCGAAGTCGGCCGCGATCTTCTGCACGTCCAGAGCGAGCTTTGAGATGGCGTCCCCCTCCGCGAGACGACCGCCCTTCGCCGCTCCACCCCAGCGTTCGAACAAGGCAAAGGCGCCCTGCAACCGCTGTTGCATGCTGTCGAGCCTCATCGTGACGCGCTCGAGCTCCTCGAGCTTCCGTTCGAGCCTGCGGCCGACGTCTTTGCCCTGCTTCTTCTGTTTTTCGAGGGCGACGATCTCGGCTCTGAGGCTCCTCTGCTGACCGACCAAGCGCTCGAGCTGGCTCTTTCGCTTGTTCAAGCGACCGGAGAGCGACTTGGCGACCTCGAGCCCTCTCGCCTCCATCTCTTTGGCCCGGGCCGAGAACCACCCGTCCCAGTCCGGGTTCTCGGGCGCGCGCTCGACCTTGCCCAGCCGGCCTCGCCCGCTGGCCTCGACCATCTGACCGCCCAAGGCCGGCTTCGGCCGGGCCTCGCCGTCGCCCACCGCGACCTCACCCTCCTTCACGATCACGCGGGTCGAGCCGTCGAGGGCCACCCCCACTTCGAACTCGGTGCCGCGGACCCCAGCCGCCGCGTTGGCGGAGCGCACCTCGTAGCTCGAGCCGCCCCCGGTTCGTTTGACGACCTTCGACCAGAGCCGGCCGAAGAAGAGCGCGATGCTGCTCCTGTCCTCGTCGCGAGCGCGCACCGATATCTCGGTGTTCGCGCGGAGTCGGCTCTCGGTGCCGTCCGCAAAGCGGAGCGTGGCGCTCGAGTCGGCGCCGGTCCGCAGCCGCGCCCCGCTGGCGATGACTTCGCCCGCCTTGATTCTTCGATACGACTCGGAGGCCCCGTCTCGGGTCTCGACGGTCCCTTGGGCCGCCGCCAGACGGATCGCGGCTTCTTCGGCCGCCGCTTCTTGGAGGCAAACCGCGAAGAAGATCGGGAGAACGAGGCCGAGGTGTTGAATCGGAGCTCGCATGGTCGTACCCATCATAGCCGGATCGAGCCGAGGCAAAGAACGTGAACGCGATCATCTTCCTCGCCGGCCTCATGGCCTCCGCCCCCGCCCAAACCCTGGTGGTCGTACCCGAGCGGGACACCCTCGAGGCCTGCGTGGCAAACGAGACCGTAGCCTCGATTCTACGACTGGCCCCCAGCCTGCGGGTTCTGCGCGCCGGCCTCCAGAAAGACGAGACCCTGGCTCACCTGGCGCGGCGAGCGGAGGCCTTTGTGGTGATCGATGGTCGGCACGACGCCCGCCCAGAGCGACCCCACACCACGCTCGAACTCTTGGTTCGCGGGCGACCGGCCGACCGCCGCACCATGTACGGCGACGTCCAGAGCACCTTCGACGCCATGTGGCCCAAGGATCTGCCGCAGCCCGCGCGGGTCGCGGCCTTCGCCGCCGCCAATCACGAAGCGCTCGCCGCCGCCTGTCAGAACCACGTCGAAGAGGCGCTGGCGTACTCGGCCGGCGCCATCGGTGATGCCGTCCGCCGACGTCTCTCGGGACTGCCGGCGCCCGTCGTCGCGCCACCGGCCAAGAACGGTCGCGTTCGAAGCACGGTGCTCGAGCGATGGCTGGACGCCTCGAGGCTGATCGCCAAAGGCGATCATGGGCGCGCCTATCCGTTGCTGCTCGCGGTGAAGAACGAGCTCGCGGCCGGAGTATCAGCCCCGCTTTGGTACCGGCCGGCGGCGCCTGAGCTCGAACTCCACTCGGTGCAGGTCGAAGCCGAGCTGGTCTTCTTGTTTGGGCGCGAGCGCCTGCTCATCCTCGATCTGGCTTCGGGCCAGGAGCGCCTCTCGCTGAGCGTCAGCAAGCTCGAGCCCAAGGTGGTCATGCTGAGCCCCAAGCGCGCCCTCGCCTTCTCCGAGAATCGCGTCATCGATCTGGATCTCGGGGCGAGCCCGAAGCTCCGGCGCGAGTTTCCGCTCGATGGTGTCGCTCCAGAGGCGTCGCTCGGCGACGGCGACATGGTGCTGGCCGGTCGCTCCGAGGTCGTGGCGCTCTCACTCGAGAAGGACCGCGAGCTGTGGCGCCAGGAGCTCACGGACAACCTGGTCGCGGGACCGATGATGCTCGACGACCGACTGATCGTGCCCGGCGACGCACGCCTGTTCGTTCTGGCCAGAGACTCCGGCAAGCTCGTCGAGTCCCTCGATCTTCCAGACGAGCTCTCCGGTCCTCTGCACTCGGAACCCACGGGCCTCTACATGGTGCTCGGGGGCGATCGCGTCGCGAGGCTCACTTGGAATGGCAGCCCGAACTTGGTGGTCTGGGACAAGGACCTCTTCGGGGCGAGCTGGCCGCCGGTCGGGTTCGAGGACAGCATCGCCATCGCGACCCGCGCGCCCAGGAAGCCCCCGATGGTGACCGCGCTCGGAGGAACCGACCGACCCTTCGTCAAGATCTTGGAGCGTGGCGCGGGCACCCCGCTGGCGCGTCTACCTGGCGGCGGCTTGGTCCACGCGGATGCGCGGCGAACGACGCTCACCGGGAAGGACGCCAAGGGGCGGATCGTGATGCGAGCGCGCTCATCTCAGCCTTTCGAGCAGCTCGTGAGCGGAAAAGACCACGTGCTCGCCCAGGCCGGCTCGATGATCCTCGCGCTCGGCGCGGCGCGCGGCGAGACCGTGCAACGCATCGAGCTCCCCGGCAGCCCGACCGCTGCCGCGCTTTCGGACCTCGGCGGAGTGGCGCTCATGCCCGACGGCGGGGTGTACGGGCTGCCACCGATCGACGATCGTAGAATGCGAGTCTTCGAAGCTCAGGTGCGGCGCGACCTCGCCGAGGCCGCGGTCCAGAGCGGCCGAGGCCCCCAGGCCAAGAAGCTGGCGGAAGAGATCCTGGCCAGCGAACCGGACGATCTCGACGCCCTCGCCATCGTCGCACGCGCGAGCCCGAGAAACGTGGCCGCGTCCGCTTGGTATCGGGTGCTCGAGAGAGCACCTCGCTTGGATCCACTTCACGAGACCGCCGACACCGAGCTCGCGAAGCTGAGCGGCATGAAGGCCCGCGTGCCCACAGAGGCCCCGCTTCGACAGGTCTTTAGCCCGACGGATGAGGTGCTCATCGTGGAGTTCGAGCGGCGGGTCATGGCAGTCGCGCCGAATGCACCTTCGAAGGCTCTGTGGTCTCTGCCGAAGCAGCAGGCGGCGCCGCTGGGCCTCCTCGTGCGCGTCGATGATCAGCTCGTCGATCCAAAGACCGGAAAGGGGCTGCGAGCGCTGCGCGGTCGACGTCCGCTCGACGGTCGTGGGCTCTACTTCCTCTCGACCGAGAAAGAACTCGTCTTGAGCCTCGAGAACGAGCGCGGCGAGGTGGTGTTCTCTCAAAGCTTCGAGGAGCGCACGCTCCGACTGCTCGACGCCTCGAGCGAGTTCGTAGCGCTCGTCGACGACAGCGATCTCGGGATCGTTCATGTGCTCTCGAAGGTGGACGGGTCCCGGCGGTGGATGCGCCCCTTCGAAGAACGCGTCGAGGCGGCTCATCTGTCGGCCGACACGCTGGTGTTGCGCACCGCCACCCGTCTCATCGGCGTCGAGCCCGACACGGGGAAGCTCGTGTTCGAGACCAAGCTCCCCAAAGACGAAGCGGTGACGCAGAGCCTTGGTACGAGCGCCGGGCTCCTGCTCGTGTCCCAGAAGCGCCTCACGCTCTACGACATGAAACGCGGACGGGCGGCTCGCGTCCTTCCGCTCGAAAAACCCGTCGCCCTGCTCGCGCTCTCCGACCCGTTCTTGCTGGTCTCACTCGAGGACGGCACACTCACCGCCTTCGACCTCGCACGCGGACGACGCGGAGGGAGGCTCGCGCTGAGTGCCCCCACGCAGCTCTTCAGCGCGAACGGGCTCTTTGGCGTGGTGGAGGCCGAGGGCGCAGCGTTCTCGCTCTTCGAGGCTCAGCGCCTCCTCAACCCCTGAGGAAAGCGCGCTCAGCCGCGGTCGCCCGGGCGCCAGAGCACCTCGCCATGACCGGAGCTCACCGCCGCGTGACGTCCCATGACGAACAGCCAGTCGGAAAGCCGGTTGAGATACTGAAGACACACGGGGCGCTCCGGCTCTCGTTCGAGCATCGTGACGAGGCTGCGCTCGGCGCGCCGGCACACGGTCCGGGCCTGGTGAAGGAAGGCCGCGGTCATTCCGCCACCCGGGAGGATGAAGGAACGCAGCGTGGGAAGGTCTGCGTTGACCTCGTCCATCTCGCTTTCGAGGCGTGTGACGTCGGCGTCCGAGATCAAGACTTGCTTTTCGTGGCGGTCGGCGGCCAGCGTCGCGAGTTCTCCGCCGAGATCGAACAGCTCGTTCTGAATGCGCCGCAGCCGCTTTCCGAGCGCGGCGTGTACCTCAGCGTCGACGGACTCGGCCGCCAGACCGAGCACCGCGTTGAGCTCGTCCACCGTGCCGTAGCACTCGATGCGCAGGGAGTCCTTCGCCACGACCTGACCACCCGCGAGCCGCGTGGACCCGCCGTCTCCGGTCTTGGTGTAGACGCGATTGATGATGATGCTCACTCCTTCTCCTCACCGAGCAGACGTCGCCCGAGGTCGACGTAGAGCTCGACCGCCGCCTCCAAGTCGGCCTTTTTGACCTTCTCGCCGTCCGTGTGCGCGTCGAAGATCGAGCCCGGCCCCACGAGCAAAGGCGTGCCGATGCGCGCCAAGTACGGCACATCCGAGCCAAAGGCCACCGGCGAACCACTGAAGCCGGCGGGCACGTGCATCGAGATGGGCTCACTCTCGGAGCGAACCTCGATGCGCACCTTGGGCCCGAGCAATTCGTGAACGATCGGAATGATCGAGGCGCGCGGTGCCCCGAGCCGAATGATCACCTCCGCCGCCGCGTGAGGCGCCACGACGTTGGCGGCTACACCGCCCTCGATGCGCCCCACGTTGACGGTGGTCGGCCCAAAGCGGTCTTCCGAGGGTAGTGACTCGGAGAGCAACCGCCCGAGGGATCTGAGCAGCTCGTGGATCGCGGACTCACCTCGCTCCGGGTATGCGCTATGCGCCGCCACGCCCGCGACCTCCGCTCGAAACAAGTAGACGCCTTTGGCGGCGCTGACCAGGCCGAGCTCGGTGGGCTCACCGTCGATGATCCAATCGGCCTTCGGAAGGATCTCTGTGACCCGTTTGGCGCCGATGGAGTCGGTCTCCTCACCCACCACTCCGAGGAGCGCGACGTCCTTGTGACCTTCTTCGCGCAGACGTTCGGCCGCGATCCACATCGAAGCGAGGATCCCCTTCGCATCGCAGGTGCCGCGCCCGTAGAGGTACTCCGCGTCCTCCCTGAACTCGATCGCCGGAGGCACGGTGTCGAGGTGCGTGGTGAGCACCAACCGAGGGGCTCGGTCGCTCGCCGTCGCGAGCACGTTGAACCGAGCCTCACCCGCCGGGGCGCCGGGCAGGGGCTGACGGGTCACTTTCCAGCCCCGGCTCTCGAGCTGCTCGGCCATCTCTGTCGCCACCCGTCCCTCCCGACCGGTCTCGGACGGGATCTCTACGAGCGTGCGGGCGAGCTTCACGACCTCGGATGCATCTTCCATCGACTTCTCCCTGCGAGCGGGTTCTCTTGTCCGAGTGGTCCGCGCGTACATCGCCTTGGGATCCAACCTCGGCGACCGCGCCCTGGCCATCGCCCGAGCGACCGCACAGCTCGCGGACGAGGAGCTCTCCGTCACACGAAGCGCGCCCATCTACCAGACCGCGCCGGTCGGCCCGCCCGGACAACCCGAGTACTACAACACGGTCGTGGAGGTGGAGACCACCAAAACCCCCGATGCGCTGCTCGACCACGTGAAGAGGCTCGAGAAGGCGCTGGGCCGGACCGAGAGCGTCCGATGGGGCCCGAGGGTCATCGATCTGGACATCCTGCTGTATGGAGGTGACGTCCTCCGGGGCCCGCGCCTCGTGGTCCCGCACCCCGAGATGCACCACCGCGCCTTCGTGCTCGTGCCGCTGTTGGACCTCGCGCCCGAGCTGATGGTGCCCGGCCTCGGCCTTTCGGTGCGTTCGCTCCTCGCTGATCTCTCGGTCGCGCCCGGTGAGATCGTCGCGTTGCCTAGCGCTTGACACCGGTCCCAGTGGTCTACAGCATCGCCCCCCGATGCCGAGGCCGCAGTTTCTCGTTCTCCTCGCGCTCGCGGCCACCGCATGCCTCGAGGTCGAGGTCACCGCCCCCAAGGATCCGGCGCTCGTGCTGCGGGTGCAGGAGCTCGAGGCCAAGCGGCGGGCGAGCCCGAACGATCTGGCGATCACCATCGAACTGGCCATGACGATGCAGGCGAGCGGCGATCTGTTCGGAGCGGCAGAGATCCTCAAGAGCGCGGCGGAGCAGAGCCCGAGCGCGCCCGAGCCGCTGCTCGGACTGCATCGTGTGTACACCGAGCTCGGCTACACCTTGAACGCCTACAAGGCGCTCGAGACCTGCATCGAGAAGAATCCTCGGCAGCCGGAGTGCCTCTTTCGCATGGCGAGCTTCCTCTTGCTCCAAGATGGGTCCGAGGTTGGTATGCGCCGCTCTCGCGAGCTGTTCACGCGTTTTCTCGAGGTCGCGCCCGAGCATCCGCAGAGCCCCATCGTACGCGATGCCTTGAAGCGAATGGAGGAGAGCCTCGGTCCGCCCGATGAAGGCGCCGTCCCGTCATCTCAGCCGAGCACACCACCGCCCTCGGATCGCATCGGCGCGCACGAAGGCGCGGCGGGCCAAGAGGTCGGCGCGCTCAATCCCTTTGGCAAAGCGATCTCGGACGCGATGCGCGCGGCCGACAACCAAGACGCCCCGGGCGCAGAGGCCGCGTTCAGACGCGCGCTCGGCTTTCAACCGGGCGACGGCATGGCGCTCGCGGGCCTAGCGGAGGCCTTGTTCTCTCAAGGCAAGATACCGGAGGCCGTCTCCACCATCGAAAAGGCGTACGCCGAGAACCCCACCGAACCGATCGTTCAGTTCGTGTTTGGCCTGGTGATGGTCAGGAGCAAACAGGGCGAGGCACGCGGCCTCGAGGCGTGGAAGAAGCTGGTGAGCACGCAGCCGGAGTACGCGGAAAAGCTCGGTGTTCCGCGCATGCTCGAAGCTGCGACAAAGCCCAGCCCGCCCTGAGTTCGGGCTTGCTTCAGCGCGGCCCGAGGTGTAGCGAGCGTGCCTACACTGTGATGAAAGTACGTGCATTTCTCCGGACCGGACTTCTCGCCCTCAGCGCCTGCGGCATGGACGGCGCGCTCGACGACTTAGAGAGCGTCGAAGCCGAGGTGGAAGAGTGGCGGGATCAGAGCCTCGCCCCCGCCATCGAGTCCGCGCACCCGTACACGAACAACCTCCGGTTCGAGCGCGACGTCCAGGCCCCCGCCGGTGCGATCGCGCTTCGCCTCTTGCTCGATGTGAACACCGAGCAAGGCTACGACTTCGTCGAGGTCATCGATAAGGACGGCACGGTCGTCCAGCGCCTCAGCGGTCAGACCCGCGGCTACTCCACCGAGCTTCCCGGCGACCGCGCCAAGGTCCGACTCACGACGGACAGCTCGGTCACCGGCTGGGGCTTCAAGGTCGAAGGCATTCGCTACAAGCTCGACGTCGCCGCGCCCCCCCCGCCCACCGGAGGCTGGCAAACCGTGCCGGCCACGCTCCCCGCCACCAGCTCCCCGTACAAGAACAACGAGAACCTGAGCTGGATGCTCTCCGCCCCGGGGGCGCTCGAAGTCCGCGCCGTCTTCAGCCGCTTCGACACCGAGGCGCGCTACGACTTCGTCATCCTCGAGAACGGAGGCGGACTCGAAGTCGCCCGCTACGACGGAAACCTCGGCACCTTCACGTCCAAGGAGGTCCCGGGCGCCTCGATGAAGGTTCGCTTCACCTCGGACGGCTCGGTCACACGGGCCGGCTTTCAGATCTCGCGCTTCGAGGCCCGCTTCGCCTCGAATCCGCCGCCTCCCCCGCCTCCGGGCGGTGGCGCGGGCACCGGCGCCGCTTGCCACCCGCAGTCAGCCCCCTGCCCCTCCGGCCTGCTGTGCTCGCCCGAGCAGAACAGCGCGACGGGTGGCGTCTGTGCGCAGGCCGCCTGGACCCCGGTCAACGTTTGGCCGGCCGTCTCCACCCCCCACCCTTACCGGGACCGCATGAGCGAGACCTACTCGGTGGGGCTGCCCAGCTGGGCGCGCAAGGCCAAGCTCCAGTTCGAGGGCTTCGCGCTCGAAGAAGGCTACGACTTCCTCGAAGTGCGTTCGGGCACGCGCGAGCTCGCGCGCCTCACCGGGGCTCGCGGCACCTTCGAGTCCGCCGAGTTCGATGCGCAGAACCTCAGCCTGCGATTCACCTCGGACGGGAGCGTGACCGACTTCGGCTTCGACTTGCGCGCCGCGAAGGTCCTCGGCGTGCCGCGCCGCCTCGTCGCGATCTCGCTCGATCCGCGGCAGTGCAACTCCGACCGCATCGCCACCGATGACCTGAGCATCCGCCAGTACCTGGAGAATCAAGGCGTCACGCTCTACGGCATGAAGCGCTACACCTTCTCCACCGCGGTGTGCCGCGCCTGCTCGTGCCCCACCGGCGAGCGCGTCGTGATGCTCGTCGACGCCCAGGACGCCATGACCGTCAGCCGCCTCACCTCGAACACCGGGGTCTTCAGCGTCTCCTCCAACGACGTCGTGTTCTCGGGCCGCCTCGCGCTCCTCAGCATCTCGCCGGTGCAGTGCGGCGGGAATCCCTGGCAGTCTTACTGTGCCAACCGGAGCTGCGGCCCCGAGGTCGATACCCAGATCCGTCGCTGGGCGGATAGCCTTGGCGCACACGTGTACGCTTCATTCGAGGTCCCGGTGAGCGAGGTCACCTGCTCGGCGTGCTCATGCGCCACCGGCACCGACCTCTACCTCGCGGTCAATTCGGATGAGGTCAGCAAGTTCACGGCGCATGGCTTCTACGCCCACCGCTAGGCTTTCGCTCTCTGTCGCGCTCGCCACCTCCGTCTTCGGCTGCGGGAGCGAAGACCCACCGCCCGCCGTCTCACCCCTCCCCCTCGTCGATCCGATGATCGGCACCGGGGGACTCGGTTTTTCGGTCGGCAGCATCGCGCCCGGACCCGCGCGCCCCTTTGGTCTCGCCAAACCTTCGCCCGACACGACCGAGGGCGGAGGCGCCCCCGGCTTCAACCACTGCGCCGGCTACTACTGGTACGACTCGGAGCTGCGCGGCTTCTCGCAGATCCACCTCGAAGGCACCGGCGTGCCCGACTACGGCGCGCTGCTTCTCATGCCCGCGCGCGTGTTGCCCGAAGATCGGCTGAGCGAAGCCCAGTACCGAGCGCGCTTCGATCACCGGGACGAGACGGTGAAGCTCGGACGCTACGAAGTCCGTCTCCCGACCCTCTCGATCCGCGCCCGCGTCGCCGCGACCGACAAGACGAGCCTCTACCGCTTCGACTACGAGGGCTCCGAACCCGCCGCGCTCGTGCTGAACCTGGACCATGGCCTCGGCACCGGCCGGACGCTCGACGGAGAGGTCCGCTACGACGGAGATCGCAGCTTCGAGGGCTGGCTGCTCCACGCCGGAGATCTCTCCGAGCGCTTCGGAGGCTTCCGGCTCCACTTCGTGGGGCGGCTCGACGTGAAGCCGTCGCGCGTCGTCGGCCTGTCCGGTCGCGACTTGCACACGCTGACCTCGACCGCTCGGAGCGGTCTCGTCCTGCACTTCTCGAACACGCCCACGGTGCAGCTCCAGATGGGCCTCTCCTTCGTCGATGTAGAGACCGCTCGCGAGAATCTGGACGCGGAGTGGATGGACTTCGACCTCGACCGCGCCGAACGCGAGACCGAAGCCGCCTGGACGCCCATCCTCTCGCGGGTAGAGGTGGTGAGTGACCCATCGCTGCCCGAGGCCGTCCTGCGGCGCTTCTACACTGCGCTCTATCACGTCTTCCACATGCCCACACAGATCTCGGAGAGCGGCGGCAAGTATCGCGGCTTCGACGGTGCCGTGCATCGCGCTTCGGACTTCAACTACCACACCGACTTCTCACTCTGGGACACGTTCCGGAGCACGCACCCGCTCTTCGTCTTGCTCGCCCCCAGCGTTCAAGCGGACATGAATCGGTCGCTGCTCGACATGCAACAAAAGGGCGGCTTCCTGCCCCGGTGGCCGCTCGCCACCGGCTACACTTGGACCATGCTCGGCAATCACGGCGAGACGATGCTCGTCGATTCAATCCAGAAGGGCGTCACCGGCTTCGAGGTCGACGCGGTGGTCGAGGCGCTCATCCAGGCCGCGAACGAACCGCGCACCCACAGCGGCGTCACTCGAATGGCGCGCGAGTGCTGGGACGACTACTCGAGCCTCGGCTATTGCCCCAGCGAGCACTCGGGCTCCGTCAGCCGAACCCTCGAGAACGCTCTGAACGACTGGACGCTCGGCACCCTCGCCCAGCAGCTCGGCAAGACCGACGCCGCCTCGAAGCTCCTCTCGCGCGCCGCGGGCTGGAAGCAGCACTTCGATCCCGCGACGGGCTTTCTCACCGCCAAAGACCGCGAGGGCAACTTCAGCCCGAACCTGGACCCCGCGCTGCACGGCCCGGACTACATCGAGGGCAACGCGAGACAGTACACGTTGTATCCGTATCAAGATCTCGCCGGCCTGACCGAGCTGGCAGGTGGAAACAACGCCATGGTGGCGCGCCTAGAAGAGATGTTTGTTCGCGCCGAGGCCGAGTACGATCCGGCCTGGCCGAGCCTTTGGCACTGGCACGGCAACGAACCTTCGATGCACGTCCCCTACCTGATGGCCGAGCTCGGTCGAGCCGACCTCACGCAGCGTTGGGTGAGAGCCATCATGGACCGGCACTACCCGTCGAGCCCCGAGGGCTTCGCGGGCAACGACGACGGAGGCACGCTCTCGGCCTGGTACGTCTTCTCGGCCCTCGGCCTCTTTCCCAAGGCGGGCACGGATCAATACTGGCTTGGCGCTCCGCGCTTCCCGGAGGTGCGGCTGCGGCTCGAGAACGGGAAGACGCTGCGGATCGTGGCGGAGGGCTACGCCGAAGACGCCATCTACGTACAGAGCGTGAAGCTCGATGGGCAGCGGCTCGAGTCCGCGCTGATCACCCACGACCTCCTGACCGCCGGCGGCGAACTCGTGTTCAGGATGTCGAAGACACCGGTCGACTCGTTTCAGGTTCCGAGCTCAGCTTCGCGGTGATCTTGTACGTCTTGGTGTAGACGCTTCGGACCGAGATCCCCATCTTCTCGGCGACCTCTGCCGGGGCGAGACCGCAGCGGAAATACAGTTCCACGAACTCGCGATCACGCGCGGAGAGCGACGCGACTCGACGCTCGAGTTCTAGACCCTCCTCGATGAGTTCGAGCCGTTCTGCGGCGCTAGGTTCTTTGCTCTCCACCGAGAGCAGCTCCAGTTCCACGCCGCTCTCCACGCGCTCCCGACGGAGACGGCGCAGGTAGTCCCTGGTGCAGGAGCTCGCGATAATGCCCACCCAGGTGGCGACACTCGCGTTGGCGTCGGGCCGATACATCCGGAGGCGGTGAAAGTCTCTGTCGACCATCCGAAGCCACGTCGCCTGCGAGATGTCCGACATCTCCTCGGCCGAGAGGCGGAGGCCGGAACGCCCGCCGGTCTTGAGCACGCAGGCGGCCACCAACCCGCGGAAGCGCCGAAAGAAGCACCGCCAGGCGGCTTCGTCTCCCGTGATGACCCGCGCAAGGAGCTCCGAATCGTCGAGTTCCACCGGGGCTTGCGCCCGCCTTGGCACCAGGGCCAAAGAGTTCGGTTGCGGCCGTTCGCGCGGTCGCTGTCGTGCATGCTCTCGTTCTGGCGCCCGCATCATCCCGCTCGGAGACGATCGAGGCGGGGGCGCTCATCCGCCGAGCGACGCCCTCCTCGAATCGCGGCAGGCACAGAGCAGCATGTGTGCCGCTCCGAAGTCCGCGCAGCGAGGCAGCTCGACGTGCCGGACCGGGCCGATGTGGCGCCTATGGGAGACGGAAATGGCGCCTCGACGGAGGCTCAGTCCAGGGTCTTTGGGTCATCCGAGACGAGCGCGACTCTGGTTTCGAGGCGCGTGCGGACCTGCGAGATCTGGGCCTGAAACCGCTCGAGCTCGCCCGGCGGGATGGGCGGCGCGGGCGGCGCCGACATGCGCGTGGGGTTCTCGTGCCGGCCGCCCTTGAGGACCTCGAAGTGTAGATGCGGCCCGGTCGCGAGGCCGGTGGAGCCCACGTAGCCGATGATCTGCTTCTGAGAGACGCGCACCCCGGTGCGGATGCCCTTTCCGAAGTTGTGAAGATGCGCGTAGCGCGTCTCGAGGCCGTTGGCGTGCCGCAGATACACGACGTTGCCGTAGCCGCTGTTCTTGCCCGCTTTGGTCACCACCGCGTCCCCGACCGCCCAGATCGCGGTGCCGCGCGGCGCGCCGTAGTCCACGCCCTTGTGCATGCGCGAGTACTGGAGGATGGGGTGCCTTCGCATGCCAAAGCGGCTGGTGATGCTCGCGAACTGAATGGGAGACTTGAGGAACGCCTTCTTCACCGACTCGCCTCGCTCGGTGTAGTAGCCGCCCTTTCCATCTTCGGCGCTGTAGTAGAACGCGCGATGCTGGCGGCCATCGGCGTGCGCGTATTCACCGCCAAGGATCTTGCCGTAGCCCACGAAACGACCGTCCACGAGGCGCTTCTCGAACACGATGCGGAAGCGATCGTTCTTCTGGGTCTCGGTGAAGAAGTCGATGTCCCAGGCGAAGAGGTCGACGAACTCGAGGACGAGCGCGTCCTCTTCGCCGGCGGCCTTCATGGCGAGGTACAGCGAGGCCTCGATGGTGCCTTCGACCTCATGCACCTCGCGAACGACACGAACCGGCTCCTTCTGACCAACCAGAACCCCATCGGCGTCGCGATGCACGTGGAAGATGTCCATGGGGCCCGCCTCGTAGCGCATCCAGTCGAGGCGACCTTCGGCGTTCTTGGCGAGCTCGAAGCGATGACCGGGGCGGCAATAGCGGAAGTCGAAGAGACCATCGAGCGCTCGCACCACACCATCCACGTCGAGACCCCCGAGCTGGTGGCGGGCGAGCGCGACGGACAGCGAGTCATTCGGGAGGATTTGATCGGAGCTCGAGGCCGAGTACGAGACCGCGGGTCCGATGGGCGAAGTGTGCCGAAGCGGCTCGAAGGCCGGGGCCTGAGCCTCCACGACCGGCGCTTCCGCCATCGAGCAGGACAGGAGGCCGCCCATGAGCACCCCCAGAAAGAGCCGCCTCATCCCTTCGACCACTATCACAGGTCGCGGGCCCGAGGCGATCCCTTGCCCTCGAGACACGCGCAGGGCTCGGACAAGATCATCCGGGACTCCGTGAGCTTCTGGCGCGTGGACTCGCAAGACTCGCGGTCGGGAAAGGAGCGAGAGCGGAGCCTTCGAGCGACCACCGGTCCCTTTCGATTCACCTCCTCCGCGGTGCGATAGAAGTACGAGAAACATCCAACCGAGCGCGAGCGCCGCCGGTTCATGGTCCCGAGGCCGAAGCCCTTGTCGCTCTGCGAGGCGTCCTGAGCGTCCTGCACCCGCCGGCAGTCGTCGTAGCCTTTTCGAACGACGGGGTTTCGATGCTGCGACGAAGGATGGGTGTCGGTGGCCACGGAAGCGAGCGCGAGAAGTGCGTGCTCGAGATCGTCCGGGGGGCGACCGGCTCGCGCCAGGGCACAACCCGCGAGGTAGTCCGCCCGAAGCTCCTCGTCCCAAGCCGAGTCGAGCTTGTTGCGCCAGCCCTTGGTGGCGGTGAGGTGATGGCCCACTTCGTGAGCGAGCACTCCGAAGGAAGCACCCGCGCCGAACTTCTTGGCCAGCGTGTTCAGAAAGTCGGGCGCGTAGACGATCTTCACCTGGGTGCGCTGGCCTTGGTCGACGCCGGAGACGAAGGTGAGCGCGTTCATCCCCACCGTGGGATTCTGGCGCAGGATGCCTCGGCCGCAGTCGGCATCGGGACAGAGCACCGAGTACGCCGCCTGCACCTCGAGGCTGGCTCGCCGGCTGGGGAGCTTGTCGAGGCTCGGGTCGTAGCCCTCGGCGACGCGCCCCTTACAGAGCGGGGGCGCCGGCGGCGCGGCGAGCAGGAGCCCAGTGAGGATGGGTACGAAGCCAAGCATCAAGCGCCTTCACCGACCCAATACCTCCGAAGCGATGTCGCTGGCCTTTTCGGAGTGCGAGGTTCCATCAAAACGCAGGACCACCCCTTTACCTTCCGAGCGCGTCGCCAAAAGCACTGGGCGGCTCCAGACCAAGGCGAGGTTGGCCAGGGTGTCCTTGGCCCAGTTGTGGTCGAGGTCCACGTCCTCGTAGTTGTGGATGAGGAGCAGCTCACCCCGGTTCTCCCAGTTGGCGTCCAGGACGGAGATTCGAGGCTGGCCGGCGTTCGTGAGCCCGCGCACGAGCTGGCGTTTGATCTTCTTGAACTCCCGCGACTGAATCTCCCAGTCGCCGGTCTTCTTGTTCATCCCGTAGACGAAGAGCTTCTGCTGACGTGCGAAGTCCTCGGTCAAGAACTCGTCGATGAAGGTGACGTCGTTGTAGAGGCGACGCACCTCGAAGATCTTCTGGCGACCGAGCCCCAGCTGCTTGTCCCAGCGGGCGCGGGTGGCGAAGTCGTCACACTCGTCCCACTCCTTGCCGAACTGCCCCTTGTTCCAGCGCTCCTCGATGTGGCGGAAGAGCTCGATGCCGAGCTTGTACGGATTCACGCGCCCCGGCTGCGTACCCATGGTGCCGGCGTGCGTGCAGGCGTAGTCGACGAGTTCGCTGTCCTTGAGCGCCTTCCTGGTCATGATGTGCGAGTGCCAGTAGCTAGCCCAGCCCTCGTTCATGATCTTGGTCTGCGCCTGAGGCGCGAAGTAGTAGGCCTCGTCGCGCACGATGTCGAGGACGTCGCGCTGCCAAGGCTGCAGCGGCGCGTGCTGGAGGAGGAACATCAAGACGTCGCGCTCGGGGCGCTCGGGGAAGCGCTTCTTCTTCTTCGCCTCTTCGTCCAGCTTGCGTTGCTGGGCCTCCACGTAGTCCTGGGGGTTGATGTAGCTGCGCAGATACGACTTCTCGGTGGGGAGCATCGCCACCTTGGGCGCGTCGGGTGGCTTGTCTTCGAAATCAGGCTTCCGCTTCTTCTGCGGAAGAAAGACAGACTGGACGTCGATGAGATTCTCGATGGACAAGCAGGCGTCCATGAAGTTCTCCACCACATCCAAGCCGTGCCGGTCGATGTAGCGGCGCACGCGGGAGGCGTGGTTCGCCATCTGATCGAGCATCCGGCGATTGGTGTGCGAGAAGTAGACGTTGTTCTTGAAGAAGTCGCTGTGGCCGTAGACGTGCGCCATGACGAGCTTCTGCTCGAGCACGCTGTTCGACTCCATCAGGTAGGCGTAAGAGGGGTCGGTGTTGATGACGAGCTCGTAGATCTTCTGAAGCCCGTACGTGTAGCCCTTCTGCAGAGAGTCAAACTCCATGCCCCACTTCCAGTGCGGGTACCGGGTCGGGAAGCCACCGAAGGCCGCGACCATGCTCATCGCGTCGGAGCTGACCATCTCGAAGATGACGTCGAAGTAGTCGAGGCCCACCTCGTCGGCGTAGGTCCTCATCTCGCGCTGGAGCTCGGTGAGATGGGCGGGCAGCGTCATGTGGAGGCCATGCTAACGGCTCCCGGAGATCGCAACCAGCCGGCGGGCGATCCATACGGGCGCTGCACCTCTCCCGGTGCACCGTGCACCCGGTTTAATGGCAAAGGCCCCAGGAAAGGGCTCGAACGGCCGCTGGCCACGTTGGCACGACGCTTGGATATGACAGCTCCGGAGGCGCCACGGTAGGAACCCCGGCGCCGCCCGCATTCTGAAGCGAAGCAAACAGGAGTCGAAGCCATGCAGGTCAATGGAAGCTTTCAAGCCCCCGTAACCCCCTGGAATACCAACTGGGGCCAGGCCAGCGTCAATCGCGACGGCAACGGACAAGTCACGATCAACGCGGGCCGAGGCAAAGACACCATCGATGTCCAGCGCCTTGAGGGAAACCGTGTAGGCGTGAACGTCAACGGTCAGCAGTTCACCTTCGGCGCGCATGAGCTGGCCGGGGGCCTCCGGATCAACGGCGGCAAGGGCAACGACACCATCAACGTTGGACCGGGCTTGGCGGAGCTGGGCATCAACGTCCACGTCGATGGCGGCAAGGGCAAGGACACCATCAACAACCTGAACAATGGGACGCGGATCGATGGTGGCAAGGGCAAGGACACCATCAACAACTACGCCAACGGCGCGTCCATCGACGGCGGCCGTGGCCGCGATACCATCAACTCCGCCGGCAACTTCAACAACATCCGTGGCGGAAGCGGCAACGACACCATCAACGCCGCCGGAAGCTACAACCGGATCGACGGCGGAAGCGGCTGGGACAACATCCAGGCGAACGGCAACTTCAACAACCTCACCGGCGGCGCCGGCTGGGATCGGCTGGGCGTGCTGGGCTACGGCAACGTCGCCAACGGCGGCGGCCAGTGGGGCGACGTCGTGACCGGCAACCGCTACTTCAACAACCTCAGCGGTGGTGCGGGCGGACACTGGGGCGACATGCACCACTTCGGTCCGAACCACTGGTGCCACGGCTTCGACCTCGCCTCGAGGCTGATGAGCTTCTGAGTCAAACCCCTCCCTTCGTTTGCGAAAACGCCGTCTGGCCAGGAGGCCGGGCGGCGTTTTCGTTTTTGGTCGGACCGGCTGGTCGGACGTGATACCTCAGGTCAGATGGCGCGAGCCGCAGCACTCCTGGCCTTGGTCGCGCTCAGCTTCGGCTGCACAAAGGACCGTGACAACGAGAAGGCCAAACAACGGCTCTGGGGACGCGAGACGATCCCCACTGAGGCCGAGACCCTCGCCAAGGAGAGCCTAGACGCCGCGCTGATCGCGGACGACACCAAGGCGCGAGCGCGGGTGCTCGCCATGGGCATGGACGAGCTCTACGCGCGCTTCGGCTTCTTCAAGTATGAGGGGACCGCCAAGCTCGACCTGAAGAGCGGCGAGCAGCACCTCCGGGTCGAGGAGAAGAGCACCATCGAACACGGGCTGCACGGCGACTTCCGAGTGGTGCAGACCGGCGCTGAGGAAGAGCCCCTCCGGGAAATCGTCTATCACGGGGGCATCCTGTTCATCCGAAACAGCGGCGGAGATCTGCGCGTCCAGGGCATCGTGAACCGGCAGCACAAGGCCGTTCGCGACGAAGCCTGGGAGCCGCTTCGTGTGTACACCGGCTACTTCGGCGAGCGCTTGAGTCTCAAGCCGGTCGGAACCGCGAACCATCAGGGCAGAAACGCGGTGAAGTATCAGCTCCGTCTCGGCCCCGGACCCGAGCTCGTCGGCAAAGACACCAAGGACGGAGCGAAACGTCCCGTCTCCCTCGACGGCGAGCTCTGGGTCGACGCCGAGACCGCCGTGCCCGTGAAGTGCCACCTCGCGGGTGTGCTCGAGGTGCCCGGCAAAGAGGGAGAGGGCGCCCCGGCCGTGGGCACGCTGGAAGTGTCTTTGGACATGAACTTGGCCTCGGTTCCGGGCAAGGAGCTCAAACCCGAGAAATACGTCCCCACCATTCGGCGGCACCCCACCGATCTCGAACCGCTCGCGTTCCTCGAGGGCGAGACCAAGACCAGCACCGTCATCGGTGGACCCAAGGTCGGCGCGGAACCCGCGAAGCCCAAGGTCGGCGCCGAGCCGGCCGAGCCCGCCGAGCCCAAGGTCGAAGCGACGGCGAAGCCGGCTGCGGACCCGGCCAAGCCCGCAAAGCCGAGCAAGAAGAAGAAGAAGAAGAAGAAGAAGGAGCGATGAGCGCGCGACTTCTGCTGCGCCAACGGGCGCGGACTGGGCACGTCGTGGTGAAGATCGGCTCCGGCGTCCTCACGGACGACGCGGGACGGCTCGACCCGAAGATCATCCGGCGACTCGCCAAGGAGATCGCCCCCCTCGTGAGCGCAGGGCGCTTTCCCACCATCGTCTCCTCCGGAGCCATCGCGGTGGGCGTCCACGTGCTCGGACTGAAGAGCCGCCCCAAGACGATGCCGGGCCTGCAGGCGGCAGCCGCGGTGGGACAGAGCAAGCTGATGGAGGCGTGGTCCAGAGCGTTTGCGCGGCACGAGCTGCACGTGGCGCAGGTGCTCCTCACCCACGATGATCTGGGCGACAGGCGGCGCTTTTTGAACGTTCGTCGAGCCCTGGGGGAGCTCGAGAAGCGCAAGGCCATCGCCATCATCAACGAGAACGACACCGTCTCGTTCGAGGAGATCGCGCTCGGGGACAACGACAAACTCGCGGCGCAGGTGGCCAACCTCGTCGACGCTGGACTGCTCATCCTCATGTCGGTCGCGCCAGGACTTCAAGACGATCGTGGCCTCGTCGTACCCGAGTGCCTCGCGGCAGACCGCGCGCTGGACCGCTTCGTGACCCAGGCTCGTTCGAAGACCGGTGTGGGCGGCATGGGCAGCAAGCTCGAAGCCGCACGTGCGGCCGCCGCACGCGGGGCGATGGTGGTCATCGTCGACGGCAAGACGCCGGGCAGAATCGCCGAGATCATCGAGGGTGAGCCGGTGGGCACGCTCCTCCTTCCGTCAGAGCGAACTCAGCTTCAGAGCCGCGAGCATTGGATCCTCCACACCCTGAGACCACGCGGGCGACTCGTGGTCGACGAGGGCGCGAGGAAGGCGCTGGTCGACCACAACAAGAGCCTGCTGCCCTCGGGGGTGCGACGGGTCGAGGGGCGATTCCAAGAAGGCGACCCGGTGGACATCGCGCTCGAGAACGAGGCGGGCGGCCTGGTCTTTGCGCGTGGTCTCGCGCGCTACGGAGCCCCGGACATGGAGCGCATCGCGGGTCAAAAGAGCGAACGCATCGCCGAGATCCTCGGCCAGTCCGCCGGCGACGCCGCGGTGCACCGCGACGACCTCGTCCTCATCGACGCCTGAGCCGCACCCCTGCCCTTTTCCCGGTCGGCCGAACGACCGAAGCCGCGGGTTCCAAGGCTGGACCGGCCCCAACGGATTCGACTAGGCTCCTGCCCATGCGCGTTCGACTCCTGTTCACCCCTCTGTTTTTGAGCGCAGCCCTGTTCGCGGCCTGCGGGACCGACGCCCCGACCGCCGGGCTCGACGGCTCGACCTCCGGCCCCGACACCGGCGTCCCGGGCGACGCCACCACGGACGGAGACGCGGAGCCGAACGACCTGGGCACTCGGGACCTCGGCATTCGCGACACCGGCACCAGCTCGGCCGCCGACGCTGGCGACCTCCATGACGCGGGCACCAGCAGCGCCGCCGACGCCGGGAGCCGCGACGGCGGCCCTCGGCGCGACGGCGGCCCCCGCCTCGACGGCGGCCCCCGCCTCGACGGCGGCCCAGACCGCGATGGCGGCTCCGGCCGAGACGCGGGCGTGTCCGACACAGGCCTCCCGGACGACCTCGGCGACACCTGCACCGAAGCCGCGGACTGCAGCACGAACTACTGCTTCGCGCGCACCGGCCCAGACGTCTGCTCGCTCTGCGCGGTCAATGGAGATTGCGGGGTGCAGCAGCGTTGCGCATACAGCGGAGACCGCGGCTACGCGGCCTGCGTGGGCACCGGAAATCTCGGGGCGAGCTGCAACACCGACCAGCAGTGTGCATCCACCCACTGCAACCAAGGCGTCTGCTCCGAGTGCTTCGGCGATGCCGACTGCGAAGGCGGAGGCACCTGCATCGATGATCGCACCGGCGTTGGCTACTTCAGCTGTACCGGCGGCTTGGGTGACGCGTGTCAGCAGGGCAACGACTGCGGCACCGGCTTCTGCTTCGACCCGCCCGGCGGCGGCCCCAACCGCTGCTCCGAGTGCGAGGTCAACGGAGACTGCGGCGCTCAACGGAGCTGCGAGTACAACATCCGAAACGGCTACGCGAGTTGCGTGGGCACCGGCGCGCTCGGGAACATCTGCAACAATGGAGGTCAGTGCGAGTCTACCTTCTGTGCGGGTGGCGTCTGCTCCCAATGCGAAGGAGACGGAGACTGCACCGGTGGCGGAAGCTGCATCGACGATCGAAACGGCCAAGGCTACTACGTCTGTGCCGGAGGTCTGGGCAATGTCTGCACGACCGGGACGGACTGCAACAGCGGCTTCTGTTACGACCCGCCGGTCGGCTCCGATCGCTGCTCGGAGTGCGAGACCTCCCAGGACTGCCCGAACAACGGCACCTGCGCACCCAACCTGCAGCTCACCTACGCGGTGTGCTACTAGAGGCCGTGCTGCGCTCTCAGGCCGCGCTGCACTTCATCGTCCGCCACGACGTAAGCCTCGAAGCGTTGCGCACGATGGCTCGTGACGAACTCGAAGGGATTTGAGAGCGCAGGGCCGATGAAAACATCGATCTGCGAGCCGTCCACCGATCCACCCTGGTTACCCGCGAGG
This sequence comes from Deltaproteobacteria bacterium, assembly GCA_011526105.1. Classification (GTDB taxonomy): domain Bacteria; phylum Myxococcota; class Kuafuiibacteriia; order Kuafuiibacteriales; family Kuafuiibacteriaceae; genus WYAZ01. Next base: position 87,278 of record WYAZ01000139.1, on the reverse strand, counting down.
AAGTAGCCGTCGTGAACGAGCGCTTGGCCGTCGGGTAGCACGATCCGCACCCCCCGCGCCTTCGGAATGTAGATCACCGAGCCCAGAGGCAGACGCTTTGGGTCGACGGCGAGCGTGCGATAAGGAACGAGCGGCCAGCCCAAGGCCCCGTTGCCGTAACGCCCCTTGGAGCGCTGAAAGCGCGTACCCCCGATGCGACCGTGACGCGGGTATCGAGCGGTGCAGTCGACCTGCCGCTCATCCACCACCGTCGCGAAGTTGTAGGTCGCGAGGGTGCCGTCCGATTGCCGCACGAGCGTCGTCCCTTGCATCGCGGCCCGACACCAATCGGCCAAGCCGAGGCGGGGGCCGAGCGGACGGCCCTTGCGGTCGAGCAGAGGCACGCCTTTTGGGCGAGCGCTCACGATCGGACTGTTGTGGTAGGTGGCCCACAGTCGAAGCGGGGTGAGGCCTTCCGTGTGCGGCGAGGCGAAAGCAAAGCGCAGGGCACGTTCTTCGGGCGTGCCGATCTCGAGCGCCTCGTCCTTCGTCTCGTGGCTTCGACTCGCACAGGCCGGCAGCCACACGAGGAACAACAAAACACACGCGACGTCACGGGAGCGCCGCCGGAGGGGCGGGGTGGCCCCGGTCTCGGCGGAAGCTTTCATGGGATGAAGGTAGCGCGAAGCCTGGGGCTCCGCATAGGCTCGGGGGGTGAACGTGAAGGACGCCCTCGCCCGAGCTCGAAGCGCGGCGAAACAGCTGAGAGTTCTGCCCCTCTCGGCGCGAAACGACGCGCTCGAAGCGATCGCCGTTGCCCTGGAGGATGCCAAAGCTCGAGTGCTCACTGCCAACCGCGAAGACCTCGCCGCCGCGACCCAGCTCTCGCCCGCGATGCTCGATCGACTGAAGCTCGACGAGGCTCGATACGCCTCGATCCTGACCTCCGTGCGCGAAGTCAAAGCGCAGCAAGATCCGCTGGGCGCCGCGCGCGAGCTCGGCCGCGGTCGGGCTGGCTTTCGCGTTCAGAAGCGGCGCATCCCGCTCGGTGTCATCGCGATCGTCTACGAAGCGCGACCGAACGTGACCGCCGAGTGCGCGGCGCTCACGATCAAGAGCGGCAACGCGGTGGTCTTGCGAGGCGGCAAAGAAGCGCTCCGCAGCAACCGCGAGATCGCAGAGGCCGTACGCGCGGGCATCCACGCGGCCGGCCTGCTCGAGGACGCCGTCGTGTTCATCGACGACACCGATCGAAGCGCGGTCATCGAGCTCCTGGGCTCGAGCGGCGCGGTCGACCTCCTGATCCCGCGCGGCGGCGCAGCCCTGATGAGCCTGGTGGATGAACACGCCCGAGTGCCGGTCATTCGGCACGGCGAGGGCATCTGCCACGTCTACGTGGACGAGGCCGCGGACCCGAAGATGGCGATCGACATCGCCTTCAACGCCAAGGTGCACCGCCCGGGGGTATGTAACGCCATGGAGACCTTGCTCGTACACGAGCGCCGCCTGACCGACGTCCTGGTCCCGCTCGGGGCGCGGCTCGCCCAGGCCGGGGTGGAGCTCCGTGCAGACCCTGCCGCCCTCCAGGCGCTGACCGGGGCTGGCATCACCGCCCAGGCGGCCCGGCCGGAGGACTTCGACACCGAATTTCTGGGTCTGACCCTTGCCATCGCCACGATGCAAACCCTAGAATCGGCCCTCGAGCACGTTGAAGGACACGGAACTCACCATACGGCGGCCATCGTGACCGATGATCAGAAGGCCGCAGATCGTTTCCTCGATCAGGTGGACGCCTCCTGCGTCCTCTGGAACGCATCCACGAGATTCAACGACGGCGGCGAGCTGGGCCTTGGGGCCGAGATGGGCATCTCCACATCGAAGATGCACGCCTACGGTCCCATGTCCGCGCTCGAACTCACGACGGAGAAGCTGGTGGTCTTGGGGCGCGGAGAGATCCGCACCTAGAAGGAGCATTGCCATAGAAGCCCTCGAAAAAGCCCAAGAAGCGGCACGAATCGCCCAGGACAAAAAAGGCTTCAACGTCAGCGTCCTGGATGTGAAGGGTCGGTGCAGTTACACCGACGCTCTGGTCATCGTCTCGGCGATGAACGAACGCCAGGTGGAAGCCATCGTGGGTTCCATCTCAGAGTCATTGAAAGAGGAGCATGCCCTGCAGCCCATGTCGCACGACAAGAGCGGCGGATGGGGCCTCCTCGACTACGGCGACCTCGTCGTGCATGTGTTCATGGAAGAGAGCCGCGATCACTACGACCTCGACCGGCTCTGGTCAGAGGCGCCGCGGATCTCCACCCCCAACCTGACGGCTTCGGCGATAGTGGGCCGCGGCTTCGACGCCGCATCCATGGCCGACCGCCGCCGCCGGTTCATGTAGCGAGCAAACGTCTACCGGGGCGCCAAGCCCACGACGTCGAGCATCGAGTACACCCCAGGGGGCAGGCCGGCCGCCCCCAAGAAACGCACGGCGGAGATGGCCCCTTCGGCGAAGGCCTCTCGCGACTGCGCGCGATGGGTCAGCTCGAGTCGCTCGTGGGGCCCAAAAAGAAACAGCGTGTGTTCACCCACGACTTCGCCGCCGCGCAGGGTCTGGATCCCGATCTCGTCATCTCCGCGGGGGCCGATGTCGCCGGAGCGAGCGACGATGGCGTCACGCTCGGCGTCTCGGCCGCGCGCCTCCGCCGCGGCCCTCGCGAGCGCCCACGCGGTGCCGCTCGGCGCGTCTTTCTTCTTTCGATGATGGGTCTCGACGATCTCGATGTCGAAGTCTGCCAGGGCCTTCGACGCTTGGCGGACGAGCTCGGTGAGCACCGTGATGCCCAGCGACAGATTGGGCGCGAGCAGCACCGGGACCTTCTCGCCAAAGGCCGATAACGCGGCGCGGTCTTTGGCCGAGAAGCCGGTGGTGGCCACGAGCAGCGGACAGCCGTGTTTGGCAGCGAGTTTGGCGTGCTGAAGCGCGACCTCGGCCGAAGCGGCGGTCTCCACGAGCACCACGGACGACTCGAGCGCGTCTTCGATGTCGCTGGTGGCCGCGACGTCACTCTTGACCTCCGGGATGAAGGTGGCGAGCGGCCGACCATCGTACTTGGATCCGGGGCGCACCACCGCCGCGTGAAGCACGAGACCGTCGGCGAGGATCACCGACTGAACGATGCGTGCACCGAGACGACCGAAGGCGCCCGAGACCACGACTTCGATCACAGGATGCCTCCGTAGGCCTCCGCCGCCGCGCGCACTTTCGCCACCGTGGCCTGGCTGCCCAGCGCGAGCGGAAGTCTCAGGTTCGGCTTGCAGTACCCCGCCATCGACATGAGGTACTTGATGGGGATGGGGTTCGACTCCGAGAAGAGCACCCGCGACAAGTCCGACAGACGCTTCTGCAGCGGTCGCGCCGTCTCCCAGTCGCCCTTTCGGCACAACGAGACCAGCTTCACCACGTCCGCGGGGACGATGTTGCTGACGACGCTGGTCACCCCCACCCCGCCGCAGGCGATGAACGGCAAGATGGTGAAGTCATCACCCGACATGAGCGTAAACGGCTTGTTCTTGGGCACGAGCGCCAAGGTGTCGATGGCCCGCGGCATGTCCGCGGTGGCGTCCTTCACCGAGATGATGGCGCCCGTCTCGACGAGCCGAGCGATCGTCTCCGCGTGCAGGTCGCTCGCGGTGCGCCCCGGCACGTTGTACGCGAAGATCGGCATGCCGACCTCCTCGAACACCGCCTTGAAGTGAAGATAGAGCCCCTCTTGGGTGGGCTTGTTGTAGTACGGGCAGACCACGAGCGCGGCATCTGCGCCCCAGGCCTTGGCCTCTTTGGTCGCCGCGATGGTGCCCTTGGTGTCGTTTGTACCGGTACCGAGGATCACCGGCACCTTGCCCGCCGCCATCTCTTTGGCGCTCTCGAGAAGCGCGCGCTTCTCGTCCGAGCTCAGCGTCGCCGACTCGCCGGTGGTACCGGCCACGATGAGGCCTTGGATGCCGCCAGCGAGCTGCGCTTTCAAGATCTTCTTCCACGCGGCGAGATCGATCCGATCCTCGTCCGTAAACGGCGAGACCACCGCGGTCATGGCACCTTCGAGCTTCATGGCTGTCCTCCTTTGGGCGACTCGGTGCCGTACCAAGGAGGCACGGTCTCATCGCGCATCAAGTCTTCAATCTTCTGGCGGCGGCGAACCACCGAAAAACGGTCTCCACTCACCATCACCTCGGCCGGCAGGGCCCTCGAGTTGTAGCTCGAGGCCATAGAGAAGCCGTAGGCGCCCGCGCTCATGATGGCCACGAGGTCGCCCGGCTGAAGGGCGGGTAGCTTTCGGGCCTCGGCGAAGCGATCACCGGTCTCACAGACCGGCCCGACCACGTCGGCGATGATGCTCTCGCCGCCGGCGTGCTTCTGGACCGGCCAAATCTCGTGATGCGCCCCGTATAGAGCCGGGCGTAAGAGGTCGTTCATGGCGGCGTCGAGCACCACGAAGGTCTTGTCTTTGGTGCGCTTCACGTAGAGCACCCGCGACAATAGAAGCCCGGCGTTCCCCACGATCACCCGGCCGGGCTCGAGGATGATGCGCTCGGAGCGTCCGGCCATTTTTGCCGCGACGGCGTCACCGAGCTCGTTCGGGTGAGGCGGTGTCTCGCCCTTGTAGTTGATGCCAAGGCCACCCCCGAGATCCACGTGCTCGATGTGCTGATGCCCGGCCGCCCGGAGCACATCGACCAGCGCCAAGACTGAATCGAGGGCCTCGAGCAAGGGCTCGATCGAGGTGAGCTGCGAGCCAATGTGGCAGTCGATGCCCACCAAGGAGAGTGAACGCTGCCTGGACACCTCTTGGGCGAGCCTGGGCGCGTCTTCGATGGGGATGCCGAACTTGGAGTCCGCGAGCCCGGTCGCGATGTACGGATGCGTCTTGGCGTCGATGTTTGGATTCACCCGCAGCGAGACCGGCGCCACCTTGCCCAGGGCGGACGCGACCTCACCCAGCACGAGCAGCTCGCCCTCGGACTCGACGTTGAACGAGAGGATGCCGGCAACGAGGGCAGCCTCCATCTCCTCGCGGGTCTTACCCACGCCAGAGAACACGATGCGCTCGGCGGGGATGCCGGCGGTCAAGACGCGCGCGAGCTCACCGCCGGACACGATGTCCGCCCCGGTGCCGAACTTCGCGAACAGCTCGAGCACAGCGCGACTCGAGTTCGCCTTCACCGAGTAGCAGATGAGGTGCGGGACCTCTCGAAAGGCCCCGTCGAAAACCGAGAAGTGCCGACTGAGCGTGGCCTCGGAGTAGACGTAGGTAGGGGTACCAACCTCGGCCCCGATCTTCACGAGTGGCACCGACTCTGCGAGCAACGCACCGCTATCATCGTGAGAGAAGTGATGCATCAGCGAGGGGCCTCGGCCGCGGTGGAGGTCTGCGTGGCGCTCGGACCGGGCGACAGCGGTGGCTTGGGTGGTCCCTTCACGCCGCAGCTCGCCAAAAGGAGTGCCGCTGCGAGCAAGAAGACCTCAGCCTTCAAGCGAGAGCTCCTCTTTGGCTGTGCGAATCGCCTCGAGCACAAAAGCGCGCGCCGGGCCGCCCGGGACCTGACGGCGCTCCACCGCGCGCTCGGGATCAATCCACGAGAACGTCTCCTCGGTGAACGCGGCGTGATGGGCCTGATACTCCTCGAGGCTCAGGTCCTCGAGGCGGCGGCCCGAGGCGACACAGTCCCCGACGACGCGCCCGACCACGTGGTGGGCGTCGCGAAACGGCACCCCTTTTGTCACGAGGAAGTCCGCGAGCTCCGTGGCGGTCACGAAGCCGTCGGACAGCGCCCGCCGCATGTTTTCGCTCTTGAATCGGATGGCCGGGATCATCGCCGCGGTGATGGCCACCGAGCTGGCCCAGGTGTCGAGCGCGTCCGTGAGCGCCGGTTTGTCCTCTTGCATGTCGCGATTGTACGACAGCGGCAGGCCCTTCATCGTGACGAAGAGCGCGACCAAGTCGCCCACCACGCGGCCGCACTTGCCTCGAACCAGCTCTGCCATGTCCGGGTTCTTCTTCTGCGGCATCATGGAAGAGCCGGTGGTGAAGGCATCACCGATCTCGATGAAGCCAAACTCGAGCGTGCTCCACAGCACGAGCTCTTCAGAGAACCGAGACAGATGCATCATCGAAATCGAAGCCGCACTCATCGCCTCGAGCATGGCGTCCCGATCGGAGACCGCGTCGAGCGAGTTCGCGGTGATGCCAGACAGGCCGAGCAGCGCCGCGACGCGCTCGCGCTGGATGGGATGCGGGGTGCCGGCGAGCGCGCCCGAGCCCAGTGGAGACACCAGCGCCCGACGCAAGAGGTCATCGATGCGGCCGCGGTCGCGCTTCATCATCTCGCGATAGGCGAGCAAATGGTGCGCGAGGCGGACCGGCTGCGCACGCTGCAGGTGCGTGTAGCCAGGCATCAAGGTTTCGACGTGCAGTTCGGCTTGAGCCACGAGGGCGAGCTCCAGCGCGACCAGGTGGCCACGAACCTCGGAGAGCCGCCGCCTCAAGTACAGACGGGCATCGAGCGCGACCTGATCATTGCGTGAGCGCGCGGTGTGCAGGCGACCGGCAGCGTCCTCACCCGCGAAGTGCGCGAGCCGCCGCTCCACGTTCATGTGTACGTCCTCGAGGCTCGGATCCCAGGGGAAGGTGCCGGCGAGCAGCTCCGCCCTCACCGCCTCTAGGCCCGCTTTCAGCTTCTGGCCGTGCTCCGCGCTGACGAGTCCGACCTCCGCGAGCATGGCGGCGTGCGCGAGGCTGCCCTCCACGTCGTCGAGCGCGATGTGTTTGTCGGTTTCAATGGAGGTGGAGAACGTTTGGGCGAGCGCGTTCACATCTTGGGTGAAGCGTCCTCCCCAGGACTTGTTCGTCGCCACCGGCTCTTCCGCCTAGAAGGTGACGCCCAACATGAGGCGTAGGGTCTGGGCGATGCCGGCCGACATGACCCGGTCGGCCAGCGGCAGGTCGACGTTGGGGGAGAGGCGATCGAGGCCCGCGAGCGGGAACAAGATGCCGTACTCGAACCAGGCGTGGAAGCCGTCGCCCGAGACATAGAAGAGCTTGAGGTCGGCTTCGATGCCGAGGTTGGCGTCTGCGGTCCGCATGAGCGCCGCTTCGGCCGCGAGGCCGTCCGACGGGGTGGACTCGGGGGTGAGCGCCCGGGAGTAGATGAGGTCGAGGCGCGCGCCCAGGCCCTCGGTCAAGTTGTATTGCACGCTGGGCCGGAACACGAGCGCGTCCGTCACCGTGCCGATGAGCTCGCGCCACAGGATGAGGTCCACGCGGAAGTCGGGGTCGAAGCGGAAGTTCGTGATCTTGCCGTCTTGGAACTGCTGCGGGCCGTCCCAGTCGCCCCGGGCGGTGGTGGCGTTACCGAGCAGACGCACGCCCCAGCCTGGATCACTGTCGCCGCTGGCGGCCACGGTCATGAGGCCCAGCGTCAAGCTGTCTTGCAGGAGCTTGTACTGGACGTTGAGCGCGCCACCAAACTGCTGGATGGTGAAGGCGATATCGCGGGTGTCGAAGTTGCCGGAGAAGGCGGAGTTTCCGACCTCGCCGAAGATACCCACCCCCTCGGCCTCGATGGTGAGCTTGCGCCAGATGAACTTGATCCACAGCGAGGTGATCCAAGCGTAGGCATCGCGCTGCACCAAGCTGGCGGTCTCGGCCCCTGCATTGGGGCTGCCGTTGGCGTAGAAGTCGGCGGCGTCGAAGGCCTGAGTGCGGTGCACCAGGTAGGTCCCGTAGTTCAAGACGATGTCGTCGTTCTCGAGCTTCTCTTTGATCTCCTGGTCGGTGTTGCTTTTGGCGACCGCCAAGATGTACTGGTCCACGTCGTCGCGCTGGTCGCGGTCGAAGGGCTGACCCTGCGTACCGAGCAGGCGGGTGGCGCTGGTGGGCCCAGAGGCCGCCCAGTCGAAGGCGGGCACGATGTAGTGGCCGGCGACCTTGGTGATGAACATGAGGCGGTCCGCGCTGTCGCCGTAGTCGGTGTCGAGCCCGCGACCTTCGTTGGCGATGATGCCCATGCCGAACTGGCTGGGCATGCGGCCCATGCGGATCTGTCCGAGCGGGGTCATGACCTCGGCCCAGGCCCGGCGCACGCGCACCGAGTCCGCGAGGGCGTTGATGCCGTCCGAGGGCGGGTTCTGGGTGTTCGAGAACGCGACGAGCGGGATGTTCAGGCTCTTTGGGAAGCCCTCCGGGGTGGAGCCGAGCACCAGGTTGTCGAGGATGTCGATCTGCATCTTGATCTTGATGTCCTCGTAGACGTTGAAGACCGGCTCGAGGCGGAGCTTCATGTTCGCACCGCCCAGGGTCGAGCCGGGCTCGCGACCGGCGCTGCAGCGGGGGTCTACGTTACAGACCGGGACGTTGGGCGCGGTGCCGCCGGCGAAGGCGCCGCTGGGACCCACGGTGCTGTCGGTGTAGAAGAGCCCGAGGTCCAGGTCTTTGAACATCTGGTAGCGAAACCGGAAGAAGCCATCGACTTCGATGAAGTTGAGCTCCGGCCGGACCGGCTCTTCCCACTTCCACTCCTCTTCGGCCCAGCTGTCCTCTTTGACCCCGCCGACCCCACCTTCGGACTGAAGCTCACTCTTGATCTCGTCCTTGAGCTCGTCCTTCATCGAGTCGAAGAGCTCGCGGCGGATCTCCTCTTTCAGGCGGCGCAGATCGACGCCGCTGGTCGAGCTGCCGCTACCCGTCTGGGCGGAGGCCGCGAGGCTCGGCAGCAAGAGAAAGCCGACCGTAGCGAAGCCGAGGATGCGGAGGCCGAAGCGGGCGTAGGTGCGCATGCGTGGCCGCGATTAGCACACCTAGACCTTCTGAACTAGCTCAACGAGGACCCCGCGCATGGACTTTGGGTGAATGAACGCGACGCGGCTTCCGCCCGCCCCCGGGACCGGCTCTGGGTTCACCAGGGTCACGCCCTTGGCCTTCAAAGCCGCGAGCGCGAGCGCGATGTCTTCGACCTCGAGGCAGATGTGATGGAGCCCCTCCCCACGCTTGTCGATGGAGCGAGCGACGGACGAGCTCGGATCGGTGGGGGCCACCAGCTCGATATGCGCGCCCCCCACGTCCAGAAACGCCACATCGGCCTTCTGCGTGGGCACGTTCTCGATGCGCTCTGGGCTGAGGCCCAGCGCCTCGTAGTCTCGAATCGCGGACTCGAGGTCGGAGACGGCGATAGCCACATGGTCGAGCTTGATGCGCATGGCCCAGCTGTCGCGGGAAATCGGGGCGCACACAACCCCTTTCTCCCAGAGGGGTTTTCCGCGGCCGAGCCGACGGGCCTGCACGGCAATTTCGGTGACGGTGCCCGCGGGCCCATGCTACGCGAGCGCCCATGGCGGTCAGTCCGACCGGCGCGTCCGTGGTGGACACCCTCATCGTCGGGGCCGGCCTCACCGGGCTCTCCTGCGCCTATCACCTCGGCGACGCCGATCGATATCGCCTCCTCGAAAAGGCGGACGGGGTGGGCGGGCTGGCCCGGACCCGCAGCCGGCCCGGCGGATTCCTCTGCGACGGCACCGGGCACTGGCTGCATCTGAAGAGCCCGACCATCAAGGGCTTCGTCGAGACCGTCCTGGGCGCGAACCTCGAGTCGCGCGCCCGCCGCGCCCGCATCTACTCCAAGGGCGTCTACACCCACTACCCGTTCCAAGCGAACACCTACGGGCTGCCGGCCGAGGTCGTGGCCGAGTGTGTCCACGGTCTCATCCAGGCCCGTTACGAAGAGAAGCGGCCCGCGCCCAAGAACTACAAGGAGTGGATCCGCAACGAGTTCGGCGAGGGCATCTGCAAGCACTTCATGTACCCGTACAACGAGAAGATCTATCGGGTGCCGCTCGAGACCCTCGCGGTGGACTTCGCCGCCAAGTACATCCCGCGCCCTTCGGTCGAGGCGGTGGTCAAAGGCGCGCTCGGCCTTTCGCCCGAGTCCCTCGGCTACAACGCGAGCTTCGTCTATCCAAAGACCGGCGGCATCGGGGCGCTGCCCAACGCGATCCACCAGAACTTGAAGCGGCGCGCCGAGCTCGAGCGCGCGCCCGTCTCGCTCTCGCTTCCCGATCAGACGGCGAGCCTGAGCGACGGCAGCCGCGTGCGTTTTTCGCACTTGGTGAACACCGCCCCGCTGCCCGATCTCGTCGAGATGCTGGTCAAGGGTGACGCGACCTCGGTGCCGGAGGCGGTGCGTGACGCCGTCGTCAAACTCCGCGCGAACTCCGTCTTCTACTTCGACGTGGGCATCAAGGGCGCGGTCCGTGATCATCAGGACTACCACTGGATCTACTTCCCCGAGGAGGAGTTCCCGTTCTATCGCGTGGGTTCGTACTCGGCGGTGGAACGCTCGCTCGCGCCGGAGGGTTGCCGCAGCTACTACGTCGAGTGTGGCCACTACGGCGAAGGCGACCCTTCGCGCTACGAGCAGGCGGTGATCGATGGTCTCCGCAAGGTGGGCCTCCTCACCGACGAGGACGAGCTCCTCTTTTTGGTTCCAAACGTGCTCTCCCCGGCCTACGTGCTCGTCGACGATCACTACGCGGCGGCGCGCGGCACCATCCTCGATTGGCTCGCGAGCAGTACGCCCATCATCACCATGGGCCGGTATGGCCGCTGGCAGTACAACGCGATGGAAGACGCGATGCGCGAGGGGCAAGAGGCCGCGCTGCAGATCCGAGGCGGGGACCGCGCATGAGCAGCAACGTTGAGAACCCCGAGATCTCGATCGTCATCCCGGTCTACAACGAGGCCCCCATCCTGGAGGGTTCGGTGCGCGAGCTCAACGCGCGCATGAAGAAGCTCAACCGGCGCTTCGAGATCATCCTGGCCGAAAACGGCTCCAAAGACGCCACCGCCGCGATCGCACGTGAACTCGAGCAGGAGTTCCCGTCGGTGCGGCTCCTGCGCATCAACGAGCCCAACTACGGTAAGGCGCTGCGTGAGGGCATCCGCGCTGCGCGCGGCGAGTACGTCCACACCGACGAGATCGACATCTGCGACGCCGACTTTCACCGCCGCGCGGCCGAGCTGATGGTCGGCGAGGACGGCGGTTTCGATTTGGTCGTGGGCTCGAAGGCCATGCGCGGCGCGGCCGATCACCGACCGTTTGGCCGGCGTGTCGCCACGCGGGTCATCAACGGCATCTTGCGCGTGGGCCTCGGCTTTCGCGGCACCGACACCCACGGGCTCAAGGCGTTTAGACGCGCCGCTCTCATGCCGGTCGTCGAATCCTGTGTGGTGGATAAAGACATGTTCGCCTCCGAGCTGGTCATTCGTGCCGAACGCGCGGGGCTTCGGTGCGTCGAGATCCCGATCAAGCTCGAAGAGAAGCGTCAGCCGAGTATTCGTTTGATCCGCCGAGTGCCAAAGGTGCTCATGAACGTGGGTCAGCTCGTCTACATCATCCGCGTCAAGCAGGAGTAGAGTCTGCTTGCGTGCGAGCATCTCCATCGACGTCGACTCGCTGCGTTTTTATCACCAGATCCACGGTCTGCCCGAGCGCCCGGTCGAGGACGACCCGATCTACAGCGTGGCGCTCCCGCGTTTCTTTGAGCTCTTGGCCGAGGTGGGGGTGCCCGCGACGTTGTTCCTCGTGGCCGAAGATGCCGCCAAGCACCCGCGCGCGTTCGAGGCGGTAGGGCCCAGCGGCTGTGAGGTCGGAAGCCACAGCTTTCATCACGACTATGCGCTCAGCCAATGGGGCGAGGCGGAGATCCGCGCCGATCTCGAGGCCGCCGATCGCGCGCTCCAGCCTTTGAATGCGGGACGCCCGATCGTGGGCTTTCGGGCCCCGGGCTACAACGTGAGCGCCGCGCTGCTCGAGGTGGTCCAAAGCCTGAGCTACCGCTACGACTCCTCCCTGCTGCCGGCCCCCGCCTACTTCGCCGCCCGCGCCGCCGCGATTGGACTGTACGGGCTGCGAGGCCGCCCCTCGCGGTCGCTCGTGGGACGCTACGCGCAGTTCGCGGGACCGCTCGAGCCCTACCGCACCACCGCGCAGGCGCCGTGGATCCCGAGCGCCGACGGAGCGCTGCTCGAGCTGCCGATGGCGGTGGAGCCCACGAGCCGAGTGCCGCTCATCGGCACCTCGCTTTCGGCCCTGCCCAGCCTCGTCTTCGATCGCCTGCTCTCCCGTGCGCTCTCGCGGCTCTCGTTCTTCAACTTCGAGCTGCATGCCATCGACCTTTTGGACGCGAGTGACCACGCGAGTCTAGGCGAGCTGGCCGCGTATCAGAAGGACCTGCGGGTGAGCGCGGCCGAGAAGCGACGCCGCCTCGCCGCTCTGTTTGGGCGCCTCAAAGACGCGGCCGAGGTGGCGACTCTGGCCACGCACGCCGAGGCTCTCTCGCCGGTGTGATTCTCCCCGGACCGGAGCGGTCACGCCCCGCCGCCCGACATGCGGCGCAGGATCTCCTCCTTCGTGACGATCTCGACGATGGCGCAGATGGTCCAGCGGTTGCCGCCGGCGTCCTTCACACATGCGCTGCGATAGCCCCAAGGCTGGACCTCTGGCTTGCTCACCGAAGTGGCGCCGGTCTCGAGCGCGCGTGAATAGGTCGCGTCGACCGCCCGGCCGTCCGCGACGTAGAGCGAGAACGAGGCCGGCATGGCCTCGACCCCCTTCATGGGCTCGCCGCACATGATGACGCTGTCGCCGATGCGCAGCTCGGCGTGCATGACGCCGCCGTCGGGCCCGTCATAGCGCTCGACGACCTGGGCGCCGAAGGCCTTTTCGAGAAAGCCGATGACCTTGGCCGCGCTCGGCACGATGAAGCTCGGGGTGATGGTGTGGTGACCGTCGGGACGCAGATTGGACATGATGTTCTCCTGGAGAAGTCTATGAGGTTTCGGGACGGCTGATTGACTATCCCGTAACCCTGACAAATTCTGTCATCAATGTCGCGCGGTGATCGTTTGTTGGACCTGCTCGAGCATCTCCGCGGGGTGGAGGCCACAACGGTGGAACAAATCGCCTCCGAGCTCGGCGTGAGCCCGCGAACCATCCACCGGGACATCGGCGCGCTCCGAGAACGCGGCCACCCGATCAGCGGCGACGCCGGTCCAGGCGGCGGCGTGCGCTACGACGGCGCGCGCGGGGTCACCGCGGTCCACCTCACGCTCTCCGAGGTGGTCACGGTTTGGCTGTCCGCGCGGCTCTCTTCGGCGGCCAGCGATCTGCCGTGGAGCGGCGCCGCGAGCTCGGCGCTGTCCAAGATGCTGGCGAGTCTGCCGCAAACACGCGCCCGCGATCTGCGCGCGTTGTGTCGCCGGGTGATCGTGGGCCCGCCTTCGAGCCCCAGCATCAGCGCGACCGCTGGCCGCGCCCCACCGGAGCTTCTGAGGCTCTTCGAACAAGCCTTCTCGGTCGGCACCGGGCTCGGCTTTCACTATCGCGATCGCGAGGGCCGCGAGACGGTTCGGCGCGTGGAGCCACACGGCCTCTTGGTGCACAGCCCCGTCTGGTACGTGCTGGCCCGAGACATCGACAAGGACGAGCCGCGGACCTTTCGCATGGATCGGATCTCGAGACCGCGACTGTTGGACGACGTTCAGTTTCGACCGAGTCGAGAGGTGATCGAGTCCATCCTGTGCAACGACAACCGCTGGAAGCCGCTCATCGGAAGCTGGGACCGAAGCTGAGTGGTGGGCGCTGGACCTTCGATAAATGAGATGAGGACTTGAACATCCGTGCAGTACGCGTTAGATAACCGCGATGCGGGTCGACGAGTTCCACCAGTGGCCCGCTGCCCCTGCCCCACGAACATCTCGCGCTCCCGACGCGGACCGCATCGACGCTGAACTCCAACAACACGTCCGCGCCGGCGCGCAACTCAGGTTGCGGATGGGTGAGCTGCTCGATGCACTCTTCGTGACGCGCGGGCATCACGAGCTCGGCTTCTCCTCAATGAGCGCCTACGTCGTCGAGCGCGCGGGCGAATCCGGACGCTGGGGCCAAGAGACACGCGCCTTGGCTCGCAGACTGCGCGAGCGGAACCTTCGGCACCTGCGCGGCGCCCTCGTGTCCGGCCAGGTGAGCTGGAGCACGGCGGAGGTGCTCTCGCGCCATGCCCAGCCCGACACTGAGCTCGCGCTGATTTGCGCCTCGGCCGGGCGCACCGTGCGCGCGGTGCAGATCGAGCTGGCGGGAGATTCGCACACGACCCACCCCGTGGGCGCGGGTGCATCAACGGTCGAACCCGAGCGCAAGTCGCGCCGCCGGTGGGTCACGCCGGCCGAACTGGCGATGCTTCACACCTCACGTTTGCTGGTTTCGTACCTCACGAGCGCGCACGTCTCGGACGAGGCGTTGCTGACCGCCCTGCTCGGCGAAGCCGAGAGCAACCTCGCGTCGATGCGTGAAGCGTCCACGAGCGCACCTGCTCTCTGCCACGCTTCACCCGAAGAGAGGTTTGAGGCGGCGACCGCCGCACTGAATCAGCTTCTCGAATCCGAGCAAGCGCGAAGCGGCGCGGCTCGAAGCCGAGGCCTCGAGGCCTCCTCAAACTCGGGACGTGTGACGGCGCCCGCACGTGCCACGACGATCACGCCGCTCGAAGCCGCGTCGGTACCCAGTGACCCCGTGGCGCTCGACGCCGCAATTCGGCAGCTGGCGGCCCAACTCAGGCGTCAACAGCTCGAACTCGCAGATCTGGCCAACGAGGTCCTGAAGCGCCGGAGCTGGCGTGCGCTCGGCTTCGAGACCGCGGCTCAATATGCGGAGCTCCGCCTGGGGCTGAGCCTCTCGTGCCTCGAACACAAGGCCACCCTCGCCCGGCGTCTTCACCGTCACCCGATCTTGCGCGAGCGGTTGCGCGCGGGTGTGCTCGGCACCGAGGCGGCGCTGCTCTTGGGTCGGCTGCTCGGGCGGCGCGCCGAATCCGCGCTCGTCGAAGCTTGGGTGGAGCGAGCACGGACGAGGACCTACAGATGTCTGCGGGACGAGGTGGACGTCGTTCTGCTCGCGCTCAGTTTCGATCCGCAGGCTTCGCGCTCTCCGCCCGGCCCAGACGAACTCGAAGCGGCGGCGGATATCGAACGAAGGGTGCAAAGCGGCGAAGTGTTCCGCTCGATGCTCGGCGCGCGTAGCCCGGGTCCGCAGACATCCGTCACCCTCTCCGCCGACCTCGACGACCGAAGCCGCGCCCCAAACAGCGTTCCCCCGGCATTCTTGCGCCTCTCCGACGAGCTGTACCAACACTGGCGGCAGATCGAAGCCGAGTTTCACGCCCTCGCCGGGGCCGAGCGATCGTTTCTCGGCTTCATGTGCACGAGTCTGTGGTCGGCGTGGCTGCCCTATCTCGAGGCCTGGGACGACAAGTGGGCGGCGCTCTATCGCCGAGACCGGCATCGCTGTCAGAACCCGGTCTGCGGTCGGCGCGACGTCACGCCCCATCACATCGTGTTTCGGGCACACGGGGGCACGGATGAGCTCGAGAACATGGTGAGTTTGTGTTCGTGGTGCCACTTGGAAGGGGTGCACCGTGGGCGCATCCGGGTGGAAGGTCGTGCGGGCGAGCTGCGGTGGCAGCTCGGGCGGCGGCAATGACAGCGGTGAGCCGCCGCCCTACGGGGCGGGTGGGTCCGCATGTGCGTCAGGAGAGCTCTTCGATGGCCGCTTCGAACATGCCCGGGAGGTCTCGCTTCCGATGGAAGCCCCGCTCGGTCACGAGTTCGAGCGCCGCCCGGGCGACGGCGAGGTCTTCGGCCTGGGCCACGGAGAGGAGAGAACGCAGGTCCACCATGTCTTGGGGGCGACGGCGATCATCACGCGCGAGCACGTTCAGCGCGATGAGGTGGCCGAGGCAGGCCACGGGAACCTCGAGCCCAGGAATGATCTCGAGCCGTTCGGCGTCGCGGACGACCTCGGCCTCGATTCCCGACGACGCGAACAGCAGATCGACCACCACCCCTCGCGGGCCCTGTCCCGGAGGATGAACGCGGACCGTCGCCATCCGATGCGTGGCCGTTTGCTCGATCACCGTGCCTTGCCGGTATCCCAGGCCGGTGAGCGTGTAGACCAGCGACTCGGCTTCGGCGTCGCTCTGGACCGCCACACAGACGTCCACATGCCAACGGCGAGACCACCCACCAAAGACCAAGCGGCGCCGGTCTCGTCGAGCACTTTGGCGATGCGGACGAGTGTGTTCGCGATGCGAGTCATCGCCGCCGCGGCCACTCGAGGATGGGGCCCTCCGCATCTCCCGCTTCGGCCCCGGGACGATGCGCATACCAGGCCTCGATGAGCTCATCGAGTTCTGCCTCAGAAGCCCCGGGGTGCAACCTCGCGAGCTGGGCGCGTTTCATGAGCTCGGCCAGCTCCCCGAGCTCATCCAGCGTCTCGAAACGCTCCTGGGCTTCTCGAGGCGACATCGGCACAACCGCGAGCCTAGCACGAGCAAAGCGGGAGGAGCCATCGTCCGCTGCGCCGTCAGAGACAGACGAGGCGTTGAACATGCAGGGCTGAGCACGCGGTCCCGGCGAGCCGGCTCGCCGCCCGGATTGGGCGCCTGAAAAGCGGGCCCGAGGTCGCCTCCCCGCCCCCACGCCGAAGCTCGCTCTTTTGTCTGAAAGCCCGGTGTGCTACCCGAGGGGCCGTGAGCATCAAAGCCGACAAGTGGATCAGGCGCATGGCGCAAGAACACGGCATGATCGAACCTTTCGAGCCCGGCCAAGTGCGCCGGACGCCGGGGGGCGAGCGCATCGTCTCGTACGGGACGTCGAGCTACGGCTACGACGTCCGCTGCGCCCCCGAGTTCAAGATCTTCACGAACATCAACTCGGCCGTCGTGGATCCAAAGAACTTCGACCCCAACGGTTTTGTCGATCACACCGGCAACATCTGCATCATCCCGCCAAACTCGTTTGCCCTCGCCCGCACAGTCGAGTTCTTCCGCATCCCGCGGAACGTGCTCACCATCTGCCTCGGCAAGTCCACCTACGCGCGCTGCGGCATCATCGTGAACGTCACTCCGCTCGAGCCCGAGTGGGAGGGCCACGTCACGCTCGAGTTCTCGAACACCACCACCCTGCCCGCGCGCATCTACGCGAACGAAGGGGTGGCGCAGATGTTGTTCTTCGAGTCCGATGAGGTCTGCGAGACCTCGTACAAGGACCGAGGCGGCAAGTACCAAGGACAGACCGGCGTCACGCTTCCGCGCGCTTGATGAGAGGCCGTTTTGGTCTCGTCGGCGGGGCGCTGCTCGTGGTCCGCTCCCTGTCTCGACCGCTCGAAAGCGCAGTCTGGGCCGTCTCGGGTTTGAGCGCGGCGGCCCCGAACCGGAGGCCCAGGAGACCGGCCGTTAGGCAAACCGCACCTGGAAACGCTTCCCGGTAGCTTCGTTCGGAGGCCGGGAGTATCTGGGAGGGGTGACAGCAGCAGCGCGTGCGGCGCCGCGAACGCTGGTGATCCCTTGCTACAACGAGGCATCCCGCATCGACCGGACCGCAATGTTGGACCTTGCGCGGAGCGCCCCCGACCTCGGACTGCTCTTCGTCGATGACGGTTCGAAGGACCGAACGTCCGAGGTCTTGGCCGAAATCGAGCGCGCCGCGCCGGAACACGTGAGCGTGTTGATACTCCCCGAGAACCGCGGCAAGGCGGAAGCGGTGCGCGCCGGCATGTTGCTCGCATTGGACCGAGGCGCTGAAGTCGTCGGCTACGCCGATGCAGACCTCGCCACGCCCGGGACGGAACTCTTGCGTCTCTTCGAAGCCCTCCACCGACGGGACGTGCAGGTGGTCCTCGGGAGTCGCTGGAAGCACCTCGGCAGCCAGATCGAGCGCCAGTGGTGGCGCCACTACTTGGGTCGGGTCTTCGCAACGCTCGTGTCCACGGGTCTTCGGCTCGCGATCTATGATTCACAATGCGGAGCGAAGGTCTTTCGAGACTCTCCCGCCCTTCGATCAGCCCTGGCTGAGCCCTTCTTCACCCGCTGGGTCTTCGACGTGGAGTTGATCGGGCGCTTGTTGACCGCACCCTCCCCGCTGACCGTCGACCAGATCATCGAGGTCCCGCTCGAGGTTTGGATCCACAAACGCGGCTCCAAACTCGACCCCGGCCAGATGGCCAAGGCGGGTCTCGATCTCGCGCGGGTGCTTGCGGACGTTGAGCGTCGACGACGACGACAGCTCGGCTCATCGAGCCAGGTCTAGATCAAAGCCCAAGACGCGAGCGCCATCGTTCGCGGTTGTGAGTTCCAGGGAAAGGGGTGAGGTCGAGGTGACGACCACAGGAAATGCGTGCAGCCCTGGCTTCGATCCCACGTCTGTCTCCAGCAGCACGCGATCCCCGTTCTTCACCCGAACGTGCACCAAGCTCCGGTTCGCGGAGGCCATCGCGCCATCCGTGAGCCCCACGTAGAGGCGGCCGCGCCTCGCCTCGCTCGGCAGGAGCAGCTCGGCTCTCAGCGTATGGCCGGTGATCGGGTGAAGGAAGAGCACCGACTGTGCGCGCCCACCGAAGGAAAGAACCTCGGGTCCGAAGCGCTCCCACGAGTTCGGTCCGTAGGAGCAGCCCAGCCCTCCGGCCAGCGGCGCGCAAGGGGTCACGCCGCCCGCCGCGTCGATCTTCGAGACCTGAAACCGGCTCCAATCGAGGGCGCCGCGAAAGACGAGCTCCGCCGGATCCGAAGTGGCGGCTCGCGCATCCCGTCGCACCAACAACCGACCGCCGTAGAGCGTGGCGTCCGTCGGAGTTGGTCCCGGGTGGGCCTCGCGATTCTCGACGACGTAGCGCACCGCCCCCGCATCCCGGAGCTGGAGGGGCTTGCCAAAGTGATACTGAGCGAGGCGCTCCCAAGAGTAGAGGTTGTTGAAGTGCCGGAACTGAATGCTCGCGGGGGTCTTCTCCGAGAGGATATCCTCGAGGATGGCCAGCGTGTTTCGGAGGCCGTCGAGCGAGTCGACGTCGCGGTAGTACCGCTCGGCGTTGGCGACCATCGAGACACAGGAAAGAACCAAGGCGGCGATCGCGAGCTTCCCCCATCGCCTGAACTCGAGCCACCTCGAAATCGGACCGACCATGGGCCACAGAAGGATCGGCAAGAGGAACGCGATGTAGTGCGGGAAGAAGGTCTTCTTCGACATCGCCATCAGAAAGATCGCCGTGCCGAGCGCGGCGAGTAGGCTCACGGTGAAGCGTTCGCCTTCCGCGAGCCCATCGCGGCGACGAGCGCGAAGTGCTCGGGTGGCGCCGAGCAAGATCGATCTCAGACTCGAGATCCAGGCGAGGACGGCCAGGAGTATCGAGATGAGCGTTCCGATGGCTGCCAAAGGACCGTACAGACTCCAAAGCTCGGTCAGCCCTTGCCGCGTGGTCCACATGCGGTAGCCATCGAAGCCACCCCCGAACTCCCAGTAGCCCCTCCGGAGCTGATAGGCGATCTCGCTCGTCCCCTGACCTACCGCGGCACCAAGGACTCGCAAGGGCAACGTGCGAGCGTAGGCAGGAGACTCCGTTCCCGCGCTGTGCTCGAGAATGGCGCGCAGATTGGAAAAGCCGTGCGTGAGCTCGTAGACGAGCATCGGCAAGTACGCGAGCGTCGTAAGCCCAACGCCGATGAGGACCCATTTGGGCGAGATCCTCCATCCCGGAGTCAAGACGAGCCAAACGATGCAGCCCACCCACAGAGCCGGAGCCGACAAGTGGACCTGAGGGAGCGCGCCCGCGAGCAGGATGAGCACCGCCTGCCAACGCGGAGACTCGGGGCTGCGCACCGCAGCGTAGAACGCGAGGGTGCCCCACAACGGGAGCACGTTCGCGCTCCATATCTTCTCCGAATAGACGATCGCCCACGGAGAGCAGGCCGCAAGGGCCAGCGCAACGAGCCCCGCCTTGGGGCCGGCAAAACGTCGAGCCAGGAGGTAGAAGATCCACACCGCGAGCACGTTCAGGAGCACGGTGAAGTAGGTCCCGAGCCACACCGAGCCGCCGAGGATCTGCGGGATGGCCATGATGTACTGAAAGGCCGGCCCCGGCGTCATCGCGACCGAGCCGGTGATGGGTTGGCCCAAGGCAGGGAAGTACTCGAGCTGAGCGATCCGCACCGCCTTGCTCCACTGATCACTCTCGTCCCCGGTGAAGCGAGCGAACTGAGTGGCGAGCAGACGAAGAGTCAGCGCCAGGAGAAGGAGCACAGCCGCTTGGTGGCGATGCGAGCGAGACTCGGCGGAGGGGCTCACGACCGCTTCATAGCAGAGCCCGAGCGGGAAAGGATACGCTCAGGGCCTTGGAAACGGACCGACCTCGAACTCACTCGACCGCGCCTTCTTCTTCCGGCTCTTCTTCCTTGATGCGAAGTTCGCAACAGCACTGGCCCAGCGCTTCTTCCACCTGTGCCTCGGTCGGGTTCTTCTTGTTCACGTAGTGATAGAAGCACGTGTCCGCTCGCTCCATGTGGCAAGTGACGGGCACCGAACGGCCCTCCGGCGGCTTGTGCGTAAACATTTCGGAGCTGGTCTCCGAGCAAGGCGGGGGCACCACCATGATCTTGAGCGTGGCCGAAGTGCTGCCCACCCGGGCCGTCACCTTCGTCGTGCCGAGCGCCAAACCCAGCGCCTCCGCGGTGTCCGCCTGCGCGACCTTCGCGACATCGGGGTCCGCCGAAGTCCAGGTGAGCAGCGGCACGACGACCGGGGCTCCGCCCGCCGAGGCCTCAATCTGAACCGGGACCGCCGCCCCTCGTCGCACGCGACAGCCTTGATCCGCGTCGAACAGGTCGGTGTTCTCACTTCGGCAGGACAGCTCGATGCGATCCGGCTCGCTCTGGCCCAGAGCCCTGAGCTTCAACTTCTTCTCGAGGGTCCCGAGCTTGACGCTCACCGTCACCACCCCCGCGGCTTCGGCGAGGACAACGCCTTCCGCGTCGACCGACATCGACGTGGGGTTGCTCGATTCCCAGGTGGCGGCGACGTTCTCCACTCGGCCGCCGCCGTGGAAGAACCTCACCTTGAGGCGCGCCTTTTTTCCGGTGGGGACGTCACATCCGAGCTCCGGGCACTCGAGCTCGATGCGATCGACGAGGTTGATCGAGACCTTGCGGACTTCTTCGAGCGGAGTTCCGGGGAGGTGATACCGAAGCTCCACCTCGCCGTTGGCCAGCGGCACCAGGTGACCGTTCTCGACCATCGCGACCGCGGGGGACCGGCTCTCGAGCGAAACCACCGGCTGCTTCTCGAGCGGCTGGTCTTTGGCGTCGAGCACCGTGGCCTTGGGCAGCGCGACGGGGACGGTGCCAAACACCGCCTTCGGCGGTTCGCCGTCGATCCGAAGACGCGCCGGCTTCTCCTCGCAGGCGAGGACGAACACGGCGATCGCCATCGAGATGATCGGGAAGCTCGGTCCGAAGGATGCTCTCTGAATCACCGCCGCATCCTAGCGAGGATCGAGCCCAAGGAAAGCCCCCACGACGTTATCAGAGATCGAAGGTGCAGCTGGCGGTGATGGGCCCAATGCGGTTGTTGCCCTCCTCGCACTCATTGAGCTGCCCCTCGCTGAACGAGGGGTCGTCGACGATCGCCTCCACGTCGACGCTGAACTGCCCGCTGAGCGAGGTGCTCGCGCTGGTCACGACCTCGCCCGTTCCTGGTGCGATGGCGCCCTTGGTGACCGCCAGGCCCAAAGTGGTCCCGAACTCGTCGACGAAGACCACCACCACCCCCGGACCCACCCCGAGACAGCCTTGATTCACCACCGTCACCTGCAGCGCCAGATCGGGACACTGGTCCACGAGCTGCACGAGGTCCTTGAGGACGAGGTCGGGCGCGCAGAAGTCCTCGCGGGTGCCCTGGGTGTTGACGCGATAGCTGTTGAACGGTCGGTCCGCGGGTGTCGACCAGTTGGCCGGCTCCGAGGCCGGTATCTCCCCGAGCGTTCCGACGTTGGTGATGTGATAGCTGTGCTGATTCCACACCGGCCGCGTCGGGACCCAGTTGTCGAGCCGATCACGCCACACCTCGATGCCCGCATCTCCGACGAGGAGCGGATCGAGGAACGTGGCTTCGTTGCTGGTAGGGAAGACAATCTCGGCCTTGAAGTCGCCGTTGACGTCGGCGATGACCGGATACTCCGTGCGAGTGCGCGACGAGTTGAGATCGAGGAACAAGATCTCGGCGTCAGTCATGATGCCGTCGCAATCCGCGCCCGGCGGGGTCTCGAGGCAGGCGGGCTCTACGCCGGGATAGATTCGGACGAACTCCTCGTCGTTGTAGATCACCTCGGCGCGGCCGTCGCCGTCGAAGTCGAACACCGAAGAGCCGGTCCGCGACGAGGAGTCGTCTTCGGTCGGTGCTCGCCAGATGAGCTCGAGCGCATCGGCGCCGTTGAAGCGCATGGCCACGTAGTTGACGGCCCCCGCAGTGCCGATGTCCGGCCGACCGTCCCCGTCGAAGTCGGCGATGTTGGGCGCCCCCCCTTGGCCGCCGCCGGGGATGGCGAGCTGCGCGAGGACCGCGCCGGTCTGGCCCTGCAAGACGTACACGATGCCGGTCGAGACGAGCACGACCTCGGGTGCGCCGTCGCCCGTAAGGTCCGCCACCCCGCAGTAACCGTCGGGGGCGGTGGAGGTCCAACGCTCTTGCCCGCTGAAGGTGGCGCCGCGCACGGTTCCGTCGAAGGCGTACGCGGTGTTTCCGCCCACGAGCTCGGGCCTGCCATCGCCGTCGAGGTCCGCCACGCACGAGATCGGTCCTTGCCCGGCCATGCCCGAGCCGAGGGCGCCCTCGTAGAGCAGCCTGCCCCGATGATCGAACACCGCGGCGCCGAAGATCACCTCGGCCTCCCCTTCGCCGTCGAGGTTGGCGATCGCCACCGACCCGCTGCCCTCGGGGCCAGCATAGACATCCGAGGTCCAACGCGGCGTCCCGTCTGCGTTGAAGCAGAGGACCTGCTTGCCCTGCCCCGCGACCAAGACCTCGGGCACCCCATCCCCGTCGAGGTCGCCCGCCGCCGGGTTCGCGGTGGAGTCCGTCCGATACGCGGTCGCGGTGACGGTCCACACCTTCGCGCCCGTGTCGCCGCGGATGGCACGGAGCACGCCGTCGGCGGTGAAGAGGCTGCCTTGGTAGGTGTTGAAGACGATCTCCGGGACGCAGTCTTGGTCTAGATCGATGACGATGGGGATGGAGACCGACTGAACGTGGTCCGGAAAGTCATCGGCGGCCGGAGCGATGTGCCGCCACGTGACCGCGCAGGTGCCGGCGGTGCAGACCTCTGCCGTCTGGCAATCGTCGTCCGTGACGCAGGCGCGCGCGCGACGCGCCCCCCAGGTGAAGAGCGGGACGGGCTGGAAGACGCCGGACGGCGGGACGTAGACGCAATCCTGATTGACGTCCCCCTTCAAGCAGAAGCCGACCGCGGGATCACAGTACTCATCCGCCTCGCAGCCGGTCTCCTCGAAGCGTGTCGCGCAGCTCCCGCCGCCGCATGGTCGGCCCGGAGTGACACACTGTCCACCGTGGCAGAGCTCGGTGCCCGCGCAGCAGACCTGTTGTGTCCCGCAGCCGAGCATACCCGCCCCGCAATCTCTCTTGCACTGCCCGAGCTCACAGATCTCATTGGCGCCGCAGCACGTCTGCCCGCAGGTGGCGGCGGCGCCGCAGCAGACCTCGCCGACACACGCCTGGCCCGCCGCGCAACACGCACTGGCGCAGACCACTCGGGCGCCCGTGCAAGAGGCCTCGGGCGCGCAGGCCCCGTCCGTACACAGCTCGGTGCTGGCGCAGCACTCCAGAGCGCACGCGGTGGTCTCGGGGACGCAGGTCTCGGAGCATCGCTGGTCGCGGCACGTCAGTTCGGCCTGGCAGACCGCATTCGCGTCGCAGACGGATCCGATCGGTAAGCCGTTCGCCGGCGGCACCTCTTCCTCGCAGCTGCAGCCCGCGGCGATGAGGAGGAAGAGGAGGCCCGAGTGGAGTCGCGGAAACACGCGAGGAGTATAACGCCCCTGTCGGCCCTTGGCTCCGTTTCCGCTAGATCCAGAAATCCATCTCGGACACGGTGGGCCCGGGCTTTTCATCCCCGCCCCCCGACTCGTCATAGGCGCGGAGCGACTCGATGTAGAGGTGCAGCGTGTCGGCCGGGGTGGACTGAAAGCTGGGCGTCTTGTGATGTTTCAGGCTGCGCCCCTGGATCTCCATGATCTCGACGTCCTGCTGGATCACCTTGCGGGTGTAGGGCGGCAGGAAAAACTGCGCGATCGCATTGAAGGCGCCGAGCTTGTAGCTGATGAGGGTGTAGACCTCGGTCTCGTACGCGCTCATGGGGGTGCAGGTGCTCGTGATGACGAAGGCACGCGTGTTCTCACCAAAGACGTAGTCCACCCGCGTAGTGTTCGGCATGTAGAACTTGTCGGTGTGGACCATCGGCTCGTTCTTTGGGTTCAGGATGCGGTTCGTGAAGCCGATGGAGTCGTTCGGCTGATCGTAGGTGACGAGCACGCTGCTGTCGGTGCGCTCGACCGTACACCGCACGCGCTTCCTCGTTCGAGACCGAAACCAGCCCTTGTGCACGAACACGGTGTGCGGCACGTCCATGAAGTTCTCGACGAGGTGCGTCACCCCGTTTTGAAAGCGGGTCTTCATGTAGTATCGCCCCCATCCGGGCGCGTCCCAGTACGGCATGGGGAACGGGTCTTTGTCGGGCTTGGTGCCCGGCCCGCCCATCCACACCCAGATCAGGCCGTCTTGCTCCCGCACCGGAAAGGACTCGAGCTTGCGGTCGGTGGCCGGCTTTCCATCCGGCCCCTCCGAAGGTACGTTCACGCAGCGCCCCGCGCTGTCGTAGGTCCAGCCATGGTACGGGCAGCCGATGCAGCCGCCGAAGACGTCCCCTTCGGAGAGCAGCGCGTTTCGGTGCAGGCACCGGTCCGAGAGCGCGGTCGCCCGGCCTTCGGCGTCGCGGTAGAGCACGATCATCTCGCCGAGCACCACCCGGCCGGTGGGCTTCTTGCCGCCGACCTCGTTCGAGAGCGCCGCCGCGTACCAGTAGTTCTTGAGCAGCCCCGAGCTGTGCCTCATGACGAAAACACCTCGTGCCAGATCGTGCGCCGATCGAGAACCGAAGGTTTGATGTTCCCGAGTCTCACCCCATCGGCCGCGAGCCGCTCGAGGTAACGCTGGGTCCCGTTCTCGACCACCACCGCCCGCACCGAGCCCAGTTGGCCTAGGTCTCGGGCATAACGATAGTGGTGACCGGCCAGCAGCCGGGCCTCGATCTCGGCCGCGATCTCGACCGCACGCTCGTCGACCCCTTCGAGATAGAGCTCGTAGCGCCCCGGCGAGGCGTCGACCGGCGCGAGCAAGGCAAATCGCGGGGACACCGACAGCTGAAGACGGACCTCCTCGAGCGCGGCCTCGACTTCGCCCGCCGAGACCTTCTCACCCACGAGATCACTGACCTGATCGAGCCGACCGACAAGACGTACGAGCGGAAGGCCCGAGTGATGACCCGTGCACTCGAGCACGTCCATCAAGCGATACCGATAGAGTCCCCCGCCGGTGGTCAGCACCGGGCTGTAACGAGCGCCGGCTTCGAGTTCGTGCACGAGCCGAGGCCGCCTGGATTCGTCCTCGAGATCGATGAACTCGAGAAACGGGCCCGAGGCCGGGATGACCGCGCCTTCGGAGCGGCCGAGGAGCGGAAAAGACACCGCCCCTTCCGTCGCCAGCAGACCCTTGGCTTGAATCTCGACGCCGGGCAGGCGCGCCTTCAGCGACTCCAAAGCTCGCCCCGCTTCTCCATCCGCCCAGGCCGAGACCAAACAGAGGCGGGGCCACAGCGTGGAGACCTGGAGCCGCGCGCCCCGAAGACTGCGTTCGGCCACCCGGCGCCGCGGAGTGCTCAGCGCACCGAAGAGTCGCTCTCGTTCGGCTTCGATGTAGTCGAGGAGCAACGAGAGAAAGCTTGGGTTCCACACCGAGATGAAGCCGAGCCGCTCGTCCTCGAGGAGCCGCCGTGCGGTCTCGAAGCGCCAGGCCTCGAAGTCGAGCCTCGCGACGTCCCCCGAGACCGACATGAGACGAGAGAGCACGAACCTCGACAGCGGCCCGAAGTACTCGGTGTCGTCGAGGAAGCCGATCGGGAGCCCACCCGAGGTGGTCTCGCGCGCGCGACCCGCGGGGGAGACCGACCAGTAGCTGGTGGTGCCGATGAGACGCGGGCGATGCCGAAACAGATCGTAGAGCCAGGGGTCGGTGAAGCTCGAGAAGTCCGAGAGCAAGCTCCTCGTGTACGGGATGAGCTTGGGCCCTTTGGTGGAGCCGCTCGTCTTCTCGAGCATCAGCGCCGGCTCCTTCGTGAGCACGGCCTGCGCTCCATCCGCGATGCGCCGAATGTCCGACTCGTAGTCCTCGTAGGTGGAGAGCGGCACCCGTTCTTGGTAGCTCGCAACGTCGGCGATCTGTGCGAAGTGGTGACGGCGCCCGAACTCGGTATCCGCGTTCTTCTCGAGCAGCGCGCGGAGGTGGCAGCTCTGGGCGCGCATCGGCCAACGTGCGCCCCAGGTGAAGCGCCGATGGGCCGGGGTCAAACTCGCCGCATAACCGGCGGAGAGTGCGCTCAGGAAGAGGCGCTCGCGGATGCCCACCGTCGCCTCACGCGCATCAGCTGACGCTCTATGCCTCGCCTAATGTGTTTGTAGAAGAAGCTCGCGGCGAGGGTGTAGTCCACACAGCCGAGGCAGCAGAGCTCCTCCCCGAGCGCGTGGCCAGGATTTCGGTCGGCGAAGAAGCGCACGTCGGGCTGCGCGAGCACCTCGGGCGCCAGCGGCGCCACCTCGGACCGGAGATGACCCTCGGGCTGCGTGAACCGCAGGACACCGAGCTCGGGCTGATAGGCCTCGCCGAACTTGTCGGTGGCGAGAAACTCGATGAGCGACTGCTCCCAGGGAGGGGTCGCCTCCTCGTGGCGCGGCCAGTAGGTGGGGAAGTTGCGCGAGAGCAACAGGTACGTGCGGTAGCCCTTCGAGATCAGGAACCAATAGACCGGCACCGACAGCGCCCGGAGCTTGGCCTTCAAGAGGTAGCGGTAGAAAGCGATCTGAAGCGCCGACTGGCCCCAGTAGGCTTGCTCGATCACGGTGTCGCCGGAGAAGACCGCGACGAAAGGCCGCCCGCCGAGGCTCCGCCGGTAGGTCTGCACCGTCGAGAAGCCGCGCAGAGATCGGTCGCCATCATCGCGGAGCAAGATGACGTGATCCTTGGCCGCGAGGTCTCGCTCGAAGACCGAGCGGCTGGTGCCCTCGTAGAACCGGGCGAAGAGCGTCCACATCGCGTCGCGAGTCTCCTCGGGGAGTCTCGTGACCCGGACGGTGTCCGCCACCAGCCGTCCTGAGGCCGCTCGGGTCCGCATTCTCCTCAGGGTGCGGGGGACTCCGGTATGTAGGTATCGGTCAGATAACGTAGGAGGTCTGGCAAGGTCACACACGCTTGACCACCTGGTTCCCCGCCCTCATGCTCCCGCGGTCTTCGGCCGAGGGGAGCCCTCGCCGCCACAGGACTTGGGGTAAAACGAATGAAGCATCTGTTCGCGGTCAGGTCGGCCGCTTTGGTTCTCTCGCTCGGGATCGCGGCTGGCTGCGGGGACGACGTCAGCGTCGACACCCTCGTGCCCAAAATGGAGATCACGCCGAATCCACTCGATTTCGGCAATGTCCAGGTCGCGACCACGGTCACCCGCAGGATCGAAGTGGTGAACGACGGAACCGGCACCCTGACCATCTCCGCGGTCGAGACTTTGGCCAAGGATGAAGAGTTCAGCATCGTGGTGCCGGACCCCTTCCGCGTCCAGGCGCGAGCCACCGGCTTCATCGACGTGACCTTCGCTCCGCTGGAGCTCGGCGCGCGAGGCGCCGTCATCCGGGTGGTCTCTTCGGACACGGGCGTCGACCCCATCGAAGTGGAGATCAAGGGCACCGGCGTGACCGCGGAGCTCACCGTGGAGCCCGCCGCGGTCGCCTTCGGGAATGTGGTCCTTCAGACCACGAAGCTCGTCCCGGTCACAGTGACCAACAGCTCCGACTTCGAGGCCGATGTCGAGCTCGTGCCGGGCACAAACACGAAGTTCCAGGGACGCACCGAGGCCGCCACCTTCACCGTCTCCCCCACCACCAAGCCGCTCTCGGTCGGCGGCCGCTTCAAGCTCGCGCCCGGCGAGTCCACCGTCTTGAACGCCGGCTTCACTCCCACCGTCGCCGGCACCCGTGAACGCGGAACCTTCGTGCTCAAAGCCTGCGAGTCCTGTAGCCAAGAGGTCACCCTCGACGGCATCGGCGTCGAGTCCGGCTTCCGTTGCCAGCCGGCCAGCCTCGACTTCGGCGCCATCAACCCCGGAAGCTGCACCACGCAGTCGGTCACCTGCGAGAACATCGCGAACGAGTCCATCACCGTGGTGGGTTGGGGCCCTGGCACCAACACCTCCGCCGACTTCTCCTTCGAGACCTTTGGCTCGCCGCAGTTCCTCCGCGAGGGTGAGTCCATCGCGGTGGAGGCCACGTACTGCCCCACCGATCTGGGCAACGACCGCGGCACCCTGGCGCTCGAGACCGACAACCAGATCCCGCGCCTCAAGTTCGTCAACGTCGAGCTTCTGGGCTCGGGGGGCGGCCCGGACATCGACGTTCAACCGATGATCTTGAACTTCGGCGAGGTCTCGCTCATCGCCCCTTCGCGGCGGACCATTCAGGTCTCGAACGTCGGCTACGAGAACCTCTCGGTGACCGAAGTGCTCGCGGACATCGCCACCACGGGCGCGTTTTCGGCCAGCGCCGCCGGCTTCTCGGTCCCCACCGGCGGCTTCTACGACCTCACGGTCGAGTTTCAGCCCACGGTCGAGGGGCCCATCACCTCTGAGCTCATCATCCGCTCCGACGACCAAGACGAGCCCGAAGTGCGCGTGACGCTCCAGGGCGTGGGCGTGAACCTGCCCCCGTGCAACTTCGAGGTGGTCCCGCCGCAGCTCGGCTTCGGCGTGGTGCAGCAGGGAAGCGCGCTCTTCCGCGCCTTCGAGATCCGCAACCTCGCGCAGGCCGGGCTCGACTCAGACTGCCTGCTCACCGCGGCGCGCATGTTCCCCGGCTCGGGCACCGAGTTCTCGCTGCCGGACGGTGATCTGAACTCCGTGCGTATTCCGGCCGGCTCCTCGCAGACCATCACCGTGCGCTACGTGCCGGAGTCTCAGGCCAGCCACACCGGCCAGGTCGAGTTCTCGATCTCGAGCCCCACCAGCCCCTTCAACCTCGTGCCGCTCTCGGGGACCGGCGCCGACGCCACGCTCCTCATCGTGCCTCGCGACCTCGACTTCGGCGTCGTCGGTATTGGCTGCAGCGCGCGAAATCGGACCATCCAGATCTACAACACCGGGGCCACGCCCTCTCAGATCACGAACATCCAGCTGGCCACCCCGGTGAGCCCGGCGTTTCGCGTGGCGAACTTGCCTACGCTGCCCACCACGCTCGCGCCGGGTGCCAACACCCAGTTCGAGGTCGGCTTCACCGCCAACAGCGTCGCCTCCTATGCCGGCGCGGTGGAGATCACGGCCACCTTCAACGGTCAGCCGGTCACCTACGTGGTCTCTCTGCAGGGCCGCGGCGACACCGACGCTGTCTCGCGCGACCACTTCGAGCAGCTGCCCGAGGCCAAGGTCGACATCCTCTTTGTCATCGACGACTCCTGCTCGATGTTCGAGGAGCAGACCTCTTTGTCGGCGAACTTCGATGCCTTCATTCGTTTTGCGGACGCGCAGAACATCGACTACCAGATGGGCGTCACCACCACGGACGTGGACAGCGGCGGCCCGGAAGGCCGGCTCGTTCCGCTGAGCGGCACCACCCAGCAGCGCATCGTCACCCCGTTCACCCAGCCTTCACCGGAGTCGGTCTTCGGACAGAACGTGAACGTGGGCACGAACGGGTCCGCGTTCGAACAGGGGCTCGAAGCCGCCTATAAGGCGCTTTCGCCCCCCCACGTCTTTGGCCACAACAACGGACTGCTGCGTGCAGATGCGGTGCTGTCGCTCATCTTCGTGTCCGACGAAGAGGATCAGTCGCCGAACAACGTCGACTTCTACATCAACTTCTTCTTGAGCATCAAAGGCTTCAGAAACACCAACCTGTTCACCGCCAGCTCGATCGTGGGCGACTCCCCCGGCGGCTGCAACGGCCCCGGCGGCAGCGCCGACGACGGCATCCGCTACACGCAGGTGGCCCAGCGGACCGGCGGCGTGTTCCAGTCGATCTGCTCCTCGGACTGGTCGCGCTCGCTCGAAGACCTCTCCACCAGCGCCTTCGGCTTCAAGTCCCGCTTCTTCCTCCAGAACCAGCCGGTGATCTCCACCTTGCGGGTGGTCGTCGATGGGCAAGAGATCCCAGCGACCTCTCCTCAAGGCACCATCAACTGGACCTACGACTACGCCACCAACTCGATCAACTTCACGCCCTTCGCCACGCCCGAGCCGGGTGCGCAGATCGATGCGGAGTATGCGGTCGAGTGTCTGTAGGAACGGGAGTGGCGGGACCGTTCTTTCGAGGCATCTGGATCTGATTCGCCCCGCAGCGTCCAAAACCTGACGAGCCAAGGCTTGGGCTCGAGTCGGGAGACAGCGGGCACCGTCGTCGCCCTCCTGGCTGCCTGCGGCGCAGCCTGGTTCATCGGGAGCGACGAGTTTCTTTTCTGGGACGACCACCGGTTCTTCCTCGACGATATCGCGGGTGCATCGAACCTGAGCTCGTGCCTGTCCGCGGCGCTCACTCAGCCCCTCTTCGAGGCCTATCACCCGGTCCACGCGGCACTTCTGTGCCTACAGCGAGCGGCGGGGCCCGCGCCCGAGTCCCTTCTGGCCACCGCTCGGTGGGTCAGTCTTCTCCTGGCGCTCGGCCTTGCGGCGGGGTGGATTGTCCTCGGCCGCTCCCTCGGCCTCGCTCGGGGCCCCGCGCTCCTGGCGCTCGCGCTGTGGTGTGCGCATCCGGCGATGGTCGAGGTGTGGGCAAACCTCGCCTCCCAGAAGGACTTGCTGGGGCTCAGCTTCTTCGTGCTCGCTCTCGCGGCCTCGAGGAGGGTCGATCGGTGGTGGGGACGCGCCCTCGTCCTCCTGTGCACCCTCCTCGCCGGCGGCTCGAAGTCGGTCTACTCGATCGTGGGCCTGGTCCTGCTCGCCGAACAGCTTCTAGGACGAGAGAGAGGACACGTGAAGCCACCGTGGTGGTCTATCGCCGCCGCGATCATCTCCATGGGCTGGATGCTGGCCGCCTGGACCGTGGCGGATCAGCACGCTCTGGCTCACCCCGTTCAGCGCAGCCTCGATCTCTTGGTCGTTGGCTCCACTCTGGCGGCCTATCTCGAACTCATGGTGTGGCCGGCAGTGCTCTCGCCCACTCCTTGTCTCGAGATGAGTCTTCCCCGAGCTTTGGTGGGGCTGAGCGCATTCGCGATGCTCATCGTCGTCGCGCTCTCTCGTCGCTCCGCCACGACCACCCGACTGGGAGCCCTGGTCGCGGCGCTCGGTTTGATCCCCTTCGCGAACCTGATACCGACGCCGTTTCTGTTGCAACTGCGCTACGCGACCCTCCCCCTCCTGGGCCTGAGCATCGCGGCCGCAGGAGGGAATCAGGCGGGGACTCGGCGTGCGCGTCTGTGGTGGGTGATCGTCGGTGTGATCGTTGCGGTCAACGCGACTCGCCTCGGCATCGCGGCCGAACACTGGCAAAACCGCCTCGCCTTGTGGAGCGATGCAGCCAAGACCTCGGGCAACTGTGGTGAGCCTACGCCCTGGCTCAACCTCGCCACCGCGCGTGCCGCCCATCAGGACTGGGCCGGCGCTGAACTTGCCGTCGCCGAAGGCTTCCTCCAGAGACCATCGAGAGAGAAGACACTCAGAGACTGGTGGCTGCTGATCCTCCTCAGGGGCACCTGTGGGCACCCACCCACGGACCCAGCGGTGGCCGCGAAGCTCGCACGCTCCATGCCGCTGGAGTTGGGCGAGCGGGATCGGCTGCCTTTGGGGCTGCAGCCGGCTTTCTCCTTCCTCGCCTCGTGTCGGGCCGCTCCGATGGGCCAACTCGGCAGCGAAGGTGACCTGGAAGATGCTCTGAGCACGACCATGGCCTGCGATCCCGAACGAGCGGCGTTGTTCGAGACCGCGCTGAAGGCATGCTCGGCCGCGAGCGTGGCACGTTAGTACTTCCACTAGGTTGCCACCAAATGGCCCTGCGCGAGGTTTTCGGGTAACTCTGTTTCAGGGTTATGAGCGACGACCTCGAGCTCGAAGACGACTCCGGCCAAGAAGCGGCCATCACGCCCGACGTAGGCGTCGTGCGCGAGCACCTCATCGTGCACTTGGGCGCCCCCTACGAAGTCGCGGAGCTTCGAAAGAATCCGGTCAGCGGCTCGCCGATCGAGATGCTCGAGATCGCGTACTTCGCGCCCGGCGGCATGCAGGCACCGGTCTTGTTTGCGACGTGCGGACTCTCGCAGTCGCTCATGGAGAATGGCCGGCGAATGGAGGGCCTCTTCATGGTGCGCCCCGCCCCGCCCAAGCCGCAGCTCGTCTACGACCTGCTCTCGGCCTTCGCGCTCTATCCGGACAAGAACCAGGTCGCGCTCGGCATCGGAGACGTCATCCCGGGTGGCCAGGAGCTCGAGGCCCTGTGCCCCATGGACGCCTTGCTCGTTCTTCCGCCGGTGCAGTTCGTCGAAGGCTTTCAGCGCATCCCGCGCTGGGATCAAACCGTCGTCGAACTCTTCTGGCTGCTGCCGGTGTTCGAGGCCGAGGCCAACTACGCGGTCGAGCATGGACCCGAGTCTCTGTTGATGCTCTTCGCGGCGCAGGGCCTCGACCTCACCGATCTCAAGCGGGACGAAGCCAACACCGTCCTGCCCCCTGAGGACGCCGAACAGATGGCCAAACGACGCGAGGCCGAAGACCGAAAGAAGCCACGATCGGCGCCGCGTATGGTCGCCCCACAACCGATGGTGAAGCGAAGGATCGAGCCCACCACGAAGTCCTTCGAAGCTTCGGAGCAGTCCGACGGCGGGATCGTGATCAAGCGCCGCGGCGTCAAGACCGCTCCGCCCGACGCGTCCACGGTGGTCGATCGGCCGGTGCACAAAACGGGCGAGGCCCCAAAACCCGCGGTCGCGCCCAGCGGCCCCAAACGCTTCGATGTCCCCAAGAAGGACAAGCCCGCGCGGCCGATCTTGACCAGCAAGCCGAAGGAACAACGCGACCCGGTGGCCGAGAAGAAAGCGCGCATCGAGGCGCTCAAGGCCGACGCGAAGGCCCGCGCCGAACGCGCCAAGAAAGCCCGCTCCGAAGACGAATGAAGCGCCCCGCTTGACGCTCAAAAAAAGTGTCTAGGCTCCCCGCAAAGGAGGTCTCGACACCATGTACAACCATTGGAACGACATCGAACGCACGTGGGCCGCCATGGAGGCGCTCCGGCGCGGAATGAATCAGGCTTTTTCCGGATCAGAATCGGGTGAGACCCCGCGTTTCGGCCGCCTCATCCAAGCGGCCGCCGCGCGGACCCCCGCGGTGGACATCTTCGAAGTCGAAGATGCTTATCTCGTGACGGCAGATCTACCCGGCTTCAAGCGTGAGGACGTCGAGCTGAAGTTCGCGAACGATCAGCTGCTCATCTCCGCTACGCGGGCGGCGGCTACGCCCGAGGGCTATCAGGCCGTGATGGAGGAGCGCGGAGCGCTCCAGCTGTCGAAGGCGCTTGGTTTTGCCGCCAAGATCGACGCCGAACACATCGAGGCGAAGCTGTCCGACGGTGTGCTCGAGGTCCGCATCCCCAAGCACCCGGAGGCCAAGCCGCGGCAGATCCCCATTCACATCGGCTGAACCTGAAAGGAGGACGAACATGAACGAGCTACAGAACCAAGACCGAGAACTCGCGATTAACGAGCGCGCGCCGGCGCCCGTGCGACTTGCGCCCTTCGTGGACGTGCACCAAAACCAGGACGGTTATTTGGTGCTGGCCGATCTGCCGGGGGTCACGCGGAGCGACATCGCCATCCGGCTCGAAGACAACGAACTCACCGTGGAGGCCACGAGGCCGGGCCGAAGCCTGGGTGGGACCGAGGTGCCCCCCAAACAGTATCGCCGCCAGTTCCGGGTGCCCGAAGGCATCGACGCCACCCGCGTAGACGCGCGGTACGAATCGGGCGTGCTCCGGGTGACGCTCCCCAAGGCGGAGGCCAAGAAACCCCGCCTCATCGAAGTGCAGTGATCTCGTAAACCACAAAAACCAAGCGTTGCCTCCAAGCGGGCTAGGCGCTACGCCAGCCCCTGGAGGCACGCCATGGCATTCGACTTCAGCGCAGTGGGCAAGACCTTTGGTCCCCACAGCTACACCTACGACTGGCAACGCACCGCGCTCTACGCGCTCGGCTGCGGCGCCGGAACCGACGAGCTCGACCTGCTCATCGAGAGCCGCGGTCCCAAGGTGCTCCCGACCTTCTCGGTGGTGCCGGCATTTGCGCCGCTCATCGAGTCGCTCGGCAACCTCGGCGGGAACATGCTCACCTTGGTGCACGGCGCCCAGAAGTGCGTGATCCACGCGCCGCTTCCCCCGGAAGCCACGCTGAAGACCACCGCGAAGGTGACTGGCCTCTACGACAAAGGCAAAGGCGCGCTCGCCTTCATCGCCACCGAGAGCCAGGACGAGAAGGGCAAGCTGCTCTTTGAGACCGAGTGGCAGATTTTCTTTCGGGGCGAAGGCGGCTTTGGCGGCGAAAAAGGACCCGAGACCCCTCCGTACGAAGCGCCGGCCGGCATGACCCCCACCGCGTCGTTCGAGATGCCCACCCAGCCCACGCAGGCCCTGCTCTATCGGCTCGGCGGCTCGGACCTGAATCCCATCCACAGCGACCCCGAGATCGCAGGCAAGGCGGGCTTCGAGAGACCCATCCTGCACGGCCTGGCCACCTACGGTCACGCCGCGCGCGCCGCCATCAAAGGACTCATGAACGGTGACTCGGATCGTCTGCTCAGCATCGAAGGCCGCTTCTCGAAGCCGGTCTATCCCGGCGACACCATCATGACCGACCTCTTCGCCATCAAGCCCGGCGAGCTTTACTTCGTGACCTGGGTGAAAGAGCGCAAAGAGCCGGTCATCACACTCGGCCGCGTCACCTACAAGACCTGAGCCGTGATCGCCCGCCTCGCCCGTCAGTATCCCGCGATGTTGCGGACGGGCTTTGCGTATATGTCCGCGTACCGCGCGGAGGTGCTGATCTGGATCCTCAGCACCACGATGCCCCTCATCATGTACGCGATGTGGGCGAGCATCGCTCGAGAGGCGCCGGTCGGCCGCTTCGACGAGGCTGCGTTCGCCTCGTACTTTTTGGCCATCTTGATCGTGAGGCAGCTCTCGTCGGCGTACATCGTCTGGGAGCTGAACGAGGCCATCCGCACCGGACGCCTCTCGATGCTCCTGCTTCGGCCGGTGCACCCGCTCATCTACTACTCGGCGGAACACGCCGGCGCGATCCCACTGCGCGCGCTCGTGCTCGTACCCATCACCGCCGCCGCCCTGCTCTTGCTGCCCGGGGTTCACTTCTCCTCGAACCCGCTGCACTTCGGCCTGGCCGTACTCACCGTGGCGCTCGCGTTCCTGCTGAACTACCTGCTGCAGGCCCTCATCGGTCTCGTCGCGCTCTACACGCAGCAGTCGTTGTCGGTGATGGACGCCTTCTTTGGACTCTGGGCGGTGCTCTCGGGCTACCTCTTCCCGCTCGAGCTCGTGCCCGGCCTGGCGAAGGTGGCGGTGTGGCTCCCGTTCCGTGCGATGGGTTCGCTGCCGGCCGAGATCCTGCTCGGTCATCTCGACGACGGCGCCATCCTCTTTGGGGTGCTCGTTCAGCTCGGCTGGCTGCTTCTCGCTTTCGCGTTCGTGCTCGCCCTGTGGCCGCGCGCCATGCGTCGCTACGAGGCCTACGGGAGCTGAGCATGTCCGTCGCTTCGCACACGCGCGTCGTCTCTCATCTGCTGAAGACCTCGGTCCTGTCGCAGATGCAGTACCGCTTCGACTTCATCCTCGAGCTGGTGATGGCCTGCTTCTGGCTCATCTGGAACATCGCGCCGCTCTGGGTGGTCTACGAGGTACGGCCCGACATCGCGGCTTTCTCCTTCGAAGAGGCCACCTTGGTGATGAGCGCGTTTCTCATCCTAAAGGCGCTGCTCGAAGGGCTCATCGCCCCGAACCTGATGCAGATCGTGGAGCACATCCGAAAGGGCACGCTCGACTTCGTGCTCATGAAGCCGGTCGACAGTCAGCTCTTGGTCTCGACCTCGAAGTTCTTGCCGTCCAAGTTCGTGTACCTTGTCGCCGGACTCTCGATGCTCGCTTGGTCGCTGTCGCGCCTTTTGGTGCCGCCCTCGGCGTCTCAACTCGCCGGCGCCGCTCTGCTGCTCGGCTCGGGCGCAGTGCTGCTCTATTCGGTGTGGCTGCTCGTCATCTGCTCCGCGTTCTGGTTCGTGCGGGTCGACAACCTGAGCCATCTCTTCAGCTCGTTCTTCGACGCCGCGCGGTGGCCCATCGGCATCTTTCGCGGCTGGGTGAAGGTGGTGCTGACCTTTGTCTTGCCCATCGCTCTCATGACCTCGTACCCGGCCAAGGCCGCCCTGGGCACGCTCGACCTCGAGGGGGGCGCGATCTCTCTCTCGTTCGCCGCCTTCGCGTTCTGGGGTTCACGCCGGGTGTGGCACGTGGCCCTTCGGCACTACGGCTCCGCGTCGAGCTAGGGAGAAAAAGGGGACAGGCACCTTTTTCCTGAAGAGAAAAAGGTGCCTGTCCCCTTTTTCTCCCTTTTTCTCCTTTTTCTCAGAAGAGCTCCACGTCGAAGCCGAACACCCGCGCGCCATCGTCGGCGGTCGTGAGTTCGAGCGTGAGCGCGGCCGTCCCACTGAGCGTAGGCTCGAGCGTGAGCAGGCCGGCCGCCTTCAGGTCGAGTTCGTGCAGCAAACGCTTTCCTTGGAGCAGTCGCAGGTGCAGCGGATGCGGATTGGGGCTTCGGACCGCCGCATCCGTGAGGCCAAAGCTGAAGACCGCCTTGGTGGCATTCTTGGGAACTCGGA
The DNA here is from genome assembly GCA_011526105.1 of Deltaproteobacteria bacterium. Lineage (GTDB taxonomy): Bacteria > Myxococcota > Kuafuiibacteriia > Kuafuiibacteriales > Kuafuiibacteriaceae > WYAZ01. Next base: position 50,192 of record WYAZ01000139.1, on the reverse strand, counting down.
TCCAAGCTCGGACGGTCTGTCCACGGATGGGGTGTAGAAAGAGAAGCGGTCGCCACTTGCCGCCGACCTCGAGGTGTTCGGGGCCAAAGTGGTGCCAGCCCTCGGGTCCGTAGTAGCAGCCGGGTCCGCGCTTGCCATCGAAGCGACACCGCTCGATGCGCCTGTCCGGATGTTCGGCCTGGACCTGTATCCGTCGCCACTCTCGCTGGCCGTGAAAGATGCGGCCTTCGGGATGCAGAGCCAAGGGCGTGGGCTCCCAGAAGCCCCACAGTCGCTCGTTCTCGCGCTCCGCGGCCAAGGCGTCGCGCTCGGGGATCTGCGCCATGCCCACAATGGCCAGCGGCACGACGAGCAGGAAGAGCTGCGCCGCGCGCCTGCTCCGGGTCGCGGCCGCGAGGAGACCGTGGATGCTCAGGATCAAGAGCGGCACGATGTGCACGAGGTTCGCGAGTCCCCCTCGAAGGCCCACGAGATCGGCCAACCCATACGTGGAGTACCCGTCACGGTAGCTCGGCCACAAGAACGTGATCAGCGGGTTCATGTACACCTCGGAGAGGTGTGGATAGAGCGCGGCCGCGAAGCCGGTGTTCAGAATCGAAAGACCCGCGAGCGCGGGGAAGAAGGCTCGGGCCGAGGGCCGATGCAAGACCTCGAGCGCGTACACCGAAAGCAGAACCACCACCGGGATGATGTACCGAGGGCCCACCGTCCAACCGCCGCGCCAGTTGCTGTGCGCGCTGATGAAGTAGAGTTCGAAGAGCAGCCCCACGAACGATGCGACCGCAAGCGAATACGGAAGCCCCGAAGCGCTGGCTCGCCGCCGACGGAGCGCCCCGAAAAGGCCCACGAAGCCGAGCGCGAGGTACGGGCTGTAGAACAGCAGTCCGGCCTCGGAGCCAAAGAGCGCACGCAAGAAGATCGTGGGCTTGGGCAGGCTGATGCCAAAGAAGCCCACCGCGTGTGCCTCCGCGAAGGCCGCGTTCTCGAGGAAGCTGTAGCCGGTCTTCACCGCGGAGCCCCACATCTCGTGATGGCTGTAGAGACCGGCGGCTGCGGGCACGAGACCCCCGAGCACCGCCAGGCCCACGAGGGCCCCCTTCTTCGAGAGACCCCGCGTTCGAAAGAAGAGCGCCGCGAGCAGGGGCAAGACGAGGAGCACCGCGGTGTATTCGGCAAAGGGCGCCGCCACCGCAAAGAAGCCGAGCAGCAGCGCACGAGACCGAAACTTTCCCGGCGCGAGCCCGGGATAGGCGAGGCTCGGGTACAGAAGAAAGACCATCCCAGTGGTGAGCGCGGTCCAGAGGTGCCCGCTGTACGTGATGCCGTAGGGATAGAGCATCGAGCCCGCGCCCACCGCGACGAGCACCGAGGAGGCCGCCCCTTGAGGCAGTCCGAGCACACGCGTGCGGCGACGCAAGAACGCGAGCAGCACTCCCAGGAACAGCACGGACGGGATCATCGACCCCACGACTCGTAGAAAGAGGGTCACCTCACGCTTGTCCTGGCTCTCGAAGAAGCCCAGCCTTCGGGCCGCCGCGTAGAACGGTACCCCCACCAGGCTTTGAAGCGGCGCCTTGCTCGAATAGAGGCGGCCGTCGCGAATGGCCTTGTCCTCGACGTTGCCGAAGCGACGAACCGGCCCGTCGATGGAGAAGCTGCCGTCGTCGACGATGGCCACGGTCAGGTAGACCCGGGTCATCTCGTTCGGGTTGTTGAGACCCTGGTGATACGGAAAGGTCGCGAAGTAGAGAAAAGCGACGAGGAGCGGCGCCCATAACCTTCCGACCGCGGCCATCGGGTTCGGAGGGCACCCGAGACCGGCCCGGGGGTCAAGCCCGGAAATGCGAGATGCGGTCTACTTCGAGCGCGCGAGGACCCGGACGTTGCCCTGCTCGAAGACCGTCCTCCACGCCCCTGAGGCGGTGAGTTGGCGTTCGAGCCGAAGCGGGTATCCGGCATCGTTCGGCCAAGCGTCATCTCCGAGCGCGAGCAGCACGTAGTCGGCTTGCTCGAAGCGCTCGAGCGGGTGGATGTTCAAGCGATCGGCCAGGTGCGGCAGCAGCCGATTTTGCGCCGCGATGTTCGCACCCCTGCCCTGTGCCTCGAGCCAAGCGACGCCGGCCGCGTAGTCGACCCGCTTCTGGCCAACGATGAAGTAGCTCTGGCCGAGCGAGTGATAGACCGAAGGGTGCTTGTAGCCCGCTTGATTGACGAGAAGCATCCCGCTCAGCACGAAGGCCGGCAGGGCCACCCGAACCGCGATCCGCCCATCGAGGCCCACGCGCTCGGAGAGGGCGCGCACAGCGGCTTCGATGCGCGGGGCCGCGAGCGCGGTGGCCCAGGCTGCGTACAACGACAGAGACGCCGCGTAGTGATAGCCCATCTCCCACATCGTGGCCTTGGAACTCAAGAAGCGCTCGGCGAGCAGCGGCAACGCGGCGATCAGGATCTCTGGCGCCAACAAGGGCAAGAAGCCAAAGCCGGCGAGCGTGACCAACCAGCTCTCGACCTTCGCCGCGGGCACAAACAGCGCGACCACGGTCTTGAGCGGATTGGAGATCATGCCGATGAGGGCGGAGAAGACGGTGGGACCGAAGTCCGCGAAGGTCTCGTGGCCCCCCACCGAGATGCCACGCGCGGCGAAGGCCGGCATGAAGACGCGGTTGACGAGCACGAACCACGTGAAACCGCCGAGCACCCAGGCGAGCCCGTACCTCAGATGCGCACCCCGGTCTTCGCGGAGCGCCCGGAAGAGGAGGAGGAGTCCGAGCCCGACCACGTAACCACCGGCCGACTCCTTGAAGAGGGCAAAGACCGCGAGCGAGAGGCTCGCACGTCCGAGTTGACCACGCTCGAGATAGTAGAGACCAAGCGCGAGGAAACCGATGCCCACCGTGATCTCGTGCGCATCGAAGAAGACCGCGGCCTGCACAGCAAAGGCAAAACCGGCGGCTAGGCCCAGCGCCACAGAGAAGCCCCAAGAGGCGCCTCGATGTCTCGCGATGAGATAGATGAGCGGCGCCGCCGCCGCGACGTTCGCGGTCTGGACCAAGATGACGGTGTACGCGGAGCTATCGAGCCAGAAGATCGGCGCGTATAGATAGATGCCGACCATGAAGTGATCACCCAAGAAGTCCGCTCCCCCGAGCACGGAGGAGAGGGTGTCCGCGAAGCGAGAAGCTCGATAGAAGTTGTGGACCATGCAGCCCATGTCCCAGCTCCCTGAGCCGAAGGACCAGTGCCGGTGCATGGCAAAGAAGCAGCCCACCGCGGTGGCCAGAAGGTACAGGCCAAGCGCGGTCCGGCGGTCGTGGCCGGGCCCACGTTTGGCTTCGGGACCCTCCGCGCGCCAGGGCAGCGCCAAGAGCAGCACCCCCGCCCACGCCGCCGAGAGCGTGATGAGGACGAAGTGTCCGTGGGGCGAGATCACCGCCGATAGCGCCCCCGAGAGCAAGGAAAGCACCGCCGCGCCCGCGAGCGGCGCCCGTGGTCTGATGGGCCCTCGGAGCAAGACAACCAGCGCCAGCGCAAACACCAAGGCGGCGAGCCCGACCTCGTAGGGCACCGCCTTCAGACCTTGGAGCTGAGACACCGCCCCCAGACTCGAGAGCGAGAACTGACGGCGGCCCGCGAGCACGCGAAGCACGAGGAGCGCGAAGAGCGACAGAGAAGTGGCCGCCCCGAAGACGAGGAGGCCCGAGTGAATGCGCGGCTTGAAGGACGATCGGCCCCCGCCCGGTTTCATGCCGGCTTGCTCGGGACCACCGCCGTGCCTCTCCACGAGTTCTCGTTGTGCCAGCCGATGACGACCTCGTCGAGGCTGAGCGCGCTGAACCAGGCCTCGAGCTCCTCGCGCTTCAGGTACTGGGCGAGGGGCGGCGTGAGATGGTCGTGCACGATCGAGTGGATCTCGTTGAACGGAAAGTCCGCGATGGAGTTCACGTAGGTTCGGTAGAAGAGCTTCTCACCCAAAGGCGCAAGCGCCCCCTTGGACAGCGGACGATAGACCCCGCGCGCGGCCGCCATGAGGACCGCCGCGGGAAGCTTCGAGGCCTGAAACACCACCGAGTGCGGGAGCCTCGACGTAAGCGTCCGGCGCACAGGGTCTACGTAGCGAACGATCCACTCGTTGTTCTCGTGGCCGTAGACCCAGACCGCGACTCGCCCGCCGGGCTTCACGCGCGAAACCAGCTCGCGGAACGAACCCTCGGGGTCGTGGGTGTGATGCAGCACCCCGACCGAGAAGGCGAGATCGACCGAGCCCTTTGCGACGGGCAGATGAAACAGGTCGGCCTGGACCACGTGCACATTGGGCATGTTGTGCGTGTTGCGGTAGGCGGCCTCGACCGCAGACGACAGATCGACCGCGATGACGTCTTTGGCCCCGAAGGCGGCCGCGAGCGCAGAGTGCCGACCTTTGCCGCACCCGCCCTCGAGCACGACCTTGCCCTGGAAGTCGGCGGCTTTGACCGGATCGATCCACGCCAAGAACTGAGCCTCGTAGTGGTGACTCAAGAAGTCGAAGTCGTTCCACTCTTTGCCGAAGCGATCGACCGTGCGCTGGGCTTCGTCGGGGACTCCATCCGCGTCGGGGAGCAGGCGAGGCACTCCGCGCCTGACCTCATAGCGGGTCCTGCAAGAAGGGCAGTCGAGGCTGCCTTCGAGGATCTCGCCGCCCTCGGCCTGGCGCGCATCGAGCGCAAAGGGGCCGCCGCCGCACCGCGGGCAGGCAATCAGCTCGAGCAGCCGTTCTCGCACGCAGCCTGCATACCTTCCGCCGAGACGCTTGACCACCCCAAAGACCGAGGCTCGCGTTCATCCGGGCGCGTCCGGTCCACGTCCGGATGGCCAGGGCGGAGGCTCCAGGGTCTCGAAGATGGACCAGCCATTCACCTCGCGCAGGAGCCGGTGGTCCTTGCTCTTCTTCGCGCGATCGACCGGGGCACCGCGGAGGATCAACAGATCAAACTCGCGTCCGTGAACCTTGGGATCGAAAGTGTAAGGCGTGCGCCAGAACGGGGCTTCGGGCGCCGCCACATCGTGCCGATACCGCACCGGGATGAGCGGGTTGTCGAAGAGATAAGCGACGTACGCTGCGCCATCCGCCAGGTGATAGAAGTAGAGCGTTCTCAGGTTGGGATGTCCCACCATGGGGTCGCCCGCCGCCGTTCCGTAGGTGAGCGCGAGGATTCTCTTCCTTGGGGGCACCGCCGCCCGCACCGCGTCATACTGCTGGGCAACCTGGTTGAAGTTTACAACGTGCACCCGCTGCTGTGACGCATCGTAGGCGAGCACCGAAAGCTCGAGCACACCCACCAGCACTCCGACCAAACCGGACAGGCGCACGCGAGGGAGCAAGAAGATCGCGAGAGCGGTGAGGGTGGCGAAGCGCGAGTAGAAGAGCCAGACGGAGAAGGGCTTGTTGATGGCGTCCGGGCCCAAAGCATAGAGCGCGAGAAAGCCGAGCAGCACCGCCGGATAGCCGTAGCTGAGGTGAAGCGCCGAGTTCCGGCGCCGCCACGACAAGAGCAGCAGGAACACGAAGAGCGCCAGGACCGCGTACATCGAGTTCATGTGCCCGGCCGGCCCGCGGAACAGCAGCTGATGCGGTAAGTGGGAGAAGCGGGACGCGAACGCTGGGAACTCGAGCCAGGCCAGGTTTGGGTCCGAAGGGGTGGTCTCCGTGACCCGCTCCGGTTCAGCCGCCAGCAGGAGGAGCCGCAGCGCACCGAGGCCGATCACTGGCCCGCCCGCGCCGAGCAGGACGAGCGCGTACGACATCAGCGCGCGCAGGCCTCGTGTTCGACGCGCCCAAGCAAACGCGAGCACGCGCACGAGGACGACGAAGCTCGTCGCTAGGAAGATCAGCGCATGCCCCAGGTAGGTGAGGCACAAGAGCGCCGCGAAGGGCCAGGCCGCCCACACGATCCCCTGAAGGTCGAGTCGATCGGCCAGGAGTCTCCGCAACAGACGCTCGAGCGCGGCCAAGGCGAACAGCATCGTGGGCATCGCGAACACAAAGGACGCGAAGCCGTAGCCGAGTGCGTAGCCGAAGGTAGCCATGGGCGCGATGAGGCCGAGCCGCGCATCCCGGCCGTGCACCTCGGCGAGCTCCGCCGCCGCGAGGGTCAGGCTTCCCGAGGCGACCACGAGCGCGAGCTTGGCCGCCACCACCACCGGAAGCGCCTGAGCCAGCAACGCGGAGACAAAGTAGAACAGCGAGTACGGATTGGGCGCCCAAGACCGGCTGAAGTACTGAAGCGCCCCGGTCTCATCACCGTGGGCCAAGATGGAGATGAGCCCAACGTGGCTCGCGTAGTCGATGTACGGGAGGTACTCGCCGGCAAAGAAGACCCACGCATGGGCCCCGGCGGCAAACAGGGCGCCGAGCCAGATCAATGGATCGCGGACCCAGGCGCGCGACTCCGTCATGCGCGAGAGGCCACCGCAAAGAGGCTCACCCCGAACGGGAGGCTCACCCCGCGTGCGAGCAGCCGGTTCTCGGCGCCGAGCCACCCCGCGAGCAGGCGGTTGACCGGCCCCGGGGTCGTTCGAAGATCGTGCTCGGTCTCGCTCGAACCCTGGGCTTGGGGCATCACTCGCTGACCGAACCGCACCAGCGCGACCGGCGGAAACAACGCGCTGTTCCACCACCCCGATCGACGAAGCTCGAAGCCCGACTCTTGGATTCGGGTGCGGAACTCCTCGTGCCGGTAGCGCCGTTGATGCTGATTGGCGTCGTCGTGGCGACTCCACAAAAAGGGGTGCGCGGGCACAAACGCGAAGAGCAAACCGCCCGGCGCGAGGACCCGATGCCACTCGCGCAGCGCGGCGGTGTCATCGGCGAGGTGTTCGAGTACGTCGGAGGCCACGAGCAGGTCGAAGCTCTGATCTGGGAACGCGAGATGGCCCGCGTCCATGGTCTGCGTGTTCGGAAATCCCCGCTGATGACAACGCTCGATCGCGCGGTCGGAAACGTCGATGCCGGTGAGGGATTCAAAGCCCCTAGCTCGAAGATCAGACAAGAGGGGTCCACCCGAGCAGCCGATGTCGAGCACCCGCGCGTTTGGACGCACGCCTTCCGCGTCGAGGAGGCGAAGGATGGCGTCACGACGACCCACCCCCCACCAGTGCTGGTCCTCGAGCCGAAAGTACTCGTCGCGGAAGCTCTCTTCCATCGCCTCCGTGGAATCACGCGACCGGACCCGGCAGGCAAGCAAAAAGGCGGAAGAAGCCGCTACGGGGCCGTGGGAAGCGAGACGACGATCTCGAGGCCGTCGGGACCGGCGAAGATCCGGCCGCCCTCCCCTCGAAGCAAGAGACGCACCGATCGCACGCCCGGCGGCCAGGGGCCGAGGGTGGCGGCGTGTCGGCGTCCGGTCTTCACCAGCGGAGTGACCTCCACCGGCTCGGTGCTGGACTCATCCATGCGCCACAGGAGCGCGCCCGCCATCGGAGACTCGACGCGGATCGACCGACCCACACGCTCGGTCTCGAGTTCGACCACGCCGGGGGTGAGAGGTTCGATGCGAACTGCGGTGACGAGCGTCTTTGATCCGGGCGCCGCGTCCACGCTGATCTGTCCATCCCGCGAGAAGGCTACGTGACGAAAGCCGACCTTGCTCGCGCTCGCGATCTCACCCTCGATCAATATCTGCCCCGCGATCGGACGCCCTCGGGTCATCACCTGGACTTCGTAGGCGCCCGCGGGGACCGCGACCGAGTATCGAGTGCCCGGGTCGTAGGCCGCTCCGCCTTCGAAGGGCATCAGGCAGCTCGTGCGGCCACCGCGCCCGTGTTCACAGACCATGCTTCGACGCCGGTCCTCGCTGAAGCCGGCGCCCCGTTGCTCCTCGAATCGTCCGCCGAACTCAGGTAGCCGCTGCGGGACCGAGGGTGATGACCACTCGGGGCTCATCTCGATGAAGTAGGGAAGGTCGGGTCGGGCGAGGGGCGCGACGAAGACCCCTCCGAGGCCGAGTCGGATCTTCTTCGTCTCCTCGTCGAGTTCAGCCGAGTGGAGCAGCGCCGAGGCGAGATCGACCCGGGGGCCGCTTGCTCCCAGGCGCGTGAGGTCGACCTCCCCGCCCTCCGCGAAAGAAAGCGCGACGAGCACCTCATCGAGACCGTCTCGGCGGACAAAGGCGAGCACCTCGGGAGGCACACCACGCTGCGGCTCGAAGGCGCCGCCCCTGAGACCCGGATGTCGCGCGCGCAGGGCGACGAGTGCGCGGCCGAGCGGGCTCTGGAGCTGAGCGAGGGAGCGCCAAGGCTGTCCCCCCACCGTCAAGAGAAACGCGGTGGCAAACGGCTCCGGCAGAGCCTGCGCTTCAGTCTCCTCCGAAGCGCGCAGAGACCACGCCGAACCCGAGGGCCGAACCCGCTCGGCGCGCTCGATCGCGGCGAGTAAGACCTCGGCGGAGCCGCGGCTCAAGGCATCCTGAAAGCCAGCGATCCGATCGTGCTCGATCACCAGATCCGCACCATCATGAGGCTCGCCGAAGTAGCGCGCCGCGGTGGGGCTGGTCGCACGGAGCTCCGCCAAGAGCGCGGTGGGTGGCGGCAGGCTCTTCTTGAGCTCGCGGAAGAAAGCGAGGCTGCCGGGTCGATCGAGGCGCTCTTTCAGTCCGTCCTCGAACAACACTCGGCTCCCGAGAACCCGCAGGCCATCCACGCCTCGTTCGCGCCAGTAGCGTGCGATCCCCACGATGCGAGCTCTGAGCGCCTCGTCCCGGAGATCGAGGTCCACCCTCCCGGGTCCGGCCGCGTGGTAGTAGTGCGCGTTCAAGCCCTCGTCGAAGGTCCACTTGGACTTCGCCCCCCGAGCCTTTGGGGGCAGCTCGGACGCGAGCACGAAGAGGCTGCGATGGAATCTGTCCCCGCCTTGCGCAGCACGAAACCACTCATGTTCGACCGAGACGTCGTTGGCGTGCAGGTCGAGCATCAAGGAGAGCCCGGCAGCATGCGCTCCGTCCACGAGCTTCGCGAACGACACCTCATCCCCAAACGCGGGCTCGATGCTCGAGTGATCCACGACCGCGTGTGTGGGCGCGGCCGTACCGCGGAAGAACGGCGAGAGGAGCAAGGCCTCCGCGCCAGCGGAGGAGAGCTCCTCCAGCGATCGAGTCACCGACTCGAGATCGACAAAGGGCGTCTGGCCGAGAGCGATGGGGACCAAGACCGAGCGCGCGAGCGGAGGGCGGACCGGCGTCTCCGCGCGAGCGGAGGGCAGAGAGAGGAGCAGCACCCACGCGAAGAACGCGACGAAGCTCGCCTCACTTCTCTGGGAGCAGTTCACCAAGATGGGTGTCCTCACCCTCTTCGAACCCCGCCGCCGGCGTAGGCGTCAGCGCCGCGAGCGCGGGCGCGGGTTCCGAGTCGACCTCATCATCGTCCATGTCGATCTCGATGCTCACGTTCGTGAGAGGACGTTCGAACTCTTTGGCCGCCGGCGGCCTGCTCTCGACAACGAAGGGCTCGACGACCTGGATGGTCTCGGTCATCTCGCGAGGGGCCGGCGTCCGGAGCTTCTGCCTGCGTTCGACCTCATCGGCCTCGCGCACCGCGTCGTCGACGGCCGCGAGCAAGTTCAGCATGCCGCCGTCGCCGGGGGACGCCGCTTCGTCCCCTGGGTCGGAGTCTTCGCGCCGACCGAGAATACTCTCGGACCCCGCGAGCACGAGTGTGGAGCCCGGCGTCACCGCCGCCCGCGGCCGGTCCCCGTTTGTTTCGTCCTCAGGCAGAGCCACGGTCGGCGAGAGCCCGGGGGCCACGCGCGCGGCGGTGCGAGGAAACGGAGGCACGCGCTCGGTGGGCGAGATCATCTGACCGGTCTTGTTGGGCTCTTTGTGCCATTCGCGATAGGCCACCTGGAGCTTGGCCATGGTCTCCGGTCCCGGCGGAGGCGCGTCGGACTTTCGGAGGCCGATGACCTCGACCAGCGCCTGCTTCTCGAAGAACTTCAGGCACCGAAACACCGCTTCATCATCGAGTTCGGGTGTGCCTTCTTCGGGCGCCTGCAGATCGGTGATCTCTTCGATGGTCCGCGTACCGTCACACAAGAGCAGCAGGCCATGCTCCCAAGGCTCGAGGAGAGTCACTCGAAGGCTCTCGGGGTCGAGCAGGCTCAAAAAGAGCCGACCCCGCTTGCTGTGCTCGGTGGCGAGCAAACCTTCGCGAGCCTTTGGTCTACCCCCTGCGCCGTCCATCACGACTCGCTCTCGAGCCCTCGAAGCAACTCCTCGGCCCGCCGGCCGACGTCACCGGTCTCATCGAGGCTGCGCGCCCGCTCGAGGCACCTTCGCGCGTCCTGGCGTCGAGCTTGAAGCCGTCGCACCACGCCGAGCTGGAGGTGAGCTTCTGGGTGCAGATCATCGATGCGCAGGGCTCTTTCGAACGCCTCGCTCGCACGCTCCAGCTCGCCGTCGAGGAGCGCCTTCTTGCCCTTCTCGATGAACTTGTCGGCCTCGTTGACGATCTCCACGTCGAAGAGAAAGTTCACCCCCACGTGCGCGGCGAGCACGCGCCCGAGCCCGGCCCCGTAGAGTGAGGCCGCTTCGACCACCGCGGCGGCCGCGACGGGGATGTCCGGCAGCACCGGCTTCCCTTTGCGCGAGATGCGCACCTTGCGATAGCGCCCGCGGTCGTAGAGACGCCGAGCGGTCACGGACACATCGTCCAAGATCTCTTTGGCGCCCTGCACCATCTCGCCCACCGTCACCGCCGGCTCGATCCGCTCAGCTCGAAGGGGCGGCGCCTCCGCATCCTCGAGGGCACGCTCTCGCTCCTCGTCCGGCTGGGGTACCAGATCACCGTCTTTGTCGTTTGTACTCACGAGAGGAGAACCTGCTCCGCCGCCTGGGGCTTTCCGCGAGTCTATCGCGATCGCGGCCCGGACGCAGGGTTCCGTGCCATTCAGGGTTTCAATCAGCCCGTGGATGCATCGCCGCGGGCTTGGTCCTAAAGCGCGCATCCACATGGCGCATGAGCTCGAAAAAGGCCTCGCCGTGCGCCGTCCCGGCCCCATCGACCCCCTGGAAGTCCACGTAGAAGTTCCCAGTGTGGCACTCACCCGGCTGACACTCTCCGTCGGCGAAGACGATGATCATCTTCTGCCAGTCCGAACTTCGGTAGCGGCGCTCGGAGTGCTCGGAGGCCATCTGCGGTCCGAGGAAGAGCAAGGCGCTCGCCGCCAGGTCCTCGGCCTTCATTCCTTGGCCGTGCAGGAAGTACAGGACCGGGAAGTGTGCCTCGGGATCCGCGTAGTAGTTCGGCGGCAGAATCGCGACGAAGGGCTCGTCGCCGCCCGTCGCATCGCTCTTGAAGCTCTCCTTCAGGACGAAGTCCGACAGCGATCCCTCGGGGCTCCCTTGGTCGGCGAGACCACCGCTCAGAGATCGGAAATCCCCGTCGGGCCACCGAGCGGACGCAAACGCCATGGCGGACATCAAACGATGGAGCACCTCGCTCGCAGTCCCGACGTGGTTGCCGCGACCGGTCTCAGCATCGACCCCCGGACAGATCGACGCGTCGCCGTAGCGTAGATACGGGTGACGCCCGATCCGAGCCTCCGAGAAGTCCGCCACGGTGGGGTCGAAGCGGGCGCCCACCCCTTGCGTCAGCTCGGCGAGCGCCGCCCAGTCATCGATGCGCTTCTGGCCCGGCCGCCGCTCGAGCAACGCGCCGAAGAACTGGTTCGAGATCTGCGCCGAGTGGAGGAAGTCGCGGATGCCCGCGTCGACCCAGAGGTGGAGTCGATCGAGCATCACCTCGTCGAGACCCTCGAGCAACTTCCGCGGTGAACGAGAGAAGGCGCGTTCGATGTTCGGGTTCAGGTCGAAGCGCCCGTTGCCCTCCCCGAAATCGCCCGTGCCATGCACGCCGTCGAGGCCAAAGTCCTCGTGCGGTTCTCCGTCATCGAAGCGGTAGTTCCGCTCCTTGCCGTTCGGGTTGTAGAGCCAGTGATGATCGTCCCCCGATGGGTCGGGGTTCGAGGACGGGTCGAAGCCCGGCTCGTCCTGGCTCGCCAAGCCATCGGTGCCCACGTCTTCGTAGGGCTCGAAGGGCTGCGCGAGGACCGGCTCGCCGTAGTCGCGCCGCCCGTTGTCGTTGTAGTCGACCGCGAGCACGACTTCGACCGGGAAGTCGTTCGAGCCCGGCTCGTACTCCCCGGCGACCGGCCCGTTTCCGTCGCAGAACGTGATGACCGGGTAGCGGCCTTCAGGGTTGTACTTCCGATCGTAGAACGGCATCAGCCGCACCGGTCGCTCGCATATCTCCCTCTGCCGTGCTGCACGCTCCGCCGACTTTGATCGATCGGAGAGTTCGAGCGGAACGTGATGACTGATCGGAACGCCGGGCGGAAGATACGGGGACTCGGGGTTGTAGAAGGCCGGATTGCCGTAGGCGAGCGCGAGGTCCTGCACGATCTCGAGTGAGGCCACTCGACCGAAGGAGCCACCGCGACCGGCCGAGGGCCCACGGTAGTAGTGGTTGTAGTCGCCCGAGAACCCGGTGCAGTTCGTCCCTTCGATCGCGAGTTCGGGCAGGTCGATGGGTCCGCACCAAATACGCGGATCGTCCTTGAGGTCGATGTACTCGAGATTCTCGACGAGCTGCCCCATCTCGCAGAAGCCGCCGTTCGAGGTCTCGCTCACCGTCAGGAGGAAGTACTCGAGATCGATGTAGGGCGCGCCGAGCGCCGCCACGACGTCGAAGAGCTGTGGCTCTTCGAGGCCAATGCGCATCGCCGAACCCCCACCCATCGAGATGCCGCCGACGCCTCGGTAGGTGAAGCAGCGGGCGCTCGGGTCATGCACCCCGTCGACCGCGTCTTGGACGCAGGCCGAGAGCCCCCGCGACAGGAGGGGCGCGGCCGGCGTCGGGGGCGCGGCCATCTCCTCGGTGCAGGCCGCGAGGCCGAAGAGCGCCACGAGGAGCAGGGGATGGGGCCGGGAGAAAAGCATGGAGTCCAACTACACGCGCAGTCTGTGCTAGGCAAAGGGGATTGATACACCCTCCTGATGACCGAGGGCCGTATCGGGGTCGTTTCGCCCCCAGCCCGACCGGTCCCATGCACCTCGGGATGGCGCGGACCTTCCTCGCGGCCTGGCTCGACGCGCGGGCCCATGGGGGCCAGATCCTCCTGCGAATCGAGGACGTCGACACCGTTCGTGCGCGCCCTGAGAGCCCAGCCGCGATCATGCGAGACCTCGAGTGGCTGGGCCTCGAGTGGGACGAGGGCCCGCTGTACCAACACGACCGCTTCGAGAGGTACGAGGAGGTCCTCGGCCAGCTCGAGCGTGAGGAGCGATCCTTTCGATGCTCGTGCACACGTCGAGAGCTCGCGGTCGCCTCCGCGCCGCACGGGCCCGAGGACGAAGGCCCGCCCTACCCAGGAACCTGCAGAAGCGGCCCCACCCAGCCCGAGCGCCCCACCGCGGTTCGCTTTCGTACGCGAGCCGGAGACGTGGTGCCCATTTCGGACCTTCGGCGGGGCCAGAGCACCGAAGACGTACAAGCCCGAGTGGGCGACTTCGTGCTGCGTCGCTCCGACGGGCTGTATGCGTATCAGCTCGCCGTCACGGTCGACGACCTCGACCAAGAGATCACGCGGGTGGTGCGGGGGTCGGACCTCGCGAGTTCGAGCGGCCGACAGGTGCTGCTTCGGAAGGTGCTGGCCCCCCGCGCGGCCGAGATCGAGTTTCTCCACGTGCCACTCCTGCACGGACAAGACGGCGAGCGGCTCTCGACGCGCAGCTGCGCCCCGAGCGTGGCCCAGCTTCGGGAGTCCGGACTCACGTCTCTGCGGGTCGTGGGGTCCCTCGCGGCGAGCTTCGGCCTGGTTTCCACGGGGACGGAGATCTCAGCGAGCGCCCTGGTTTCCATGTGGCGAGCGGAGGCCCTTGTGGAAGTGCCGTTCGTCCCGCCGCTTGCCTGAACAGCGAGCACTCGAGTTTTGCTACACTGCCTGAGTGTTTGACCACCACGCCTCGCTCCCCCGCGCGACGGAGGAGGGTTGCCGCGGACTGGTCGACGAGCTGGTGGCCAAGGGCGCCCGCTGCGTCGCGCTCCTCGTGGCCCAAGGCGCCCCGGTCGAACTCGAAGCGCTCGTCGCTGGTCTGGCAGGAGCCGGCGCCGAGGTCATGGGTGCGGTCTTCCCGGGTCTCATCGTAGGCCGGGCGCTCCTGCGAGAAGGCGCGCTCGCCCTCGGCTTCTCGAGCGGCGCCAGACGCGTCGTCTTCCCGGACCTCGGCGCCGCCGCGCCCGAACTCGAGAGCGAGATGAGCCGCCTGTACACCGCGGGGCGGAGCCCTCGCCCTCCGTCGGTCCTGCTCTTCCTCGATGCGGTCTCGGGCGCCTCACACGTGGGTCGGTTTCTCGAGACGCTGCAACTCTACTTTCACGTGAGCGCCCGATATGTGGGCGGGGGGGCCGGCCGGAGCGATCTTTCCGCGAAGCCCTGCCTGTTCACAGAGACCGAAGTGCTCCCGCCCGGCGGCGGCATGGCCCTACGTGTCGAGCGAGAGCTGTCCGTCTCCTATCGCCACGGATGGACGAAGCTCGCCGGGCCCTTCTTCGTCAGCCGGTCGGAGAACACGCTGGTGCTCGAGCTCGACTGGCGCCCAGCGGCCGAGGTCTACGCCGAAGTCCTGCGCCAAGAAGGCCTCCTCGGCACGCTCGAGAGCATGGACTTCGCCAAGATGAGTCCGCTGTATCCGCTCGGCCTCTTGAAGCTCGGGGAGCTCGTCGTCGTACGCGACCTCCTCGCCATGACGCCGGAGGGTGGTCTTCGGGCGTTTGGTCGCATCCCTCAACACTCGGTGCTCTCGATCTTGCGAGGAGAACCCGACGCTTTGATCGGCGCGGCGAAACAAGTCGCCACGGAGGTCTCGAGCAGCCCTCCGGGCCACAGGTCCGGAGGTGGCGCATTCGTCGCCGACTGCGTCACCCGCGAGATCGCGCTGGGACCTCGTTACGCCGAGGAGCTGGCGGTGCTCGGCGATGCGTTCGAAGATCGAGCGGTCGGCGCGCTCACGCTCGGCGAAGTGGCCTCGGGCCGCGATCGATTCGTGGACTTCTTCAACAAGACGATCGTCGTGGGCACGGGATGAGCACGGCCGAAGCGCTCCTGCGGGATCTCTCGCTTCTGCTCGAGCTCACCCTGGTCCCCGCGGATCAGAACAACCTCGAGGAGTTCTCGGAGCAGCTCATCGACCGGCTGCTCGCGAGGACCTTTGCCTACAACGCGCTCTTCTTCGTACGCTCCGAGCTCACACACGGGGACCACACGCTCGACGACACCCCTCGGGAGACGCTGCTGACTCGGCTGCATCCGCCCGCACCCCCTGAAGGCTATGTGGCCCTGCCTCGAAAACGCGCGCAGTACCTGGTGGGCTCACTGACGCTCGACACCCAGAACTCCGGCATCGAGGGCATCATACGGAGCGGGGAGACGAAAGTGGTGGCGGGCGACGAGAGCGTGCTCGCGAGAGTGGCCTTCTCCGGCCTCGAACGACCCGCCGCGGTGCTCCAGATGGCGGTCGGCGACGTCGGGGTGCTCGAGATCTATGGCGGGGCGAGCGGCCTCATGGATGACCACCTCGCCCGCGTGCTCTCCACGCTCTCCGGCTGGCTCGCATCACAAGCCCGATGCTTCGCGGAACGTGCGCTCAGCCGTCGGCGACTCACGGATCTCGCGACCTCCGAGCGCTGGGTCGCACGCCTGTTCGACGAGCTTCCCGGCGTCGTTTGGGGCGTCGACATTCACGGACGGGTCACCTACTTGAGCCGAGCCGCCGAGCCCCTCCTCGGGCTCGGCCAGGCCTCGACTTGGGCGGAGCTTCGGCGCGGTATCCACCCCGACGATCAGACTCGCGTGGAGCAGGCCATTGCCGCCGCGATCGCTGAGCGACGTCCCATCCTCGACCTGCGCTACCGATTCCGGCGCAACGCACGTGACGTGGTCGCCGCCCACGAACGCATCCTGCTCGACTTCCTCCCCGGGGGCGGACTCATCCACAAGGCCGGCTTCATCGAGGCCTCCCCGTCCTCGGCCGATGAGCCCGCGTCCGAGACCGCGCTGAGTCGGCCACACTTCATGGACCGGCTGTCCCACGAGCTGCGCGCACCGCTTTTTCCGGTCATCGCGCTCTCTGATCTCTTGAGGCAGTCGGAGCCAGGGGACGTGAGTTCGCAAGATTGGACGCGCCACCTCGGCATGATCAACCGCTCGGGCAAAGCACTTCTCGAGCTGGTGACCGACCTGCTGGAGCTCTCTCGGATCGAGGTCCGTCGAACACGACTCGACGCAGGCCCCATCGACATGCCCCATCTCGTGGGTGACCTGCGGTCCCGGTTCAGCTCCGAAGACGCTCCGCTCGAGGTTCGATACGAGCCGAACAACCGAGCGAACACGATCTACACGGACCGCTCCGCCCTCGACCGCATCGCGCAAGCGCTCATCGTCTCCACGCGGAGCCTCTCCGGCAGAAACGGCGCCGAGTTGAGCTTCGGCGCCGAGCCAGAGAGCGTCGTGATCCGCGCCCTGGCGAGAGACGTCTCGCTTCCCAGCGAGGTGGTCACGAGCTGGTTCGAACCCTTCTGCAACGTTCCGCGCGAGCCCCGTGAACACTCGGTCGGGGACGGACTGAGCATGACGCTCGTGCAGGAGCTCTGCCTCACACTCGGCGGCCAGTGCGGCGCGCGAAGCACACCCGACGGCCATCTCATCGAGGTGAAGCTCCCCGCGCGCATCCCCGTGGCTCAGTCCCCCCCGCCCCTGTCGGGGGAGGTCGCGGTGATCGCGGCGAGCAAACTACACGACCTGCTCTGGATGACGCTCGAGTTCCAAAGCCTGGGGGGTGAGGTCCGCGCTGCGAGTGACGCGGTCACCGCAGAGCAGCACCTCCGCGCGGGACGCGTGGACGTACTCATCACATGTGTCGACTTGCTCCGCCGAGGCTCACTCCTGGAGGCGGCGCACTCTTCCGCGACCGGCCCGCCGACCCGCTGCTTCGTCATCGACGAGCTCCTTCCGACGGCACCGGAAGGGTTCGAGGCGATCATTCGTCCCAGCGGTGGCCGGGCGGCGCTCCTCGAGGCGCTGCTCAGCTCACCCGGTGCGCCTTGACGTATGCGGCTACGTACTCCGAGAACAGAGACATGACCCGTCGCGTGATCGGCCCCGGGCGCCCGTCGCCGACGATACGTGCGTCCACGGCGGTCACGGGGACGATCTCGCGCACCGAAGAGGTGATGAAGACCTCGTCGGCGTCGCGGCAGAGCGTCTCTTGCGTGAGAGGGAGCTCGAGCACACGGAGCCCGGCGCTGCGCGCCACTTCGAGCACGACGGCCCGAGTCACGCCGATGAGAATGCCCGCATCCGCCGGAGGCGTGAGGATCACGTCACCCACCACGACGAACACGTTCGAGGAGGCGCCCTCGGTCACAAAGTCCCGATGGTCGAGCATGACCGCCTCGTAGGCACCCGCAGCCCGCGCCTCGGCCAGGGCCATCACCGAGTTCAAGTAGTTGCCCGTCTTCGCCTTGGGATCGATCGCTGCCCGCAAGTTCCGCCGCACACCCACCAGAGCGATCTGCACCCCCTCTTCGTACGCGGAGGCGGGCGGACGCATCCCCTCCAGGCTCTTGACGATGATGATCCGGCACGGCGTCTCGGCGAGCGCGATGTCGAGTCCGATGGGGCCCGCCCCGCGGGTCACCACCACCCGAAGGTAAGAGTCCGCATTGCCCGAGGCCTGTTGAGCTCTGAGGGTTTCCTCGGCAAGGAGGCTGCGTGCGAAGGGGACGACCATCGAGATGCGGGCGGCCGAGCCCTCGAGTCGCCGAAGATGATGGTCCAGCTCGAAGGGTACCCCGTCGTAGGTCCGCATCACCTCGTAGACCGAGTCCCCGTAGAGGAAGCCGCGATCGAAGATGGAGATGGTCGCGTTCTCGGGTGGGACGATGTGCCCGTCGATACTCACCAGGGTGCCCATACGTGGTATTGGTAGGGCAATGTCGAAAAAGGGCAAGGAGATCGACGTCGGAGGTATCCGAGTCCAGGTCGACCCCATCGTGCTCGCTTCCCGGGTCGTGCTGAGGCAGAAGCGCCTGCTGCTGGTCGCCGCCCTCATCGGGGGCGTCGCGACCTCGGTCGCCTACCTGCGCACACCGAAGAAGTACACCGCACGGTCCAATATCCTCATCCGCTACGAGAACTTCGGCGAGCACTACCTACAGAAGCTGCTGAACGTCGCGGTCGGATACTTGGGCTCCGACCAGGAGCTGATGCTGATCGTCAATGAACTCGACCTGTACGCGAAGATGCGGCGCTCGATGCCCTACGAGATGGCCCTGCGAAGGATTCGAGATGACATCCGCGTGCAGAACCAGCCCCGGAACATCGAGATCAAGTTCACCTCGGAAGACCCGGTCGAGGCGCAGCGAGTGGTGGCTTTCACCACCGAGCGCCTGCTCTCGAAGTTCGCGGAGCTGAACGAGGCGCCCTTCAACCGCGAGCTCGAGGCGGTGAACAACGCCATCGAAGAGACCGCCCCCAAGAAGAGCAAGGCCGAGGCGCGGCTCTTCGAGTTCAAAGACAAGTACCCCAGTATCGCCAACCGGGTCTCCGATCTCCTCGGCACGTCCGGCTCGGGGCTCCCGGAGCTCGAAGCCGAGGTACGGCGAGCCGAAAAAGACCTCATCGCCGCCCGCACCGGCGGGATCACCGCCCCCACCTCACGCGCCGTCCGCAACACCCCGGCGCTCCAGGAGCTTCGGGACCTCGAGCGTCAGCTTCAAGAGGCGAAGGCCCGCTTCACTGAATCCCACCCGGAGGTCAAACGTCTGGAGTTGGAGGTGAAGAAGCAGAAGGGGGTCGTCGACGCGGAGAACCGCGAGCTCGACGGTATGGCGGTGGCGGGCAAGACCCCCGAAGAGATCCAGCGCGCGCGCATCGCGAGGGCCGAGGGTCGCCTCAAGGAACTCATGGAGCAGCGCCTGACTCTGGAGAAGAAAGCGATCAAGCGCCCCGAGCTCCAGCGGGAGTGGGCGGACCTCTCGATGGAAGTGAACCAGCTCCAAATGGCCTACAGCCAGGACGTGGGCACTCGGGACAAGCTGCTTCGAGACCGGATGGTGGCGGCGAATCAGTTCCAAGAGAACTTCCAGCTCGTCGACCCCGCGCGCAGGCCCGAGCTTCCATCCGAGCCCGACCGGAACAAGTTCATGTTCATCGGCATGGCCATCACGGCCATCGCCGGGCTCCTGGCTTCGGTCGTTCGTGAGGCCCTGCGCCAGAACTTCGTCAACGCCACCGAGTTCGAGGAACAGACCGGACTCCAAGTTTTTGCAGTGCTCCCCGACATCAAGGGAGAGGAGATTTCGACATGAAAACGAACATCGTGCGCGGCATCCTAGGGGCGGCGCTCTTCGCGGCTGCTCTCTTCGTCAGCGGACCCGGGACCGAGACCTCGGGCTGGATGGCGGAAGCGATCGCGGGGGACAAGGGCAAGCAGCCCCCGGCAGGCGCCACCGGCATCGAGTGGCAGATCGAGCCCGAGGGCGTCGAGATCTACGTGGACGGCAAGAAGGTCGGGGAAGCGGGGAAGGTCCAATTCACCGCACTAAAGCCTGGGAAACACTCGGTTCGCTTGGTCCGCCACAAGGACGAGACCGAGATCGACGTCGACCTCAAGAAGGGCCAGACCCTCAAGTTCGCCTTCAAGTTCGAGGACGACTGAATCGAGGGCTCTCCCGGGGTTGAGCGCCGGCGCGACTCTCGGAGCCCAGACCTGCGTTGCACGCGATCTCTTGCGGTGCAACGATTCCCGGCATGTCCAAGCGACGTCGAGCGCCGCTCCTCCCCCTGCGCGACATCATCGTCTTTCCTCACCAGGTCGTGCCGCTCTTCGTCGGACGCGACAAGTCCATCGCCGCTCTGCAAGAAGCGTCGAAGGGCGAACGCGAGATCTTCCTCGCGGCTCAGAAGCGCGCCAAGACCAACGACCCTTCGGCCGAAGACATCTTCGAGGTCGGAGCGCTGGCTCAGGTCGTACAGCTGCTCCACCTGCCCGACGGCACGGTGAAGGTCATCGTCGAAGGCAAGAAGCGCGCACGCATCCTGAAGTTCGTCGAGACCCAAGACGTGTTCGCCGTGAACTTCGAGGAGCTCGACGAGTCCGAAGAGGTTGGGGTCGAAGTCGAAGCGCTCGTCCGCTCCGTGCGCACGACCTTCGAGAGCTACGTCAAGCTCAACAAGCGGCTCCCGCAGGAGACCATCACCAACGCGAACCGCGTGGATAGCCCCTCCAAGCTCGCCGACACGATCATCGGTTATCTGCCGCTCAAGCTCGCGGACAAGCAGGCGCTCCTCGAGACGGTCTCGGCCCGCGCGCGGCTCGAACGTCTGCATGAGCTGATGCAAGGCGAGATCGAGATCCTCCAAGTCGAGAAGCGCATCCGCACTCGCGTCAAGAAGCAGATGGAGAAGACCCAGAAGGAGTACTACCTGAATGAGCAGATGCAGGCCATTCAGAAGGAGCTCGGTGAGCGCGACGAGTTCAAAAGCGAGCTGGGTGAACTCGAAGAGAAGCTCGGCGAGAGGCAGCTGACGGAAGAGGCGGAAGCCCGCGTAAAGAGCGAGCTCAAGAAGCTCCGCATGATGCCTCCGATGTCGGCCGAAGCTACGGTGGTTCGGAACTACCTCGACTGGATTGTCGCGCTCCCGTGGGCCGAGAAGACCGCGGACAACTTGGACGTGGAGCACGCCGCCGAGGTCCTCGACGAAGATCACTACGGCCTAAAAAAGGTGAAGGAGCGGATCCTCGAACACCTGGCGGTCGCGGCGCTCTCCTCGAAGATCAAGGGCCCCATTCTGTGCCTGGTCGGCCCACCCGGCGTGGGCAAGACCTCCTTGGCGCGCTCGGTGGCGAGGGCCATGGAGCGGAACTTCGTGCGGGTCTCGCTCGGTGGGGTGCGCGACGAGGCCGAGATTCGCGGTCACCGGCGGACGTACATCGGCGCGATGCCCGGGAAGATCATCCAGTCGATGAAGCGCGCCGCATCCTCAAATCCGGTGTTCCTGCTCGACGAAGTGGACAAGATGTCCACCGACTTCCGAGGGGACCCTTCCGCCGCGCTGCTCGAGGTGTTGGACCCCGAGCAGAACGCGACCTTCGTCGACCACTATCTCGATCTCGACTACGACCTCTCGAACGTCCTGTTTCTGGCCACCGCCAATGAGACCTCCGGCATTCCGCTCCCTTTGCAGGACCGGATGGAGGTCATCCGATTGCCCGGCTACACCGAGCTCGAGAAGCTCGCCATCGGCCGGAAGTACTTGGTGCCAAAACAAGTGCAGGCAAACGGGCTCGAAGGCCGCAAGATCGAGATCACCGACTCCGCTTTGACGAACATCCTCCAGCGCTACACACGAGAGGCCGGCGTCCGGAACCTCGAGCGCGAAGTGGCATCGGTCTGCCGCAAGCTCGCCCGCGAGGTCCTCAAGAAGGGGAGCTCGAAGCGCGCCATTCGCATCACTGACAAGCAGATCCCCAAATACCTCGGCATCTACAAGTACCGGATCGGCGAGACTGAGGAGCAGGACGAGGTGGGTCTGTCCACCGGTCTGGCGTGGACCTCGGTCGGCGGCGAGCTGCTCCACATCGAGGTCGCGGTGATGCCCGGCAAGGGTAAGCTGATCATCACCGGAAAGCTGGGCGACGTCATGCAGGAGTCGGCGCAGGCCGCGATGAGCTACGTTCGCTCTCGCGCGGACTTGCTCGGGCTGGCGCGCGACTTCTACCAAGACATCGACGTCCATATTCACGTGCCCGAAGGCGCCATGCCCAAAGACGGCCCGTCGGCCGGCATCACGATGGCCACCTCGCTGGTCTCGTCTCTCACGCGCATCCCAGTGAAGAAAGACCTGGCGATGACCGGAGAGATCACACTTCGCGGACGGGTGCTGCCCATCGGCGGGCTCAAGGAGAAGGCGCTCGCGGCGCACCGGGCGAAGATCACGACCGTTCTCATCCCGAAGGAGAACGAGAAGGACATCCCGGAGATCCCCAAAGAGGTCACGGGCACCGTCACCTTCCAGCCCGTGGAGCACATGGACGAGGTGCTCATGCACGCGCTCGTCCTCGATGATCCCATGGCCTTCTATCGGAAGCTGCGAGGACTGCCGGCCGAGGAGAGCGACCGGCCGCTGCCCACCCCGTCCGTGTCTCCGCCCCCGGCCTGAACCTCGACTAGCGCAACCTTGGCTGCCCGCCGGGCCCGATGTTCACGGGCTCATCTTCCTCCGGAGTCGGACCCTCCGGTTCCGGAGTCGGCTCGGGCTCTTCGACCGGCACCCGCCTCGGGCGAAGGCTCGCCTGCGGCGCGAGCGCGCGGTCGGAGGTGAGTGGTCGCCAATAGAGACGACGCACACGGAGTCGGCCATCCGCGACGGGCCGAACGTCCTCGAGCTGATTCATCGCTTCACCCGAGCGACGCGTGGTGCCCACGAGGAGGACCTTGTCTTCGCCCACGAGGACCGGGGTTCCGGGCAGGCCCTCGCCGATCGGCCGGGCCTCCGGCCGCTTCGAGGTCGAGACCGCGTCGGCGCAGCTCCCGTAGCGCATCGCATAGAGCATCGAAGTGCCTCGCTCGAACACATTCGAGGGAGGACGATACGCGGTGAAGGACACCACCCCGCCCGAGACCGAGGCTGGGCTGACCATCATGTGACCGTCGGGAAGCGTAATCACGCCGCTCTCGGAGCCGGAGGCACTGGGTGCGCAGGAACGGTCCGCACGCATCCGGTAGCTCGCTCGGACCGGCTCGACGAGCTTGTAGACGAAGTTGGGCGCGCCGGCCGGCCGCTGCATCTCCTTGATGTCCCCCGAACCGAAGATCAGGTTCACCTGGTTCTGGTCGTCGAAGTACACGACCGGACTGACGTAGAACGCCTGACCGGCATCCATCGGGTTGAATGGCGCGGAGGGGGTCATGTCACGGACCTCACCAAAGCGAACGTCCGAGGTTCCCAGGTTGGGCACCGGCCCCAGAGACGGGGCGGGCTCGTCTCCGCAGACTTCTTCGCCTTCGATCAGCTCGATGCCCGGTTCTTGTGCTGCGAGGCAGTCCTTCCGCGCCCGGGCGCGTTCGAGGGCGCTGGCGAGGGTCGGGTCCTTCCCCGGCGATCCGGTGTTCGGATCGATGGCCACCCGAACGACCCGCCCTCGTCGGCTGACGAGGTAGCAGTGGGTCGCGCCCCCTCGCCCATCGCGATCAAAGCACACCGGCGCGGTCGGATAGTCCTCCCCCGGGCTGGTCGGAAGCGAAACGGTCGCCTCCTCGCCGGTGCCCATGTCGTGCATGTACAGCGCGGCCGGGCCGCGATAGCCGCCCGACATGAACACCATCGGACGAAGCTCTGCCCTTCGCCCGCTCACCGCCTCGGTCACTGTAGGGAGCGCGGTGGCGCGGAAGCCGGCCGGTAGCGACCAGCTTCGGTGCACCCGCGGACGGACCGGGTCGGTGATGTCGAGCGCGAGCATGCCTCGCCCCATCTTGCCCTGCGCCGCGACGAGCAGGGTTCGGTAGTCGGAAGCGCTGGCACCCGAGCCGATGCGAAGCTCGTGCGCCACCATGGGACCATCCATGAGCTGCCGGGCCTGCTGGGTGTTCGCGCCGAGGACCTCCTTCTCGGTCACCCAACTCGGACGGTGACGCCACATCTCCTTGCACAGATCCGCGTGACCCAAGTCGTAGTCGAAGGCCTTGCCCTTCTTCTGATAGCGGCCGGCAAAGAAGGCATGGATGAAGCCGTTCGACATGACGTAGGCCACCTGCGGACGGGAGCGGGCGTTCATCATGAACTCGCCGAAGGCTTTTGCATCAGCGCCGGTGGGGATCTCGACCGGAGCGCCTACGATCACGGGCTGCGACGAGTTTCCGCCGGCCATCCGGCCCAGCACGAGAGAGGGATGACTGTCGGAAGCCCCGTCCCCATCGCGGTCGAGGGTGCTCGCCGGAGTTGAGCGAACGAGCCCGAGACTGGGGTTCGAGTACGCCGCATGCGTGTACCGCGTGAGTGCATCGGCGGCCCAACCGGTGGTGCTGGGTGCGAGCTGCGTGTCGGCCTTGGACTGCCAATCCGTCTCGCAGATGAGCTCCGGCGCGGCGCCGGCCTTGCCGCGAGCGTAGAACGACAACCTCGACGCGTGCGGCACGTACTCTTCGCCCGGGTGGGCGGCGGACATGCCGATCTTCTTGGGGCCGAAGACCTGGAAGTTGTGAAAGACCATGAGCTCGGCGTCGCGGTCGAGCGCGGGCTGCGCGCCGCGGTAGGATCCGGCCATCGCTCGGTTGAGGGAGCGCCGAAACGCCGCTCGAAGCGCGTCGATATCAATCGCCGAAGAGGACTTGTTCTCGGCCGGGATGCCCCAGCTGTTACTGGCGTTCATGCCCGGCGCGAGCGGCATGCCGCGATCGATGGTCGGGTCGCGCAAGACCTCTTGCAGCCGGTGGGAGCCGGGGGTGTAGCTCCTGGTCCGGGCCCCCTTCACGTCTCGGTCGCGCATGTGATTGAACACGAACAGGTTGGAGGTCGGGGTCATGGTCTGGTTCGCCCAGAAGCCCGAGTCGAGGGTCTGCTGCGCTTGCGGCCGCATCAAGGAGCCGACGACGATAGGCGTATCGCTGTTCCTCATGTCGGCGCTGGCGCTGTCCACGACCCGATAACCGCTCGTGACTCCTCCCAGGTAGCCGTCGGTGTAGAGCACAGTGATGTTCTCGCGCCCGCCGGTCTGCTGCAGGACGTTGTCAAACTGGCGTTCGTCCCGCCGCATCGTGTAGCCCATCGATTGGGGCGAAGTGTTTTCGCCCGAGATCTCACACATCGCCCACTGATGGCGACCCGGTCGGCCGAGCCGAACGCTCATCTTCGTGCCGCAGGGCGTTTCGCCGGTGGCAAAGAAGCAGCCCTCGCGACTGGCGGCCGGTCGGCAGAGGCAGCTGCCCTTGAGTGGACCTGAAGTGCAGATGCTCTGGCGTATCGCTGCCGGGTCGCACCAGCTCGAGAGGGGCTGATCGACGAACGCCATGTCGAGATAGGTGCTTGGTGTGGTGAGGCACTCGGCGAGCGCGGTCTTCAGGTTCTGGGCGGCGGCGAAAAGCGGCTCGCAGATCCCTTCGAGCACCTGCTTCTCGGACGGGATGGCGCTCGAAGACAGGTTCTCCCAGTGGGGCCAACCCCCGCCGGCGAGCTGCTCGGCGAGATAGCTCGAGGGAAACAAGGTGTCCTGCGGCGCGTCGGGCCGGTCGCAATTTGCGGAGGTGGGAATGCTCATGGAGGCAAAGCTGGCGGCCGGAAACTTGGGCAGGCTCAAGCCAGGGAGGCCGATCTTGGAGAGCTGCAGCAGTGCATCGTCATCATACTGACACTGACCCGCCGCGTCGGGCATCAGGCACGGGTTCGACTCGAACGTGCGTTTGCTCGCGGGGATCTCGGGGGGCAGGATCTTTTCCGCGGTCTCGAAGTTGCGCGTGCGGCGCAGACCATCATCGCAGAACTCGGTTCCCTGCTTCACGGGGTTCTGCACGCTGCAACGCTTCCAGTTCTTGATGGTGTTCGTGGTCTCGACGTTCAAGAAGGCGTTGATGTTGCTCGAGCTGAGGAGGGCCTTCGATTCGGCGCCGAACACCGCCTGAAACGACCCCTGCGTCGCGCCGGGGTCGGGGAGCGAACGTCCGACGATCTGCGCGTAGTGCGCGCCGGCGTAGGTGAAACCGCCCCAGATGAACTGCTCCTCGAACTCCTCGGTGAGGCCCTTGAGCCGCGCGAGGCTCTCGAAGAGCGCGGTCCGGTGGCGAGGGTGGTTGTCCTTGTTCAGAGTCTCGTGACAGCGCGAGTGACAGCCTCCCCCGCCTCGATGTTCTTCCTTCGAGTCCGAGTCGTCGTTGACCTCTTCGCGGATGTCGAAGTGAGAGGTCATGCTCAGGTCGGCGCCGAGGAGCGCGACCGGCTTGGCCCGACCGTCGGTGGGGCTCCACAGCGCTTGGGCGGACAAGGCGCTTGGGAGGAATCCAAGCACCCCCACGGTGATCCCAAAGACCAGGGCTTTCGACGTGCGCGTTCCTCGGTGTTTCATCTCTCGCCTCCGAGACCGAGGTTAGGGCGATGAGCTGACGGGTGCTCTTACCCGAGTACGTAATGCGGTCGATGCCGAGGCGGAGGCCCCAAGAGGCGGGGATCTCTAGGATTCTGGCCGAGGTGACGGAGCTCTGGGGCCCTGCTTGCGGAGCTTCTCGGCCGAGGAAAGCGATTCCCAGTCCACGTCCACGCGCTCCACGCGGTCGGGGTCCTCGAGCGCACGAAGGAGCGCGCTTTCGAGGTCGGAGGCAGAGGCGTCGCGGGCCCGTGCCACCGCGCTCTCGTAGGTGCGGCGGGTCTCGAAGATGCGCGCATCACGCGGGAACGTCGAGAGCACGGACTTGGCCTCGACGGGGCGCATTCGCCCCGGCACTTCACGAAGTGCTTCCGCAAAGTGAAGTGCCGACTCGTAGCGATCGCTCGGCCGCTTCGCGGTCGCCTTTCGGTAGATGGCTTCGAGCTCTTTGGGAACGTCTGGTCGCGCTTCGTGAAGGCTGGGTACCTCTCCGTTGGCGACCTTCATCATGAAGTGCGCGACCTCGGAGCCATCGTAGATGCGCTTGGCGGCCATGAGTTCCCAGAACGTCACCGCGGCGGCGTAGATGTCCGTGTACGGCCCAATCGCCTGGTTGGTGATCTGCTCGGGCGGCATATACCTAAACTTGCCCTTGATGTTCCCGGCGGAGGTCTTCACGTAGCGGTTCTTGGCGCGCGCGATGCCCCAGTCGACGATCTTCACCTCGCCATCGACATCGACCATCACGTTTCCCGGCGACACATCTCGATGCACCACGTGAAGCGAGTCGCCCTTCTCGTCTCGGACGGTATGCGCAAAATGAAGTCCGAGCAGGACCTGTTCGAGCAGGTGCACCGCCACCGGGACGGGGATGAGCGAGTTACGCTCGCGCAAGACACGCTGCACCTGGAGCAGGTCGACGCCATCGACGAATTCGAGGAGCAGGCCGTGGTCTCCGCCGTGTTCTTCGAGCGCGATGACACGCGCGATGTTGGGGTGGATGAGGCGAAGCGCGATGCGGGCCTCGTCCATCAGCATGCGCACGAAAGCCTGGTCCCCGTCTTTGTCGGGGCGGATGCGCTTGAGCGCAAACAAGGCGTTCTCATCGCCTTGCCGCCTCACCTTGTAGATCTCGGCCATGCCGCCGCCGGCGATCTTCTCGAGCACCTCGTAGGGTCCGAAACGAGAGAACGAGATGAGGTCCACGATCCCCAGCGCCGAGGGACTGGAGTCGTCCATGCTATCGAAGGGGTCGGACATGCCGCGTATCTATCGGTACACCCTCGGTGTGCCGCTCAGGGTCGGTCATCTGGCGGAACGCCGCCGCCCGACCTAGAGCCGATGTAGGCGTTGTGCTAGATAGCTCGGCGGCCCAGGCGGGTAGCTCAGTTGGTAGAGCAGCGCTCTTACACAGCGCGGGTCGCAGGTTCGAGCCCTGTCCCGCCTATCCCACAACCGAGGCGAGCGAGACCCCGGCCGGGATCACCGGTCTAGGGTTTCACTCCGACCTGGTCCCACAGGAAGGTGAGTTCGTCGACCCCTTGCTCCACCGCCGAGCGCCGCAGATCGGCGCCGCCGTGCCCCGAGTTCTTCTCGATGCGTAAGAGCCTCGGTCGCTGATCCTTCGCCGCGGCCTGCAGTCGAGCGACAAACTTCCTCGCGTGCATCGGGTCGACGCGATCGTCGCTGTCTGCGGAGGCCATCAGCAGGCTGGGATAGTCCGCGCCGTCGGTGACGCGGTGATACGGCGAGTAGGCGAAGAGGACCTCGAAGTCCTCGGCCTTGTCGGGATCGCCGTACTCGGGAATCCAGGTCTTGCCGCTGCCGAAGAGGTGATAGCGAACCATGTCGAGCAGCGGCACGCCGCAGATGACGGCCCGGAACAAGTCTGGCCGCTGCGTCATCGCCGCCCCGACGAGCAGTCCGCCGTTGCTTCGACCGGCGATCGCGAGCTTGTCCGGACGAGTGTACTTCTCTTTGATGAGATACTCGGCCGCCGCGATGAAGTCGTCGAAGACGTTCTGCTTGTTGTGCATCATGCCCGCTTGATGCCAGGCCTCGCCGTACTCACCGCCGCCGCGCAGGTTGGGGACCGCGTAGACGCCGTCGTCCTCGAGCCAAGGGATGAGGCGGCCGAGGAACTTGGGTGTGAGCGAGATGTTGAAGCCGCCGTATCCATAGAGCAGCGTGGGCAGGGCGCCGTTCTTCTCGAGGCCCTTCTTCTTGACGATGAACATCGACACTCGCGTGCCGTCTTTGGAGTGGTAAAAGACCTGCTCGGTCTCGAAGTCCTCCGGCTTCACCGGAACCTCGATCTTCGCGAAGACCGTGCTCTTGCCGCTCTTGATGGAGCTCTCGTAGATCTCCCCGGGGTGCAGAAACGCCGAGAAGCCGTAGTAGAAGGTGTCGTTGGTCGACTCACCCGAGAGGCCGGTCAGGCTCCCCACCGCGGGCAGCTTCACCGGGCGAATGCGCTTGCCGTCCGGCGCGAACAACCCGAGCTCGCTCGCCGCGTTGCGCATGTACGCCACGAGCAGCTTTCCGCCGGCCACGCCGAAGTGCTCGATGACCGCGTCTTTGTCCTCTTTGATGATGAGCTTCCACTTCGCGGGCGCGGGGTCTTTTCCGTCGACCGCGAAGATCTGCAGCCTCGGCGCGCCCTCGTTGCTGGAGATGAAGAGCGTGTCTTTGTAGGTCCGAACCTCGAAGCGAGCCTTCTTGGCTTGGGCGAGCACCTTCCAGCCGCGCTCGAGCGAGAAGGTGGCATCCTCCGGCTTCTCGCCATCGGCGAAGCGGCGCACAAACAGGTCGTTCTCGGACCAGCCGCGCCAGATGTTGATGAAGAGGTATCGCCCGTCGCTCGAGATCTCGGGCCAGATGAAACGCGTGGGGTCGCCCAACTTCGGATGGATGACGGTGTCATCGGCCGCCGTCGCACCCAGCCGATGAAAGCGGACCTCCGAGTAACCCGGTCGCTCCGCGGTGGGAACGGAGCCTTCTTCCGGGAGCCAAGTATAGAAGAAGCCGTTGCCGTCCGCCGTCCATTGAGGCTCGGCGTACTTTGCGCCCGGGATGACGTCGATCTCCGAGATCGCTCGAGTATCCACGTCCATCACATAGAGCGTGGCCTCGTCCATGTTGTTGGGCTTGAGGGCGTAGGCGAGCTTCTTGCCGTCTTTGGAGGGCACCCAAACCCCCAAGCTGGTGGAGCCATCCTCGGAGAGCGTGTTCATGTCGATGAGCACGCTCGGCTCGGCCTTTCCGACCTTCACGTAGAGCAGACCCTTTTCGGCGTCCTTGGGCTGCCGGACGAAGAAGCGACGATCGCCGCGCAGGACCGGCACGCTCACCGAGTCTACGTAGGTCAGCGCCTTCAGTCGCGCTTGCAGAGCCTCTCGCCCCGGCAGCTCGGCCAAGTGCTTGCGGGCGAGCTGGTTCTGCGCGTCCATCCAGGACTGCACCTCTGGGTCTTTGACGTCTTCGAGCCAACGGAAGGGATCGTGAACCGCTTTGCCAAAGATCTCTTCCATGCTCCCTTTCGAGACCGGCGGAGCCTCGGCGACGGTCGGTTTGGGCGGCTTTGGGCTCGTGCAGGCAGAGAGCGCCAGAACAAGACACAAACTCGGCTGAAACTCGGTCTTCCCCATGACCACCGCGGCTATCGCGGAAGGACGGCACACACAACCTATTTTAGGCGGTCTTCCAGGGCGCCCACCACACGGTCCAGAACCGCGAGGCGAGCCGAGCGCTTGTTGTTGGCCCCTATCAGTCCCCATGGGGCGGTGAGCGTGGAGGTGCGCGCGACCATCTCGTCGATCGCGGCCTCGTACTGCGTCCACTTCGAGCGGTTCCGGTAGTCCTCTTCCGAGATCTTGTGCTGCTTGTAGGCGATGGTCTCGCGCTCTTTGAAGCGACGAAGCTGCTCGTCCGGCGTGATGTGCAAGAAGAACTTGAGCAGCACCGTGCCGTGCTCGACGAGTTCGCGTTCGAACTCGTTGATCTCGCGGTAGGCGCGCTTCCACTCGTCCGTCATGGCGTAGCCCTCGACGCGCTCGACGAGCACTCGGCCGTACCAAGATCGGTCATACACGGTCACCCGACCATCCACCGGCACGTGCCGCCAGAAGCGCCACAGATAGTGATGTGACTTCTCCTCGTCGGTCGGGGCGGCGATGGAGATGACGCGCAAGAGCCGAGCATCGACCGCGGCCGAGACCCTTCGGATCGCACCGCCCTTTCCGGCGGCGTCCCAGCCCTCGAACACGAGCACGGTCGAGACGCGCTGTTCGAAGGCCCGCCAGGTGAGTTCCCCGAGCTTCTCCTGCAGCCTCTCGAGCTTGCGTTCGTACTTGGGGTCGGCCTTTGCGTCGCCCTGCTCGATCTTGTGAAGCACACTGTGGTCGTCCTCCAGCCGGTCCGGAAGCACCGAGTTCAGCGGGCCCAGGCTCGGCGGGCTCGAACGACGAGCGTGACGAAACCGCTCATCCACCCGCTGCGCGATCGTCTCGGCGATGGTGAGGTTTCGGTATCTCTCGCAGGCGGACTCGACGAGAAACCACGGGGTCTGGCCCGAGTCTGTACGCTGAATCGCCTCGGCCGCCGCCCGGAGCCGCTTGTCGAAGCGGTCGAGCGCGGCCCAGCTCTCGTCGGTGACGCGCCACGCCGTCCGTTTGTTCTTGGCGAGCTTTTGCAGACGTCGCTTCTGAACCGCGTAGGGGATGTGCAGCCAAAACTTCAGGATGAGCGCGCCATCGTCGGCGAGCATGTTCTCGAAGGTGCTGATGTGCTCGAGCGCATCCCGAAACTTTCCGCCACCGAGGTTGCCCACGGTCCGCCGGTCGAGCACGTTCGTGTACCAAGAGCCCACGTAGATCGCCACGCGACCTTTCGGTGGGAGCGTTCGCCAGTGCTTCCAGCGCTCGGGTCGGTGGTCCTCTTCGCGCGCGAACTTCCCGAAGCTGTGTGTCTCGAGGAAACGCACGTCGAACCATTCCTTGAGTACGTTGGCGGCTTCGCTGCGGCCGGAGGCGTCCGACCCACCGAGGAGCACGAGCACCGGGAAGTCGGCGCCGGTCAGTCGGCGCTGCAAGTCGAGCAAACGCCCGCGCAGCGGCATGACCTGCGCGGCGTATTCATCTTTGGCGACCTTTCGGCCGAGCTCCACAGACTCAAACATGGGCCCTCACTCGCATCGCCGAACCGACTCGACCGGCCTCGCCACATGGACCGTGGGTCCGCTCAACACCCAGCGATCCCGACCTATCGGCACGATGCTCTTGATGGATGCATTCGTCAGCATGTCCTGGCGCGGGCAGTAGCCATGGCCGGGATACCATGCACGAACGCCTCCGTTGCGCGCGGTAAAGAACACACCGTCGCCGTGAGCCATGAGGCCCTCCACTCGATCCGAACTCAAGTCGAACTCCCCCCCGAGTGGAGCGGCTTGGCCGTCCATCCAGCGCACGAGCAGATGGTGGCGAGAGCCGAGCACCGCACCGAGACTAGGGTGGGCGGCGATCGTGAAGGCCTGGAGGCCGAGGACGAGGCCGCGAGGGTCCTCGAGCCTTGGCGTTTCGAGGCGTGAACCGTCCTCGACCACATAGAGCTGGTTGCGACCGTCGACCGCCATCGCCCGCCCCGGACCGAGCCATGCGATGCGCTGCGCCTCTTCGAGCTCTGCTACCTGTGCGTCGATCCGTTCCCATCGCCCACCCAGGTAGTGCAGGATCGAGCCGTCCCCGGCCAAACCGTAGAGCTCCGTCCCTTCTTCCGTCTCGCCGCCGTCGAGCCAGACGAGCCCACCGGACGCCGCCGGAAACGCCGAAGTGATGGTGGTCGTGGCGACCTCGCAAGGTTCTCCCGGCGAGAGGCGGCCGGTGTCGAGCGCGAGGACCCGGCCATCGGCGAGGCCCATCCAGAGCCTCGCCTGGGCATCTACGAACGAACCGAGCCCCAGCGTGAAGGCGAGACTCCGACACAGTTCCTCGGCGACCCCGTCCTCCCCCACCGTCATGAGCACGAAGTCCGGCGGGACGTGAATGATCGCTCGGTCGGGGCCGAAGGGCACAGACCGGATCCGCGCCCCTTCGGAGGGGGACTCGAAGGCGACGGTCTGGAACTCGAATTCGGGACATCGTGTACAGCGCGCAGCCGCATCCGGGATGAGGACCTCGAGCCCCAGGGCGTTTGAGACCTCGAGGGGGACAAAAGCCTCGGGCGTCGTGCCGTCGTCGGCGAGAGCGGACTCGAACGAGAAAGCTGCGGCCGGTGTCGCGAGTGAACATGGTCTGCAGTTCTGGCCGGGCTCGTTCCCGCCCATGGCGAGCCCCAGAGCCTCGAGGGACTCGTCGTAGAGGAAGAGCTCGATTCGCGCGACGTCCTCCACGCGCACCACCGCATCGAGGGGCTGCGCCACGACCTGAAGCGGCTCGAAGGCGACGATGACCGCGGAGGAAAGGCCCTCGCTCTCGGGCCACAGCAAGACGCGATCGCCGCTGCAGCCCAAGGAGAAGCTGCCGAGGCCCAGAGCGAGGGCGACGGGGCCGCGGGGTGAAGGAGGATGCACCTCTTTGGCGGTGGCCGATTTGGGACGTGCTTGTCAACGCATCTAGGCGCGACAGAAGAGATCGAGCGCCGCCTCGTGCTCCCGCCTCGAGTGGGCTACGCTGGGTGCATGGACGAAGCTCAGCTTCGAGCCGACTTCGCGGCCTGGGCAGACCGCTCGGCGCTGATCGAGGCGCTCGATGACGAAGCCCTCGCCTTGTCGCTCTTCACGGGTCTCGGAAGCGACGCGCTCCCGTGGCTCGATCGAGAGATCCCCGCGCTCGACGGCCGCACACCACGGTCGTGCCTGAGATCCAAGGCAGGCCAGCGCGCGCTGCGTGCGTTGATCGCAAAGCTACCGCGCTGAGGACGAAGGCCGGGATCGAGGTGCGCGGACGAGAGCGCATTGGCCGGAAGCTGGGATCGGAGTGCGCGGGCGGCGCCCTATCCCGCCACCTTCGTCTCCTTCGGGCGACAGACAGCGCGCGTGGACTTCACGGCCTCGAACCCCGATGGATGGCATGAAGCATGCTTCATGGGCCCGGATGAAGAACCCAAAAGGACGAGGGAGCGAAGATGATGGCTGAAGGAGAGGTTGAGCGCGCAGAAGACTTGGTGGAGGGGCTATTCGAACAGTGGGCAGGTGAGGCCGTTGAGCTTGCCGCGACAGTTGGCGTCCACGACACGGAGGGCATCCTCGAGATGTTCAGCGATCCGGCGCTCCAAGGGGCGGTCGCCGCGCTTCGCGTCAGCCGTGGTGAAGGCATGAGCGCCCCACTCACGGAAACGTTCCAGGATGGCCTCCGGGCCTTCGCACAGCGCGTTCGAGAGAAACCGGCAGGAGCAGTCTCGTGGCTCGACCTGCGGGTCTCGCAGAAGGGTGGAGGACAGAACCAATGAGTATCGGACAAGTCTCGAACAAGCCCTCGGTGCTGGCGGCCGGACCGGCTCGAATCACGTCGGTCAACGACTTCGTCCTCTCGATGGACGCGCTCGCCTCGAGCGGACTTCCGTCTGCGGAACTCAAAGCGACGTTTCAGGCCAAGCGGAACGAACTGATTACGACGAAGAAGATGGTGACCCTGGACGAGGCCTGCCGCATGCTCGACGCCGACTTCAAAGCCTTGTGCGCGATTGCCCGCGCGGATGCGATGGAGTCGGGACGGCCCCTCCCGACGGACAAAGCGCTGGCCGGCAAGGTCAGCAAGGCTCTGGAGCAAGCGAGGCACGACCAGGTGTCCTGGATCCGGCCAGGTAGCGAAGTACGAACTGCGCCCGCCGCCGAGCCGGTGGGCCTGTTCGCGGCGGAACCACATCTGAAAGCGCGGAAGGCGGAAACCGGTACGCTGCTCCAGGCGCTGCCCGGTCACGGGGGAGACGGCTGGGCGGTCAAGCACTCGGACGGAAGCATCGCGGTTTACTGGCTGAAGGAGATCGAACCGACAAAGCGCCCAAAGAGCCGCAGGCTCGATGCGTTCATCGGTCGCTCGAACGGCTCCAGCGGTCCGCGCTGAAGGGTCTCGCTCCGTTCGGGTGTTCCAACTGGCGGCCTAGACGCCGTCCCAGGACCCTCGGCTTGCGTTGACAAGCCCCTCCCCCTTTTCTACCTCCTGGCCACCATGGCTATCGGCCTCGCATTCCGGGCGTTCTTCGCGATTTTGTTCGGAAAACCGCTCCCCTCCGAACTTCTGGCCGCCGCCGCCCCGCCCACGGCGAGCCTCCCCTCCGGGATCGAGGCGGCGAAGGCGGCCTTGCGCGAGGTCGACAAGCCCGCGGAGAAGCCGCAGCCGGCCGAGGCCCCGAAGGTCGACACCACCGCGCTGACCGAGGGCGCGGCGGTTCGCGTGCTCTTTTTGCTTCAGTCCGAAGGTCGCCTGCTCGACTTCCTCTCCGAAGACATCGATGGCTACGCCGATGCGGACGTGGGCGCCGCGGTCCGCGACATTCACCGTGGCCTCAAGAAGGCCCTCGCCGATCACCTGCCGGTCGAGCCGCTGCGGGCCGAGGAAGAAGAGTCCCCCATCAACGTGCCCGCCGGGTTCGACCCTCATCTGTTTCGCCTGACCGGCAACGTCGTGGGTGAGCCGCCCTTTTCGGGCACGCTCAAACACAAAGGCTGGAAGGTCACCAAGGTGAACCTGCCGCGCATCCCACCAAACGAAGCGCGCTTCGTCGTGGTCCCAGCCGAGGTCGAAGTTTGAGCGAGCCCCGCTACATCGTCGGCATTGACCTCGGCACCACGAACTCCGCGGTGGCCTTCGTCGACCGGCAGGCTGAGACCAAAGACGCCGAGGTATCGGTGTTTTCTGTTCTGCAAGTCGAGAAGGTGGCGACGACCTTGGCCGAGAAGACCTTACCTTCGTTTCTCTACCTCGCGGGCCCCGGTGAGCTGCCGCCCGGCGCGCTCGATCTCCCTTGGGCTGAGGACCGTTCTTTCGCGGTCGGACGTTTTGCGAGAGAGCGCGGCAAAGAAGTCTCACTTCGCCTCGTCTCGTCCGCCAAGAGCTGGCTCTCGCACGGCGCGGTGGATCGAAAGAGCGCGCTTCTGCCTTTTGGATCCCCAGACGAGGTGCAGAAGGTCTCTCCCATCGAGGCCTCGAAGCGATACCTCGAGCACATCCGGGACGCTTGGGACGCCGAGCACCCCGAACACCGGCTCGGCGATCAACGTGTCTTTCTCACCGTACCCGCCAGCTTCGATGCGGTGGCGAGGCAACTCACGCTCGAAGCGGCCGAAGGCGCAGGGCTCCGCGACATCTCTCTGCTCGAAGAACCCCAAGCGGCGTTCTACGCCTGGCTCGACGCGGTCAAGGAGGGCTGGCGCACGGTGCTCCAGCCCGGCGATCGGGTGTTGGTCTCCGACGTCGGCGGCGGCACCACGGACTTCTCGCTCATCGAGGTCACCAACAAAGACGGCGGTCTCGCGCTCGAGCGGGTGGCGGTGGGGGACCACATCCTGCTCGGCGGAGACAACATGGACCTCGCGCTCGCCCACGTCGCGGCCGAAAAGCTTCGGGGTGCGGGCAAGAAGCTCGACGCCGGCCAAGACCGGCAGCTCGTCGCCGCGGCGCGGGCGGCGAAGGAACACCTGCTCACGCACCCGGACGAAGAACGCGCCGCCATCACGCTGCTCGGCCGGGGCAGCAAGCTCATCGGCGGGAAACTGGAGACCGAGCTGCTCGCGAGCGAAGTGAAGACCGTGCTCCTCGACGGCTTCTTCCCGTCGTGCGAGCGAAGCGCGAAGCCCATCGAGCGGGCACGCACGGG
Organism: Deltaproteobacteria bacterium; assembly: GCA_011526105.1. GTDB lineage: Bacteria > Myxococcota > Kuafuiibacteriia > Kuafuiibacteriales > Kuafuiibacteriaceae > WYAZ01. Next base: position 14,220 of record WYAZ01000139.1, on the reverse strand, counting down.
CTTCTTGGAGCTCGGGCTCCCGTTTGCCCAAGACGCCGGCATCACCCGGCACCTCGCGGCGTTTCTCGCGCGGAACGCGGACGCACCTTTGCCTACGCACGTGCTGCTCAACGGCGGGGTCATGAACAGCCCGGTCATGAGGGAGCGGCTCATGTCGGTGCTGCAGAGCTGGGGCTCAACGCCGCGGCTGCTCGAAGAAGCCGACTATGACCTCGCGGTCGCCCGAGGGGCCGCTTACTACGGCGCCACCAAAGACGGCCGAGGCATTCGCATCAAGAGCGCCACCGCGCGCGCCTACTACGTGGGCATCGAGTCCGCGGCCCCGGCCGTGCCGGGCGTGAAACGACCGATCAAAGCGCTCTGCGTCGTGCCCATGGGCGTCGAAGAGGGCACGGAGTCCAAGGTCCCGGGGCTCGAGCTCGGGCTCGTGGTAGGTCAGCCGGTCGAGTTTCGGCTCTTCTCCTCCAGCCAGCGCCCCGAAGACCGGCTGGGAACGGTGCTGTCGGAGTACGACTGGCCCGATGTGCTCGAAGAGACCGCGCCCTTGTCGCTCACCTTGCCGCCCGGCGAGCGCGCCGCCGGCACGGTCGTTCCGGTGCGCCTCGAGGTGAAGATCACCGAGGTCGGTACGGTGCGCGTCGAGTCGGTGAGCACGGACGGCAAACAGCGCTTCCCACTCTCTTTCGACGTGCGCGAGCGCGTGCCTTCGTGACTCGGAGTTCTTCGTGCGCTTCGTGATCGGCATCGATCTCGGGACCAGCAACTCCGCCCTCGCCTACGCGGAGCTCTCGGAGGTCCATCCTTCGAGGTCGCCCGAGCTGCGTGAGCTCGCGGTGCCGCAGCTCATCGGGCCTGGTGACGTGCAGTCGCGTATGCTGCTCTCCTCGTCCATCTATCAGCTCGCGAGCTTCGAGTGGCCGGGCGAAGAAGACCGCTTGCCCTGGGCGGCGCCGGCTTCGAAGCCCGAGCGACGCACGATCATCGGTGAAGGGGCGAAGAAGCTCGGCGCGAAGACGCCGATTCGCTTCATCGACTCCGCCAAGAGCTGGCTCTGTCACGGCGGCGTCAATCGAAACTCGGCGATCTTGCCGTGGCACGCGCCCGATGAGATCCCCAAGCTCTCCCCGGTCGATGCCTCGGCCGCGTACCTGTCGCATCTGCGCGAGGCCTGGAATCACGAGAAGGCGAGCGGCGACGAAGGCGCGCGCTTCGAAGCGCAGCGCATCATCCTGACCGTGCCTGCGTCCTTTGATGAGGTCGCACGGCAGCTCACGCTCGAGGCCGCCAAGCGCGCCGGCTATCCCGCGGTCACCCTCATCGAGGAGCCCCTGGCGGCGTTTTATGCCTTCGTCGCCAAGACCGGAGGCACGGCGGCAGCGACCGGACTCTCGGGCGGCGAGCGCGTGCTGATCGCCGACGTCGGCGGCGGCACCACCGACTTCACGATGATCGAGGTCTCAGCCCCCAAGGAGGCGGGCGGTCCGCTCGGGTTCTCGCGGAGCGCGGTGGGGGATCATCTGCTGCTCGGCGGCGACAACATGGACCTCGCACTCGCGCACGCGCTCGAACCGGCGCTCACCGCCGGCAAGAAGCGGCTCGACGCGGAGGGCTGGGCCGAGCTTCGGCTCGAGTGCCGCCTCGCAAAAGAGGCGCTGTTTTCCGACCCCACGCGCGAGAGTATTCCGGTGGTCCTCGCTGGCCGCGGCAGCAAGCTCATCGGCGGACAGATGAAGGCCGAGCTCACGCGGGCGCAGCTCGAGACCGTGATCGTGGAGGGCTACTTCCCGCGGCTCCCCCCCGGGGCAGAAGCGATGCCTCGGGCTCAACCCCGTGGGGGCTTCGCGGAGTACGGCCTGCCCTATGCGAGCGAGCCCGCCATCACTCGGCACCTCGCCGCGTTTCTCTTGCGGCACAAGGGTGAAGGCGAGCCGGTCGCGCGGGTCGACCGCGTGCTCTACAACGGCGGCGCGCTCAAGCCGGCGATGCTGCGCGATCGAATCAGCGAGAGCCTGGGTGAGTGGCTGCGGGCTTCCGGCCGCCCCGAACACAAGGATCCCGCTGCGCTCATCTACGACGAAGGCGGGCGCAGCCTCGAGCTCGCGGTGGCGCGCGGTGCCGCGTACTTCGGCTTGGTGCGCGAAGGGCGCGGGCTCCGCGTGGGCGGCGGCTCACCGAGAGCCTTCTATCTCGCGCTGTCGAGTGAGAAGCGCACCGAGGAGGCCGAGGACAAGCTCACTTTGCTCTGTGTCGCGCCAAAGGGCATGCAAGACGGTCAAGAGGTCGAGGTCGGTGAACGCGAGTTTGAGCTCGTCACGAACCGGCCGGTCTCGTTTCCGATCTATAGCTCCACCGGCCCCGCGCAGCACGCGGTGGGTACGCTGCACGAGCTCGACGCGGCCGAGGTCGTCGCTCTGCCGCCGCTCGAGACGGTGGTGAAGTTTGGCAAGCAGAAGGCCGGCACCACCTTGCCGGTCCGCCTTCAAGCGAAGCGCACCGAGGTGGGCACCCTCGAGCTGTCGTGTTTCTCGAAGATGAGCGGCGCGCGGTTCAAGCTCGAGTTCGATCTGCGCGCCGAGTCCCGAAGCGCGGGGCCTGGGGTGCAGGCACCGGTAGCGGGAGGCGAGCTGGAAGAATCGAAGCTCGAGGCCGCGAAGGCCGAGCTGCAGGCGACGTTCGCCCTCGAACCGCCGCGTCCCGATCCCGATCAGGTCATGAAGCGCCTCGAGGCCGCGCTGGAGCTCGGCCGAAACGAGATCCCGCTCGCCGCCTTGCGTTCGCTCGCCGAAGTGCTCATCGATCTTTGGGAGCGTCGCACGCTGTCCGCGGAGCTCGAAGCGCGCTGGCTCAATCTCGTGGGTTTCTTTCTTCGGCCGGGTCGAGGTTTCGCGCTCGACGACTGGCGCGTGAAGCAGCTCTGGCGCATTCACGCCGGTGGTCTCGTCTTTCCAGGGCGAGATCAGAGCGAGCTCAACTGGTGGATCCTTTGGCGCCGCGTGGCCTCCGGTCTCGGCCGCGGGCACCAAGAAGAGCTCTCGTCGATGCTCTTTCCGCTTCTCATCCCCGCGCTCGAGAAGCGCGCGCGGCGGAGACCCCCACGCGCCAAGAGCCAGGAGGCGGCCGAGATGTGGCGTTGCGCCGCGTCGCTCGAGCTCCTCTCGGCGAAGAGCCGCGCCCAGCTCGGCCAGGCCCTGGTCGAGCTGATGGAGAGCGGCCAAGCGCCCAAGGGTGCGGGGTGGGCGCTCGGACGCATCGGTGCGCGTCAGCTCCTCTATGGCCCCAAAGAGGTCACCGTCAGGCCCGGCACGGTGAGCGAGTGGGTCGACCAGCTCATGAGCATGAAGAAGCTCGGCAAGGATGAGGACCTCGCGTCCACTCTGATCGCCTTGAGTCGGAGATCCGGAGATCGGCAGCTCGACCTCGACGACTCGGTGCGGGCGAAGGTCCGCACCTTTCTCGAAGGGCGAGGGGTGAATCCGGAGCTGCTCCGACCGCTCGACGAGGTGGTCGCCTTTGACGAGGCGTCTGAGCGTCAGGCCTTTGGCGAGGGTCTGCCCGTAGGGCTGCGGCTCGGCGGCTGAGGCGCCGGTGTGTGCGCGTGGGCCAAGCGTCGATTCCGATTGACAGCTTTCCGAGGCCTCATTAGTTAGCGGGGCACTGCGGGGTGGTAGTTAAGTTGGTTATAACGCCGGCCTGTCACGCCGGAGGCCGCGGGTTCAAGTCCCGTCCACCCCGCCACTTTTTCCCTTCTACTTCCAGCTACTTCGCAACACCGGATCGCTCTGGTGTCGCATTGGCGTCATGCAGCCCGTCTAGAACCCGCACTGCCTGACGCTTCACCCGGGGGGCCAGGTGGGCGTATCGCATCGTCTCCGCGATCTGCGCATGACCTAGGAGCTCCTGAACAGCTTGGAGCGGGACCCCAGCCGACACCAGCCGCGACGCGAACGTGTGCCGCAGGACGTGCCAGCCGAAGGCCTCAACCCCTGCCCGCTTTGCCACACGCCGCAAGCCAACGTCAGCCTTTTGGATCAACCGAGGTTCTGCGCACTCGTCTCCGTCGCGCCTACGAAACACTAGGCCTCGAGCCTTCGCCGGCCGATTGCTCGCAAGCCGAGCGGAGAGCGTGGCATTGAGCTCAATCTCCCGCGTCTTGTCGTGCTTCGGCAGACCAATCACCCCGCGATAGACGGCCCGATCAATTCGGACCACGCCCCGAGCTAGGTCCACTTGTTCCCAGGTCAACGCCAGGATCTCGCCCACGCGACATCCCGTCATCAGCCCGAAGAGAATCGGTCCGTACCAGTACGGTCCCGCTGCATCGAGAACCCGCGCGATCTCGTCTTCGGAGAGAACACGAAAGCTCGACTTCGGCACCTTCGGGTAGCTGAACACCGGAACTCGGTCGAGGTACCCCCACCTATTTGCTAGCCGAAGCATTTTCGACAAGACCCCCAACGTGTTCTTCACCGTCTTCGCTGACCGCCCGGTCCCAAGCAACCGAGCGGCAAACGCATCGATCTCTCTTTCGCCAATCTGATCCAATCGCTTCGAGCCAAATGCCGGGATCAAGTGAACCTTGATCGTGCTTCGATACGTGCCATGCGTCGCATGCTTCCGCGTCGCCGTGTGCGCTCGATCGAACTCTTCGGCAAACACGTTCAACGTCGGAACCTCCCTTCGCATAGCTCGCTCGGGCCTCAGCATATCGGCACGCAACAAACGCTCGAATTCCTCAGCGTCGCGTCTCGTGCTTCCCGGACTCCGTTTCCTCACTCGTTCTTTTCGGCCGTCGGCGTGCTCGAAGACAAAATCAACGAACCAACCTCCGCGGCCCTCCCTTTTGTGAACCGACATCATCGTCTCCGCTTCTCGGGAACGTTCGCCGGTTGCAGCGAGAGCCACTCTATCAGAGCCGCATGCGGAATGATCCACCGTCGACCTACGCGCCGACCGGGGATCTCTCCACGCTTCAGCCCCTCATAGACCGTCTTGCGATCGAGCTTAAGCATTTCGGCAACTTCGTCCGGGTTGTGAATGAGAGGCTCGGTCATCGGACACCCCCTTGATCTTCGCGCGTCGCTTCGACCTCGGTTTCGGTGGGGGCGACAGCCGCAAGGCTGTAGCGCTTTGCAGGTCCGTTCCCGGGGTCGACGATCTGCCCGGCATCCTTCAACGACTCGATTGCCCTCGTGAGCGGCTTCGAGGTCCTGGGCTTCTCGATCCTAGGCAGCCCCGGAAGTTGGCGTGCGTTGACGTGCGACGCGATCAACTCCTTTGTGTCCGCCCCGCCGTCGATCGCTTCCAATACTGCATCCTCGAGCGATACAGCTTGGACAGCTGCGGTCCCTCTCTCCCCTCCGCGTCTTTTTCCGCGCTTCCGAAATGACGAGACCGACAGTCGATCTTGGTCGGGACACACCGGACCGATAACGGCTCGCGAACCGGCGGGAAGTGCCTCCGATTCCGGGACGTGCTCGATACGAAAGAGACGAACGGGTTGATCGTCATCTCCGTTGCTGCTTTTGACGAGACCAAGCGCGCGATCGAACGCTGGCTGATCGTCAGTCTCTCCGGGTACATTCGCATCTTTGATCGGATGCGACGCCACCCCAGCCACCCACACATTGCGAACCACAGCCACAAGCCCACCAGCCGAACCGGAGATCGCATTCTGGCCGAAGGCCTCTTTGACCTTGCTCGTGTGACTAACGAGAGCGACCGTTAGCAGGTCGTCGTTCATGACCAGGACGGCCAGATCAGTCAGGGCCTTTCGCGTCTCCTGATCCTTGTTTAGGTCTGCGTCGATCAACGCTGCGGCGGTATCCAGGATCGCGAACACGGGAGTCTTGGGGCCATAGAGGACACGAACCAGGGCGACCGTTTTCTTGAGTGCCGGTGTCAGTGCCGGAAAGAGGCCTTGAACGTCTCTCAACTCTCGGAGTCGGGTCGGATCCCCGCCGGCTCGCACAAACTTGGGCAAGAATCGGTTTGTGAAATGCTCCTCTTGGGAGAAGAAGAGCACGACAGCAGGGCCATCCTTCAGACGCGCATCTGTGAACCCCGCAAGGCCCCTCGAAAGACGTGCTCCCAGCGCGGCAGATAACGTTGTCTTTCCTGATCCGGGGGCTCCGCCAAAGACGAACGTACCGCCGTAGTGCCACCAGTTCTCATCGATCCAGTTGATCGGCTGCGGCTTGCCGTGATCAACACTGCCGAGGGTGATACTCGCCCCGTTGGTTTCAGTCGCTAGCGGTTTGTCGTCGTCACGCGCGGCTTCGAGTCGAAGCAAGTCGTGGTCGATCCTCTTGAGCTCCTCGGAAAGCTCCTCGATACGACGCGGGTCGTCCTTTGCCTTCTGAAGCTCCGGGGTGAGCTCAGCCACTCGCACATGCAAGCGCTCGATCGCTTGGTCGAGGATTGTTCTGTTAGCTTCGGGACCGTCTGGTGTGTCGATGGGAACCAACGGCCTCGGTCCAAGTACCTCGAAGAGATTGAAGGCATTGGCGCCATCATCGACCGGGGCGGTTGTCTCGTTCGAAACGACTGCGAGTGCGGGGCGATCTTGTTCGATCGACTTCGGCTTGCGACGGGTCATCGCACACCCCCACGCTTGGAGCTGTCAGCGAGCTCGCGAATCTGTGCGGCGGTCAGAAGACGATCGAGACTAAGGCGGGATCTACTTGGTGGGTCTGACGGTCCATCCGATGAAGCTGACGCGCTTGCCGGTGAAGCCGATCGAACCGCTGATCTAGCTGCACGCTGATTCGAGTGACCGTGAACCGATCGAACCGTCGCAGGTCTGGCGAGTCGGGGTCTGATCGCTTGAATGCGCGCGCGTCGCTGGTGTTCGAAGAGTTGTCGGCGACATTTAGCCGCGCGGTTTCGGTGCGCTCTCGCCCGTTGTGCGCAGTCTTCAGCGAATCGAAGGTCTAACTCGATCGTCTCGGGGTCGTGTTGGAGTTCCTCGAGACCATTAGCAAGCTCGGCTGCACACTGCGCAGCAAACGCGAGAGCCTCAGCTGCCGAGAGTTCAATAAAAGGGGTTGGTGCGTCGATCGGAAGAGCGGAACCGCTCATGGTTGCCTCCGTCGGGTCGGTAATGTCGTCTCCCATCCTCGGCCAAGAGGAGGTGCTCCGAGCGCTTGGCCACGCCCGGAGCCGGAGGCAACTTGGATCCTGACGGACACCATACGAGCCCCCGGAGGGATCAACGTGTCAACTCTCTCGACGCCAAAAAGCACAATCTATAGCGGCAGGATTCATGCGCGCGCCACAACGTGAGGCACTGCGCACGGCAGCCATGAGCTAGACACAGCTACCTGCGCTAGCTCGCCTCCGGCTCGCTTCGGTCTCGTGGAGCTCAGCTCTCAACGTCACCCGGAAACGTTACCGTGCCAGTCCTTAAGGACATGGCAACGAGGGTAACGATTGAAACGCACCCAACGTCACCCACGGGTAACGAGGGTAACGAGGGTAACGTTCAGGGCAACGATCGTCCGGCCGTCCGTCTTCCGGGTTCGAGTTCGTGTCTAGCTGAAGCCGTGTGAGTTTCTAGGTCGAGATCGGGCCGCTTTGGGCCCGCGTGCTGTGTCTAAGCTTCGCCAGGCCATGGCCGGGGCCAAACTGCGGGGCTACGGAGCCGCGTGCGCGACTAGACTTCGGACGTGCGCAATCCCGTCTTCAAACCGCGTTGGGCCCTCGAAACCGCGGGGCGGGGCGCTGCTCGAGCCGGTAACGGGGCTCGCACCGACTTCCACGGTATCGAAGCTGGTGGAGGCCGAGATCCTCACGTCGCCAACGATACGGATCCAGTCGCCCTCCTCGTTCGGGGTGAAGCGCAGCGCTGCCAAGGCGTCTAGAAACGCCTTCTCCTGCTCGTACCAGCCACTCCTCAGGACGCCGCGGACGAGGTTGGTCGCCTGGTCGAATCGGTCCGGACCCTCGTAGATCCAGCGCTCAGGCTCGTCGTCTACACCACAACCGGGGGCGACGACCATGTCCGCGCATACTGCGTCGGCGCCGACCCGAATCAAAACGACCGAAGCATCAAAGGCGCGCACTAGGATCTCTTCCCCGACGTCGACGAAGCCTAGCGATTTCAGCCAAGCGAGAAAGACTCTCTCAGCCTCTTTCGGCGCCCGCTCATCGATGTCCGAGTCCCTCATCGGCTGAGCGTAGGCTGTGGTCTGCCCCAGTCAACGCGTAGCTCCCATTCCGCGGGGGTCGCCGCTGAGCGAACCACGAGTTCGGCGCCATGCCCCCGTTGCGACTTGATATAACCCCATGTAGGCATGTGGTTATCCATGAGCCTAGAACGCAAGATCTAGTACTCACCCCCTACTCGTAACCCATTGAAATCAGGTGAGCCACCCCCTCGAATATCGTGGGGATCCTACGGCCAGAGCCATGTAGATATCTGAGGACTTTTGTGCAGCGCAAAAAGCTATGGCGTATCGGCCACTTATCGTGTCTCTAGCAAGACTCGTGCCAGCCTGCTTGACACCCGGTCAGACAAGGCCTAGTATGCGTCTTGACAAATGAAGCCCAACAAATATCCCGCCATCGACTCGAAACCCAGCCCGACACTCCTCGAAGAACTCCTCGGCCGGCGGCAGAAGCCACGAGCCCGAAACTACACCCCGCAACTCTTCGTCACCGTCGAGACCGCGAGTCGAAAGCTGGGTCTCCCGCGATCCGTCATCGAGAGCGCGATTCGTCTCGGCGATCTACGAGCGATCGTCGTGGAGAGGGCTCGGGGCCCGGAGGTTCGCGTTGACCAGGGCGACCTCCCGGCCTTCGCGTCGTACTTGAAAAACAACTACGGCTTTCGTGTCGACCTGCACGAGGAGCTCCTCGGTTGATCCACTCACCCTCTGATCGTGGCTGTCTCCTTTCGGCTGCGATCGGCTCGACGATGTCCCCCGGCCCCAGCGATCAAAAGCGTCTTTGGTTTCTCCGAGCTTCGGTCGTTGGGGCTGGGGCCCGTCTACTGCACGCCTACACCACATCAAGCCTCGAGTCGGCCCAGCGGCCTGGGTCAATCAACCCCTTCTCCGTGGAAAAACCAGATCGCTGGGCCGACTCGTCTCCGTCTCTCGTCAACCTGTCTTGCAACATCTAACCCGGCTCGCCATCGAGTCGATCTAAGGAGCTCGCACCATGTCAGTCGCAACCAACGCACCCCTCGATATTTGGGTTCACGAATCGATCAACCTTGGCGTCTCGGCCGGAGGTAGGAAGAGCCCCGAGCAAATGCTTCGCTCCGTCTACAACCGCTTTCAGCAAGCGTTGTACGAGCAAGGGATCGAGCTCTCCAAGATCCAAGAGCAACGCCGAGAATTCGAGCGCGTTATCGAGCAGACCGCAGACTTGGGACTCGTCGAGATCACGCCGGAACTCGAAGCCGAGTACGCCCGACGTGGTCAAGACGGACACCGCGACTTGAACAGACTCCGACGAGCCGCCAACGTCCGGATGAATCTTCAAGCCCTGGACGAGCAAGAGGCACAGATCAAAGCTCGACACGAAGCCGCGCTCGAATCGATCTTGCAGGACGCCAGCCCGGCAAAGGTGCCCTACACCAACGACGAACGCGAGATCATGCGTTTGCTGGAGCTAAGCGCGTTGCGTCCAGATCAGCGCATCGTCACTTATGATCGCCGTGCAATGACCGTTCTGACCGTTGACGCGGAAGAAACCGCTTTGCCCCGAGCACCCATTGGCGCGAGTGACCCAGCGAGCATCAAGGCAGCCCGAGAGATCCAACGGCTGCGCAGTGCCGAACGCTCCGAGCATCAAGCTTTGGAGTCGATGATCCAGACCTTGGCCCACAGGTGGAGCAACGTCGCCGGTCGGCAGTTGGATGAAGACGCGGCGCACCGAGCGATGGCGCAGCAGGCTTTGATCAGGGCTCAGATCTTGGGTATCACCCTCGCAGCTACGCAGACCGAGCAACTCCGAATCATTGCGGGGCTCGACGATCCCGAAGCCTATGTTGCCCGGCGTACTGCCGAGTTCTTGGAGCAGAAGCGCCGTGGGTTGGAAGCTCGATTGATCCCCGAGCTTCGCGATCACGCATCGGCCTCGAGCTTCGAGCAGATCTTGGAGAAGTTGCGCGAGAGCCCGATCGAACCAGACTCGGAACTCCAGCGCGGTGACGACGTCGATCAGTTGCTCGCCGAATTTGAGCGGGATGAAGAAGACGACTCCGACGACTCCGACGAGCTCTAGCCGCACACAGCCACCAACGGACCCAGAACGGAATGATGAGATGACCAAGGAACAGGAACGTATCAACCGGTCGAAGGCACAGCGCGAACGTCGTGAGAGGGAACGTGAAGAGCGTGTTGCCGCTGAAGTCGAGTACCAAGAGAGTCTGGCGGAGCTCTCGCGCATCGTGAAGGCTACGGCGGCTAGACAATCGCTCCAGTCGCTCAAGTCACAGCTAGACCGAAGCACCGATCAGACTGAGAAGGATGAGGTATTGGCGGCTGCGGCACTTCGTCTGACTTGCGCGGCTGAACGGGCCAATGACCGGCGTCGCCTGGTTGGATTGCCGAGAGTCCATGCTGATACCGTGAGTGTCCCGAGCAACACCATGAGCGGTCCGCGTCCTAGTGCGACTCCAGCGGCTCCATCGGCTCCGAGTGTTGCGGCTCCAGCGATCGATCACGCCAAGCTGGCCGAGATTAGGACGGAGCTCCGAGCGGTCCAAGCTGCGATCTCGGCAATGCTGCTCAAAGCGTCGGCGGCTGGGTCAAAGCCAGCATCTAAGCCCGCATCGGTGAAGCCCAAAGCAACCAAGGTGAAGACTGCGAAGCCCGAGCCGGTGACGTCCGAAGCTAAGCCGGCCAAGCCCAAGATCAGCCGGAAGCGTCGCCGGGCCCTGAATGCGGTTGGTTTCAGCGTGAAGTCGGTTCTCAGCCGGGGCTAGCTGCTAGTCCGATTCTTTTCGCCCTAGTTCGCCGACAAGTCGCGCCGAGAAACTGGCCTTCTACCCCCGTCGACGAACAAAACAAAAGCACTCCGACTTGACATACACGGTGACGCGATCTCTTTCGGGAGTGATGAGCCGCCGACCAGGTAGACAGAGCTTCTCACAGCGACTGGGGCTGGCGCCCGCGGTGAAGATTGCGCAGCGAGAAAGCATGGACCAGCACCTCCGAAACTCGCTCTGGAATTGTCTTTCAAGCCACCTCTGGAACCACTACAAGGTGGTCGGGTACCACGAGCGCACAGCCGGCTCGAACATGCACGGCCTTGTGGAACAGATTTGGGCGGACTACTTCAAGGAGCCCACGGACACAATTCCCGGAATGTGGTTGCAGTGCTACAAGGCCATACGCGCGCGGTTCTTTGAATCCGAGTGGTACCAAGTCTACGAGTTCGTCGAGTTTGTCGCTGAGCACGCCCCGGAGTACTGGAGAGAGCCACTCGTCGCCGCAGTGAACGTAATGCTCGAGGACGAGAACGCCGCGTATCGGTTTGTCCACGGGATGATTGTCGAGATTACGTCCGAGCAGGAGATCACCGCGGTAGAGGAGGCACTAGACGCCACCGTGCCCGATCCGGTCCGAATGCACCTGGAGGCGGCGCTGGTTTGCTTCGCTGAGCGAGAGAAGCCAGACTATCGAAATTCAATAAAAGAGAGCGTTAGCGCGGTCGAAGCCATGGCGAGGAAGATCACGGGCAAGGACTCGGCAACGCTCGGAGAGGCGCTCAGGGTCCTGGGGCGCGCGAAGACGCTGCATCCCGCACTAGAGGACGGACTCTCCAAGATCTACGGATACACGAGCGACGCGGACGGGATTCGGCACGCGATGAAGGACAAGTCGAATGTAACGCAAGCGGATGCTCGACTCATGCTCGTCCTCTGCTCAGCTTTCGTGGGCTACCTGACGGCGCTCACCGCGGACTAGGGTCGGGCCACCAAACGACGAAGACACGCGCCATATTTGCCCAGCCGCGTGGTCATGCTAGGGTCGCGCGGCAGACTCTAACCTATCTTTGGAGCCACACAGGGGTGATTCATGGCCTACCCGACCGCACTACAACTAACCGTGCTACAGGTGAACTCGAACGTGCAACCCGCGATCGGTAACTACCTCCTGGGCCACCTCAACCAAAAGGGCGCGCTGGTGGTGAAGTACGTCGGGAGATCAGACACTGATCTGAATGAGCGCCTCCTGGACCATGTGGGAGAGTACGAGCACTTCACATTCCAGTATGCCAGTTCCGAGAAGGTTGCATTCGAGCAGGAGTGCCGCGACTATCACCGGTTCGGTGGAGAGAAGGGCAGCCTTGATAACGCGGTCCATCCTGACAGGCCGGATGGCTTCTACTGGAAATGCCCAATCTGCCCGCCATGAGCACCGCATCAGCGTCAAACCCAAGAATCGAAGGCCCGGCCAACCTCGAAACTCACGGTTCGGCCTCCTACAGACTGACCGAAGAGGGCCAGGCCTTCCTTGACTTCATAACCAAGAACGAATTGGAGATGGAAGAGAAAAGGGCATAGTGCAGTGACGGACGATGAACCTGGAAAGGAAGGGCCGGCTCCAACCCATGTATCGCCGCCGGGACTCTTGCAGTCGAGCGGCTTCATCTTTCTCGCAAATGTGGGTCAGCTGGCGGACTTCGAATCGAAAGAGATCTGTTCTGGCTACGACCTGCGGCGTGCGTCGAGCGAGGAAGCGGACATGATCCGCCGCGCGCTTTCGCAACTCTCGCCGGACAAAGGCCGCTGGATCTACGAGATTAGATGGCCGCATGCAGGCGGCGCGCTCGAGCTCCTAGAGGAGAGTGACTGGCGCTACTACGTCGTGAACTTCACAGACCGGTACGCACAGCTGTCGAAACTCGAGACGGCGCTTTCGCTCCACCCCCTCGGGCTGGAGATTTCGCTCTGGTTTCTCCACCCCAACGAGAAGAACTGGGCGGCGCAGGGATACAAGCTGGCAAGCTTGTTTCAGCTCTACCAGTCGGTGGAGTATCAGGACGCCACGTTCTTCAAGACCGTGACGGTCAAGGATCTCATCGAAATACATGGGCTTTGCTCTCAGATCGAGAAGCACGACCACAGCGTATTGAACCTGGAGCCGTTGTTCGTAGGGCTCAAGGACGTCAAGGCCCTGCCCCCGAAATCACCGATGCGGTATCTAAGCTACTTCGCAATTCTTGAGGCCCTAGTGACTCACTCGCCAAAAGACGGCGACCCATATGATTCGATTACACGGCAGGTGAAAAAGAAAATGGCACTGCTAAATAGGCGATTCCCGAGGGAGCTGCCGTACGGCGTGTTTGGGAACGCAAGCACCGACACAGTTTGGGGCAAGCTGTACTCGTATAGGAGCAAGATCGCTCACGGCTCAAACGCAGACTTTTCCTCAGGCGACCTTTCGACGCTTCATGGCGCGGACCGAGCGCTCGCGTTCCTGCGCGAGGCTACCCTCGCCGTCGTCCGCCAGGCCCTTAGCGAACCCGAACTCCTCGCTGACCTTCGCGAGTGCTAGGCGTCCTTCCCAGACGGTCAAAGGTCCGCCCCTTTCTACAAGGCTCGACCCCAAATCTGGTGTCGCATTGGTGTCATGACTTCGCGGCTAGCGGCGGAACCAGACGGAACGAACCGGAACGGGGTGGAACTTGAACTCTCCGGGATCACGACGGTTTTTGCTGCAACCGGCCGAAACGTCTCCGTTTGTGTGTTCGTGCCCTTTTGAGTTCAAGGTACGTGTTCGCCCTGGCAGGACTGGACGCCGACCTGATCGCCCCATACTCGCGGTTCGATGCAGCTGCCTCGCCGTCCTCGACGCCACTTCACCACCGCAGACAAGGCCCGCATTGCCGCCAAGGGGCACGAGCTGTCCGCCTCGGGTTTGGGCCTGGGGGCCTCGGCCGCGAAGCTCGACGTCCTCGAGAGTTCGCTTCGGCTTTGGATGAAGCAGCACCCGCGGGTCGCTCCGAGGCTTCGACGCGTTCGACTGGTCGATCCGTCTTCTGCGCCGGCGGTCGTCGCGGAGCCACCGGCCTCGCAAGCGTTGGTCATCACCCCTGACGGCTTCCGCATCGAAGGCCTCTGCATCGATGACGCCATTGCGATCCTCGAGAGGCTCCGTTGATCCCGGGCGTCACCCGGCGCGTGAAGGTCTACTGCTCGACCACGCCGACCGACATGCGCAAGAGCTTCGACACCCTCGGCCACCTCGTGAAGGCCGAGATGGG